>JBJXFA010000098.1:0-3336 GCA_046153865.1 Sphingomonadaceae bacterium
CGGCTTCGCTGGATGGGCAGGTTCATGTCATCACCCATTCGCTGGGCGGGCTGCTCGTGCGTACCCTTCTGACGAAACAGCGACCGGACAATCTGGGCCGCGTGGTCATGCTGGCCCCGCCCAATGGCGGCAGCGAATGGGCCGACATGCTCGAACGCTCGCGCTTGGCCAGCGCAATCTTGGGGCCGAACACCCAATATCTTCTGACTCGTCGAACCGCAGAACTGAACGAAAGCCTGGGGCGGGTCGATTATGAACTTGGCATCATCGCCGGCGACCGCCCCATCGATCGCCTTATCGCGCCCTTCCTGATCCGCGCGCCGCACGACGGCAAAGTCTCCGTCGCATCAACCAAAGTGGTGGGCATGACCGATCATCTGACCCTTCCCGTCGCGCATCCGATGATGCCGTTCCACCCCCGCGTCGCCCGTCAGGCAATTTCATTCCTCCAGTCGGGACGGTTTGACCGAAGCTAACCAAAAGCGCTGGCACCGTTCATCCCCCGTCCATGTTCCCCGGCTACCGTGCGACCCGTTACAAAGAGGGAGCACAAGCATGCGACGCGCAGGATTGGCCATGGCGGCGGCAGTCCTTTTGATCGGGGCGACCTATTCAGGCGGCAGCACGCATCTGAAAATTGCCCTTGAGGACAAGCTCGACACCAACCCGCGTCAAGTCGCGCTCGGTCTGCAAAGCGCCGGGCGGTTTGTCGGCTTGATCATCAGCTGGACCGACCGCCTGCGCAACAAAGCCGATTAAGAAACCTCAGGTCAGATAAGCGACCACACCAATCAGGATCAGCAGGAACAGCACACCCGCGCCAATCGCGGCATAGATGGACGGATTGGTGTCAAACTCCGCCCGCGCCTGTTCGGCGACGCGGCTGAGCAGTTGCGGCCAGGTATAGCTGACAAAATCGCCCTGACTCATCAGGTTCACCAGCGTCCCCTTTTCGTCGACCACTGGCAGGTGACGAAAGCGTTCGTTCGACATTTGCTGCAGCCATTCGAGCAGATTGTCGTCCGCCTTCGCCAGCCGCAAATTCGTCGTCATGATCTCGCTGAGCTTAGTCGTATTGGGGTCGCGCCCCATGTTGAGCAACCGCCGCATGAAGTCACGTTCGGTCACGATGCCAACGGGTTTCCGAGCGCCATCCACCACCACGACCGCGCCGAAATTCTTCTCGCTCATCGTTTTGACGGCGGTCATGACAAGGTCATCGGGCCCGAGCGTGTAAACGGGCGGTTTGTTTTTGAATTCAAGCCGATCTTCAATTTTCATGGCGCCACAGCCTTCGGAAAAAAAGTCTGCCCCCAGCAACCTGAACCTATGCCTCTTTGCGCCAAGGGCAAGCGGAATTTAAGCGAGGCTGACCCGTCCCCCCGCATGCCGCTCCAGTCGCCCGCCGAGCTCAAGTTCAAGCAGCACCGTCGCCACCACCGCCGGGTGCAGCCCTGATTGCCGCACGAGCTCGTCGATGCTGACCGGCGTGCTGCCCAGCAGATCGGCGACGGCGCGGCGTGCCGTATCACCGGCGTCTGCGTCGACCGGGGCGCTGCGCCAGCGATCGCCGGGCGCGGCGACGCCGGAGCTCAGCGGGCGGATCATCTCGAGCACGTCGGCGGCGGTCTGCACCAGCGTCGCGCCCTCGCGGATCAGCGCGTTGCACCCCTGCGCGCGCGGGTCCAACGGAGAGCCCGGCACGGCCATCACTTCGCGCCCCGCTTCGTTGGCCAGCCGCGCCGTGATGAGCGAGCCCGATTTGGGCGCCGCCTCGATGACGACCGTGCCGAGCGCCATCCCGGCGATGATCCGGTTGCGCGAGGGGAAGTGGCGCGCCAGCGGTTCGCGCCCCGGCGGCTGTTCGGCGACGAGCACGCCGTCGCGCGCAATGCGATCCTGCAGCTCGGCATTCTCGGGCGGGAAGGCGATGTCGATCCCGCTCGCGATCACGCCCACGGTCGCGGTATCGACCGAGCCCTGGTGCGCCGCAGTGTCGATCCCGCGCGCCAGGCCCGAGACGATCAGGCAACCCGCCTCGGCGAGTTCATGCGCCAGCCCGCGCGCAAAGCGGCACGCCGCCGCACTGGCATTGCGCGCGCCGACGATCGCAACCGCCGGCCGCTCGAACAGCTGCAAATCGCCGCGCACGACCAGCGCGGGCGGTGCCGTCTCGAGCTGCGCGAGCAGCGGCGGATACAGCGCCTCGCCGACGAACAGGTAGCGCGCGCCGAGCTTTGCCACGGTGCGCATCTCGTCGGCGATCGCGCGCGGATCGGCAAGCGCGGGTGCGCGCCCGCCGCCGCGCATCGCGAGATCGGGGATGGCGGCGAGCGCGGCTGCCGCCGTGCCGAAGCGTGCGAGCAGCTGCGCATAGGTCACGGGCCCGATATTGGCCGAGCGGATCAGGCGGAGCTTGTCCGCCGCATCTGCACTCACGCCGTTGCCTTCTGCCCCACGCGCGGCTCGGTGCCCGCCAGCAGCCGCGCGATGTTGCTCCGGTGCTTCCAGACGACCATCAGCGCAAGCGCGAGGAACAGCGGCAGCAGGCCGATCTTTCCGGTCATGATGGCGACGACCGGCGTCGAGAGCGCAGCCGCCAGCCCGCCGAGCGACGAGTAGCGGAACAGCGCGAGCACGCCGAGCCAGACCCCCGCATAGGCCAGCCCCACCGGCCAGCTCAGCGCAAGGGCGATGCCAAGGAGTGTCGCCACGCCCTTGCCGCCCCTGAACCCCAGCCACACCGGATAACAATGGCCGAAGAAAGCCGCGAGCCCGCCGAGCGTGCCCAGCCCCGGCTGGATCGCCTCGGCGGCAAACACAGCCGCCGCGCCCTTGGCCGCATCGAGCAGCAGCGTTGCCGCCGCCAGCCCCTTGCGGCCGGTGCGCAGCACGTTGGTCGCGCCGATATTGCCCGATCCGATGCTGCGCAGATCGCCCGCGCCGCAGGCGCGCGTGAGGATCAGGCCGAACGGGATCGATCCGAGGAGATAGCCGAGGAGGAGAGCAGATGAGGGTAACAGCCAGAGCATCACCAATGCATAGGCGATTGATGCGTCGCGCGAAATGCTTCTATGCCGGTTCGCGATTTAAACGCACTTTAAGGGCCGTTCGTCCCAAGCGCAGTCGAGGGACTCGATTGTTGTCGATGGGTTCTCCGTTTCGCATTTCTCCATAGGCCATGTTCATTTACGCATTCTTTAAAGAGAATTGGCAAATCTAGGTCATGAAAATGCATCCCTTCTTACTGTTGACAGCCTTGACCGCTTGCGAGGAACAGGCATTCACGCCGCTTCTTCTCCCTAAAGCAATCGGGCAATGGGCAAAAAATCTTAG
>JBJXFA010000001.1:0-3876 GCA_046153865.1 Sphingomonadaceae bacterium
CGGCGGCGCGCGATGCCATCTTGGCCGAGCCGGTCGTGGCCGCCGCGCTCGCTCATTTCCCGGGCGCTGAGCTGCTCGACTGGACTGAACAACGGAGTGCAACCCCATGAAATCGATCGACGACATCCTCAAGATGGCCGCCAATGTGCAGGAAGAGATGACCAAAGCGCAGGCGAGCCTCGACACGATCGAGGTTGAAGGGGCTTCGGGTGGCGGGATCGTCAAGATCAAGACGAGCGCCAAGGGCCGGGTGATCGGCGTCAGCATCGACGATTCGCTGATGTCCGTCAGCGAAAAGGGGATGCTCGAAGACCTGATCGCGGCCGCCTTCAACGACGCGCGCGCCAAGGCCGATGCCGTGTCAAACGAGCAGATGGGGAAAATGACTGCAGGGCTGCCATTGCCGCCCGGCTTCAAGATGCCCTTCTAACGCAAGCAGGCGTCGAGCCGGTCGCGGGCCACGACACCGACGCGCGCGGCAATGCTGTTACCGTAGCGGCGCGTGAACCCCCTGGGGACGACCGCGCCGCTCTTTTTGGGCAACGGCAGGACGGCTGCCATCCGCGCTGCTTCGGTCCGACTCATGCGGCTTGCATCATGGCCGAAATAGCGCTGCGATCCGGCATTGACGCCATAGGTCGCAATGCCGGTTTCGGCGATGTTGAGATACACTTCCATGATGCGCGCCTTGCCCCAGATGTTTTCGATCAGCAGCGTAAACCAGGCTTCGAGACCTTTCCGGAAATAGCCGCCGCCTTGCCAGAGGAATGCGTTCTTCGCGGTCTGCTGACTGATCGTCGAGCCGCCGCGAATGCGGCCGCCGCGTGCATTACGATCGATGGCTTCGGCAATGGCATCGCGATCGAAGCCGCTATGCATACAGAACTTGGAGTCTTCCGCAGCAATGGCGGCGCGCGCCATGTCGGTATCGATCTGGCTGAGCGACATCCAGTCGCGCTTAATCGTTTCGCCGCGCAACATGTCGCCGATCATCGTGAAGGTGATCGGCGGCCCGACGAAACGGTAGGCGATCACCCAAAGGAGCGACCCGATCAAGAACCAGATGATCGCCCGGCCGATGAACCAGCCGACGCGATAGGCGACGCCCCCGGATTTGCGCCGCACTTTCGAGGTCACGCCAGCGCCAGCGTCCCGTTGCCCTGCGCAATCCGGATCATCGCCTTCTGGAGCTTGTCGAACGCCCGAACCTCAATCTGGCGTACGCGCTCTCGGCTGACGCCGTAAACCTGGCTCAGTTCCTCGAGCGTCTTGGGCTCTTCTGACAGGCGGCGCTCGGTGAGGATGTGCCGTTCGCGCTCGTTGAGGTCGTCCATCGCTTCGGCAAGCATGGCATGGCGATGCACACGCTCCTGGCTTTCGGCCACAGCTTCGTCCTGCAGCGGGCCGTCGTCCTGCAGCCAGTCCTGCCACTGGCCCTCGCCATCCTCGCGCAGCGGCACGTTGAGCGACGTGTCACCGCCCATCGCCATGCGGCGGTTCATGCTGATCACTTCTTCTTCGGTGACCCCGATATCGGTCGCGATCTTCTTGACGTTGGCAGGGCTCAGATCACCATCTTCAAAGGCTTCGAGATTGTTCTTCATCCGCCGCAGATTGAAGAACAGCTTCTTCTGCGCCGCCGTCGTCCCCATTTTGACGAGGCTCCACGAGCGCAGGATGAATTCCTGGATCGAGGCGCGGATCCACCACATGGCGTAAGTCGCAAGCCGGAAGCCGCGATCGGCCTCGAACTTCTTCACGCCCTGCATCAGCCCGATATTGCCCTCCGAAATCAGCTCGCTGACGGGCAGGCCATAGCCGCGATAGCCCATCGCGATCTTGGCCACGAGTCGCAAGTGCGACGTCACCAGCCGTGCGGCAGCTTCGGGATCGCCATGCTCCTCGAAGCGTTTCGCGAGCATATATTCCTCTTCAGGCGTCAGGAGCGGAAATTTCCGGATTTCCGAAAGATAGCGATTGAGGCTCGCTTCGCCGCCGAGTGCCGGAATCGTCGCGGGTACGTTGCTGTTGCCAGCCATGTTGTCGTCACTCCCTGGTCGCAGACAGAGAATACCGCTGCGATCCCTTCAAGTTCCTTATATACCAAGCTCTAGCGCCAAATGTTGCATATCGTCCGGCATTTCGCTTTCAAATACCAAAGTTTCGCTTGTCACGGGATGAACGAAACCGAGCCTTGCCGCGTGCAGCGCCTGCCGTCGGAATGCGAGACGCTTGAGAGTGTCGCGGTGCGCGGGCAGGGTCCGGCCATAAACCGGATCGCCGAGCAGCGGATGCCCGATCGACATCATGTGGACGCGGACCTGATGCGTTCGCCCGGTTTCAAGACGGCACTCGACCAGCGCTGCGTTGCGGAGGGATCTGAGCAGTGTGAAATGCGTCACCGCGTGCTTGCCGCTGGCCACCAAAGCGACCTTCTTGCGGTCGTGCGGACTGCGCGCCAGCGCGGCGTCGATCGTGCCGCTCGCTTTCGGGAGACCCGCCACGATCGCGCGATAGCGACGGTCGATTATGTGCTGCGCGAACTGCGCCGAAAGCCCCTCGTGGGTGCGATCGTCCTTGGCAACGACGAGCAGCCCCGACGTGTCCTTGTCGATGCGGTGGACAATGCCGGGCCGCGCGACGCCGCCGATGCCAGACAGACGCCCGGCGCAATGGTGGAGCAGGGCGTTGACAAGCGTCCCGTCAAAATTGCCCGCCGCCGGATGGACGACCATGCCCGCGGGCTTGTCCACGATGAGCAAATGATCGTCCTCGAACACAATCGTCAGCGCGATGTCCTGCGCCTCGTTGTGCGCGGGAGTCGGATCGGGCACCTCGATCGCGAAATCCGCGCCTGCGGTCGCCTTCATCGCCGGATCGCGCATCAAACCTGTCGGCCCGCGCACGCGTCCGCTCGAAATCAGAGACTTCAAACGCTCGCGCGAGATTGTCGGGACAGCGGCGGCAAGCGCACGATCGAGCCTCCAACCGCCCTGCGCACCGCCGAGCGTCACTGATATTGTGGAAAACCCCCCGGGCATTGCTAAGAATGTGGCGATGCGGTTGCGGATATCAAGGGCAGACGAGACGCTGCTGCTCGACCTGGCAGCGGACGCGCCCGGCTGCGAGGTCTGCGGCCTCGTCTTTGGCGACGCGGGAATCGTGGAAGCTGTTGTTCCTGTCGCAAATGTCGCAGCCGACCCCGCGCGCCATTTCGAGATCGATCCGGCTGCGCTCTTCGAAGCTATCCGTTGCGAACGCAATGGCGGACCCAAACTGCTCGGCTATTTCCATTCGCACCCGAGCGGACCGCCGCTTCCGTCGGCGACCGACATTCATCTGGCGTCGGGCGATGACAAGTTTTGGCTGATTATTGGCGAGGGCAAGGTAAAGGCGTGGCAGCCCACCAGCGACATGTTCGCGGAGGTCGCGATCGAAACGGTTGAAAGCCCGTCGGCTCGCGATTGATCGTGGTTGAAATATCACGCAACTGTTGTATCGCCGCAACGATGCAGGCGCGATCGCTCTCGGGTTGGCAACGGCGACTGGCGGTCTTCGTCGGGCGCCGCCGCTGGATGCCCTATGTCGAGCTCGCGACCCTTGCGGCCCTCATCGTGATCGCAACGGCTAGCTACCTCATCCTGACGCAAGGGACGCCGGGTCAGAAATTGCTTACGCCGCCCGCGGTCGCGCTGCTTCTCGTCGCGAATCTCGTGCCCGCGCTCGCCCTCATCGTGCTCGCCGGTCGGCGCATGGCCAAGCGGCGAGCCAACACCTCGCCGGTCGGGGGCGGTGGGCGGCTGCACGTCCGCCTGGTGGGCATCTTCTCGCTGGTCGCGACCGTCCCGATGCTGCTTGTGGTCATCTTCTCGTCAC
>JBJXFA010000015.1:0-7654 GCA_046153865.1 Sphingomonadaceae bacterium
GCATGAATCCTGAGAAATCTGTGACTGCCGACGAAAGACGGCCGCAACGAAGTGGAGGACCGGGCTTGCCCGGTTGCGCCTGCCCGCGCCGTGCCTAGACGGGAGCGCCGCCCACCCCGTCTCGCCGGGGCCGCACAAACAACACCGGCGCGCCAGCGCCGTCCACAGACCCGTTCATGTAACCATCTCTGCGAGCGACCAGCGAGAATGGCCAAAGCAAAGGATTCGCGCCCTGAAAGGAGGCGGTTGTCGCTGCCTTGATCAAGCAGGCGGAAAGCCGGGACTTGTCGGCTTTCATCGCCTGCGCATGAAATCATGCCCGCCGATTCAGTGCGCGCGGGGCCTTCCTCTTCAAACGCCGCGCCCGCAGGAGCGCGCCGGAACGGTGCGCGGGACCGAGCGCGTCATCAGCCCCGCTCATTCGTTCGAGGGGCGTTGCGGGGAACCTTCCCCGCAGAAGGGGTCTGGGGAGACCGCTTGCGGGCTCACCAGTAGGGGAAGGCCTTCCCCCTCAGAGAATCGCCTATCGCGCAGGATTTGACCCGCCGAGATTACTCAATAATTTCAATGAGAAAATGAAGAAGCTGGCGCACCCGGCTGGATTCGAACCAGCGGCCTACGCCTTCGGAGGGCGTCACTCTATCCAGCTGAGCTACGGGTGCTAGTGCTTACGCAGTGCTTACGCGGAAAAATTTGCAGTGTGAAGACATTAAGCCCATTCCGCACAAGCCGCTCAATTCACTACAAAAAGATTCCTTCATTTCGTTCGTTCAGCTGTTGACCTTTGCCTTCGGAGGGCAGTGCTCTATCCAGCTGAGCTACCGGTGCGTGCCCTTTGCTCTAACAGCGGTGCCCGCGCCGCGCCAGTCCTAACGCTTGGGGGCATTTACGAGCTTGACCGGTTGGAACTTGCCGAGGCCGCAGCTGGCGCCCCGCGTCAGTCCAGGCGATTGCAGCACGGTGATGATATCGACCGAGCAAAGCTGATTGAGCGACGTCTTGTATGAAAAGCGCTCTTCGAAGCCGAGCGAGGGGCAGCTGTTGGGCAGGGTATTGCGATAGACCTTGCCACCGCGCATCCGGAAATCGATCACGCTGTCGCTGTGGACGCGCGTCGATGAAATCTGGCTGAGCGAGACGCAGCTGACCGCTTCGCCATCGGGCGTCGCTTCGGGAATGGCTTTGGCCTCACGCGCGCTGGCGACGCTCAGCGTCGCGGTCAGGACAAGCGCGCCGAGCAGGAACTTACGCATGGGCATCTCCCTTCACACTTTCAATGGCGATTTTCGCTGGCGCGGATGACTTGGGCCTGAACGCGCACAGGTCAATGACCGGGCAGCGCCAGCATTCGGGCATGCGCGCCTTGCAGGTATAGCGGCCGTGCAGGATCAACCAGTGATGCGCCTGCACGCGAAACGGGGCAGGGGTCTGCCGCTCAAGGATTATCTCGACCGCGGCCGGGGTCTTGCCTTTGGCAAGGCCAGTGCGGTTCGCAACGCGGAATACGTGCGTATCGACCGGAAAGGTTTCGGCACCGAGCGCCACGTTCAGCACCACATTGGCCGTCTTGCGACCGACGCCGGGAAGCGCCTGCAGTGCATCGCGTTCGGTCGGCACGATGCCGCCATGCTGTTCGACGAGGAGACGCGACAGGGCGATGACGTTTTTGGCCTTGGTGTTGAACAGGCCGATCGTGCGGATGTGTGCTTTCAGCCCGTCTTCGCCAAGCCCGAGCATTGCCTGCGGATCGGCAACGGCTTGAAACAGCGCGCGCGTCGCCTTGTTCACCCCGGCATCGGTCGCCTGCGCGGACAGGACGACCGCGACGAGCAGCTGATAGATATTGCCATAAGCAAGCTCGGTTTCGGGTGCTGGATTGGCCTCGGCAAGGCGGCGGTAGAATTCGAAGATGTCGGCCTTCTTCAAAGCCCGAGCATATCCGCCATCGTGTAGCGTCCGGCGGGTTGTCCCGCGAGCCACAGTGCTGCCCGGACCGCGCCATGCGCAAAGACCGTGCGGTTGTCGGCGCGGTGACCCAGTTCGATGCGTTCGCCATCGGATGCGAAAATGACCGTGTGATCGCCCACGACCGATCCACCGCGCAGCGAGGCAAAGCCGATCGTGCCCGGCTCGCGCGCGTCGTTGCGATCGAAGCGGGTGAGTTCGGGCAGGCTCTTGCCGCGCGCATTGGCTGCCGCCTGGCCGAGCAGCAATGCCGTTCCCGACGGCGCGTCGACCTTGTGGCGATGGTGCATCTCGAGAACCTCGATGTCCCACTCGGACCCGAGGCGGATTGCCGCCTGAGCGACCATGGCGGTAAGCAGATTGACGCCCAGCGACGTGTTCGCGGCCTGCAGCACGGGAATGTCGCTCGCCGCCTCGTCGATCATCGCATGGTGATTGCCGTCGAGCCCGGTCGTCCCGATCAAAATAGGCGTGCGGGCGAGGCGCGCCGCACTGAGATGGGGCGATAGTGCCATCGGTGCCGAAAAATCGACGAGCACATCAGCGATGGCCGCGAGCGCTGCCGCATCGTCGCCCGCATCCGTGCAACCGGCGATGCGCGCACCGAGCGCAGGGATGGCGTCGGCCAGTGCCTGCCCCATGCGGCCTGCGCTGCCGAAGATGCCGATTGCGATTGTCGTGTCTGTCATCGCTTTCGTATAGCGTGCCGATGCGCGAAATCGAGAGCATCGTGATTTTGACCGGGGCGGGCATTTCCGCCGAGAGTGGGCTGGCGACGTTTCGCGGGCCTGATGGTCTGTGGGAAGGACACCGCGTCGAGGACGTCTGCACGCCTGAGGCGCTCGTGCAGGATCCGCACCAGGTGCACCGCTTCTACGATGAGCGCCGTGCCGCACTGAGCCGGGTCGAGCCCAATGCAGCGCACCGGGCATTGGCGCGGCTCGATGCCGAATGGAACGGTGACCTTCTCGTCGTGACGCAAAATGTCGATGATCTGCACGAGCGCGCCGGGGCCCGGCGGCTGATCCACATGCATGGCGAGCTGAACAGCGCGCTATGTGCCGCCTGCGGCGATCGCGGACCCTGGACGGGGCGGCTGCCACCGGGAACGGCTTGCGGGGCGTGCGACGCGCTGGCACTCCGCCCCGACATCGTGTTCTTCGGCGAGATGCCCTATGCGATGGATCGGATTTACCGGGCGATCAGCGATTGCGACTTGTTCGTTTCGATCGGCACATCGGGAGCGGTCTATCCAGCGGCAGGTTTCGTCGAGGCCGCGCGCGGGGCGGGGGCGGGCACACTCGAACTCAATCTGGAACGATCGGCGGGCAGCGGGTTCTTCCATGAAAGCCGGCTGGGACCGGCGGGCATGCTCGTGCCCGCATGGGTCGATGCCGTGCTTCAATCGACCCAGTCGAGCCCGATGTCGCGATAAACCCCGCGGTCTTCGTCCCAATTGGGCGAGACTTTCACGTGCAGATAGAGATGGACCTTGACGCCGAGGAGTGCCGCCAGCTCGACGCGCGCCTTGCTGCCGATTTCCTTCAGCCGCGCCCCGCCCTTGCCGAGCACGATGGCGCGCTGGCTTTCGCGCGCGACGAGGATTTGCTGGTGGATTTCGACCGTTCCCCCGCTGCGTTCCTCATATTTCTCGGTCTCGACTGCGCAGGCCTGCGGCAGTTCCTGATAGAGCTGGTGGAAGATCTGCTCGCGCGTGACTTCGGCGGCGAGCACCCGGTCGGTCGCGTCGGAGACCTGATCGGCGGCGAAATGCCATGGCCCCTCGGGCATCGCGCGCACAAGCCGGGCTTTCAGATCATCGATGCCATCCCCGCTCGTCGCGCTGACAATCAGCGTATCGGCAAAGCTCAGGCGTTCATTGAGTGCAGTGATGTGGCGGAGCAGCTTGCCGTGATCGGCGACATCGACCTTGTTCATGACAAGCAGCTTTGGCTCGGGCCGCGCCTCTAGCCCGGTCAATATCGCTTCGAGTTTGGGGCCGAGCCCGCCCTTCGCATCGACGACAAGCGCGACGAGATCGGCATCCTGCGTGCCGCCCCACGCCGCCTGCACCATCGCGCGATCGAAGCGGCGCTTGCCCTCGAAGATGCCCGGCGTATCGACCAGCAGGATCTGCGTTTCGCCTGCAATCGCAATGCCCATGAGCCGCGTCCGTGTGGTCTGCGCCTTCGGGCTGACGATCGCGACCTTCTGACCGACAAGCGCGTTGACGAGCGTGGACTTGCCCGCATTGGGTGCGCCGAGAATGGCGACGAGGCCGCAGCGCTGGCTCATCCCAATTGCTCCAGCAGCGCCGATGCCGCCGCCGTTTCGGCTTCCTGTTTCGATGCGCCCGTGGCAGTCGCTTCGCCCGCGCTGCCGAGGCTCACGGTCACAGTGAAGCGCGGCGCATGGTGCGGTCCCTGGCGGTCCGAAACGGTGTAGATCGGCGCGCGACGGCCGAGTTGTGCTGCCAGTTCCTGCAACGCTGATTTGGGGTGGCGCGGCGCGGTGGCGTCGCCCTCCACCAGCGCTGCCCAGCGGGTGCGCACGAATGCGTCGGCAGCATCGAAGCCGTGGTCAACATAGAGCGCGCCGATCAGCGCCTCGGTGACGTCGCCGAGAATATTGTCGCTGTCGAACGCGCCATCGTCGCGCGCCTGCTTGCCGAGGCGCAGATGGGTCGAGACGCCGATGCGGCGCGCGATGGTTGCGCAGGTCGCGCCGGTGACGAGCGCATTCAGGCGCTTCGACAGACTGCCTTCAGGTTCATCGGGAAAGCGCGCATAAAGCCAGCGCGCCACTGCAAGACCGAGCACGCGGTCGCCGAGGAACTCGAGACGCTGGTAGCTTGGTGCCCCATGGCTGCCGTGGGTCAGTGCGCGTTCGTAGAGCGCAAGATCATTCGGTGTCGCGCCGAGCGCGCTGGTCAGCCAATCGGCCAGCGCGTTCAAAAACCCTCCCCGATCCGCTGCCAGCGCGCCGCGGTGAACCAGGTCCATGGCAGCAGCCAATTCGCGGTCCCGTCAGTCGAGAACACCGTGACCTGCGCCTTGCCGACGAGATTTTCGAGCGGCACGAAGCCATAGCCGCCCGCTTCGAACCGGCTGTCGGCGGAATTGTCGCGATTGTCGCCGAGCGTCAGGATGTTACCCGCCGGAACGACATAGACCTGCGTGTCGTCGGCCTCGCGCGGGCCGATGTCGAGCACGTCATAGGTGCGACCGCCGGGCAGCGTCTCGCGGAAGCGCGGATAACGGCATCTTCGCTTTCCGTCGGACCCGCTCTCGGCGAATTGCGGACCATAGCAGCGCATGGTCGGCGTCTCAGCGAACACGAAGTCGGGCAGCCGCTGTTTCGGCACCGCCGTGCCGTTGATCACGATCTGGCCGCCACGAACTTCGATCATGTCACCGGGCAGGCCGATCACCCGCTTGATGAAATCCACGTCATTGTTCGGTGGCTGTTTGAAGACGACGACGTCGCCGCGCTCGGGCAGGCTCTCGAAAAGCCGCCCTGGCCCCGGGATGAGCGGGATCGAAAAGGGGAAGGAATGACGCGAATAGCCGTAGGACCATTTGCTGACGACGAGATAATCGCCGACCAGCAGGCGCGGAACCATCGATTCCGATGGGATGCTGAACGGCGCAAAGATGAAGCTGCGCAAGATGAACACGAAAATGCCGAGTTTCAGCAGAAATTCGAGAAAATCGCGCGTTTCGGATTTCGCGGGTTTCGCAGGAGCGGGCGCGGGCCTATCGGTGTCGGTCATCGGCCGGGGCATTGGGCTGTCGGGCAATCCGCGTCAAGCGAGGGGGAACTGCGAACCATGACCGATTGGGATCGCATCGAGGCGCTGCCGCGCACGCCGCTTCGCACATTGTTCGAAAGCGATCCTGGGCGGCTTGCCGCTTTCGTCGTCGAGCAATCGGGCATCCGGTTCGATTTTTCGAAGACGCATCTGTCGCGCGAGGTTGTTGCGGCCTTTGTCCGGCTGGCCGCCGCGCAGGGGCTCGCGGGCAAGCGCGACGATCTTTATGCGGGCCGGATCATCAATCCAAGCGAAGGCCGCGCCGCCGAGCACGGCGCAGAGCGCGGCGAGGGTGCGGCGGAAAGCGTCGCCAGGGCGCAGGCGCTGCACAACCGGATGCGCGCGCTGATCGATGCCATCGAGGCCGACGCGCTCGGGCCGGTGCGCCACATTCTCCATGTCGGGATCGGCGGATCGGCGCTCGGGCCCGATCTCATCGTCGATGCGCTGGGTCGTGATGCGGGGCGCTATGATGTCGCCATCGTCTCGAACGTGGATGGCGTGGCGCTAGAAGCCGCGTTCGATCGCTTCGATCCCACCGCCACCGTGCTTGCGATCGCGTCGAAGACGTTCACGACGAGCGAAACGATGCTGAACGCGGCATCGGTTTTGCAATGGATGGAGGCTGCGGGCGTCGCCGATCCGCTGGGCCGGGTCGTCGCGCTGACGGCAGCGCCTGACAAGGCAGTATTATGGGGCGTCGATGAAACGCGCGTGTTGCCGTTCGCCGAAAGCGTCGGCGGGCGTTATTCGCTGTGGTCGTCGATCGGATTCCCCGCGGCACTGGCGCTGGGCTGGGACGAATTTGCCGAGTTGCTCGAAGGCGCAGCGGAGATGGACCGGCATTTTCGCCTGACAGCGCTTGAGAGCAATGCGCCGGTGATTGCTGCGTTCGTCGATCTCAGTTACGCGCAGGTGCGCGGGTGCGAGACGCGCGCGGTGTTTGCGTATGATGAGCGGCTACGGCTGCTGCCCTCCTATCTCCAGCAGCTCGAGATGGAATCGAACGGCAAGGCGGCGACGGCAGAGGGTGCGCCGCTCGAACGGGCGAGCGCGCCGATCACCTGGGGCGGCGTCGGCACCGATGCGCAGCATGCCGTGTTCCAGCTGCTGCATCAGGGCACGCGGCTCGTCCCGGTCGAGTTTGTGGCGAGCGTCGAGCCCGGCGACGGACTCGATCCCGAGCATCACCGGCAATTGCTGGTCAATTGCTTTGCGCAAGGCGCGGCGCTGATGGCGGGGCGCAGCTCGGACGATCGCGCGCGGCATTATCCGGGCGATCGTCCATCGACGACGATCCTGCTCGATGCGCTCGATGCCCGCACGCTCGGCGCGCTCATCGCCTTTTACGAGGCGCGGACGTTCGTGAATGCCGTGCTGCTCGGCATCAATCCGTTCGACCAGTTCGGCGTCGAGCTCGGCAAGGCGATGGCCAAGGGGATCGACGATCCTGAAATTCGCGCCGCGTTCGATCCCTCGACACGCGCGTTGATCGAGCGGGCACGGGTCTAGACGCTTAAGCGCGCGTTCCTATATCCACATTGGTGAAAGACAGCGGAGTTTTCATGACTAGTTTTGACTACGACCTGTTTGTCATCGGCGGTGGATCGGGCGGCGTACGCGCGGCGCGGATCGCGGCTGGGCATGGTGCACGTGTTGCGCTCGCCGAGGAGCACCGGGTCGGCGGCACCTGCGTCATCCGCGGCTGTGTACCCAAGAAATTCATGGTCATGGCCTCGGACTTCGCCCACCAGTTCAAGACCGCCGAGGGCTATGGCTGGACCGTCGAGGCGTCGTTCGACTGGCCGAAATTCATCCAGACCAAGGATGTCGAGATCGCCCGGCTGTCGGGCATCTATGTCGCCAATCTGGGCAAGG
>JBJXFA010000018.1:0-30608 GCA_046153865.1 Sphingomonadaceae bacterium
CCGACCTCGCCGAACGCGCGGCGCGGCTGTGCAAGGCCGATCTCGTGACCGGCATGGTCGGCGAGTTTCCCGAGCTGCAGGGCATCATCGGCGGCCACCTGGCGCGCGCGCAGGGCGAGGACGCGGCCGTCGCGGACGCGATCCGCGATCACTACAAGCCTGTCGGGCACGGCGATGATGTGCCGACCGCACCGGTGACAGTGGCGGTGTCGCTGGCGGATAAGCTGGATACGATTGCTTGCTTTTTCGCAATCGGAGAAATTCCTACCGGCTCTCGTGATCCATTCGCGGTGCGTCGGGCTGGTCTGGGATTAATAAGCCTAATGGTACACCATGGCTTACGCGTTCATAGCTATGGTTTGGCAAGACAAGTCACGGACACCCTTCAGCGGCAGACTTTTGACCGATTAAGTAGGGTGCACCATGCTTGGACCCTCACCGCTGACACGGCGTTGTATCAGAACGCTTTTCGGCTTGACGGGCATCGCGCGGTGTTCGCAATCGAGTTCGACGAAGGCCAAGTGATGGAGGAGTATGTCGATCTCTCCGACGGTATTCCTGATGCAGCACATATTGCTGCCGACCTAAGTGCCAACGTTGTTCAGCGGAACCTACTGCTTAGAGATTTCCTCGCCGACCGCCTGAAAGTTCAGCAGCGGGAAGCCGGGGTCCGCCACGACCTGATCGACGCGGTGTTCGCGCTCGGCGGCGAGGACGATCTCGTGCGGCTGCTTGCGCGGGTAAAGGCATTGCAGGCGTTCATCGAGACGGGCGAGGGGGCGGACCTGCTCGCCGGATACAAGCGCGCGGCGAATATCTTGAAGAAGGAGAGTTCTCCCTCTCTCTCAGCGGAGAGCGACGGCTCGCGATGCGAGCAGGTTGAGGGCCTTTCCTACACGCCCGATCCATGCGAAGTAGCCCTCATCGCCGCGCTCGATGCGGCGGAGCCCGAGGCATCGATGGCAGTCGATGCCGAGGATTTCGAGGGAGCGATGGCCGCGCTTGCGGCCTTGCGCGCGCCCATCGATGCGTTCTTTGACGCCGTCACGGTCAACGATCCCGACCCGGCAAAGCGCTCCGCGCGGTTGGCGCTCCTCGCGCGCTTTCGCGACGCCGTCCACCACGTCGCCGACTTCTCAAAGATCGAGGGATAGAAGTGCGTTTTGGTGTCAACTTCGTGTCAACTTCGGTGATGGAAACAGCATGACCCAATATGTCTATCGCTTCGGCGGCGGGGTGTCCGAGGGCGGGCAGGACAAGTTGCTGCTCGGCGGCAAGGGCGCAAACCTCGACGGGATGGCGTCGATCGGCCTCCCGGTGCCACCGGGGTTCACGATCTCGACGGCGATGTGCACCGCTTATTACGACGCGGGCGAGGCCTTCCCGGACGAACTGCACCCGCAGGTCGCGCAAGGGCTGGCGCATATCGAGCGGGTGACGGGCAAGCGCTTTGGCGACGTGGCGGACCCGCTGCTGGTCTCGGTCCGTTCGGGGGCGCGGGTGTCGATGCCGGGGATGATGGATACGGTGCTCAATCTGGGGCTCAACGACGAGACCGTGCTCGGGCTGGTTGCCACCTCGGGCGATGCGCGCTTTGCGTGGGACAGTTATCGCCGCTTCATCCAGATGTATGCCGATGTCGTGCTCGGCCTCGATCATCACCTGTTCGAAGAAGCGCTCGAGATCGCCAAGGAAGACAAGTCGGTGTTCCTCGATACCGATTTCGATGCCGATGACTGGCAGGCGATTGTCGAAATTTACCTCGGCGTCGTCGAGCGTGAATGGGGCAAGCCGTTTCCGCAGGACGTGCATGACCAGCTCTGGGGTGCGGTCGGCGCGGTCTTCGGCTCGTGGCAGTCCGAGCGCGCCAAGGTCTATCGGCGGATCAATTCGATTCCGCATGACTGGGGCACCGCCGTCAACGTGCAGGCGATGGTGTTCGGCAATATGGGCGAGACCTCGGCGACCGGCGTTGCTTTCACGCGCGATCCCGCAACCGGCGCGCGGGCTTATTATGGCGAATATCTGATCAATGCACAGGGCGAGGACGTTGTCGCGGGCATCCGCACGCCGCAATATCTGACGCGTGCCGCGCGCGAGGCAGCGAAGGCCAAGCCGCTCAGCATGGAAGAGGCGCTGCCTGAAACCTATGCCGAACTCGCGCGCGTGTTCGACCTGCTCGAGACGCATTATCGCGACATGCAGGACATCGAATTCACCGTCGAGCGCGGCAAACTCTGGATGCTGCAGACGCGCTCGGGCAAGCGCACGGCAAAGGCCGCGCTCAAGATCGCGGTCGACATGGCGGAAGAGGGGCTGATTACGCGCAACGAGGCGATCGCGCGCGTCGATCCGCAAGCGCTCGACCAGCTGCTGCACCCGACGCTCGATCCGAAAGCGAAGCGTGATGTGATCGCCAAGGGCCTGCCGGCGTCACCCGGAGCGGCGTCGGGCTTCGTCGTCTTCGACAGCGAGACCGCCGAAGTGCGCGCCAATGCGGGCGACGACGTGATCCTCGTGCGCACCGAGACGTCGCCCGAGGACATTCACGGGATGCACGCCGCCAAGGGCATCCTCACTGCGCGCGGGGGCATGACGTCGCACGCTGCCGTGGTCGCGCGCGGCATGGGGCGGCCGTGCGTCTCAGGCGCAGGCGGGTTCTCGATCGACGCCAAAGCCAAGATTGCGCGCTTTGCCGGAGGCGAGTTGCGCGAAGGCGAAGTGATCACGCTCGACGGATCGACTGGCGAAGTGATGCGCGGGCGCGTCGCGACGGTGTTGCCTGAACTCGTCGGTGATTTCGGCACGCTGATGGCATGGGCCGATGCCGTGCGACGGATGCGCGTGCGCGCCAATGCCGAAACGCCCGCAGACTGCCGGGTGGCGCGCGATTTCGGTGCCGAAGGCGTGGGGCTGTGCCGCACCGAGCACATGTTCTTCGATGCCGCGCGGATTACTGCGGTGCGCCAGATGATTCTGGCGTCGGACGAAGCGGGTCGGCGTGCAGCACTCGCCAAGCTGCTACCCGAACAGCGCGCCGATTTCATCGGTATTTTCGAGGTGATGGCGGGGTTGCCCGTCACGATCCGCCTGCTCGATCCGCCGCTGCATGAATTTCTCCCGCATGAGGAGAGCGAATTTGCCGATGTGGCGGCAGCGGCCGGCGTCGATATCGACGTGCTCAAGCGCCGCGCGGCAGAGCTTCACGAGTTTAATCCGATGCTGGGCCATCGCGGATGCCGTCTCGGCGTAACCTACCCCGAGATCTACGAGATCCAGGCGCGGGCGATCTTCGAGGCGGCGCTCGCGATCGACGTGACGCCGATCCCCGAGATCATGGTGCCGCTCGTCGCGACGCGGCGTGAGCTCGAGCTGATGAAGGCGGTGATCGACCGCACCGCCGAAGCGGTGTTCGCCGAAGCGGGACGGCGCGTCGAGTATCTGGTCGGCACGATGATCGAGCTTCCCCGCGCGGCGCTGCGGGCAGGCGAAATCGCTGAAGTCGGTGCCTTTTTCAGCTTCGGCACGAACGATCTGACGCAGACCACGCTCGGCGTGTCACGCGACGATGCCAGCCGGTTCCTTTCAGCCTACGTCGAGCAGGGCATTTACGAGCGTGATCCATTCGTCAGCATCGACGTGGAGGGGGTAGGCGAACTCGTGCAGATCGCGTCCGACCGCGGACGCGCGACGCGGCCCGACATCAAGCTGGGCATTTGCGGCGAGCATGGTGGCGATCCGGCAAGCATTGCTTTTTGCGAACGCATCGGTCTCGATTACGTTAGCGCCTCGCCTTACCGGGTGCCGATCGCGCGGCTGGCAGCAGCGCAGGCAGCATTGGCTAACGGCTCTTGACTGGGCGAACCTGAGCGCGGTGGTTCACCCCGTCGCCGTCGCGATCAACAATCCGGCGCGCATCGCCTTGCGCGCGATCATCGATCCCGTCGCGGTCGCGGTCGATCATTGTCGTTGCGCGCACGTCGTCGAGCCGCTTCAGGTGAAGATCATAGTCGCGCCGCAGCGCCTGGTGCGCGTCGCGCTCGTCTTCATACTGGCGTTGCCACTTGCCGGCACCTGAGCGGCTAAGCAGCCCCAGAAGGTAGCCCGCAACGAGCACGAGGACGACGATAACCCATTCGTTGATCGTAAAATTCGGCATTGGTTCGCTCCTGTTGCCTGGGCGGGATAACCGGCGGGCACAAGGAGCGTTCCGCGCTACTGGATCAGCGAGTCCTTGATCGAGCAGGCGGCCGGCCCGAGGATGACGACGAACAACACGGGCAGGATGAACAGGATCAGCGGCACGGTCATGATCGCCGGGAGCCGCGCGGCCTTTTCCTCGGCACGCATCATGCGCTCGTTGCGGAATTCCGCCGAGAGCACGCGGAGCGCCGAGGCAAGCGGCGTGCCGTATTTCTCGGTCTGGATCATCGTTGTCGTCACGCCCTTTACGGCATCGAGATCGACACGCATTGCGAGGTTCTCGAATGCAGTCCGCCGGTCGGTCAGGAAGCCGAGCTCGATTGCGGTCAGCGCAAATTCGTCGCCGAGTTCGGCATAGGCGCGGCCCAGTTCCTTGGCGACGCGACCAAACGCGGCATCGACAGTGAGACCGGCTTCGGCGCAGATCACGAGCAGGTCGAGCGCATCGGGAAGGCCTTTCTGGATTTCCTTGGTGCGCTTGGCGATCTTGTTCTGAATGAAGATGTCCGGTGCTTTGTAACTCAGGAGCAGCGTTCCGGCGACAAGCATGTAGCGCTTGAACGTTGACCAGTCGGCAAAGCCGTCAAGTACATAGACGTAGATCGCCATGCCGCCGCCGATGACGATCGGCATGACGAGGCGCGCAAAGATGATGATGACCGCAAGATCTTTCGACCGGATGCCGGCCTGCATCAGCTTGATCTGCGTTTCCTTGAGCTGCTTGTCTTGCAGCACCTTGAGGTTGCCCAGCAACGCCCGCATGCGATCGGTCGTCACGTTCTTCTGGTTGAGCTTGGCGCGGCGCTTCGAGGTCGAGGCGACGATGCCTGCCTTGAGCTGCTCGCGGCGCTCGTTCAGCGCCTTGACGCGCTTGGCCATCGGATTGCGCACGGTGGTGGCGGCATAGACCGCCAGCAGCATCGCAAAGGTCGCAAAGCCGGCAAGCAGCGTGGCGACCCAGATGACGTCAACCCCGAGAACGGTCGGTCCGGTTGCGGCAGGTTGCATGAAACCGGTCCTTCTCTAAATTTCGAAATTGACCATTCGGGCCATGATGAAAGCACCCATGCTCATCCAGAACATGCCTCCAAGTCCCGCCACCATCAGCCGCTCATCGATGAAGAACTTGCCGATGTAATAGGGATTGATGCTGTAGATCAGGAAAAACACGATGAATGGCAGCGCGCCGATGATATAGGCCGATGCCTTGGCTTCGGACGACATCGCCTTGATCTTGAGGCGCATCTGCATGCGCATGCGCAACACATTGGCCAGATTGGACAGTGTTTCGGCAAGGTTACCGCCGGTCTCGCGCTGAATCTGCAGCGTGATCACGAAGAACTGAAATTCGGGCGTGCCGAGCCGGTCGGCGGTTTCCTGGAGCGCGGCGTCCATTGTCCGCCCGATCTTGATCTTGTCCGACACCGAGCGGAATTCGACGCCGACCGGTCCCGGAACTTCGGTCGCCACCACGCCGAGTGTTTCGGAAATTGGCAGACCCGAGCGCAGACCGCGCACCAGCAGTTCGATCGCATCGGGGAAGCGCTTGTTGAACGCGCCGATCCGCATCTTGATCAGAAAGCCCGTGACAAAGTGCGGCAGGAAGAGGCCGAGAAACAGGCCGAGCAACAACGCGAGCAGAACTGGTCCGCCCTGCGTCGTGATCGCAATGGCGACGACGGCCCAGATCACGGCGCAGACCATCAGATACTGGCCCGGAGTCCAGGTGCGTCCGGTCATGTCGAGCCGCTTTTTCAGTGTTGCGCGGTTTGGCAGCAGTTTTTGCGCAAAGGCGTCCATGCGCGTTTCGCGCTGCGCGTGGATGCGGCGCATCTGTGCCTCGACGACGGCGACCGTCGACGACCCGTGACGATCGCGCAGCGCGGTGAGGCGGCGTCTCCCGGCCTTGCCACCCGAAGGGCCGGCAAAGGCCAGATACAGCAGCAGCAGCGTCAGCATCGTGCTGCCGATGATCATGATGAGCGGCGGCGAAAGTTCCGGCATGGCTCAGCTCGCCTTGGACTTGGGCTTACCCTTGGGCATCATCGACGTGAAGCCGCCGAGCTTGCCGAGTAGCGATGTCTTTTCTGCCGGCTTTTTCTTGCCGTCCGGTCCGGGCGGGGCATCCACCGTTTCGTCAGCGCGCGCGATCAGGCGGGCGGCGATTTCGGTCAGTGCGGTGCCCAGCTTGGTGCCCTTGCCGACTTCGGCCGCAGTCTTGCCGAGCTTTGCGGCCTGCGTGACGACCTTGAGATCGGCGGGAACGACATAATCGATCTTGCGTTCGATCGAGGTTTCGAAATCCTTGCGGCTGATTTCGCCGCCACCGCTCGACTGCACGCGGTTGGCGACCACGAACACGGTGGCCTGGCTCGCATTCTGCTTCATCCACGAAAGCAGCCGAATAGTGTCGCGTGCCGACGCGAGCGTCAGTTCGGCAACAAGCACGATGGCCTGCACGTCGGTCATCAGATGCGGATGCTGGACCAGCATCCCGCGGGGGATATCGATCACGGTGCATTCGAAAGCGCTGCGCAATTCTTCCTGAAGCTGGAAGAACGCCGTGCCATCGGTCAGCATCGGCTGGTTGATCGGTGCCTCGGCACTGAGCACAGCGAGCTTTTCATTGGCCTTGACCATCGCGCGCTCGATAAACAGCCCGTCGATTCGGCCGGGGTTTTCGATCGCATCGGTAAGGCCGCGTCCCGGCTCGAGATCAAGCGCGAGCGCGCCCGTTCCGAAGTGGACGTCGAGATCGAGCAGCGCGGTTGCCCGCTGGCTGCGGTCGCCCAGAAGCCACGCGAGCGATGTCGCAATTGTCGAAGCACCGCATCCGCCGCGCGCGCCGACAATTGCCGTCATGATGTGCGGGCGATCGACGGCGGCTTCGTTGTTTTTCGGCGCATTGAATACGGCCTGAGCATGCGTGAACGCCTCGCGCAGCACGTCAGGGCTGAAGGGTTTCAGGAGATAATCCTGAATGCCGCTGGCCACCAGATCGCGATAAAGGCGGACATCGTTGACTTGGCCCGCCGCAATCACGACCGTTCCGGGCTCGCACACCTCGGCAAGCGCGTTGATGTCGTTCAGCGGATCGCCGCTTTCGGACAAATCGACGAACAGGATGTTGGGGCTGGCCGAGACCGACAGCGACTGGACCGCATTGCGCAAGCCACCCTTGTTGATCTTGTCTGCCGCCCAGCCGAGTTCGACCGCTATCGGGCGGACTTGCTCGGCAGTCATTTCGTCACAGACGAAGGCATGAAACGGATCGCGCAGTGCGTTTCCGCAGCGGCCCGGAGCCCAGGGAGCGTTCATCAATTGCCTCCGCGATTGTCGCGCGCACGCCGCGCGCCCAGCTTGTTGTAACCGGTCGGGGCCTGCGGTTTCCCGCTGACCAGGTCTTCCGGATTGGCGACCATGGCGGCCATATTGGCGTTGGTCGCGCACCCGTAGTTCGACATCGCATGATTATCGAACGTCGGGTTCGATTTGCGGCTCCAGTCGGGGCAGCCCGGGACTTCGGCCTTGGTCCGGCTGACGATGACGCGGATGTTCCCCGGCGGGATGGCACCTTGGGTGACCGGTGCGACCGACTCGAACGCGGCACCAAAATATGACGCCAGTTCGGCCACCTCGCCGCGATTGCTGGCGCTGTTGCCCGGATCGTCGACCGAGACGCGGTCGCCATAGGCAAGGTCGAGCGAGCGGAACCAATCCGACAAGCGCGCGCGATCGGCGGGCGTCGGGCGGTTTGGAATGTCGAAGACGTAGTCGGTCCGCGAAACCACCGGCTGATGCACTGATTCCATGCCGCGGTTTTCGGTGCCGCCGCCCATGCATGCGGGCAGCGTCAGGGCGGCGAAGGGGAGGAGGAAGAGAATGCGCATGGGTGTTTGCTCCTTCTTAGCCGCTGAAACCGGGGGTCGCCGGACCGCTTTCGACCGGGGCACGCTTTGCCGGAACTTGTGGCTCCGGCACGGCGAGGCCTGCACCGATCTGCGGCTGCGCAACCGTCTTGGGTGGCGCCATGGTCGGCATCGGTCGCGATTTGCCGCTCACGCCCCTGTAGGTTTCGTTGAGCAGCAAGCGGCCCACATCGGTGGGGGCCTCAAAGCCGTCAGTGGGCAGCACGATCTTGTCGGCCGAGACTGGCTTCACAAGATATGGCGTGACGACGATGATCAGTTCGGTTTCGTTGCGACGATAGCTGTTTGAACGGAACAGGGCGCCAAGCACCGGCACGTCGCCGATGCCGGGCGTCTTGGTGAGTGTGCTGCCGTTGATCGTGCGCAGCAGTCCGCCGATTACGAAGCTCTGGCCCGAGCCGAGTTCAACCGTCGTCCGGGCTGATCGCGTCGATAGCGACGGAATTGTCGCGCCGTCGATCGTCACCGAATTCGAGAAATCGAGATCGGAAACCTCGGGATTAACGGCTAGCGAAATGCGTCCGTCCGCCATAACGCGCGGCGTGAACGTCAGGTTTACGCCATATGGCTTGAACTCGACCGTCGTGATAAAGCCGCCGCCGGGCACCGGTGTGCGGACCGGGATCGGGAGCTGACCACCAGCGAGAAAATTGGCTTGCTGGCCGGACAGCGCGGTCAGGCTGGGCGATGCCAGCGTCGCGACAAACCCTTGCGTCTCGCCAATGTCGAGCGCGGTGCCGATGTCGAGACCGAACAGGCGACCGAGGAATCCCAGCGTGGTGAGCGTCCCGCCGATCGGGTTGATCTGGCCGCCGCCTGCGCCGTCGAGCGTGATGCCCTCGCGTCCCTGCGTGATCCCGAACTTGAACCCGCTGGTTGAGTCGAGCGTGCGCAGCGAGGAATTGAACTCCTTGATCAGCGAGCGATTCACCTCGGCGATGCGAACCTGAAGCGTCACCTGCATCGGCGTTGCGACGCGCAGGCGGTTGATGACCACGATGTCGCGGAGCGCAGCGGGATCGGCCAGGTTGATGCCGGGGTTCATCATGCTGTCGGCAATGCGTTCGGCCTGCGCCGAATCTTCGGGCGACGCGGCCGTGCCGAGCAGGAGCATCGTCTGTCCTGACGTCACCACGGTGATGTCGGACTCAGGCATCGCCTGCCGCATGATGTCGTCGATCGAGTTGATATTCTGCGCGACGCGGATGTTGGCCGAATAGATGATCTTGCCGTCGCGCCCGGTGACGTAGAACGATGTCTCGCCCTTGTCCTTGCCGAGCAGGTAGATCTGGTTTGCCGACTTCACCTTGACGTCAGCAACGGCGTCGTTGGTGACGAACACTTCGTCGATGGCGGCGGGCAGCGTGATGAGCTGGCTACGGCCCTTCGAGAGATAGACTTCGCCGACGGGGCGCTGAACACCCGCAGCGGGGCGCGCCGGTGCATTGCGTGCGGCCGGGTTGCTCCAGCGCTTGCCCTTGGGCTTGGCGGCTTCGGCCATGCCGCCAAAAGCGAGCGTCAGGCTGATGGCGAGCGCGAGCGGTCGCGCGATGATTTGGGTCTTGGACTGCATCTTACTTGCCCCCAACCGGAACTTCAGTGGTGTTGCCGCCGCGCGTCACCTTGATCACGGGCGCAGGGCCCGCGATTACGGTCACGCCGCGAACCGGAACGGTGCGGATCGGACGCTGCTGGCTCGGTGCCGAACGCTTTGCGAAGCGCGAGACGTCTGCGCCGGTGACATAAGTGGGGTTCGCATCGGCAGGCCGTGACGAATAGGTGGCAATCATCGCTTTCTGCGGATCGCCGTCCTTTGCCACATTGACGTCACCCGAGGCGATGGCGCGGTCGAGTTCGCCTGCACTGTCAGCCAGCGAGCGCAGGCTGAGCGACAGCGAACCGAGATTTTGCGCGACCATCAGCTTTTCGGCGATGCGCGGCGTCGCTTCGAGCGTGACGACCGAATAGGGCTGGATGATCGAATTGCCCTGTTCGTCGGTCGTTTTGCTCGTGCGCTGATCAGTGGCAAGCACGCGCAGGTTGCGCACGATTGTCTCGGAGGCCTTCAGCGGCAGCGGATCGCCTTCGACCGTCATCGACTGCGACAGCATCAGGTCGATACGGTCACCCGGGAATACAAAGCCCCCGACGGTCGCGGTCGGCCCTTCAGCACGGATCGTGACGGCGCGCATGCCTGGTGACAGCGCCGCCGCGAGGAAGCCACGATCGCCGGGATGGACGATCGAGCCCTGGGTCAGCGGCTGGCCAGCGGAAATTGCGCTACGGACCACGGTGCCGTTGAGCTGCGAGGGATCGGTGATCCCGCCGTTGCCGTCCTTGTCGCCCCCGGCCGTCTGGCCCTTGGCGTAATAAGCGTTCTCGATCAGATCCTTGGGCCAGGGCTGATAGCGGAACGCATCAGGCGTCAGGATCGTGCCGACCGGCAAAGCGCGGGTGGCAACGAGCACTTCGGGCCCAGTGGGTGCCGGGGCCACGATTGCCTGGGCAATCGGGGTCGGGGACTGCGCGAACATGCTGCGCGCCATAAAGGCGGTCACAGCGGCGATAACGAGTGCTCCGACGAGCAGGGCGATCTTCTTAGGCTCCATGACGCAGGTGCGCCTCCAATGCGCTGTCGGTGATGTTCACGGCCATCTGGGCGCAAACTGGTTAAAATATCGTTCGGAGGAGGACCCAGATCGCGGCCAGCGCGATGGCGATCCCGTAAGGAACTTCGATCGGCCCTTCGGCTTTGGTGATGCGGTGCCGGGCCAGCATGACGAGCGTCAGCAAACCGCCGAGGACCGCCATGATCGTCAGCACCTCGACGAACAGGTTGAGCGGAAACCACAGCCCGAGCGCGGCGATCAGTTTGACATCGCCGCCTCCCATCGCGCCGATTGCGAAGAAGAAAACGAACACTGCAAAGGCCGCGAGCGCGATTCCGACTTGGAGCGCGATATCGGGCCAGAGCATCCACTCATTGGCCCACCACCAGAGCGGGGCTGCGAGCACGATTCCGAGGTTCAGCCAGTTTTCGATGATGCGCCGCCGCCAGTCGTCGATCGCTGCGTAAAGGAGCGCAATGCTGAGCAGGCTGCCCAAAACGGGGATAAGGACCGTGGTTGTCATGGGTTTAACCCCTAGACGGCAGGCCTTGCGAAACCGTAACCGCGCTGGCAACTCGAAACAGGTGGGCCGTGCATGCGTTATGATTTTGCCGTCATCGGTGGCGGCATCGCCGGGGCCAGCCTTGCAGCCGAGCTTGCGCCGCATGCGTCGGTCGTCCTGCTCGAAGCTGAAGATGTGCCGGGCTACCACAGCACGGGGCGCTCAGCGGCGTTCTGGCATGAAACGCTCGGCGGCCCGGTCGTCCAGCCCTTGACGACGGCGTCGCTGGAAACGCTTGCGGACGGCGGTTTCCTGACGCCGCGGGTGTCGCTTAACGTCGCCGAAGCGGGCAATGAGCCGCTGCTTGATGCGCTCGAGGCGCGGTTCGCGGGCACCGGTGTTCGCCTTGAGCGCGTCGATGCGGCCGGCGTGCGTGTGTTCGTGCCCCGCGCGAAGCCGACGCTCGTTGGCGGTGTCGTCGAGGTCGATTGTGCCGATATCGACGTCGGCGGGCTGCATGGCAGTTATGTGGCCGCGCTCAAGAAAGCAGGCGCGACGCTCGAGACGAATTTTCGTGTGGAGCGCAGCGCACACGACGGCGCATTATGGACCATCAGCGCGCACGACCGTTCGGTCTCTGCGCACACCATCGTCAACGCAGCCGGAGCCTGGGCTGATCCCGTCGCTGCGCTTGCTGGTGCCAAACCACTCGGGATCACGCCGCTGCGGCGGACGATCGTGCAGGTCCGCATCGACGGGGACGATGTTCCCGCCGATCTGCCACTCACGATCGATATTGCCGGAACGTTCTATTTCCGGCCCGAAGGGAGCAACCGACTCTGGCTCTGTCCTCATGACGAAACGCCGGTCGAACCCGGTGATGCGGCCCCTGAAGAGCTCGATGTCGCTATCGCGATCGACCGTTTCGAAACGGTCACGGACTGGCGGGTCGTTGCCGTCGAGCGAAAATGGGCAGGTCTGCGCAGCTTCGCGCCCGATCGACTGCCGGTCTATGGAATGGACCGCGATGTCCCCAATTTTTTCTGGTGCGCAGGGCAGGGTGGCTATGGCATCCAGACCGCGCCCGCCGCTGCCCGGCTTGCGGCGTCGGCGCTGCTGGCACAGCCACCGCACCCCACCGTCGCGCACATCGATCTTCAGCCCTTTGCGCCGACCCGGTTTTCCTGATCGTTTCGCATCTGGAAAAAGCGCAAGGCGATCGTTACGCTTGGCGCGCAACGCCAGAGGAGGGACGCATGGCGCATTATTTCGAGATCAAGACCAACAAGGCTGGCGAATATGTCGCCTATTTCAAATACAACAGCGAGAGCATTTTCTGGACCGAAGGCTATAAGTCAAAGGCGTCCGCCAAAAACGCGATCGAGTCGATCCTGAAGAATGGCCCCGGTGCCGAAGTGCGCGACGAGAGCTGAGCGTTATTTGCGGCTGGCAGCGACGGCGGCGTCGCTCGCCAGCCGGTCGGCGCGTTCGTTGTCGGCGTGTCCGCCATGGCCTTTCACCCAGACCCAGTCGATGCGGTGCGGCTTTGCGGCAGTGAGCAGCGCCTGCCAGAGCTCGGCATTCTTGACCGGTTTTTTATCGGCGGTGCGCCATCCATTGCGCTGCCAGCCGTGGATCCACTTCGTCAGCCCGTCCATCACATAGCGGCTATCGGTCGAAAGCGTCACCTGGCAGGGGCGGGTGAGTGCGTTCAGTGCTTCAATGGCGGCGCGCAGCTCCATACGGTTGTTGGTGGTCAGCGGCTCGCCCCCTGCGAGCTCTTTCTCGGTGGTCCCCATGCGGAGCAACGCGCCCCAGCCGCCCGGGCCAGGATTACCCTTGCATGCGCCATCGGTCGCGATCTCGACTTGGGGGAGGTCACTCACAGGGCTGCATAATGTTCGAGGCGCCGCAGGAAGGCGAGCGGATCCTTGCGCGTCACCAGTGCATGCGGCGGCGTATTCAGCCAGTCCCACGCGCGCGTCAGCAAAAAGCGCAGGCAGGCCCCGCGCGCGAGCGCCGGGAATGCCGCACGCTCGTCGTCGCTCAGCCCGAAGTGCGCGTCATAACCCGCAACGATCGCATCGCCGATGTCTGCGCGATAGCCGGTTCCGTCTTCGGCAAAGCTCCATGCCGCGTGCGTTACCGCTAGGTCCCACGCGCGCACCTCGCTGCACGCGAAATAGAAATCGATGATGCCGCCCACCGCATCCCCGCGCATCAACACATTGTCCGGAAACAGATCGGCATGCACGACGGCGCGCGGCAAGTCGCTCGGCCAGTGCTCATCGAGCCAGTCCAGCTCGCGGGCCACGCGCGCCGCAAGGCCCTGCGCAATCGCATCGATCGCATCGCCGCAGCGCCCGGCCAGTTCGTGCCAGCCTTCAAGACCGAGCGTATTGGGTCGCACACCTTCGAAATCGGCAAGGGCGGCGTGCATTGCGCCCAGTGCCGCTCCGGTCGCCTTGGCCTGCGCGACATTGGGATCAGAAACCGAAACGCCGGGCAGAAATTCAATCAGGCAGGCGGGCCGACCGGCGACCTCCTGCAACTGCAAACCCTGCGCATCGCGGATCGCGCGCGGAACTGGCAGGCCGCGCACCGCCAGATGATCGGTCAGCGCGAGGAAAAACGGAAGATCGCTCGCGTCGACGCGCTTTTCGTAGAGCGTCAGGATGAAGCTCGCTTGCGTCGTCGCCACGAGGAAATTGCTGTTTTCGACGCCCTCGGCAATGCCCTTGGCTGACACCAGCGTGCCGACGTCATAGCGTTCGAGCAGTGCCGCCATCGCTTCGGCCGAAACCGGCGTGTAAACCGCCATGGCTAGGCGGCGAGACCGCGCGGCAGCTTGAACGAGATGTTCTCGACCACGGTCGGCACCTCGGTCTCGGTCACGGCAAAGCGCTCACCCAGTGCGGCAACGACTTCGCGAACCAGAATTTCGGGGGCCGATGCGCCCGCTGTGATGCCGAGCGCATCCGGCGTGCCCAGCCAGTCGAAATCGATCTCGGCCGCGCGCTGGATCAGCCGCGCCCGCACGCCCGCCCGCTCGGCGACTTCGACGAGGCGGAGTGAGTTCGACGAGTTGGGCGCGCCGATCACGAGCATGGCCTCGCAATCATTGGCGATCTGCTTCACCGCATCCTGGCGATTTGAGGTCGCGTAGCAGATGTCCTCGCCGCGCGGACCCTGGATCGAGGGAAACCGGGCCTGAAGCGCACGAACGATTTCGGCCGTGTCATCGACCGAAAGCGTCGTCTGCGTTAAAAAACCCAGCTTGTCGGGATCGGCCACGGACAGCGCGGCGACGTCAGCGACGGTCTCGACCAAAGTCATCATGCCATCGGGCACTTGGCCGAAGGTGCCGACGACTTCGGGATGTCCCCGGTGGCCGATGAAGATGATGTGCCGCCCGATCTCGACCAGCTTTTCGGCCTGCCGATGCACCTTCGAGACGAGCGGGCAGGTCGCGTCGAGATAATCGAGCCCGCGCGCTTCGGCGGTGGCGGGCACGCTTTTGGGCACGCCATGCGCCGAGAACACCACCGGCGCGCCGTCAGGCACCTCGTCGAGCTCGTCGACAAAAATCGCGCCCTTGGCCTTCAGCGTATCGACGACATAACGGTTATGCACGATCTCATGGCGGACATAGACCGGCGCGCCATGTTTCTCGATCGCGAGTTCGACGATGCGGATGGCGCGATCGACCCCGGCGCAAAAACCGCGCGGGGCCGCGATGATCAGCGAAAGCGGCGGTTTGGACATGCAACAGGCTCCTACGCGATTGCTTGCGCGCGCGAAAGCCGGTTCCTATGGGTGCGGTTCGCGGACCGCACCCGAGGACAGTAACCTTTGTACAGATATGCTTTGCTCATCGCCTTCGGGCTCCTCGCTGGCTGCGCACGTGACGGCGAGATCGACGAGACCGGGGGCATCGCGATTACGCGCACGGCCTGCCCGGCCGTCGCCGTTCCTGCCAACACCGGCGACATCACGCTGTTCAATCCGCCGACGAGCCGCGACGCCCGCGCAATCGACGTGACCGCGACGCTGACCAACGTGCGGCTGAGCTGCGGCGATCAGGGCGAAGACGTCGTTGCCAACGCGACGTTCGACATTCAGGCCCAGCGCGTGAACGGCGCAGGCGCCCGCCAGGTCGAGCTGCCCTATTTTGCGGTGGTCGTGCGCGGCGGCAACACGGTGGTCGCCAAGCGCGTGCAGACGGTGACGGTGAATTTCGCCGATGGCCAGCTGCGTGCGAGCGCTCGCGGAGAGGGCGGGGCCGTCATCAACCGGGCTGCCGCGACACTTCCCGAAGATGTGCGCCAGAAGCTCGCGCGCCGTCGCAAGCCCGACGATCCCGACGCCTCGATCGATCCGCTCTCGGCACCCGATGTGCGCGGTGCCGTCGCGCGTGCGAGCTTCGAACTGCTGGTCGGTTTCCAGCTCACCGACGCGCAATTGCAGTATAATGCGACGCGCTAAGCGCAGTTGACTCGAATCGCTGCAGCGCACAAATGCAGGCGGCTTGCTGCCGGGTGACCGGTAGACGGCCGCGCGGGAGAGCTGGGTCACACCAGCGCCGAAGGAGCAACCGCCCCGGAATCTCTCAGGCCACCGGACCGCGCGGACGACAAGGCAACTCTGGAAAGCGCGTCCGCCCCGGCGGAGGCCACCGAAGGGGTAAGCTCCTGTCCTAGGACCGGAGTCAAAGCTCTCAGGTTCCCGTGACAGAGGGGGCAGATCGAAGCGGCGGGTTCGTCCGGCGCTTGTCTGCTTTTCCGACGGGAGCGCGTGTGGCCGACGAAGCAATAGAAATCGCCGAAGCCGAACTGTTGCCGCTCGACGCGTGGCACCGGGCGCAGGCCGCGCGCATGGTGCCCTTCGCGGGCTATGCGATGCCGATCCAGTATGAAGGCATTATCGCCGAGCATCTCTGGACGCGCGCTAACGCCGGGTTGTTCGATGTCTCGCACATGGGTCAACTGCAGCTGTCCGGCGATGGCGTCGCGACCGCGCTCGAGCGTCTAGTGCCCGGCGATATTGCCGGGCTCGGGGTCGGGCGCATGCGCTATTCGCTGCTTCTCGGCGAGGATGGCGGCATTCTCGACGATCTGATGGTCACGAACACCGGCCATGGCCTCTATGTTGTCGTCAACGGTGCGGTGAAATGGGACGATATCGGTTTTTTGCGCGAGTATCTGCCCGACGAAATCACGCTGCATCACATGGACGATGCGGCGCTGCTCGCACTGCAGGGGCCAAGGGCGAAGGATGCGATTGCGCGCATCGGCATCGAGTCGCTCGAACCGGGCTGGCCGCTGCCCACAGATCTGCATTTCATGGAAGCCGGGCCGTTCCTCTGGCGCGGCATTCCGCTCGGGATCAGCCGCTCAGGCTACACCGGTGAGGACGGTTTTGAGATTTCGGTGCCTGCAGACCATGCGCAGGCACTCGCTGAAGCGCTGTCCGCGCAGCCCGAGGTCAAGCCGATCGGTCTCGGTGCCCGCGACTCGCTGCGTCTCGAAGCGGGGCTGCCGCTCTACGGCCATGACCTGAGCGCGGCCGTCGATCCGGTCGAGGGCCAGCTCAACTTCGCGATCCACAAGCGCCGCCGCGCCGAGGGCAGCTTCCACGGGGCCGAGCGCATTTTGCGGCACCTTGCTGATGGACCACCCGTCATGCGCGTCGGCTTCACGGTGGCGGGTAAGCTTCCCGTTCGCGAAGGCGCCGAACTGTTCAATGGCGACGCCAAAGTCGGCACAGTCACGTCGGGCGGTTTCGCGCCCAGCCTCGATTGCCCCATTGGCATGGCGCTCGTCGATGCTGCGCACGCCACCCTTGGCACAACGCTCGAAGCCGACGTGCGCGGTCGTCGCGTGCCCGTCACGCTTGCCGCAATGCCGCTTGTTCCCCACCGCTACCACCGCAGGAGTGCCGCCTGATGCGCTATTTCACCAAAGACCATGAGTGGATCGACGTTGCCGAGGGCGGCGACACCGCGACTGTCGGCATCACCGACTATGCGCAGGGCCAGCTCGGCGATATCGTTTTCGTCGAGCTTCCGGCAAGTGGCACCCGCCTGACCAAGGGCGGCGATGCCGCCGTCGTCGAATCGGTGAAGGCCGCCTCGGATGTTTACGCGCCGGTCTCGGGCACGGTCAGCGAGGCCAATCCCAGCCTCGAAGCCGAGCCCGCGCTCGTGAACACGTCGCCCGAGGGTGATGGCTGGTTCTTCACGCTGGTGCTCGATGACAAGGCCGAACTCGACGGGCTCATGGACGCAGCGGCGTACCAGGCCTTTGTGGAGACGCTTTGACATGCGTTACCTCCCTCTGACCGATCCCGATCGCGCCGCCATGCTCAGCGTCGTCGGCGCGCCGAGCATCGATGCGCTTTTCGTCGATGTCCCCGAAGACGCACAGCTCACCGGTCCGATCCGCGATCTGCCGCATCACATGCCCGAAATGCTCGTCGAAAAGCATTTCTCCGATCTTGCGCGGCGCAATCGCGCGGCGGCGGATCATCCGTTCTTCCTCGGTTGCGGGGCCTATCGCCACCATGTTCCCGCCTCGGTCGATCACCTGATCCAGCGCGGCGAGTTCCTCACCGCCTACACGCCCTACCAGCCCGAGATCGCGCAGGGCACGCTCCAGATGCTGTTCGAATTCCAGACGCAGGTCGCGCGGCTGTTCGGGTGCGACGTGGCCAATGCCTCGATGTACGATGGTTCGACGGCATGCTGGGAAGCGATTGGCATGGCGAGCCGGATCACGCGGCGCAAGAGAGCTGTGCTCTCGTCGGGGCTGCATCCGCACTATGTCCGCGTCGCGCAGACCATGGCGCGCTTCACCGGCGATGTGCTGGATGTCGCGACGCCGGAACTCATTGCTGAGACCGATGCCGAACGGCTGCTGATGGCGATCGACAGCGAGACGTCATGCGTGGTCGTCCAATATCCCGACATTCTCGGACGCATTGCCGATCTGTCGGAGATCGCTGCCAAGGCCCACGCAAACGGCGCGTTGCTCGTCGCGGTGGTTACCGAGCCGGTCGCGCTCGGCGCAATCCGCAGTCCCGGCGAAATGGGGGCCGACATCGTGGTCGGCGAAGGCCAGTCGCTCGGCGTCGGCCTGCAATTCGGCGGGCCTTATGTCGGGCTGTTTGCCTGCAAGGAGAAATTCGTCCGCCAGATGCCGGGGCGGCTGTGCGGCGAGACGGTCGATGCCGATGGCAAGCGCGGCTTCGTCCTCACGCTCTCGACGCGCGAGCAACATATCCGCCGCGAAAAGGCGACGTCGAACATCTGTACCAATTCGGGACTGTGCGCGCTCGCCTTCAGTATTCACATGACCCTGCTCGGCGAGAAGGGGTTGCGCACGCTGGCGGCGCTCAATCACACCAATGCCTGCGTCGCGGCCGACCGGCTTGTGGGCGTTCCGGGCGTCGAACTGGTCAACACGAGCTTTTTCAACGAGTTCACGGTGAAACTGCCCAAACCGGCGCGTCCGGTCGTGCGGGCGATGGCGGACAAGGGCGTGCTCGGCGGTATTTCACTCGGGCGGCTTTATCCTGACGTGCGCGCGATCGAGCATGGCCTCGTCGTCGCGGTCACCGAAACGGTCAGCGCCGACGATATCGAAACGTTTGCAACCGCGCTTCAGGAGGCTTTGGCATGAATACGATCAATGCAAGCGGCTGGAAGCCTGAAATGCACGCAGGCCACGCTGTCCCGGCACCGACAACCACTGGCAATCGCGCGCTGATGCTTGAAGAGGCGCTGATCTTTGAGATTGGTGACGAGACGACGTGCGGCGTCGATTTTGCGCAGCCGCTCGCGACATTGCCAACCCGGTTGAACGGCCTTGACCGTCAGCGCTCAATCAGTCTTCCGGGCCTCAGCGAACCTCAGACGGTACGACACTATACGCGCCTCAGCCGTCAGAATTACGGGATCGACCTCGGCTTCTTCCCGCTCGGCAGCTGCACGATGAAGCACAATCCGCGCCTCAACGAAAAGGTCGCGCGGATGAAGGGCTTTGCCGATCTGCACCCGCTCGCCCCCATCGCCACCGTGCAGGGCGCGCTGGCCGTTATCCATCAGCTTGCCGACTGGCTGGTCAAGCTCACCGGCATGCATTCGGTCGCGATGTCACCCAAGGCGGGCGCACATGGCGAGTTGTGCGGCGTGCTCGCGATCCGGGCTGCGCTCGAGGCGCGCGGCGATGCGCGCGAAGTGATCCTCGTCCCCGACTCAGCGCACGGCACCAATCCTGCGACCGCCGCTTTCGCCGGTTACCGGGTCGAGGGCATCCCGGCGCGCACCGATGGTCGTGTCGATACCGATGCGCTGCTCAGCCGCCTCGGCCCCGATGTTGCAGGCGTGATGATCACTAACCCCAACACCTGCGGGCTTTTCGAGCGCGACCTCAAGATCATTGCCGATGCCGTCCATGCGGCGGGCGGCTTCGTCTATTGCGACGGGGCCAATTTTAACGCAATCGTCGGTCGTGTCCGCCCCGGCGATCTCGGCGTCGATGCGATGCACATCAATCTGCACAAGACCTTCAGCACGCCGCACGGCGGCGGTGGGCCGGGCTCGGGTCCGGTCGTCTTCAGCGAAGCGCTGTCGCCCTTCGCGCCGCTCCCTTTCGTCGAGAAGACCGGCGACGAATATCGCCTCGTCGAAGAGGAAAATGCTGACGAACACCACGCCACATCGTTCGGTCGCATGGTCGCCTTCCACGGCCAGATGGGCATGTTCACGCGCGCGCTCGCCTATATCATGAGCCACGGGGCCGACGGCCTGCGCCAGGTTTCGGGCGACGCCGTCCTCAACGCCAATTACATCCTGCGCAGTCTCGAGAGCACCCTCGATGCGCCCTTCGCCGCCTCGGGCCCGTGCATGCACGAAGCGCTCTTCAGCGACGACGGCATGGCCGAGGGCTTTTCAACGCTCGACATCGCCAAGGGGCTGATCGACGAGGGGTTCCACCCGATGACGGTCTATTTCCCACTCGTCGTCCATGGTGCCATGCTCGTCGAGCCGACCGAAACCGAAAGCAAGGCCGCGCTCGACCAGTTCATTGGCACGCTGCGCTCGGTGGCCGAGCGCGCCAAGGCGGGCGATCCGGCGCTCAAGTCCGCCCCGTATTTCGCACCGCGCCGCCGCCTCGACGAGACGCTTGCGGCAAGGAAACCGGTGCTCGTGTGGAAAGAACCCGATCTGGCAGTTGCAGCCGAGTAGCTAATCGACCACCACCGGCGTGGCCGCACGCCGCAACCGGTGCTCGCGCCACACGATGTAAAGCCCGCCCGCGATGATCAGCGGTGCGCCGACCCATGTCCACACCGTCGGCAGCGTTCCAAACAGCACCAGCCCGAACAGCGTGGACCAGATCAGGCTGGTGTAATCCACCGGTGCCAGCGTCGAGACCGGCCCGAATTGCAGCGAATAAGTGAGCGCAACCTGCGCGAGGCCGCCGATCACGCCCATCAGGCCGAGCAACGCCCAGGTCATGGCGTCATGCCCTTGCGCAAACCATGGCATCGCAGCCCCGAGCGGCACCGCCGAGAGCGTGCCGAACCAGAAGACCGTCGTCAGCGCGGGTTCGGTCCGCCCCATCTGCCGCAGCAGGATCGTCACGAGTGCGGTCGCCAGCGCCGCCAGCAGGCCGATCGTGGCCCCGAACAGCGGCAGATGTCCCGATTGCGGCTGCACAACGATCAGCACGCCGACAAACCCCAGCGCAACCGCGCTCCACCGGTGCACGCCGACCGTCTCGCGCAGCACCAGCGCTGACAAGATCGTCGCGAACAGCGGCGTCGCAAACCAGAGCGTTTGCGTCTCGGCGAGCGGCAGCATCCCGACGGTCGCAAAATTGAGCGCCATCCCGGTCATGCCGATCAGGCTGCGCGAGACGTGCATGTCGGGCCGCCGCGTGCGCAGCGATGCGATCCCCGGTCCGGCCATGACCAGCGCCAGCACCGGCAGGATCGCGATCGTCTGCCGGAAGAACAGGATCTCGACGAGATTGACCCCGCGGTCCTGCGCCAGCTTGGCCAGCGCGAACATCGCTGCCAGCAGGAGAACCGCCACGGTGCGGATGCCGATGGCGGCGAGCGGGCGATCGTTTTGCATGGGTCAAGCCTCTAGTGCTGGACAAAGCCCCGCGCCAACCGGCAAAGCATGAGGCCATGAAACACGCGCTCTCCATCACCCGCTCCGCCGATTTTGCCGCCTGGTATCAGGAGGTCATCAAGGAAGCCGACATGGCCGAGGATTCGGGCGTGCGCGGCTGCATGGTGATCCGGCCGTGGGGCTATGGCATCTGGGAGCGTATCCAGAAGCTGCTTGATCAGCGGATCAAGGATACCGGCCACGAGAATTGCTATTTTCCGATCTTCATCCCGCTCAGTTACTTCGAAAAAGAAGCCGATCACGTCGAGGGCTTCGCCAAGGAGATGGCGGTCGTCACGCATCACCGGCTGATCGCGGACGGGAAGGGCGGGCTTATTCCCGATCCGTCGGCAAAGCTCGAAGAGCCGCTGATTGTTCGCCCGACCTCCGAAACGGTGATCGGCGCTGCGATGGCGCGCTGGGTGCAGTCGTGGCGCGACCTGCCGGTGCTCATCAACCAATGGGCCAATGTCGTCCGCTGGGAAATGCGCACGCGGATGTTCCTGCGCACCAGCGAATTCCTCTGGCAGGAGGGCCATACCGCGCACGCGACGCGCGCGGAGGCGATGGAGGAGACGCTGAAGATGCTCGAGGTCTATCGCGAATTCGCCGAGACCTGCCTCGCCATGCCTTGCGTCGCGGGCGAGAAGCCCGAGCATGAGCGCTTTCCGGGTGCCGAGGCGACCTACAGCATCGAGGCAATGATGCAGGACGGCAAGGCGCTGCAGGCCGGCACCAGCCACATGCTCGGCCAGACCTTCTCGAAAGCGCAGGACATCAAATTCCAGGATCGCGACGGGGCTTATGCGCATGCGTGGACGGCGAGCTGGGGCGTCAGCACGCGGCTGATCGGCGGGGTCATCATGACGCACGGGGACGACGACGGCCTGCGCCTGCCGCCTGCGATCGCTCCGCATCAGGTCGTGATCGTGCCGATGCTGCGCGAAGACCCGGGCGACGACGCGCTGATTGCCTATTGCCGCGAGATTGCCGCCAGTCTGAAGGGCGCAACCGTGCTCGGCGAACCGGTGCGCGTGCTCGTCGATGTGAAGGCGATCAAGGCGAGCACGAAGCGCTGGAACTGGGTCAAGAAAGGCGCGCCGGTCATCGTCGAGGTCGGCGGGCGCGACCTGGCGGCGGGCAATGTCTCGATGATCCGCCGCGACGCGCTCTATGGCGATGGCGGCAAGCTGGCGAGCGTGGGGCTGGCGCGCGAGGATTTCGCGGCGCAGGTGCCCGCGCTGCTCGAAGCGATCCAGGCCGCGCTGCTTGCCGAAGCAACCGCACGCCGCGACGCCGCCATCAAGCCGGTCAGTTCATGGGCCGAACTCGAGGCGCATTTCACCGGCGGCGAAGACGATGTCGTCGGCTGGGTCGTCGTCGATTGGTCGCGACCGACCGGCGCCGCCCTCGAAGACGCGGTCAAGCGGCTCAAGGCACTAAAACTGACCGCGCGCAACACACCGACCTGCCGCACCGCGCCCGAGGGGCCATGTATTTTTACAGGCGGCACCGCTGTCGAGAAAGTCGTGATCGGGCGGACTTATTGACCGTGAGCGCGGACGTGATCTCCTTTTTGACGCGTTCTGCTGTGGCGGCGGACCTCGCGGCGTTGGGGCTCCGCGCGGGCGATATGGTGATGGTTCATGCCGGCATGCGCGCGGTGGGGCCGCTTCTCAACGGCCCCGATGCGCTGATCGATGCGTTGCGCGACGTAGTCGGACCCGACGGAACGATCATGGCCTATGCTTATTGGGATACGCAGCACGAGGGGTTGCTTGACCAACACGGCCGTGTCCTCGCGGCCTGGCGTGATCATGTCCCGCCCTTCGACGCTGCCGGATCGCGTGCAGCACGAAACCATGGGGCATTTGTCGAGTGCCTCAGGACCACGACGGGTGCTTTTCGTTCGGCCAATCCAAGCGCTTCGATGGTCGCCATCGGCGCAAAGGCGGACTGGCTGACCCGGGATCATGCGCAAGACTATGGCTACGGCCCCGGTTCGCCGCTGGCGCGGCTGGTGTCGGCCGGTGGACGTGTCCTGATCGTCGGCGCGCCGCACAGCAAACTGACACTGCTTCATCTCGCCGAGCACCTTGCTGACATCCCCGGCAAGCATGTGGTGCGCTACGAAGTGCCGTTCGCCACGCCCACCGGCACCGAATGGCGCATGATCGAGGAATTCGAGACCGACGAGCCCGTCACCGACACGCTCTCCGTCGATGGCTTCGAGCGGATTGTGGACGCTTTTCTGGCGCAAGGGCATGGCGCGACCGGAAAAATCGGCAATGCTCCGGCAACGCTGGTGGATGCGGCGCCGATGCTTGCCTTCGGGATCGCCTGGATCGAGGCGCAGCACGGCTAGCCGCGCTCGCGCGCAAGCACGGCGCGCCACATCGCCAGTTTGGCGGCGATCGCCGGACGATCGCCTTGGGGTTGCCAGCGTGCGGCGGCCGCCCAGCGCTTGCTGAGCCTGGTCGGATCGGCGAGCACGCCCCCGCCAATCCCTGCCAGCATCGCTGCCCCGATCGCCGTCGTTTCATGGCTCGGCGGCACCTCGACCGGCGTTTCGAGCACGTCGGCGAGAAACTGCGCGAACCACGCGTTCTGTGCCATTCCCCCGTCAATGCGCAGCGCGGCCGGGCGGGGCGCGCCGTCCGCCGCCATCGCGTCGGTCAGGTCACGCGTCTGAAAGGCGATGCTTTCGAGCGTCGCACGCACGAGATCGGCCGCCGTGGTATCGAGCGTCAGCCCGTGCACCGAGCCGCGCAGGTCGGGCCGCCAGTGCGGCGCGCCGAGGCCCACGAAGGCGGGGATGACCGTCACGCCATGATCGTCGCGCGCGGCGCGGGCGAGTGTCTCGGTCTGGGCCGCCGAACCCACGACTTCGAGCTTGTCGCGCAGCCATTTGACCGCCGCGCCCGCCACGAAGATCGACCCTTCGAGGGCATAGGCGCGCTCGCTGCCGATGTCATAGGCCGGCGTGGTCAGTAGCCGATGCGTCGAGGCGCACGGTGCGCCCGTGTTCATCAGCATGAAGCAGCCGGTGCCGTAGGTCGATTTGACCATGCCCGGCGCAAAGCACGCCTGGCCAATCAGCGCCGCCTGCTGGTCGCCCGCCATGCCGCAGATCGCGATCGCGCGGCCGAAATGCGCGGGGTCGGTGGTGCCAAAATCGTGGACATTGGGATACACCTCGGGAAGCAGGCCCTCGGGGATGTCGAAAAGCTGCAGGAGGTCGCTGTCCCACTGCCGCGCATGAATGTCGTAGAGCATCGTGCGGCCCGCATTCGTCCAGTCGGTCGCGTGAACCCGTCCGCCAGTCAGCCGCCACAGCAGGAAGCTGTCGATCGTCCCCGCCGCTAGCGCGCCGCGCGCCGCGCGTGCCCGTGCATTGGGCACAGTATCGAGCAGCCACTTGAGCTTGCTTGCCGAGAAATAGGGATCGAGCAGCAGCCCGGTTTTCGCCTGCACCATCGATTCGATGCCATCGGCCTTCATCGCGGCGCACAGGTCAGTCGTCCGCCGGTCCTGCCACACGATGGCGTTGTGGATCGGCGCTCCTGTCGCCCGGTCCCAGACGACAATCGTTTCGCGCTGGTTGGTGACGCCGATTGCGGCGACGTTATCTGCCATGGCCGCGCGCGTCACGGCAAGCGTCGTCGCCCAGATTTCCTCGGCGTCGTGCTCGACCCAGCCGGCCTGCGGGTAATGCTGCGCAAATTCGCGCTGTTCGGTCTGCAGGATCGCGAGATCGCTATCGAATCGGATCGCCCGCGACGATGTCGTCCCCTGATCGATTGCGAGCAGCGTTTTCGCCATGTCTCCCCTCCATATAGGCCGCAACGCGCGCCAGTTGTGCATCGTTCAGAACGAGTCCCAGCTTTGTCCGCCGCCACAGCACATCTTCGGCAGACCTCGCCCATTCACGGTCCATCAGCCAATCGACTTCCGCAGCCGTCAGTCCGCCACCAAAGTCCTCGCTCACGTTCGTGCGGACAAAATCGTGCAGCATCGTGCCGTAGCTCCGCGCCAGCCGCAGCGATTGTGCCTCGCCCAGCCACGGATAGCCCTGCCGCACATCGCGCAAATACGCCGCAAAATCGGCAATCCCACCGCCCGGAAACGCCGCATCGCGCGTCGCATTCGACGGATAGCCGAGCTTGCCCAGCGCTTCCTCCGCCAGATGCCGCGCGGTCGTGATCTTGCCGCCGAACACGCTCAGGAGCTTTGGCCCGTTCTCGTCCAATTCGAGCACATAATCGCGCGTCACCGCTTTCGCCTCGCTCGCGCCGTCGTCGTAGAGCGGCCGCACGCCTGAATAGGTGTGGAGCACGTCGCCCGGCCCGATCGCCTTCGTGAAATACCGGTTTGATGCTGCGCACAAATATTCGATTTCGTCGGCGCTGATCTCGGCATCCTCGGGCTTTTCAACCGGCACATCGGTCGTCCCGATCAGCGTTTTGTCGCCCTCATAGGCAATCGCAAAGACAATGCGCTTATCGGGTTGCTGAAGCATATAGGCGTGGCTCCCGTCGAACAGCGCGGGGACGACGATATGGCTGCCCTTCACCAGCCGCACCCCGCTGCGCGCATTCGCCCCCGTCAGCGCCAGCGTATCGGCAACCCACGGCCCCGCCGCATTGACCAGCATCCGCGCACTCACGTCGCGCCCGTCGGACAGCCGCGCCCGCCACAGATCGCCTTCGCGCCGTGCCGAAACCAGCGCGGTGCGCGTCGCGATTTCGGCACCATGCTGCGCAGCATCGAGCGCATTGAGCGCCACGAGCCGCGCGTCATCGACCCAGGCGTCCGAATAGACAAAGCCGCTCCCCGGTCGCTGGAGCGGCGCGCGATAGACGGTATCGCTCGCCTTCAGCCCGCGCGACCGCGGCAGGCTGATCCGTCCGCCGATCGTATCGTAAAGCAGCAGCCCGAGGCGCACGAGCCACCAAGGCCGCACGGCATTCTCATGTGGCAGCACGAACGCCATGGGGTAAATCAGATGCGGCGCTGCCTTGAGCAGCCGCTCACGTTCCTTGAGCGCCTCGCGCACCAGCCGGAACTCGTAATATTCGAGATAGCGCAGCCCGCCATGGATCAGCTTGGTCGAGGCAGATGACGTGTGGCTCGCCAGATCGTCGCGCTCGACCAGCAGCACGGAAAGCCCGTTCAGCGCCGCCTCGCGTGCGATCGCGGCACCGTTGATGCCGCCGCCGATGATGAGGATGTCGTGCGTCACGCGCGTTCCGATAGCGCTGTCAGAAGTCGCCGTCACCATGGCCCGATACCGGCTCTGTCCTATCGGCACCTTCGTGTGCCATGGAGGCTCTATGAGCCGCACGCGCCCCGATCACCATTTTGACGCCCGATGCCCGCAAAGATGCGTTTTCTCTATGGACATAGCGTGAACTTCGTGAACTTCCGGCGCTCGCGCCGATGATCAAACGCCCCCAAGCCGCTCTCCCGACTCGCGAGCGCATCCTCGATTTCATCGCGACGTCGCCGACTCCGGCGGGGAAACGCGAGATCGCGCGCGCGTTCGGGCTGCATGGTTCCGACAAGATCGCCCTGAAGGCGCTGCTCAAGGACATGGCCGACGAGGGGCTGATCGATTCGGGCGCGGGCCGCGCGTTTCACAAGATGGGCGGCATCCCGAAGGTCACCGTGCTGCGCGTCGTCGATCACGATGGCGACAGCGTCTATGCGGTGCCCGACAATTGGCATGCCGAGACGCCACCGCCGCGTCTGCGCGTCGTCGAGCGCAAGGGCAAATCGGCGCTGGGCGTGGGCGATCGCCTCCTCGCGCGCACCGAGGAAGCCGGGCGCAGCTGGCTCGCGCATCCCATGAAAAAGCTGGTGGCGACATCCGAGCAACTGCTCGGCGTCGTCCGGCGCGACCCCGGATCGCCGTCCGGGGTGACGGGCGGCCAGTTCTGGCTCAAGCCCGTCGACAAGCGCGAGCGGCGCGATACCGCGATTGCTGATCTCAATGGCGCGCAGGACGGCGACCTTGTCCTCGCCGAGAAATCGGGCCGCCCGCCGCGCATTATGGCGCGCGTGACGCAAATCCTCGGCGATCCCTTCGCTCCGCGCGCCTTCAGCCTGATCGCGATCCACAAGCACGGCATTCCCGATGTCTTTCACGAAGAAACCATCGCCGAAGCGCACAAGGTCGCGAAAACGCCATTGGGTGAGCGCGAAGACCTCCGCCACTTGCCAATCGTCGCGATCGATCCGGCGGATGCGCGCGATCATGACGATGCCGTCTGGGCAGCGCCGCGCGACGATGGTGGCTTTGACGCGATCGTCGCAATTGCCGATGTGTCGTATTACGTGCGCCCCGGCTCGTCGCTCGATCGCGAGGCGCGCAAGCGCGGCAACAGCGTCTATTTCCCCGATCGTGTCGTGCCGATGCTGCCCGAAGAGCTGTCGGCGGACATCTGCTCGCTGAAGGAAGCGCAGGACCGTGCCGCGCTTGCCTGTCACCTCACAATCGACAGCGACGGCAAAGTGACGGCATGGCGCTTCACGCGCGCCGTGATCCGGGTCATCGCGAACATCGCCTACGAAGATGCGCAGGCCAGCAATGACGGTGGCCAGGCGCCGGAGCATCTGAAGCACCTCTGGGCCGCCTGGGCGCTGCTGGCCAAGGCGCGCGACCAGCGCGAACCACTGGCACTCGACCTCCCCGAACGCCGCGTCCAGCTCGATGCGCAGGGCCGAATCGCCAGCATTGCGGTGCGCGAGCGGCTCGATGCGCACCGGCTGATCGAGGATTTCATGATTGCAGCCAACGTCGCAGCCGCCAAGGCGCTTGAGGCGAAAACATCGCCGGTCATGTACCGTGTCCACGAAGTTCCCGGCCGCGAAAAGCTCGTCGCGCTCAAGGACTATCTCGCGACCTTCGGCGTCAAGTTCGCGCTCGGCCAAGTCGTGACGCCGACGCTGTTCAACCGGCTGCTGGCGCTGGTGAAGGACGCCGAACATCGCACGCAGGTGATGGAGCAGGTGCTGCGCACGCAGACGCAGGCCTATTATGCGCCGCGTAACGCCGGGCATTTCGGCCTGGCACTCGCCAGCTACGCGCATTTCACCTCGCCGATCCGCCGTTATGCCGATCTGCTCGTCCATCGTGCGCTGGTGCGGTCTTTTGGGTTGGGGGAGGGCGGGCTCACCGACGATGAAGCGGCGCGCATGAGCGTGATCGGCGAATCGATCAGCCAGGCCGAGCGGCGCGCGATGGAAGCCGAGCGCGAGACCATCGACCGCTATGTCGCCGCCTATCTATCGGCGCATGTTGGTGAGGTGCTCGAAACCCGGATTACCGGCGTGGCTAACTTCGGCTTTTTCGCAACCGTCGAGGGGATCGGCGGCGACGGGCTCGTTCCGGTCTCGACGCTGGGCAACGACTATTTCCGTTACGACGAAGCCAGCCGCAGCCTCGCGGGCGATGCAAGCGGGACGCGCTACACGATCGGGCAGATACTGCCATTGCGACTTGCCGAGGCCAATCCGGTTAGCGGCGCGCTGCGCTTCGAATTGCCCGAAAGCGCCGGGAGCGCGCCGCGTGGAGCGGGAGGCCGACGCGATGGGCCGGGAAGACGCGGGAGACCACCTGGAATCCGCCACAAGTCGCGACAGTGACGATTGTGCTACATTCTACATTCACATATCTGTAACAAGCGCGTAAGTTCTCCACATCACAGTCCGTGATCAACTGGAGAATGTCATGAAAAAGGCCTATTTTGTCTACCTTGTCGCTGCCCCCCTTGCGCTGATCTTTCCGACGGCGCTGGCGGGACAGCCTGTGGATAACTATGCGAGCGCGCTGCTCGCCAGTACCAATTACCCCGGAGCGATCGACGCGCTCGAGCCGATCGTGCGCAACGATCCTGCCGACGAGGTCGCCGTGCTCAACCTTGCCCTGGCATATCGCCAGACCGGCCGGTTGGGCGAAGCGCGTCGCCTCTACCGCCGCGTGCTCTTTCGCGACGACGTCGAACTCGATACCGCAAACGGCCGCAAAGCCTGGTCGCACGATGTCGCCCGGATCGGCCTTGCCGCTATGCCGCAAATGAGCGCGCGCTAACTCAAAGCCTGGGCAGCGTCACCCCGCGCTGCTCCATATACTTGCCCGCGCGGTCGGCATAGCTGACCTCGCACGGCTCGTTGCCTTTAAGGAACAGGAACTGGCACGCCCCTTCATTGGCATAAATGCGCGCGGGGAGTGGCGTTGTGTTCGAAAACTCGAGCGTGACATGCCCCTCCCAGCCAGGCTCGAGCGGGGTCACGTTCACAATGATGCCGCAGCGCGCGTATGTGGATTTGCCGAGGCAGATCACCAGAATGTCGCGCGGTATCCGGAAATACTCGACTGTCCGCGCCAAGGCGAAGCTGTTGGGTGGAATGATGCAGACGTCGGTCTTGCGGTCGACGAAGCTGTTCGAATCGAAATTCTTGGGATCGACGATCGCCGAGTTCACATTGGTGAAAATCTTGAAATCGTCGGAAACACGCGCGTCATAGCCATAGGACGAGAGGCCATAGGAAATGCACCCATCGCGCCGCTGCGCCTCGACGAACGGCTCGATCATGCCGCTGTCCAGCGCCTGCTCGCGGATCCAACGGTCGGATTGGATGGTCACAGGCTAGCAGGCCCGAAGGCGTGGGGAAGCAGGGTCGAGAGCATATGGCGCTCGATAGCCGGGCCGGTTCCGCCTGCGCAATGGACCAAGATATCGCGACCGCCCAATTGCGCGGCTTCGCTGAGCATCTGGCGACAGCGCCCGCACGGCGTGACCGGCGCCGTGCTGGTCAGGCCGACCACGGCGATCTCCACAACATCGGCCAGGCGACCCGCGTTCGACGCCTTGGCAAGCGCGACCGCCTCAGCGCAGAGCGACAGACCATAGCTGGCGTTCTCGACGTTCGCCCCGGCTATGATGCTGCCGTCGGTCAGTCGCACTGCCGCGCCCACAGGAAAGCACGAATAGGGCGCATAGGCGTTTTCCGCAGCCGCGCGCGCCGCTTCGATCAGGACCGCCGCGTCACTCATCCCTTGATATGCAGCACGCAGATCAGCGTGAACAGCCGCCGCGCGGTATCGAAATCAATGTCGATCTTGCCGATCAGCCGTTCCTTCAGCAATTCGGCGGCTTCGTTGTGGATACCGCGCCGGGCCA
>JBJXFA010000033.1:0-16589 GCA_046153865.1 Sphingomonadaceae bacterium
ACGCATAGAGCGTGGTCGTATCCTTCGAGATGTCGACGTTAGGGTTGTAGACCCCGGTCGACCAGTCGAGCACGCCCGGAACCTTCCAGCGTGTGTCGCCGGTGCCGTTGCCAGCGATCTTCTGCACCGCTTCGACAAGCTCATGGTCGTAGATCCGGCCGTAGTCGGGGCCTGTCACGGCGCGCAGTTCGAGGCGGCCCCCGGAAACCGGATTGTCGGTTTCGAGCGTCTTGATCTGCTCGGCTCGGTTTGAGGTCAGCCCGTATTGCAGATTGATCGCGGCGAGCGGCGCCGGAAGTTGGCGCAGATAGGCAGCAGGAGCGCCTACCTGGCTGGCCAATTGCCCAAAGCTCCAGTGAGTTGGCGTCACCGGTGCCTCGGCACCCGGCAACATGAGAGTCAGGCGTTCCGGATCATTGCGGTTTGCTTCGACATGGATCAGCGCCGTCTCGACCACGCGCGTCCGGCTCCGGTCAGACCGACCGCGCACTGATCGGGCCAGATCGCCCAGTGACAAAAACCTCTCATCATCTGGGCGCGAGAACCACTCCGACGACACCCGACCCACGCGCGAGCCGCGCGAGACATCGACCTTGTAACCGCCGCTTGAGTCGCGGCGCGTATCGAGAACCTGCATATCCATGGTAAATCTCCATGACGGCTGGCCGGGAGCCTCTCTCTCGACCCTCATCCCGTCACGGCGAAGCCCGCCAGACTCTCACTCTCCCCCCTCAACGCTTACAACCGCGCGAGCGGCCAGCGAGATCGCCAAAGTAAGAAACTGCACCCTGAACGAGGCGGAGCATCGCGTCATCGCTCGCGCAGGCGGAAAGCCGGGGCCTGTCGGCTTTCCCGGCTTGCGCTTTGGGCCATGTCCGCCGGATCAGAGTGCGTGCGGGGCCCCATGCGTCAGACACCGCGCCCTCAGGAGCAGGGCAGGCAGCCCTGCGGGACAGAGCGCGTCAGCAGCCCCGCTCCTCGTTTCGGGGCGTTGCGGGGTGTCCCCGCTGAGGTGGGTGTGAAGAAGCCGCGCAGCGGCTTCGACCAGGGAGGAAACATCCTCCCGCACATCGAAAATCAAGCCTCTACGCCATGCTACGAAACACGTTGATTACGTGGCGATTACGTGGCTCTCGACAGCCCCTTGGGAGGGGTGTATACTTGCACCTAAGTCGTTGAGAAGTTTGGTGGACGCACTAGGGCTCGAACCTAGGACCCGCTGATTAAGAGTCATCTGCTCTACCAACTGAGCTATGCGTCCGCGCACTGCGAGCGCGCGCCGTTAGCACCCGGTCCGAGGCACTGCAACTGCAATCACGCAAACCCCCGTCGTCTGCGCTTGGTGCCGCGCTCGATCCCCATGAGAATGCCCAGGCACAGCATTACGGTCAGCATGGCCGTGCCGCCAAAGCTGACGAGCGGGAGCGGGATGCCGACGACCGGCGCCAGCCCCATCACCATCATCAGATTGATCGCGAAATAGAAAAAGATCGTCGTAATCAATCCGGCGGCGGCGAGTTTTCCAAAGCGCGTCGGCGCGCGCATCGAGACGCGCATGCCCCAGCGGGCCAGCAGCAGAAAACCGGCGATGATCGCAAGGCCCCCGATCAGGCCCCATTCCTCGGCCATCGTTGCGAACACGAAATCGGTATGGCCTTCGGGCAGATAGTCCAGATGGCTCTGCGTCCCGTTCAGAAAGCCTTTGCCAAAAATACCGCCTGACCCGATCGCGATTTTCGATTGCGTGATATGGTAGCCCGATCCGAGCGGATCGCTTTCGGGATCGAGAAAGGTCAGCACGCGCTTGCGCTGATAGTCGTGCAGCAGGGCAAAAACGATCGGCAGCGCCGTCGCGACGATGGCTCCGGCACCGACGAACAAACGCAACGGAACCCCCGCAAGGAACACGACGACCAGCCCCCCGGCGGCGATCATCAGCCCCGTGCCCAGATCAGGCTGAAGCAGCACGAGCGCGAACGGCATGCCGATCATGAGTGCAGGCGGCCAAAGTGCTGTAACCGTGCGCAATTCGCTCGGCGGCAAGACATCGAAAAACTTGGCGACAGCGAGAACGACGGTCAGCTTCATCAATTCGGACGGCTGAAGCCGGATGAAGCCAAGGTCGAGCCAGCGCTGCGATCCGCCGCTCACGGCCCCGAGCAGCTCGACGGCGACCAGCATCACGAGGATCACCGCATAGCCCCAAAGCGCACCATCCTTCCAGAAGCGCTCGGGCACCCATGACAAGGCGATTGCCAGCGCCAGGAAAACGGCGAACTTGATCCCTTGCGAGAGCGCCCAGGGCGTCAGGCTCCCACTTGCGGCTGAATAAAGGACCGTCAGCCCGAACAAGGCGATTGCAACGACCAGCGCAAGAATGCGCCAGTTGATTGCAGCAATAGGCGCTGGGATGAAGCTCATCCCGCCGGATCGCCCGTCATCTCGAGCGTCGGGACCGGTGGCGGCATGCCCAGCCGCGCCGCCCGTGCCGCCGTGCGCGTCAGCAAATCGCCGCCCAGGCCAAGCTCCATCTCGGCCAAAAACGCCATCGCCTTGGCGGGATCGAACAGGTAGGTGAGCACGTCGCGCGCAACTGGCGCTGCTGCACGCGCACCGCCGAGGCCATGTTCGATGACAACCGACGCTGCATAGCGCGGTGCCTCGACCGGCGCGAAGGCGACGAACAGGCCATGATCGCGGTATTTCCATGCGCCGCTTTGACCACGCTGCGTTCCGGCGATCTTGCGCACCTGCGCGGTCCCAGTCTTGCCGCCCATCGTGATGCCCTCGAGTGGCAGGCGGCTTCGCCCCGCCGTGCCGTCGCCGTTGACGACGTCGCTCATGGCCGCGCGCACGAACGCGAGATGTTCGGCCGCACTGCTCAGCGGCGGACCAGGCGACACCCTACCGGCAAGGTGCGGCACGAGACTGACCCCCGAAGCGATCCGCGCTGACATCACCGCGAGCTGAAATGGGCTGACAATCACATAGCCCTGACCGATCGTCGCATTGAGCGTATCGGCGTCGCTCCAGCGCTGGTTATACTTGCGCAACTTCCATTCGCTGTCCGGTATCGTCCCATAGCGCTGCGAGGGCAGGGGGAGATCGAATTCCATGCCGAGGCCCAGCTCGCGCGCCATTACCGCAATGGCGTCATAGCCGATCTTGCGGCCCATCGCGTAGAAATAGGAGTTACAGCTCTTGGCGATGGCGCGCTTCATCCCGATCGTGCCATGGCGCCCGAGGCACCGGAACGTGCGGTTGCCGAGGCGATAGCCGCCGCCACAATAGACCGTGTCTTCGGGGGTGACTCCCGCCTTGAGCAAGGCCAGCGCCGCCACCGGTTTCAGGGTCGAACCCGGCGGATAGAGCGACTGAAGCGCCTTGTTGATCAGCGGATGCCGCTCGTCGTCCGAGAGGGCTTTCCACTCAAGACGACCGATCCCGTCCGAAAAGCTGTTCGGATCATAGGCCGGCATCGACGCCATGGCGAGGACGCCGCCGGTCGCGAGGTCAATCACGGTCACCGAACCCGAATTCTCGCCGAGCCGACGCGCGGCATAGGCTTGGAGACCCGCATCGATGGTCAGGCGAGCGGTGCGGCCCACAACGTCAGGCCGCGTCGCCAGATCGCGAACGAGCTTGCCCCGCGCCGTGACTTCGCTTCGCCGCGCACCGGGCTGGCCGCGCAAAAGCGGTTCGGCCACCTTCTCGATCCCGTCCTTACCGATTTTGAAACCCGGCGTGATAAGCAGCGGGTCTTTCGATTTCTCATAATCCTTGGCGGACGCGGCACCCACATAGCCGAGCAGATGCGCCACCGCAGGGCCTTCGGGATAGTAGCGCGCAAAGCCCTGCGCAGGCTGGACGCCGGGCAAATCCGGCGCGCGGATGCTGACCGCGGCATAGCGTTCGAGGTCGATGTTCTCGGCCACCTGAACCGGCTGGAAACCCTGCGATGCGGCAACCTCGCGCTCGATGCGATCAAGTTCGTCGGGCGTCAGGCGCAGGATCACCTGAAGCGCGTCGAACGTCGCGCGCTTGTCTTTCAATCGGTCGGGGATGATGTCCACGCGAAAGATCGTGCGGTTGAGCGCAAGCGGCTTGCCCGCGCGATCGACAATCCAGCCGCGCCGCGGCGGAATGAGCGACAGATTGACCCGGTTGCTTTCGGCCAGCAACGCATAGCGCTCATTCTCGAACACCGAAATCCAGGCCATCCGTGCCGCAAGCAGGCCGCCGACTGACAATTGCGCCCCGCCGAGCACGATCGCGCGCCGCGAAAAGCTGAACTCGGCTTGCGCCGTGTTCAGCGGACGCCCACCGAGCAGGGATTTCTGCAGCCACGTCACGCGCCGATCCTCCAGCGGTCGAGCGCGGCAGCAATCCGCGCGCACATCGGAAACGCAAGGATAGCCAAAAGCATCTGCGGCACCAGCAGGATCGGTGACATGCCGCCCCCCGCCAGCACGAGCGACCACAAAAGTTGCGCGACGATCAGGGCTGCCGCAAGCGCCCAATCCTGCCGGTAATCCCGCCAGATCGCTCGCGTATCCACCATATCGATCGCGATCAGCGCCAGCGTCCAGCTTGCCATTGCCGAGCCGATCGGCTGCCCGCTGAACAGATCGTCGAACAGCCCGAGCGGGAGCGCGCCCCATGCCGGCCAGAGATCGGTGCGCATCAGCCGCCAAGCCAGCAACATCATGAATCCCAGCGGCGGAACGATCGGCATGGTGACGATGACGGGCAGCAGGGGCGCGAGTGACGTGATCATCACCGAGGCGACCGGTATCGCCTGCTGCTCGAACGCGCCGGGTGGCGCATCGAAGCGCGAGCGGCGCGTGCGCACGAACGGCAGTGGCGCCTTCACGGGACGGCAACGACGGGCGGCAGCGCCGGGTCGCGCGGCAGATACGGCGGCAGGACGACAACGAAATCGAGCCGAGTGGGATCGGCAAGTGGCCGTGCGATGATGGCGTCGCGCAGCGGCACTTTGGCAAGGGCTACGGGAATGCCTGGCGGATAGATGCCACCCGCGCCCGATGTCACGAAAATGTCGCCGGCCTTGAACGGATTGCCGCTCGCCTGAACCGCGCGCACATCGAGCCCGCCGTCCCCGCGCCCGGTCGCGAGCGCCGGAAAGCCGTCCGCCACGCGCCGCACGGGCACGACATTGCCGCTGTCGGTAATCAGCAGTACGCGCGCCGTGATCTGCCCCGCTGCGACCACGCGCCCGACCAGGCCTTCGGACGATCGCACCGGTTGACCGTTTTCGACATTTGCCGAGCGCCCAGCTGCAAGTGTCGCGTAGCGGCGGCTGCTTGCGCCGGTCGATGCGATTAGGCTGGCGGTCGCGATCACATCGGTTTCCGCGCTCACAAGCCGCGCGAGGCGGCGCAGGCGATAGTTCTCGCGTTCGAGAGTCTGCGCTTCGATCAATTTGGCCCGAGCTGCCCGCAATTCGGTTTCCATTGCACGGTTCTTGGAGCCAGCCTCCACATAAGCGGCAACGGCACGATATCCCGATGCACCCAACGCGACCAGGTGCCGCCCGCCCTCGGCCATCGGTCGCGTCACGTCGGCAAGCATGCCCTGCACGACGGCATGGCCCTGCGGATCGACCCGTGCCGTAATCGCCAGCAGCAAGCCGAGCAGTGCGCCCACAAGCGCAACCACATAGCTTGCAAACAATCCATATTGCGCGCGTCTCGAAAAGCCGGCCCGCGCGCGGGATGGCGGCGCCATGGCCGTTGCGAGCCCGTCAGGCGGTCTGGAGGACGCCGCGGAACATCGGGTCCTCGAGCGCGCGCCCGGTTCCGAGCGCGACGCAGGTCAGCGGATCGTCGGCAACGGTGACCGGCAGGCCCGTTTCGTCGCGCAACACCTCGTCGAGGCCCTGCAGCAGCGCGCCACCGCCGGTTAGAACAATGCCTTGATCGACGATATCCGCCGCCAGTTCCGGGGCGGTGTTTTCAAGCGCGATCCGCACGCCTTCAACGATGGTGCCCACGGGCTCCGAAAGTGCCTCGGCGATCTGTGCCTGATTGATCGTGATTTCCTTGGGCACACCGTTCACAAGGTCACGGCCCTTGATGTGGATCGTCGTGCCGATCCCATCAGCAGGCGGCTTGGCGATGCCGACCTCGTGCTTGATGCGCTCAGCGGTCGATTCGCCGATCAGCAGATTGTGATTGCGGCGGACATAGCTGACGATTGCTTCGTCCATCTTGTCCCCGCCAACGCGGACCGAAGTCGAATAGGCAACGCCGCGCAGCGAAAGGACCGCGACTTCGGTCGTGCCACCGCCGATGTCGACGACCATGCTGCCGATCGGCTCGGTCACGGGCATGTCGGCGCCGATTGCCGCGGCCATCGGCTCCTCGATCAGATAGACTTGGCTCGCCCCCGCGTTGGACGCAGCATCGCGGATGGCGCGCCGCTCGACCGAAGTCGATCCCGACGGCACGCAGATCACGATTTCGATCGAGCGGAACGGATTGGGCTTTTTGCCGCCATTTACCTTCAGGATGAAGTGCTTGATCATTTGCTCGGCGACGTCGATGTCGGCGATCATGCCGTCGCGCAGCGGGCGGATCGCCTGGATGCTGTCGGGCGTCTTGCCCATCATCATCTTGGCATCGTCACCCACCGCTTTCACGCGCTTGACGCCGTTAAGCGTCTCGATGGCCACCACCGAGGGCTCGTTGAGCACGATGCCGCGACCGCGAACATAGACAACCGTGTTGGCGGTGCCGAGGTCGATCGCCATGTCTTGCGACATGAACCTGAAAAACTTTGCAAGGGGATTCAGCATGAACGCGCTGGGAGCCTTCGTTGGGCCGGGCGCGGAAAAGGAAGGACGGTTTTTCCGCGCGCGACTGGGTCGCGGGATGGCTGCGCTTGGTCTAGGGACCGTGTCATGTCAATACGTCGCCTGCCCTCGGCCCTTGTTGATCGCATCGCGGCGGGCGAGGTTGTTGAGCGTCCGGCGGCCGCGCTCAAGGAGCTGATCGAAAACGCGATCGACGCAGGGGCTACCCGGATTGCGATCCGCCTCGCGGGCGGCGGCACGGACCGGATCGAAGTGACCGACAACGGCTGCGGCATGACGGGGCCCGACATCGCGCTCGCGCTCGAACGTCACGCCACCTCGAAACTGCCCGACGACCGCATCGAAGCCGTTGAAACACTGGGTTTTCGCGGCGAAGCGCTGCCGTCGATCGCCAGCGTCGCGCGGCTGACGCTCGAAAGTCGTCCGGTTCAAGGGGGCAGCGATGGCTGGATGCGCGTCGTCGATTGCGGCGACCTCGTTCACGATGGTCCGGCGGCGCTGGCAACCGGCACGCGCGTCACCGTCGAGGGCCTGTTCGAGCGGGTGCCCGCGCGGCGCAAGTTCCTGCGTTCGGCGCGCAGCGAATATGCCGCCTGCGTCGATGTGATAAAACGATTGGCCATGGCGCGGCCCGACATCGCGTTTTCGGCCGAGCATGACGGGCGGCGCACGCTGTCGCTGGCGGCCGAACCGCAAGCCGCCCGCGTCGCCGCGCTGACCGATTGGATGCTGGTCGAAAACAGCGTCGCCATCGATTTCACCCGCGAGGGGCTAAACCTGCGAGGTGTCGCCGGGTTGCCCACGTTCAATCGCGGCGTCGGCGATCATCAGTTCCTGTTCGTCAACGGTCGCCCGGTGAAGGATCGGCTCCTCATCGGCGCGGTGCGCGGCGCCTATGCCGATCTGCTCGCGCGCGATCGCCACGCGGTTGTCGCGCTGTTTCTCAAGGTGGCGACCTCGGAAGTCGATGTGAATGTCCACCCGGCCAAGACCGAAGTGCGCTTCCGCGATCCCGGGCTGGTGCGCGGGTTGATCGTCGGCGGCCTGCGCGCAGCGCTCGACGGGGCGGGGCACCGCAGCCAGCAGCGCCCGAGTGCGGTGGCCTTGGGGGCTTGGACGAGCGGAGCGGGCCACCCCAAGCCCCTCGGCACATACTCGACCAGTTCCCCTTCAGCCCTTGCTGGAGGGGTTATGGGTGGTTCTTCTTCATCCTTCGTCGGCGAACAGCACACCGCCTTCCACGGCCCACCAGCAGCCCGCGCCGAAGCGGCCGAGCTGCCCGTCAACGCCTTCCCGTTGGGCGTGGCGCGTGGCCAGGTCTCCGCAACCTACATCGTCGCCGAGGCCGACGATGGCCTCGTCATCGTCGATCAGCACGCCGCGCACGAACGACTCGTTCTCGAGCGCATGCGCAAGGCCAACGCCAACGGGACGATCGCGATGCAGCCGCTGCTCTTGCCCGAAGTCGTCGATCTCGATGAGCCCGCCTGCGACCGGCTTGAAGCCCGCCTCGAAGAACTGGCGACCTTCGGGCTCGATCTCGAGCGGTTCGGCCCTGCGGCCATGCTGGTGCGCGCCGTCCCGTCAGCGCTCGGCCAGACCGATACCAAGGCCCTCGTCAGCGATCTCGCGGACGAACTCGCCGCCTATGGCGAAGCGCTGTCGCTCAAGGAGCGGCTCGACGCCGTTATGGGCACCATGGCCTGCCACGGCTCGGTGCGCGCAGGCCGCATTCTCTCGGTCGCCGAAATGAACGCGCTGCTCCGCGAGATGGAAGTCACGCCACATTCGGGTCAATGCAATCACGGCCGTCCGACCTGGGTAAAGCTCGCGCACGGCGATATCGAAAAGCTGTTCGGCCGGCGATGAGCGGTGCCCCCATCATCGTGACAGCGCTCATCGGCGGACGCGATTTCGACGATCTCGATCGCTTGCGGCGTGCGCATTTTCCGCCCGAGCGCAATGTCTTGCGCGCGCATCTCACGCTGTTTCACCATCTGCCGCCCTCGGTCGAGCACGAACTGACTGACCTGCTCAAAGCCGAAGCGCGCGGCAGCGATCCGCAAGCGCGGCTGGCCGGACTCATCAATCTCGGCGGTGGCGTCGCCTTTCGCGTCGAAAGTACCGAGCTCGAAGACATTCGTGCGCGGATCGCCGAACGGTTCGCGCCCTTACTCATGCCGCAAGACCGCAACCCATGGCGCGCGCACGTCACTGTGCAGAACAAGGTCAAGCCCGCAGAAGCCCGCGCGCTGCTGGCCAGCCTCGATGCCGAATTTCAGCCCCGCCCGCTCGCGCTCGCCGGCCTTGCCGCCTGGTGGTATCGCGGCGGTCCCTGGGAGTTGATCGCGGCGTTCGCCTTCACGACCGGCTACAATATCATCGCACCAACCTGATCTCTTCGCGCCTTCGTGGCTTTGTGTGAAACACCTTTTCTTCTGCCTTCCGCGCTGGCTCACACGGAGCCACAAAGCCACGAAGAATGCTTGCTCAAGCAGCGTTTGCTGCGCCCAGCACCGCGCGCACGCTTGCCGTCGCAACATCGGGATCGATCCCCACGCCCCACACTGTCACGCCCCCCGCCGTCCGACATTCGACATAGGCGGCCGCCTGCGCATCGCTGCCTTGCCCAAGCGTATGTTCAACATAGTCGATCACGTCGAGGTCGATCCCCAGCCCGCCGAGCGCCGCAACGATCGACGAAATCAGCCCGTTGCCGCGCCCGCTCACCGACTGTTCGGCACCATCCACGGCGATCATGCCCGCGAACAGCCGGTCGCCGTTGCTCGCGCGCGTCTCCTCATAGTCACCCAGCGCAAAGCGCCCATGGCTCAGATAGGCGCGCTCAAACGCACCCCAAATATCGGCAGCGTTCAGTTCGCGGCTCGTCGCATCGGCGAGCGCCTGAACGTGACGGCTGAAATCGGCCTGCAGCCGCTTGGGCAGCTTCAGCCCCTTGTCCTGCTCGAGCACCCAGGCAACGCCGCCCTTGCCGCTTTGCGAATTGACGCGGATCACCGCTTCGTAGCTGCGCCCGAGGTCCGCCGGATCGATCGGCAGATAGGGCACTTCCCAAAGGTCATCGTTGCGCAGATCCTGCGCGGCGAACCCTTTCTTGATCGCGTCCTGATGGCTGCCCGAAAACGCCGTAAACACAAGATCGCCGACATAGGGCTGGCGCGGGTGCGTCGGAATATTGGTGCAATATTCGACCGTTCTCGCCACCGCATCGATGTCCGAAAAATCGAGGCCCGGATCAATCCCTTGCGTGTACATGTTGAGCGCGACGGTCACGAGATCGACGTTGCCGGTCCGCTCGCCATTGCCGAGCAGACACCCCTCGACCCGGTCGGCACCGGCAAGCAGCCCGAGCTCGGTCGCCGCGACGCCCGTGCCGCGGTCATTGTGCGTATGCAGCGAAATGACGACCGCGTCGCGGTTGGAAATATTACGCGCAAACCATTCGATCTGATCGGCGTAGACATTGGGCGTCGCGCATTCGACCGTCGCGGGCAGATTGAAGATGATCGGCCTGGCCGGGGTCGGGCACAGCACATCCATAACCGCCGAACAGACCTCAAGGCTGAAATCGAGTTCGGCGGTCGAGAACGTTTCGGGGCTATATTGAAAATGCCAGTCGGTCGCCGGAAAGCGCGCCGCCTGATCGCGCAGGATCATGGCCCCATCGATCGCGATCGCCTTGATCGCCGCGCGGTCCATCCCGAACACGATTCTGCGCCAAGCCGGGCTCACTGCATTGTAGAGATGCACGATCGCGCGCGGCGCGCCCTCGAGACTGGCAAAGCTTGTCTCGATCAGATCGCGCCGCGCTTGGGTCAGCACCTGGACCATGACGTCATCGGGGATGCGCCCCGCGCGCACAAGGCCGCTGATGAAATCGAACTCGGTCGCGCCCGCGCTTGGGAAGCCGACCTCGATTTCCTTGACCCCGATGCGCACCAGCAGATCAAAGAAGCGCGCTTTTTTCTCCGAATCCATCGGATCGATCAGCGCCTGATTGCCATCGCGCATGTCGGTGGAAAGCCAGCGCGGCGCGCGCGTGATCGTGCGCGACGGCCATTGCCGGTCGGGCAGGTCGATGGGGGGAAACGGTCGGTATTTGACGGAAGGATCGCGCAGCATGGCTTGGCACTCGTTGCTTCGGGGAAAGTTTGGCGATGTCCCTTAGACGACGGTGTGTGCAGCTATACACACGCGATAGGCCGCGCCTAAGGGCGCGTAAGTCGAAGCAGTGCGGGCCGCACACCGGTCATGACAGTCGCGATAACCGGTCCGGCTGCGAAACGCTAGGCGGTCTTTTCGAATGCCACCGAGATATCGAGCTCGACGTCGTCGCCAACCAGCGGGATGCCATAACCGATCCCCCACTCACTGCGCTTGATCTCCGTCTCCGCCTCGAAACCCACGGTCTCTTTCTTGTTGAACGGATTGATGCCCGCGCCCGTGAATTCTGCCTCCAGCGTCACCGGCTTGGTCACGCCGTTCATGGTCAGATTGCCGACAATCTTCGCCTTCGTCCGATCCTTCGGGTCGATCGTCACCGAGGTCGACACGAACCGGGCGGGGGCAGGGGCAGGCCCGAAAAAGTCCGGCTTGCCACCGTCCTTGCCCGCGCGCAGCATGTGCTCGGTCAGCCCGGCGCTTGCCGTCGTCACTTTCCCGATGGGGATTGAAATATCGACCTTGGCATCCTGCGGGCGCGCGGGATCAAGCACGAGCGTGCCGGTAATGTCGCCGAACAGGCCGTAATAATCGTTGAATCCGAAATGGTTGACTTCCCAGCCCACCAGCGTGTGCGACGCATCGGCGGTATAGCTTCCCGCCTTGACGCGTGCGGGGTCGACCTTGCCGGGCGCTTCGGTCGGCATCTGAGCGATGGCAAACGGGGCAAGGGCGAGCAGCGGCAGGGCAAGCAAAGCAGTGCGCATGATGAAGAACTCCATGGTTTCCGCCTGACAAGATGGTTGATCGTCTCCGAATTGTCGAGGATGTTTGCCATTCACCGGGCGTAACGATTCGGTGGTCGCACGTTGCGGATGGAGAGCAGGATGAACGACTGGATAGCGCTGGCTATCCCCGAACTGGTCGAAGTCGCCAAGATGATCGTCGGTGCCTTGCTTGCCGTCATCATCGGGCGCTGGCTGATCGGCATTCTCGTCGGCTGGACGCGCAAGGCGCTCGAGAAGCGCGCCTTCGATCCGACGATCACGCGCTACCTGGTGTCGCTCGCGAGCATCGTCCTCAATATCTTCCTCATCATCGGCGTGCTCTCGCTGTTCGGTATCGAGACGACGTCTTTCGCCGCCCTCATCGCCGCGCTCGGCCTCGCGGTCGGCGTCGCCTGGTCGGGCATGCTCGCGAATTTTGCCTCGGGCGTATTCCTCATCCTCTTCAAGCCGTTCAAGGTGGGCGATTTCGTGACGGCGGGCGGGACGACAGGCACGGTCAAGGAAATCGGCATGTTCGCGACCACGATCGCAACGCTCGACAACATCTTCACCGTCGTCGGCAACGGCAAGATCGCCGCCGAGACGATCTCGAACTTCTCAACCTACGAATATCGCGCGGTCGATCTGCGCGCGCAGATCGCGCACGGCGTCAATCCGATCGACGCGATCGCCCGCCTGCAGCCCGCCATCGCCGCGATCCCCAACACCACGACCGATCCCGCGCCGACGATCGAAATTCTCGAATTCAACACGCGCGGGACCATGCTCGTCGTGCGCCCATTCACGAACAACGCGCACTACTGGCAGGTCTATTTCGACACGAACCGCGCGATTGCCGAAACCATGGGTGCAGCGGGCTATGCCGTGCCCGCCGAGCACATCGTGGAGTATGAGCGCAAGGGCTGAGCGCCGCCCGCGTCAGTTCTTCGCCTTGTCCACCAGCTTGTTCGCGCCGATCCACGGCATCATCGCGCGCAATTCCGCGCCGACCTTCTCGATCGGATGCGCCGCGGCTGCCTTGCGCGACGCCTTGAGCTCAGGCTGACCGGCACGATTGTCGAGCACAAAGTTCTTCACGAAGCGTCCGCCCTGAATATCGGCGAGCACGCGCTTCATTTCGGCCTTGGTCTCGGCCGTAATGATCCGCGGACCGGTCGTGATGTCGCCATATTCGGCGGTGTTACTGATCGAATAGCGCATGTTGGCGATGCCGCCTTCATACATCAGGTCGACGATCAGCTTCACTTCGTGGAGGCACTCGAAATACGCCATTTCGGGCGCATAGCCCGCCTCGGTCAGCGTCTCGAATCCGGCCTGGATGAGATGCGTCAGCCCGCCGCACAGGACGGCCTGTTCGCCGAACAGATCGGTCTCGCATTCCTCGCGGAAGTTCGTTTCGATGATGCCGCTGCGCCCGCCGCCGACGGCGCTCGCATAAGCCAGTGCCAGATCATGCGCATTACCGCTCGCATCCTGATGCACCGCGATAAGACACGGCACCCCGCCGCCACGCACATATTCGCTGCGCACGGTATGCCCCGGCCCCTTCGGCGCGATCATCACGACATCGAGATCGCCGCGCGGTTCGATCAGCCCGAAATGCACGTTGAGGCCGTGCGCGAAGGCAAGGGTGGCACCCTGCTTGAGGTTCGCCGCCAGATCATCGGCATAGATCGCCGCCTGATGCTCATCGGGCGCGAGGATCATGACGACATCGGCCCAGGCGGCGGCATCGGCATTGGTCATTACACGGAAGCCCGCGTTGATCGCCTTGGCCGCCGTCGCCGAGCCTTCGCGCAGCGCGACCGCGACCTCGGAAACGCCTGAGTCCTTCAGGTTCTGCGCATGCGCATGCCCCTGCGATCCATAGCCGACGATGGCAACCTTCTTGCCCTTGATGATGCCGATATCGGCGTCCCGATCATAATAAACGCGCATGTTCTTTCCCTAAATCAGGTCCCTAGACTTCGCTCGGGACGAACGGTTTCAGACGATGGTGCTCAAGACTCCGTTCGTGCCGAGCGAAGTCGAGGCACCGTTTTCGTGATTTCAGACGGCCAGTTTCCCCCGCGCCATCGCAACAATACCGGTGCGCGCCACTTCGACCAGCCCGATCTCGCCCATCAGTTCGACGAACCGGTCGATCTTGGTGCTCGCACCCGTAACTTCGAACACGAAGCTGCCGATCGTCGTATCGACGACACCTGCGCGAAACACTTCGGCCAGCCGCAATGCCTCGATCCGATGTTCGCCGACCCCTGCGACCTTGACCAGCGCCAGCTCGCGCTCGACATGCTCGCCGAGCACGGTGAGATCGACGACCCGGTGCACCGGCACGAGCCGGTCAAGCTGCGCCACGACCTGCTCGATCACCGCCGCAGTGCCGCTCGTAACGATCGTGATCCGCGAGACCGCATCGTCGGCGGTGATATCGGCCACCGTCAGGCTCTCGATATTGTAGCCGCGCGCCGAAAACATACCCGCGATGCGCGCAAGCACGCCGCTTTCATTGTCCACGGTGACGGAGAGCGTGTGACGCTCGATCGGGCCGGTTTTTATGTGCATTAAATCCTCCCCGGAACGGGGAGGGGGACCGCGTAGCGGTGGAGGGGCCGGGTGAGGCTGGCATCAAAGCCGACGGATTGGAAACTGCCGAACCCGGCCCCTCCGTCACGCTCCGCGCGCCACCTCCCCGTTCCGGGGAGGAATTGATCCAACGGCTCCATCACACCAGCGCCTTCGCTTCATCGTCCATTGTGCCGACGACCTGGCTCGGATCGAGCAGCATATCAGTATGCGCCGCGCCTGAAGGGATCATCGGGAAGCAGTTTGCCAGTTTCGCCACCATGCAATCAAAAAACACCGGCCCTTCATGCGCCAGCATCTCGGCGATCGCGGCATCGAGATCGGCAGGGTCCGAGCAGCGGATGCCCTTCCACCCATAGGCCTCGGCGAGTTTCACGAAATCGGGCAAGGAGTCCGAATAGCTTTCGGCATAGCGGCTCTCATAGGTCAGTTCCTGCCACTGGCGGACCATCCCCATATATTCGTTGTTGAGCACGAACACCTTGACCGGCAGCCGGTATTGCGTCGCCGTCCCCAGCTCCTGGATGTTCATCTGGATCGAGGCTTCGCCCGCGATATCGATGACCAGCGCCTTCGGGTTGCCGAGCTGCGCGCCAATCGCTGCCGGGAGCCCATAGCCCATCGTTCCAAGCCCGCCCGAAGTCAGCCATTTGTTCGGCCCCTCGAAGCCGAAATGCTGCGCCGCCCACATCTGGTGTTGGCCGACTTCGGTAGTGATGATCGGGTTCAGCTTGTGCGTCGCTTCCCACAGCGCGCGCACGGCGTGCTGCGGCATGATTTCGGTCTTGGACGTCGCAAACCCGAGCGACCTTCTCGCGCGCCATTCGTCGATCTGTGCCCACCAGGGCTTGAGATCGGACTTCGGAAACTGCCGCGCTTTCCACAGCTTGACCGCATCTTCCAGCACGCGCCCGACGTCGCCGACCACCGCTAGATCGACCCGCACGGTCTTGTTGATCGAACTGCGGTCGATATCGACGTGGATTTTCCTCGATTTGGGGGAGAACGCGTCGAGCCGCCCCGTCACCCGGTCGTCGAAGCGCGCGCCGAGGCAGACCATCAGGTCGCAACCGTGCATCGCCATGTTCGCTTCATAGGTGCCGTGCATGCCGAGCATGCCGAGCCACTGGTCGCCACTCGCCGGATAAGCCCCAAGGCCCATGAGCGTCGAAGTCACCGGTGCACCCGTGATCCGCGCGAGTTCGCGGAGCAACTGGCTCGCGCCCGGCCCCGCATTGATAATCCCGCCTCCGGTATAAAGGATCGGCCGCTCCGCCGCCGCGAGCATTTCCACCAGCGTCTCAACCGCTGCCGGATCGGCCTTGAGCGCAGGGCGATACGTCTTGTGCTGGATTTTGCCGGGATTGATGTAGCGCGCGGTTGCGACCTGAACGTCCTTGGGAATATCGACGACGACCGGCCCGGGGCGTCCCGACGTGGCGATATGAAACGCCTCGTGAATGATTCCGCCGAGCTTGGCCGGGTCTTTCACGAGATAATTATGCTTGGTGCAGTGCCGCGTGATGCCAACGGTATCGGCTTCCTGAAAGGCATCTGTACCGATCAGCGCGGTCGGGACCTGGCCGGTGATGACGACCACCGGAATCGAATCCATCAGCGCGTCCGTAATTCCGGTGACGACATTGGTTGCGCCCGGCCCGCTTGTCACGAGGACGACACCGGGCTTTCCGGTCGCGCGCGCATAGCCTTCGGCAGCGTGGATGGCCCCGGCCTCGGCGCGGACGAGAATGTGCCGGATGCGCTTCTGCTTGAACAGCGCATCATAAATCGGGAGCACGGCCCCGCCTGGATAGCCGAAGACGATCTCGACGCCGAGATCGACAAGCGCCTCGACGAGGATTTCGGCTCCGGGTTTCTCGGCAGGCATCGGACGGGTTCCTTTGTTGCAGTGCGGCGCGGTTACGGATATGAAACTATGCTGTCAACGCCTTATCACGTAACATTATTGCTAAATCATGCACATTCTGGGAATCTAATGACGTAAAGGCCCTTTGCCAGCGCATTGGCGTCTGGTTGGCGAACCAGGTGAATTGCCGCTTGGCATATTGGCGGGTGGCGATCTGCCCGGTCTCGGTAGCCTCGCTTTTACTCACCTTTCGCGCCAGCAGGGCACCGATTTCGGCCACGCCGATGGCGCGCATGACCGGCAAGGCCGGATCCAGATCACTGGCGACAAG
>JBJXFA010000082.1:0-10718 GCA_046153865.1 Sphingomonadaceae bacterium
GGCCATCTCGTAGAGCTGGCTCGGATGGCGCGGCAGCGGCCCTGCTCCGGGAAACACCATCGCCCAGGGCACATCGGTCACGCGGCCCCACAGCTCGGCATTCACGAAATTGGCGGGGCGGACGAACAGCGGCCCCAGCGGCGCGACCACTGTGACGTAGTCGGCGACGCGCAGCATGCTCAGCTTGTTGCGCCAGGTCAGCAGCCAGATGCCCACGATCAGCCCGATCAGCCCGCCGTGAAACGCCATGCCGCCTTCCCACAGTTTGACGAGTTCAAGGGGATTGGCAAACATCGACGGCTTGTAGAACAGCGCATAGCCCAGCCGCCCGCCGATAATGATGCCCAGCGTCGCATTCAGGATGAGGTCGTCGGTGTGGCGTTTCGCCATCGGCGCACCGGGCAGCGCGAGCAGCCGGTTCAGATACCACCAGCCGCCGAGAATCGCGGCGATATAACCAAGGCTATACCAGCGGAGCTTGAAAAACCCGAGATCCAGCGCGATCGGCGAAAGTCCGAGATCAGTGAAATTCAGCGGTGCCGTAGCGGCAGCGGCGGCGGTAAGCGGGGCAAGGGCGGCAGCAATCGACAAGGGCTTTTCCCAACGCGTTTCGCGCCCCATAACGGCGCAAAAGCAGAAGACCAAGCGGAGAGAGACCAATGCCTTCGGCACTCGACCTACGTATCGATCAAGCCCTTGCCGACCTGTCGATTGAAGGCGGCCCGCTGCCGCTGGGCAGTTACACGCTCCCGTGCGGCGTTGCGGTGCCGACCATCGCCGCCGCGCCGCCCACGCTCGGCGCTTACTTCGCGCATTTCTCCGCACAGCACGGCGATGCGACGTTTATCGTCGATGGCGAAGAGCGGCTCTCGTTCACGCAGACCTACGCTGCCGCCACGAAAGTCGCCGATGCGCTGGTCAGTGGCTATGGTGTGAACAAGGGCGATCGCGTCGGCATCGCGATGCGCAATGCGCCGTCATGGATCGTGCTTTACATGGGCGTGCTGATGGCGGGCGGCGTCGCGACGCTGCTCAACGGCTGGTGGCAGGGTGGCGAGCTGTGCGCCGGGATTGCCGATGTCGGCTGCACGCTCGCCTTTGCCGATCCGCCCCGCGCCAAGCGCCTTCAGGAATGCGGCGGCGATCCCGGCTGCGAAGTCGTCATGGTCGATGTGGCCCTGCCGCTCGACGAAGCGCTCGCGCCGATCCTGGCGAACGGCACGGGGCTTGCGGCGATGCCCGACATCGGCCCCGACGATCTGGCGACGATCCTGTTCACCAGCGGATCGACCGGCCAGTCCAAGGGCGCGTTCTCCACGCACCGTGCGGTCGTCCAGGGCACGTTCTGCTACATCGCGCAGGCAATCATGCAGCTCCGGCTCGGCACCGAAGACGGCACAATCAAGGAGCCGCGCCCGCAGCACGCCATCCTCATGACCGTGCCGCTTTTTCACGTCACCGGCGAAGTGCCCATGCTGCTCATCAACTTTGCGATCGGCCGCAAGCTGGTGTTGATGCCCAAGTGGAATCCGCTGCAGGCGATGCAGCTCATCGAGCGCGAGCAGGTGACCAATTTCACCGGGGTGCCTCTGATGAGCTGGGAAATCATGAATCACCCCGATCGCGCCAATTACGACCTTTCGACGGTCCAAACTTTTGCTGCTGGCGGCGCGCCGCGCCCACCCGAGCACGTCCGCCGCCTCGCCGACGAAATGCCCGCACCACCCGCGCTCGGCTATGGCCTGACCGAAACCAACGCGGTCGGCTGCGGATCGTTTTCAACCAATTATCTCGAAAAGCCGAACTCGACCGGGCGCGCCTATGCGCCGCTCGTGGATCTCGCCATCCTCGACGATGCCGGCAACCCCGTGCCGCAGGGCGCGCGCGGCGAAGTCTGCATTCGCACCGTCGCCAATTTCTCGGGCTACTGGAACCGCGACGACGCGACCGCAGCGGCGATGACCGAGGACGGCTATTTCCGCACCGGCGACATCGGCTATCTCGATGAGGACGCCTATCTCTTTATCGTCGATCGCAAGAAGGATATCATCATCCGCGGCGGCGAAAACATCAGCTGTCAGGAAGTCGAAGCCGCGATCTATGCGCACACCTCAGTTGCCGAAGCCTGCGTTTTCGGCCTGCCTGATGAGCGGCTCGGCGAAATCGTCGGCGCGATTGTTCATTATCACCCCGGCGAGCACGTCAGCGACGAAGCGCTCACCTTCTTCCTGAGCGAACAACTGGCCGCGTTCAAAGTCCCCGCACGCATCTGGACGCATGACGAGCCGCTCCCCAAGCTCGGCACCGAGAAGATCGATAAGGTGGGCCTGCGCAAGCGTTTCCGCGCCACTTACGACGAGGAGCTTCGCGCCACGGTTTAGCTTTTGCGACCAACCGTTCTTTTTGGTCGTTGAATTGCAGACCGGCCACAGCTAACCGGGCGGCTCACCGGAATGGAGGGTCTGCCCGTGACCAAAAGCGATCCCGCTCAACCCAAACGTGAGCGCACGCCCGGTGGCAAGCTCGCGCTCGCCGTCCTGATCGGCCTGCTGCTCACCGTCCCGCTCTTCACCGTCTGGTTGCTCGTTTACGACCGCCAGTCGCAATCGGACACGGCGCGGGCCTCGATCGTCGAAGGTTGGGGCGGGCCGCAGGTAATCGCAGGGCCGGTGCTCGTCATTCCTTATCAGACGCGCGCGACCGAGACCGTGGACGAAGGCGGCAAGCAAGTCACACGCACATCGACCGTCTGGAAGGAGCTGGCGCTCTCGCCCGAGGTCGCCAAACTCAATGCGCAGATCGCGCCGCGCCGCGTCCAGCGCTCGATCTACGAGGCAGTGGTTTTCGAAACGCGGATGACCGGCCAAACCCGCTTTGCGCTCCCAGCCGATCTTTCGCGACTTGGCATCGATGCGAATGCACTCGTCTTCAATCGCGCCGAGTTGCGCTTCGGCCTGTCGGACGCGCGCGGGCTCTTCGGCACGCCGCCCGCCGTGCGCCTCAATGGCAGCGCGCTACGGCTCGAGCCGGGCCACGGCCTTGGCGCGACCGGCGGCTCGGGATTTTTCGCCGGCCTCGATGCCTCGGGCCTCGCACGCGGCGCACTTGTGGCCGACTTCGATTATCGCTTCCGCGGCAATGCCTCGCTCACGCTCGCCCCGCGCGCGGGCGATACCGAATGGACCGTGACGTCGCCTTGGCCGAGCCCGAGCTTTGGCGGCGGTTTCCTGCCGACCACGCGCGCCGTCTCCGACAAGGGCTTCAACGCAACTTACCGCGTCGGCAACCTCGCGCTCGGCCAGTCGCTGATCGACGCCGACGACAAGGCGGTCCCGTTGCCGACCAATCGCAGCGACGTGTTTTCAAGCTATGGCGGCTCAGGGAATACCGGCCCGGGAACGATGAGCATCAGCCTCATCCAGCCGGTCGATCTCTATTCGCAGGTCAATCGCGCGACGAAATACGGCTTTCTCTTCATCGGCTTCACCTTCCTCGCGTTCCTGCTGTTCGACGTGATCGGCGGGGTCCGCGTTTCGGGGGTCGAATATCTGCTCGTCGGCGCGGGGCTGGTGCTGTTCTTCGTGATGCTGCTGGCCTTTGCCGAGGTCATCGGCTTCACCTTCGCCTATGTCGTCGCCTCGGCGGCGATCATCGGGCTGATCACCGCCTATTCGGCCGCCGTGCTGGGGAGCAGGCGACGTGCAGCCTATATCGCCGGACTACTCACCGCACTCTATGCCGTGCTTTACATTCTCCTGAGCCTCGAAGCCTTTGCCCTGCTCATCGGCGCACTGATGCTCTTCGTGGCGCTCGCGGTGGTGATGTATGTCACGCGCAATCTGGATTGGGGTGGCCGGCAGGGGGAGCCTGCTCCCCCCGCCGGTCCCTGGACGGGCGCGAAGGCCGGTTAGGCGGCCTTCGCCTCGGTGATGACCGCTTCGAGCACGGGCTGCATCCCGCCGATCGCGATCTTGCGCGGCTTCATCGCCTCGGGCACTTCGCGGACGAGGTCGATCGCGAGCAATCCGTTCTCGAGGGTCGCGCCGCGCACCTGAACATAATCGGCCAGCTCGAACTTGCGCTCGAACGCACGCGCGGCAATGCCGCGATGCACGAAATTGCGGGCATCGCCTTCGTCGGCCTTCTTGCCGGTGACGACGAGCAGGTTCTGCTGCGCGGTCATATCTATCTCGCCCGGCGCAAAACCGGCGACGGCGAGCGTGATGCGATAGGCATCGTCGCCCTGGCGCTCGATGTCGAATGGCGGATAATTGTCAGCCGCGCCGTTGCGCGCAGCGGTTTCCAGAACGTCGAAGAGCCGGTCAAAGCCGATAGCCGAACGGCGATAGGGGGTGAAATCAAATGTGGTACGCATGGTGTCAGTCCTTTCAAAGCAACTGTGATGCGCCGGGCCCGGATGGCACCCGACAGACGCAGAGTTAGGAACGCACCGCGCGGTTTCAATGCGGATTATGTAAATTATCAGTGACCGCGTTTTGCGTGGCAGCAATTAGGGGTTGAACTCCCGCTGCGACACCGCAAATGGGGTAGACCGCGCAAGGACACTCAAGAAATGGCCGAATTTCTCCTCCCCGCCAACAGCAAGGTCCGTTCAAAGGGCCATGTCCACAAAGCGGACGGGGCGACGCGGACCAAGACGTTCAAAATCTATCGCTACGATCCCGACAGCGGCGAGAACCCGCGCTATGACAGTTTCGAGGTCGACCTCGACAGCTGCGGCCCGATGGTCCTCGACGCGCTGATCAAGATCAAGGGCGAGACCGATTCGACGCTGACCTTCCGCCGCTCGTGCCGTGAGGGCATTTGCGGGTCGTGTTCGATGAACATCGACGGCACGAACGGCCTCGCCTGCACGACCGCGATCGAAGACGTGAAGGGCGAGGTCCGCATTACGCCGCTGCCGCACATGGACGTGATCAAAGATCTGGTCCCCGATTTCACGCATTTTTACGCGCAATATGCCAGCATCCAGCCGTGGCTGAAAACGGTCACGCCGACGCCTTCGGGCAAGGAGCGGCTGCAATCGCCTGAGGACCGCGCCAAGCTCGACGGGCTATACGAGTGTATCCTGTGCGCCTGCTGCTCGACGTCGTGCCCGAGTTATTGGTGGAACAGCGACAAGTTCCTTGGCCCCGCGATCCTGCTGCAGGCCTATCGCTGGCTCGCCGACAGCCGCGACGAGATGACCGGCGAGCGGCTCGACGAGCTCGAAGACCCGTTCCGGCTGTATCGCTGCCACACGATCATGAACTGCGCGAACGTCTGCCCCAAAGGCCTCAACCCTGCCAAGGCGATTGCCGAGATCAAGAAGATGGCCGTCGAACGGGCAGTGTGATAGGATTAGACCATGGCTGAAGACGTTGAGAACCATACGATAAAGCTGTTGCAGGAAATGCGCGGTGAAATGCGCGCGCTTCACGAGAAGTTGGACGGCGTTAGCCTCAAAGTGGACGGCAACACGGTGCTGCTCAATCTGGTCGCTGGCGTCACGCATGATCACGAGCAGCGGTTGGGCGGGCTGGAACGAAAAACGCCTTAGCTCTCGCCGCGACATGACTGACCCGCCAGCGTTTCACTTCGGCCCCGATCCGGACAATCCCGGCTGGCACAGCTGGCGACTGATCGACGCCTCGCGCTACAATGCGTTCTTCGAGCCGCTGATCGCGCGGCGTGAAGGTGAACTGGCGCGCGTCCGGATGACGCCGCGCCGACAGCACTCGAACCTCGCCGATGCCGTCCACGGCGGAGCGACGCTGGGCTTCATCGATGTTGCACTCTTTGCCGCCTGCGCGGTCTTCGATCTCGATACCGAAGGCGTGGCGGTCACGCTCGATCTCTCGACGCAATTCATCGGCGCAGGGCAGATCGACGTGCCGCTCGACGCCGAAGTCGAATGCCTGCGCGAAACTGGGCGGCTGATCTTCATGCGCGGTCTCGTCGTGCAAGGGGACGCCAGAATTGCCGCCTTTTCAGGCACGATCCGAAAAGGACGACGCACTTGAGCGTTGCAGATCGCTACCGGGCGCTGATCGCATCGGGCGAGCTGCGCGCCGATTCCATCCAGGCCGAGACCGCAGCCCGCCTGAACCGTCTGCAGGCCGAGCTCGAAGCCGTGCCGCCGCGCGGCTCGATCCTCTGGCGGCTCGGCAAGGCCAAGCCGCCGCCGCCACCGCGCGGCGTGTATCTCTGGGGCGGGGTCGGGCGCGGCAAATCGATGCTGATGGATCTGTTTTTCGAGCGGCTGAAGATCAACCGCAAGCGGCGCGTGCATTTCCACGAATTCATGATCGAGGTTCATGACCGGCTGCGGCTGGAGCGGATGAACGAGCGCGGCGACCCGATTCCCCCGGTCGTCGCCGCGCTCGCCGATCAGGCGCGCTGCCTCGCGTTCGACGAAATGGTCGTTAACAACAGTGCCGATGCGATGATCCTCTCGCGACTGTTCACCGGGCTGCTCGATGCCGGGGTTACGGTTGTCGCCACGTCGAACCGCCCCCCTGCCGATCTCTACAAGGACGGGCTCAACCGCGAGCATTTCCTGCCCTTCATTGCGACGATCGCGCAGCGCCTCGACGTGATCGCACTCAACGGCCCGACCGATTACCGGATGGCGCGCATGGCGGGCGCGGCGACGTGGCACGTTCCCAACGGCGCTGACGCGACGGCGGCGGTCCGCGAGGTTTTCTTCCGCCTCACCGATTTCCCTCCCGAAGACGCCGTCAACGTGCCCACTGCCGAGATCGAGCTGGGCGGCGGCCGCCTGCTCCACGTTCCCAAAAGCCTCAAGGGCGTCGCCGTGTTCAGCTTCAAGCGCCTGTGCGGCGAGCCGCGCGGCGCGGCCGACTATCTCGCCATCGCGCGGCGTTATCATAGCGTGGTGATCGTCGGCATCCCCCGGCTCGGCCCGGAGAACCGCAATGAAGCCGCGCGCTTCGTCACGCTGATCGACGCGCTGTATGAGCATCACGTGAAGCTGATCGCGACCTCCGATGCCGATCCGGCGCAGCTTTACGAGGACGGCGACGGTAAGTTCGAATTCGAACGCACCGTGAGCCGGTTGGTGGAGATGCAGGCGGCGGATTATCTCGCCGAAGGGCACGGACCGCGCTAAGCTCGCGGCGAAAGGGGATCGTTATGAAAAAGTTCCTTCTCGCCGGATTGCTTGCGCTGCCCGCAACATCGGCGGTCGCTCAGGCTCCCGACGCACGCCGCACGGCGGAGAAGCTGCTGTTCGAACGGATCGTCGAGATCCCTACCGTCGCGAGCCAGCCTGCCGAATTCAAGAAGCTCACCGCACTGCTCACCGCCGAATTCCGCAAGGCGGGCATCACCAATGTGATCGTCAAGGATCATGACGGCGTGCAGACGCTGATCGCGCGCTGGCCTGCGGCAAAACCGTCGGGCAAGCAGCCGATCCTGCTGATGGCGCATATGGACGTCGTCGAGGCGAAAGCGTCCGACTGGAAACATCCGCCCTTCGAATTCCGTGAGCTCGGCGGCTATTATCTGGGTCGCGGATCGAACGACAACAAGGCGGCGCTGACCGGCATCGTGCTCGCGCTCCAATATCTCCGCGCCGAAGGCTTCGCACCGGGCCGTGACATCATCGTGCTGTTCACCGGCGACGAGGAGACGACAGGCAATGGCGCGCGCCGCGCGTCGACCGAATGGCGGAGCCTCATCGATGCCGAATATGCGCTCAACGGCGATGCAGGCGGTGGGCGCGTGTTCGCCAACGGTCGCGTCGAGGCATTCGGAATGCAGATCGCCGAGAAAACCTATGCCGATTATACATTCACCGCGACCAATCGTGGCGGGCACAGCAGCGTGCCGCGCGCCGACAATGCGATCTATGCCCTGACTCAAGCCCTGAGCGCAGTCGAACGACATCGTTTCGCGCCCAGGCTCAACGACGCGACGCGCGCGGGCTTCACTGTCCAGGCGCAGCAAGACGGCGGCTATCTCGGCGATCTTCTGAAGCGCTTCCTTGCGGATCCGACCAATCGCGAAACTGCCGACGATGTCGAGGCCATCGACCCCGGCAGCACACGCACGCGCTGTGTTGCGACGATGCTGTCGGGCGGGCACGCGCCCAACGCGCTACCGCAAAAGGCCGAGGCGAACGTCAATTGCCGCATTTTCCCCGGCGAGCCGATCGACACCGTGCGGCAACAATTGCAAGCGCTGGCGGGGCCCGACGTCAAAGTCTCGGTGGTCACGACATCGACAACACCCGAAACCTCGCCTTCCCCACTCCGCGCCGATGTGACTGAAGCCTTCAAGGCGGCGGTCGCAACACGCTTCAAGGACGCGCCGGTCGTGCCGTTTCAGTCCGCCGGCGCAACCGACGGGGCGTTCCTGCGCGCACAGGGCATTCCGGTTTATGGCTTCGGCGGATTGTGGAGCATCATCGGCGAGACAGAAGGCGTCCACGGCCTCGACGAGCGCGTGCTTGCCGACGGGTTTCACGGGCAGATACCGATCTGGATGGAGATGCTTCGCCGCGTCGCGCGTTGATTCTTGCGAGTGCGAATAAGTCGCAAAGATAGCGGTTGCCCTCGCTGCACGGGGTGCTAGAGCGCGCTCAATTCCCGAATTCACGACCGGAAGGAACGCGCCCAGCATGGCACGCAAGAAGATCGCGCTGATCGGCGCGGGCAATATTGGCGGCACGCTCGCCCATCTCGCAGCGCAGAAGGAACTGGGCGATATCGTCTTGTTCGACGTCGTCGAAGGCGTTCCGCAGGGCAAGGCGCTCGATCTGTCGCAATGCGGCCCGGTCGAGGGCTTCGACGCCAAGATCACCGGCACCAACGACTATGCCGACATCGCGGGCGCTGACGTTATCATCGTCACCGCAGGCGTCCCGCGCAAGCCGGGCATGAGCCGCGACGATCTGCTCGGCATCAACCTGAGCGTGATGAAGGCGGTCGGCGAGGGCATCAAGGCGAATGCGCCGGGTGCGTTCGTCATCTGCATCACCAATCCGCTCGACGCGATGGTGTGGGCATTGCGCGAATTCTCCGGCCTGCCGCACCACATGGTCGTTGGCATGGCGGGCGTGCTCGATAGTGCGCGGTTCAGCCATTTCCTGGCGGACGAGTTCAAGGTCTCGGTCCGCGACGTCTCGACCTTCGTGCTCGGCGGGCACGGCGACACGATGGTGCCGGTCGTGCAATATTCGACCGTCGCGGGCATCCCCGTTCCCGACCTCATCAAGATGAGCAAATCGACGCAGGAGCGAATCGACGCGATCGTCACGCGCACGCGCGGCGGCGGCGGCGAGATCGTCGGGCTCTTGAAGACCGGCAGCGCCTTCTACGCGCCCGCCGCGAGCGGCATCGCGATGGCCGAGGCGTATCTGGGCGACCAGAAGCGCGTCCTACCCTGCGCGGCCTATGTGGACGGGCAGTACGGCGTGAACGACCTCTATGTCGGCGTGCCGGTCGTGATCGGCGCGGGCGGTGTCGAACAGGTCATCGAGATCGCACTCGACGACGAGGCCAAGGGCAACCTCCAGGTCAGCGTTGATGCGGTGAAGGAGTTGCTGGTGGCGTGTAAGGCGATTGATGGGGCGCTTGCATAATGTTGGCCTTGGCAATCTTCTTGGGTGCCAGCCAAGCCGCAACAGCAGCGATCTCCCCCGTTGCCGCGTTCCAGGCAGCATGCCTAAACGACGACACAGCTCAGTTGCGATCTCAACTGCCTACTGCATCCGCCGATCAACTTCCTGATGTTGCACGAAGACTATTAGGCAGCAACTTTGTCGATGTTCACATCTTGGCGCAATTCATGCCCGGTATGGTGATCAGGTCGCCGGACAATCTGTCGAATACGGTTTTGAGAATTGGAGATCGGCCGGACGGTTTTGTGATCTTGCCGATCCCTGGAACACGCAAGCAAAGCGATTTCGGTCAGCTATGCGCTGTGGTTTACCAAGGCACCGATCTACGTGAAGCAATCGCTGCAATGTCCCCGAAAGACGGGGAGCAATACGCTAAAGCCATGACTAGAGGGAAGAACATCCCTCGTTATTTTAGGCGAGTGATTAAGGGGCAGGAGCTCAGCGTAGAGGCTGTGGATGGCTGGATTTCATTAGGTGCCAAGAAAAGCCGATAAACTTAAGGACCGTTATGATTTTGATCTGGAACCCTCTGCAATGAGCATCCTCGTCGACAAGAACACGCGCGTCATTACCCAGGGGATGACCGGTGAAACCGGCACCTTCCACACGCAGCAGGCGCTCGCCTATGGCACGCAGATGGTCGGCGGGGTGACGCCGGGTAAGGGCGGGCAGACGCATATCGGATTGCCGATGTTCAACAGCGTCGCCGAGGGCATGGCCGCGACCGCCGCGACCGCGAGCTGCATCTATGTGCCGCCGCCGTTCGCAGCCGCCGCGATCATCGAGGCGATCGACGCGGAGATGCCGCTGATCGTCTGCATCACCGAAGGCATTCCGGTGCTCGACATGGTCAAGGTCAAGGCGCGCCTGCAAGGCTCCAAGTCGCGGCTGATCGGCCCCAACTGCCCCGGCGTGCTGACGCCGGGTGAATGCAAGATCGGCATCATGCCGGGCAGCATCTTTTCCAAGGGCAGCGTTGGCGTCGTGTCGCGCTCGGGCACGCTCACCTACGAAGCGGTGTTCCAGACGACCAATGCCGGTCTCGGCCAGACCACCGCTGTCGGCATCGGCG
>JBJXFA010000094.1:0-79836 GCA_046153865.1 Sphingomonadaceae bacterium
GGTGCACTCCCTCCGCGTTCCAACCCGCTGAACCCGGCCCCTCCGCCCTACGGGCACCTCCCCGTTCCGGGGAGGAATTTGAACGTCCGGTTTCGCTGCGTTGGACCAACCGATCGAAGGACCGAAATCTTGTCGCTCTAGGCCACCGCCACAACCTCCCATTCGCGCTCGCCACCCGGCAGCGTCACCCGGCGAACGTCGCCGACGGCGGCACCGCGCAGGGCGCGGGCGAGGGGGGCGTTCCAGCCGATCCGGCCCGCGCCCGCATCGGCCTCGTCGTCGCCGACGATCGTCAGAGTGCGCGTGTTGTCGTGCTCGTCGGCGATCGTGACGGTCGATCCGAAGCGAACGCGGCCGGTGTCGGGCGTCGAGCCGGGATCGATGATCCGCGACGCTTTCATGCGCTTGGCGAGAAAGGCTGCGCGGCGGTCGATCGCGCGCAGCTTCTGGCGGCCATAGATATAGTCGCCGTTTTCCGAGCGATCACCGTTGCCGGCCGCCCAGCTGACCACCTCGACGATCGAAGGCCGCTCGATCCGCATCAGCTGATCATATTCAGCGCGCATCGCGGCAAATCCGGCTGGCGTGATCGGACTGTCGCCGGTCAACCCGGTGCACGCTTGCCGAGATACCCCGACAGCGCGGCACTGCGCGGTTGCAGGCCACGCGGATTGAGCAAGTCGTAAACGACCGCGTTTTCGAGGACGCGCTGCACATAGCCGCGCGTTTCGGTGAACGGGATGGCCTCGATCCAGGCGAGGATGTCGCCGGTTGCGCGCGGATCGCCGTTTTGCCGCAGCCACTTGTCCACATTGCCCGCCCCGGCGTTGTAAGCGGCGACGGCGAGCGGGAAGCTGCCGTTGAAGCGGTCCATCAGGCGACCGAAATACCAATCGCCGAGGCGGATGTTGTAGGTCGGATCGTCGAGGTTCGACGGGGTGTAGGAGATGCCGATCTTGCCTGCGGTCTCGCGCGCGGTGCCGGGCATGAGCTGCATCGTGCCGCGCGCGCCCGCACGGCTGACGATCTTGCGGTCAAACTGGCTTTCCTGGCGCGCGATCGCGTGGATCATTGTCCAGTTTTCATAAGTGCCGGGCTGGAGCGGCAGCGTCGGGAACCCGGCGCGGATCGAATCGCGAAAGCCGTTGATCCCGGCACTGCGCCCGATCATGACGGCAAGATCGGGGCGGTTGATGCGCCGGGAAAGCTCGAAGCCGAGCAAGTGATCGGATTCGGTGGTCGCTGCGGCGGCGATCGTGCGCAGGAACAGGCTCTGGTTCGCCCAATCGCCGGTCGTGCCCAGATATTCGGCGGCGCGGACGATCTCGCGGCGGTTGAACGCGTCGCGCTCGCTCGCCGAAATCTCGAGCGTGCGTGTGGCACCGGGAAGCGCGAGCGGTTTGCCGAGGCGTTCGGTCGCGAGTTGGCCGTAGAACTGGTCGAAATGGACGGCGGCTTGTTGGTAGAAGGCCGTGGCTTCGGCGCGGCGGGCGGCAGCTTCGGCGGCACGTCCGGCCCAGTAGAGACCTTTCGACTGAGTTTGCGGGGAGCGTGCGGCGCGGGCGTAGCGCTCGAACATGCCAACGGCATCGCCGGGTCGGCCCAGAGTACGCAGCGCGGTCTGGCCCGCAAGCCAAGTGAGGTTGGTGTAAATGTCGCGCTCGTTGAACGCGCGATCGCGAACCTGTGTGTTTGCCGGATAGGCGTCATCGACTTGCCGCGCGATGTCATACGCCTGCTGCGGCTGCCCGGCCGAGGCGGCGCTGCGCGCGTTAAGTTGCAGGATTTCGAGCCACTTTAGCGGATCGATCGGCGCAGTCGCAAAACGGCGCGGGGCCGCCAGCGTCTGACGCGCGCTGGCCTCGTCGCCGGTGGCACGCAGATAATGCATCTTGTCGGCCAAAAAGCCCGGATCGGTCCGCGCGCGATCGGCGAAGGCGGCGGCTTTGACCGGTGCGTCGGGCGCACGGGTGAGCAGCGCGAGGCGCGTTTCGTAAATGGCGCGGCGGGCCGGCGAGACCAGCGACATCTGGCGCGCAGCAAGCGACGTCGAACGCTGCCACAGCAGGCGTTCCATGCGCATGTCGTGATCGTCGGGTGTCAGTGCGCCCGTGAAACGGGTGAGCAGGCGGCTCTCGTCATCGGGAGCGAGGCCGCCCATCGTCCAGGCCGTGCGCGCAGAGGCGTCGGCGTCGCGTGACCGGCCAAGTGCGGCTTGCGCTTCGGCAAAGCGGAGCGCTGCGGTTGGCGTGGTCGGCGGGTAGCGCGTGAAGAAATCGGCGACTAGGCGCGGTTCACCGGTGCCCGATCCAAGCGCGCGCTCAGCCGATTTGCGCAGCGCCGCCTCGGCGGGCCAGCCGGGATGATCGAGAAGGAAACGGGCATAGGCGGCAAACGACATCGCTTCGCTCTGGCGCAGCGCGCTCCATTCCTGAATTGCGACACCGAGCCCCATGCTCGACGGCACCGCCTGCGAGCGGGTCGGCGGTGCTGCCAGCAAGTCCTGCGCGGCGGCCGGAGCTCCGAAGACCAGCATCGATGTTGCGAGCAGCCATTTCGTCATGCTGGACATGATGTGCCAATCATCCTTATCACGCGGTGAACGCGGCAGCGCACCGCACCCGCGCGCTTATGGCGTGCTCCGCAGACGAGGTGAAGGATCAACTTCATGTTTTCCGGCTCGATTCCGGCACTGGTAACGCCGTTTCGCGGTGGCGCGCTCGATGAGGACGCCTTTTGCGCACTTGTCGATTGGCAAATCGCGAACGGATCGTCGGCGCTTGTCCCATGTGGCACGACAGGCGAGAGCGCGACGCTGAGCTTCGACGAGCATTACCGGGTAATCGCGCTGTGCATCGAGACGGCGGCGGGGCGCGTTCCGGTGATCGCCGGGTGCGGCTCGAACGATACGGCGACGGCTGTGCGGCACATGGCTTTTGCTCGCGAGGCGGGCGCAGCTGCGGCGCTGATCGTGGCCCCCTATTACAACCGCCCGAATCAGGACGGGATCGTGGCGCATTTTAGGCATCTCGCGGCCCACAGCGATCTCCCGATGATCGTTTACAATGTGCCGGGCCGCACTGTGACCGACATTCTGCCCGAGACAGTGGCCCGACTGGCGGAAATTCCGACGGTTGTGGGGATCAAGGATGCCAGTGGGGCGATATCGCGGGTGACGGCACATCGCCTGTCGTGCGGCCCCGAATTCTGTCAGCTTTCGGGCAATGACGATATGGCGCTGGCATTCAACGCAGCTGGCGGGGTGGGGTGCATTTCCGTGACGGCCAATGTGGCCCCCCGCCTGTGCGCCGACTTTCAGGCAGCAAGCCTTGCCGGGGATGACGCGAGCGCAATGGCGCTGAACGATCGGCTGTTCGCGCTCCACACCGCGATGTTTGCCGATGCCTCCCCGGGGCCTGCGAAATATGCGCTTTCGCGGTTGTTGGACGGGGTTACGCCCGAACTGCGCCTGCCGATGACGCCGCCGTCGCCAGTGGTGCGTGCGCAGGTCGATGCGGCGCTGGAGGCGTGCGGGCTGCTCTGATGGCGCGTCCCATTCCCCTTGCGTTCGACAAGGTCAGGACCGTGGCCGAAAACCGGCGCGCGCGGTTTGACTATGCGATCGACCAGACGTTCGAGGCGGGGATCATGCTGACCGGGACCGAGGTCAAGTCGCTGCGCTTCGGCGAAGGCTCGATCGCGGAGAGCTATGCCGAGGTGAAGGACGATCAGGTCTGGCTGATCAATTCGAATATCCCCGAATTCAGCCATGGCAACCGCTTCAACCATGAGCCCAAGCGGCCCCGCAAGCTGCTGATGAAAGCGCGCGAGATCGCCAAGCTCCACGGTGCGGTCGCACGGCAAGGGATGACGCTGATTCCGCTGGCCATCTATTTCAACGGTCGCGGCCGCGCCAAGGTCGAACTCGCGCTCGGCAAGGGGCGAAAGGCGCACGACAAGCGCGAGTATCAGGCCGAGAAGGACTGGAAACGCGAAGCCGCCCGGCTGCTGCGGGACCGGGGTTGATGGAGGCGGATGATGCCCGGTAGCGCGCGGCGCATGGACCGCGCGCGTTACGCGGAACGGTTTGTCATCGCTGCCGTCATCGGGAGCGCCGTGCTGTCGTCGCTCGTGTTGCTGCGGGTCACCGATGAACCCGCCATCGCTGCCGGTTTTGCAGCGACGGCGATGATGGCAGGTGTTCTCCTGCTGGCGATGCAAAAGCTGATGCCTCCCCGGCAGCCCGCCGAGGCGAAAACCGATTGGTCGCTCGTCCGGACAGCAGCGGAAAGCGATCGTGTTGCAGTTGCCATTACCGATCGCAGTGGCCGACTTGTCTGCGCAAACACCGCGTACGAGACGATTTTTGGCGAGGCGATGACGCCGCCTGGCTTGGCGCTCGATGGAACCGGGGTCGACCGGCTGACGGCAGCGGGCAAGGCGGCGTGGCGCGACGGCGAATCGCAGGTATCGGATTTGCTGCGCGAGGGCCGCCGGTTCGACGCCAGCGTGCTCCGTGCGGGCGGCGGCGGGGATTGCCTGTTCTGGCGCTTCACGCCGTCGGGCGGGGTCGACATGCTTGCCGCTATGAGCGCCGCGATTGCTGGCGATTGGGGCGATCGCCTTGGCGAAGCGGGCGTGATGGTTGCCCTGATCGGCGGCGAAGGCCGCATCCGGAGCGCCAACCGGGCGCTGGTCGTGCGCGCGCTCGGTCGCGTCGAAGCGCCGGTCGCGGGGCGCGATTTCGTCACGCTGCTCTCGTCCGACGCTGCGGGGACGATCCGGCTCGCCAGTGAGGGCCCGGTCGGGGGGCCGCTTCGCCTTTTGCAATTGCCGATGGATGCGACGCAGGACGCCGGGCCTCGCCTGATTGCGTTGCTTGATGATGGTGGTGCCGTGCCGGGGGCCGGGGTCGACATGCCGCTTCAGACCTTGATCGGTATGCTGCCGCTGGGCCTGGCCCTCGCCGATCGCGATGGGCGTTTCCTCTCGATGAATCAAGCGTTTCACCGGGCAGCGGGCGTGCCCGCGGGATCGACCCCGGTCTATCCCGGCGATCTCGTGATCCGTGAGGACAAGGCGGCTGTTGCCGATGCCGTGCGCCGCTTTGCCACAGGGCAGGCGGTGTCGGGTGATTTGGCGGTGCGGCTGAAGGAGCGGCCCGACGAGCCGGTGGCGATGACTCTGGCGGGCGCGCGCGGGCTGGGCGAAGCGGCGGTTCTCATCAGTCTGAAAGACAACAGCGAGGAATCGCGGCTCAAGCGCGAAGTTGCCCAGGCGACTAAAATGCAGGCCGTGGGCCAGCTGGCGGGCGGTGTCGCGCATGATTTCAACAACATACTGACCGGGATCATCGGCCACTGCGACCTCATGCTGATGCGCCACACGCCCGGCGACAGCGATTATGACGATATTCAGCAAATCCGCATCAATTCGAACCGCGCCGCCGGGCTGACGCGTCAGCTGCTCGCCTTTTCGCGCCAGCAGACGCTGCGCCCGCAAGTGCTCCAGCTGCCCGACGTGATCTCGGAGGTCTCGAATCTGCTCCAGCGGCTGCTCGGCGAGACCGTATCGCTCGTGATCAATCACGGGCGCGGGCTGGGATCGGTTCGCGCCGACCCCGGGCAGCTCGAACAGGTCATTGTCAATCTTGCTGTCAATGCCCGCGATGCCATGGCCGCAAAGGGCGGCAGCGGCGGCACGCTGACGCTGCAGACCTATGCGGTGAGTGCGGCCGATGTGCGCAAGCTCGGTTCGGACGTGCTGCCGATAGCGGACTATACGGCGCTCAAGCTCACCGATACCGGGACCGGCATTCACCCTGAAATCCTGAGCAAGATCTTCGAGCCGTTCTTTACTACGAAAGAAGTGGGCAAGGGGACAGGCCTCGGTCTTTCAACGGTTTACGGCATCGTCAAACAATCGAACGGCTTTATCTTTGCCGATTCGGAAGTCGGCAAGGGGACGAGTTTCACGATCTACCTGCCCGTGCATGCCGAAACGATGATGGCAGACGCGCCCACTGCTCCGCCAGCGCCCGAAAAACCGGCCGAACTCTGGGGCAGCGGCACGGTTCTGCTGGTCGAGGACGAAGCCATGGTGCGCGCGGTCGCCGAGCGCGCACTCACCCGTCAGGGTTATACCGTGCTCACTGCCGAGCATGGCGAAGAGGCACTCGCAATTCTGAGTGGCGGCGCGCAGGTCGATCTGCTGATTTCCGATGTGGTCATGCCGACGATGGACGGGCCGACGCTCGTGCGTCACGCGCGCGACCGCTATCCCGACCTCCCGATCCTGTTCATGTCGGGCTATGCCGAAGAACAGCTCAGGAAGTCGATCGCGATCGAAGACGTCAATTTTCTGGCAAAACCCTTTTCGGTGAAACAGCTGGCGCAGGCAGCGCAGGCGGCGCTGGCCGGTGGCGCACAGTGACCGAAACGGTTCACGCATAAAATATTCTCGTTCCACTCTTGTTCTGCTGGAACAAAGCCGATACACACGACCAATCGCGCGTTGACGGTGTGCGCAGAACAGGTCACGAGGAGGCTCACATGGCGGCTCAGTTGAAGGTCATCGGAAACGATATGGCGGGAACGGCAACGACGGCAAATACGGCGGAACGGGCACGTGCGCTCGAAGCAGCGCTGGCGCAGATCGACCGGGCGTTCGGCAAGGGCTCGGCGATGAAGCTGGGCAGCCGCGAGGCGATGCAGATCGAAGCGGTTTCGACCGGGTCGCTCGGGCTCGACATTGCACTCGGCATCGGCGGGCTTCCCCGGGGCCGCATCGTCGAGATTTTCGGACCCGAATCGTCGGGAAAGACCACGCTTGCGCTGCACGCGATTGCCGAAGCGCAGAAGATCGGCGGGACAGCAGCCTTCATCGATGCCGAGCATGCGCTCGACCCGGTTTATGCCAAGAAGCTCGGGGTCAACATCGACGATCTTATCGTTTCGCAGCCCGATACCGGAGAGCAGGCGCTCGAAATTGCCGACACGCTGGTGCGCTCGAATGCGATCGACGTGCTCGTGATCGATTCGGTGGCCGCGCTGGTTCCGCGCGCCGAGATCGAGGGCGAGATGGGAGATAGCCATGTCGGGTTGCAGGCGCGCCTGATGAGCCAGGCGCTGCGCAAGATTACCGGGTCGATCAGCCGCTCGCGTTGCACGGTGATCTTCATCAATCAGATCCGCATGAAGATCGGCGTGATGTATGGCAGCCCTGAGACAACGACGGGCGGCAATGCGCTGAAATTCTATGCCAGCGTCCGCCTCGACATTCGCCGCACCGGTCAGATCAAGGACCGCGAGGACATCGTCGGCAACACGACGCGCGTGAAGGTTGTGAAAAACAAGGTCGCGCCGCCGTTCAAGCAGGTCGAGTTCGACATCATGTATGGGCAGGGCATTTCGAAGGTCGGTGAGATTCTCGATCTTGGCGTCAAGGCCGGGGTGGTCGAGAAATCGGGGGCATGGTTCAGCTATGATTCGATTCGGATCGGCCAAGGCCGCGAGAATTCTAAGACCTACCTTGTCGAGCATCCCGAGATTGCCGACCGTCTCGAAAAGGCGATTCGCGGCAAGACCGAGGACGTTGCCGAGGCGCTGATGGCAGGCCCGGATGCGGACGATGACGTCTGATTGGTCGAGTGCGGCTTGGGACGGTTCGAGGCGTCAGGCTTGAGCAACGCAACGCTGTGGCCTAACTGCCGCGCATGACATCGACCAACGACATTCGCCGCTCGTTTCTCGAGTATTTCGCAGCCGAGGGCCATGCGCGTGTGCCCTCGGCACCGCTGGTGCCGCACAACGACCCGACGCTGATGTTCGTCAATGCCGGCATGGTGCCGTTCAAGAATGTGTTCACCGGCCTCGAAACGCGGCCCTATGTGACAGCCGCATCGAGCCAGAAATGCGTACGTGCGGGCGGCAAGCACAATGACCTCGACAATGTAGGCTATACCGCGCGGCATCATACGTTCTTTGAAATGCTGGGCAATTTTTCGTTCGGCGACTATTTTAAGGCGCGCGCGATTGAACTCGCCTGGGGGCTGGTCACGCGCGAATGGGGGCTCGATCCGGCGCGGCTGACCGTCACCGTCTATCACACCGACGATGAAGCGCACGGCCTGTGGCGCAAGATCGCCGGACTGCCCGACAGCCGCATCATTCGCATTGCCACCAAAGATAATTTCTGGGCGATGGGCGATACCGGGCCGTGCGGGCCGTGTTCCGAAATCTTCTACGATCACGGTGATCATATTGCAGGCGGCCCGCCGGGCAGTCCCGACGAGGACGGTGACCGGTTCGTCGAGATCTGGAACCTCGTGTTCATGCAATATGAGCAGCTGACCCCCGAAGCGCAGGATGGCGGCACGCGGCGGGATTTGCCGCGCCCGTCAATCGATACCGGCATGGGGCTCGAGCGGATCGCCGCGGTAATGCAAGGGGTCCATGACAATTACGACACCGATGTTTTCAAGGCGCTCATTCATGAATCGAGCGAACTGACGCGCACTGCGACGACCGGCGAGGCGCAAGGATCGCACCGGATCATCGCCGATCATCTGCGCGCTTCGAGCTTTCTGGTTGCCGACGGGGTGCTGCCGGCCAATGAGGGACGCGGTTATGTGCTACGCCGGATCATGCGCCGCGCGATGCGCCATGCGCATTTGCTCGGGGCCAAAGATCCGCTGATGCACCGCCTGGTGGCGAGCCTCGTTGCTGAAATGGGCGGCGCTTTTCCCGAACTGGTTCGCGCGCAGGCGGCGATCGAGGCGACCCTCCTTCAGGAGGAAACGCGGTTCCGCCAAACTTTGCGCAATGGCTTGTCGCTGCTCGACGAGGCAACCACCGCAATGGCTGGCGGCGACACTTTGCCCGGTGAAACTGCTTTCAAGCTCTACGATACTTACGGTTTTCCCTATGACCTGACCGAGGACGCGCTGCGCGGCCGCGCGATCGGCGTCGACCGTGCCGGGTTCGATGCGGCCATGGCGCGGCAGAAGGCGGCGGCGCGCGCGGCATGGAAAGGCTCCGGCGATGCCGCAGCCGCCGATGTCTGGTTCGATATTGCCGACGCGCTGGGCAGCACCGAGTTTACCGGCTATTCGAGCGACGTCAGCGATGGCGAAGTGGTTGCGCTGGTCCGCGATGGCGTTCGCGTTGCCGATGCGCAGGCGGGGGAAACCGTTACGATTCTGACCAATCAGACGCCATTTTATGGCGAGAGCGGCGGCCAGATGGGAGACGCGGGACAGATTACGAGCGGCAACGGGGTTTGCGTCCGGGTCTCCAACACGTCCAAGCCGCTCGGGCGTTTGCATGCGCATCATGGCGTCATTGAGCGCGGCAATATCGCGGTCGGCGATACGGTCACGCTGGCGATCGACACCGCGCGCCGGACACAACTTCGCGCCAATCATTCGGCGACGCATCTTCTTCATGCAGCGCTTCGCAACCGCCTCGGGGACCATGTGACGCAGAAGGGTAGCCTCGTCGCACCCGATCGGCTGCGCTTCGATTTTTCGCACAATGCTGCGTTGACCCCACAGGATATCGCCCATCTCGAAACCGAAGTGAATGCGCGGGTTCGTGAGAACGCAGCGGTGACGACACGTCTGATGACGCCCGATGCTGCCGTGGAAGCCGGGGCGCTGGCCTTGTTCGGCGAAAAATATGGCGATGAAGTCCGCGTGCTCAGCATGGGAGCGCGCGATGACGGGCATTATAGCGTGGAATTGTGCGGCGGAACGCACGTGGCAGCGCTCGGCGATATCGCGCTTTTCAAGATCATTTCCGAAAGCGCGGTTTCGAGCGGCGTGCGGCGCATCGAAGCGCTGACGGGCGAGGCTGCGCGGACATGGCTGACCGACCGGGAGGACCGGTTGAAACAGGCGGCGGCCCTTTTGAAAGCGGCCCCCGACGACGTGCCGATGCGGCTTTCAGCGTTGCTCGATGCCCAGCGCGTTCTCGAGCGCGAATTGGCCGAAGCGCGCAAGAAGCTCGCGCTTGGCGGCGGCAGCGGCACGGGTCCTGCGACGGAAGAGATCGGAGGCACGCGCTTCGAGGGGCAGGTGCTCGCCGATTTCGATCCCAAGGAACTGCGCGCGTTGATCGACGATGCCAAGACAAGGCTCGGTTCCGGGATTGCGGCGGTCGTTACGGTCGTCGATGGCCGCGCCTCGGTGGCAGTAGGCGTTACCGATGACCTCAAGGCCCGGCTGAGCGCGGTCGATCTCGTCAAAGCTGCGGTCGTTGCTCTTGGGGGTCAAGGCGGTGGCGGGCGATCCGACATGGCGCAGGGCGGCGGACCCGACGGCATGGCAGCGGCCGACGCGCTCGCTGCAGTGCGCGCGGCAATCGCGGACGCGCTGGTCGTTTCCTAAAGCGCCTTCAGTCGCGGCGGCGCGCTGAGCCCGCCTGCGTCCTTGATGGCGCTGCGCAAATCCTCGCGCTTCTGGTGGATCGATGCGATCACCGGGCCCATGGCAACGCCGAGATCGACAAGGACGGCTTCGGACAGCTGGAGCGAGGATTCAAGCGTTTCGGGAACGGCATCGCTGACGCCGGCACGATAGAGTTCGGCGGCGTGATCGGGATCGCGTGCTCGGGCGATAATCGTGAGATCGGGCAGTTCGGCGCGAAGGCGGCGCGCGAGGCGGACGTTCTGGACCGGATCGTTCATCGTGAGCACAACGGCTGCCGCATGATCGAAATGGAGCGATTTCGCAGCGCCGCTGCGGCCAGCATCACCATAGCGCACCGGCTTTCCGGCGCGATGGGCGGCAGCCACCACATCGACATCGGCCTCGATGGCCATCCACCGCTTGCCATGAACATCGAGCATGGCCGAAACCATCTCGCCCACGCGGCCATAGCCGATGATCACAGTCGTTGCGGGATCGGGGGCGCTGTTCACGTCGGCGATGGCCTCGGCCGCGTTCCAGTTTATCCGGAGCGCGAGGCGATGCCCGGCCGCGGCCAGCAACGGCGTGATGGTGAGGCCGATCGCGGTGACGCCCGACCAGAACGTGGCGGTCTGCGCATCGATCAATCCGGCGGTGAGCGCGGTGCCCAGCACCACAAGTGTGAGTTCGGACGGGCTGGCCATCAGGATGCCGGTTTCGGCCGCAACCCCGCTTTGTGCGCCGCCAAGGCGCAACAGCCCGGCAGTGAAGGCGGCCTTGATGAGCACGACAACCGCGACCGCACCGAGCAGCCAGGGCCACTGCGCCATGAGTAAATTGAGATCGAGCTGCATCCCGACGGTGAGGAGAAAAATGCCGAGCGCAAGGTTTTTGAACGGTGCGATAACGCCCTCGACTTCGCTCGCGTAATCGGTTTCGGCGATGAGCAGACCGGCGACGAGCGCGCCGACGATCGCGGACAAGCCGACCGAGAGCGTCGCGAGACTGGCTAGAATCACGACGAGCAGCGTGACCGAGAGAAAAAGCTCGGGACTGCGCGTGCGCGCAGCCTGCGCGAAAAGCTGGGGCAGGATCATGCGACCGGCGAGGAGTAGGGCAATAACGACAAGGATGCCCAACCCCAAAACCGACATCATCGCGCCCATATCGCGACCGCCCGGTCCGAGCGCACCGAGTAAGAAGACGATCGGCACGAACGCCAGGTCTTCGAAGAGTAGCATGGCAAAGGCGAGGCGGCCAACCGGACTCGTTGTGCCGGCAATGGGCACGACCAGCGCCGTTGACGACAGCGCCAGCGCGATGCCGAGTCCCAACGCGGCGTTCGTCGTGTAGCCGAATGCCAAAAGTGCGGCGGCGATCATCAGCGCATTGCCGATGAGTTCAGCCGCGCCGATCCCCGCAACGGTGCGCCGCATGGCCCACAACCGCCGGAAGCTCAATTCCAGACCGACCGAAAAGAGCAGCAGGATGATGCCGAATTCGGCGAAGATCGTCATCGCTGCGGGATCGCTGATCGTGACGTAAAACAACCAGGGCCAGCGATCGACGAACGCACCCAGGCCGAACGGGCCGACGACGACACCGACAAGGATGAAACCGATGACTGGCGAAATGCGCAGCCGCGCGAAGGCGGGGATGACGAGGCCTGCAGCACCAAGGACGACGAGCGCATCGCTGAGGCCGGGGGTATTGGGATCAAGCGCCATGCCGATGACCCTAGCGAGTGATCGCGGGCAATGGCAGGTGCTGGCGCATGATCGAATCGCTAGTCCGGCGCTTGGGGAGCAATGACCTCGACGCGATGTACGCGCTCCTGACGGTTTTTGCTGCCGCGTTCGAGGACGACATCACCTACAGCTCCCGTCGGCCCGACGCCACCTACCTTGGCACCCTGCTCGGCGACAAAGGTTTTGTTGCGCTCGTGGCCGAGCAGGACGGCGCGGTTGTCGGTGGCCTTGTCGCTTATGAACTCCGCAAGTTCGAACAGGCGCGCAGCGAATTCTATATTTACGATCTCGCAGTGGCTGAGTCCCATCGCCGCCAAGGGATCGCGACGGCGCTGATCGAAGCCTTGAAACCGATCGCAGCGGCGTCAGGCGGCTGGGTCGTGTTCGTTCAGGCCGACCGCGATGACGCGCCAGCGATCGCACTTTACGAAACGCTGGGGCGGCGGGAGGATGTGTATCATTTCGACATCGCGGTGCCGGATGCCCTGCCTATTGCCAGTGACCCATCTCGGCTTCGAGATTGACGCGGACAGCCTCGAAGAATTGCTCGGTGGTCATCCAGGCCTGATCGGGGCCGATGAGGATGGCGAGATCCTTGGTCATCTTGCCGCTTTCCACGGTTTCGATGCAAACGCGTTCGAGCGTTTCGGCAAAGCGGGTCACGTCGGGCGTGTCATCGAACTTGCCGCGATATTTGAGGCCGCCGGTCCACGCGAAAATCGAGGCGATCGGATTGGTCGAGGTGGCCTTGCCTGCCTCGTGCTGGCGGAAGTGGCGCGTGACCGTGCCGTGTGCGGCTTCGGCTTCGACGGTCTTCCCGTCGGGCGTCAGCAGCACTGACGTCATGAGGCCAAGCGAACCAAACCCTTGCGCAACCTGATCCGACTGCACGTCGCCATCATAATTCTTGCACGCCCAGACGAACTTGCCCGACCATTTGAGCGCCGAGGCGACCATGTCATCGATCAGGCGGTGCTCATAGACGATCCCGGCGTCGGCGAACCGGTCTTTGAACTCGGTTTCGAAGACGTGCTGGAACAAGTCTTTGAACTGGCCGTCATAGGCTTTGAGAATCGTGTTCTTGGTGGACAGATAAAGCGGCCAGCCACGCCCCAGCGCGTAATTCATTGAGGCGCGGGCGAAATCGCGAATCGAATCGTCGAGGTTGTACATGCCCATCGCGACGCCGCTGCTGGGGAACTGGAATACCTCCTCGTCGATCACCGTGCCGTCAGCACCTTCGAAGATCATGCGGAGCTTGCCGGGGCCGGGAACGCGGAAATCGGTCGCGCGATACTGGTCGCCAAACGCATGCCGGCCGACGACGATGGGGTCAGTCCAGCCCGGAATCAGGCGCGGCACGTTCGAGATGACGATTGGCTCGCGGAACACGACACCACCGAGGATGTTGCGGATCGTGCCGTTGGGCGATTTCCACATCCGCTTGAGCTTGAATTCCTCGACGCGGGCCTCGTCGGGTGTGATCGTCGCACATTTGACGCCGACACCGTGCTTCAGGATCGCATTGGCCGAATCGACCGTGATCTTGTCGTTCGTTTCGTCACGCTTTTCGATGCCGAGATCATAATAATGCAGGTCAATGTCGAGATAGGGGAGGATCAGCCGCTCGCGAATCCACGCCCAGATGATCCGGGTCATTTCGTCGCCGTCGATCTCCACGACCGGATTTTTGACCTTGATCTTCGACATGCGGTGCGCGCTCCCGGGAGATGACCCGCGCGTCGTTAGAGCGAGCGGCGCACGGTTTCAACCGCAGCGGACGGCGGGCCGACGTTGTATCGCACGCGGACCCGGCCTAAACTTGCGAAATGGCAGTATCTTCGAACCTTCCGACGACGCCCGTGAAGTGGCGTTTCCCGGCCGTGCATCCCGAGGGCCGCAAATATGTGGCGATTGCGGGGGCGGTCGCTTTCGTGGCTTGGCTGTGGGTGCCATGGCTGGCGTGGCCGCTGATCGGCGTCACGATCTGGGTCGCGGCATTTTTTCGCGATCCCATCCGCGCCGTGCCGCAGGGCGATGCCTTTATCATCGCGCCGGCCGACGGGCTGGTGACGCTCATCGAAAGCGTGGCCGTGCCGCGCGAGCTGGCGGGCGAGGGGGGACTTGGCGAATTACCGGTCACGCGCGTCTCGATTTTCATGAGCGTGTTCGACGTGCACATCAACCGGACACCGGTGACGGGCGTGGTGACGCGCGTTGTGTATATTGCGGGCAAGTTCCTCAACGCCGATCTCGACAAGGCGAGCGATGAAAACGAACGGCAGCATTTACTCGTCGAGCGGCGCGACGGTGTGCGGGTGGGGTTTACCCAGATTGCGGGGCTGGTCGCGCGGCGCATCGTTCCGTTCGTGAAGCCGGGTGACATGGTTGTCGCGGGCCAGCGGATCGGGCTGATCCGGTTCGGCAGCCGCGTCGATGTCTATCTGCCCGCAGGCTGCGCGCCGCGCGTGACGCTAGGCCAGCGCACTTTGGCGGGCGAGACGGTGCTCGGGGTGATCGGCGATGCCGGGCCATTGCTGAGCGTTGCCCAGTGATCCAGCCGACGCGGCGCGGCGTTCCGCTGCGCACGGTTGCTCCCAATGCGATCACTGCGCTGGCGCTGTGCTTCGGACTGACCGGTATCCGTTTCGCCATCGCAGCGTCGGGCGCAGAGGGCAGCGCCAATGACTGGGTCAAGGCGATCGGGTGCATCGTCATCGCGGGCATTCTTGACGGGGTCGATGGCCGGGTCGCGCGCATGTTTCGGGGCGAAAGCCGGTTCGGTGCCGAACTTGATTCGCTTTCGGACGTCATTGCGTTCGGGGTGTCGCCCGCGCTGATCGTCTACCTCTGGTCGCTGCAGCAGGTGCCGCGGCTGGGATGGTTTTGCGCACTTGGGTTCGTTGTCTGCCAGGCGCTTCGGCTGGCACGGTTCAATGCGCGGATCGATGCCGACGATCAGCCGCACAAGTCTGCGGGGTTCCTGACAGGTGTTCCAGCCCCGGCCGGAGCGGGGCTTGCATTCCTGCCATTGTATTTGTGGATCGTGACCGATGAGGCGCTGTTTCGGTCGCCCTATGTCGTGGCCCCGTGGATGGCATTCGTCGCGGCGCTGATGATATCGAACGTGGCGACCTACAGCTGGGGCTCGATCCGCTTGCGCCGGACGATCCGGCTTGAGGCCATCTTGCTCGTCGCGCTGATCGGAACGGCCTTGTTCGCTGAACCGCTGTGGACATTAATCGGCGTATCAATAGCCTATGTTCTGCTCATCCCGTTCAGCATGCGCAGCTATGCGCAGGTCAAGCGGCGGCGCGGAGCGGCTGCATCACCACCGGGCGGACGCGAACCCTGATGATCCTGCGTGGCATCGGCCGGGCATAGAAGGGCTTGTTCGCGGGCGCGCCGAGGAGCGCGCGAACGATATCGGTCGCACGGGCGCGAATCATGCTGGCGATCAGCGTTGCACCGATCCCAAGGACCAGCAGCGAGAGCGCGAGCGAGAGAAACTGCATCATTTTCATTCCTTTCGTTGACCGACAACACACGTCGATCGCTGCGGTTGCAATGTTCACTATATGTTCTTTACAATGGACTTGCCTTTCGCGCAAGCGCCGATTATCGAGCGCGCTCATTCCACATGGGAAGCACCATACCGGTGCCCGGCGTTTCGTCGGGTCATCGCTTCCCAGAGGTTCAACCGGGTAAGGAGACCAGACTTATGGCGGCACCAGTCGTCACGATGCACCAGCTGTTGGAAGCGGGTGCGCATTTCGGACACCAGACGCACCGCTGGAACCCGAAGATGAAGCCTTACATCTTCGGCGACCGCAACGGCGTTCACATCCTCGATCTCTCACAGACCGTGCCGCTGATGGCGCGTGCGCTCGATTTTGTCGCGGCAACTGCGGCAGCGGGCGGCAAGGTGCTGTTCGTCGGCACCAAGCGCCAGGCGCAGGAGCCGGTCGCCGATGCGGCGCGCGCAGCGGGGCAGCATTTCGTCAACCATCGCTGGCTGGGCGGCATGCTTACGAACTGGAAGACGATCTCGAACTCGATCAAGCGCTTCAAGGCGCTCGAAGAGCAGCTTGCGGGCGACACGGCGGGCCTGACCAAGAAGGAAGTCCTCCAGCTGACGCGCGAGCGCGACAAGTTCGAAATGTCGCTGGGCGGCATTCGCGACATGGGCGGCATTCCTGACGTCATGTTCGTGATTGACGCCAACAAGGAAGAGCTGGCGATCAAGGAAGCCAATGTGCTGGGCATCCCGGTCGTTGCGATCCTCGATTCGAACGTTTCGCCCGAAGGCATCGCATTTCCGATCCCGGCCAATGATGACGCAAGCCGAGCGATCCGCTTGTACTGCGAAGCCATCGGCACCGCTGCCACGCGCGGCGGACAGGCAACTGCGGCGGCGCGCGGAATCGACTTCGGCGCGATGGCTGAGCCGCCGGTCGAAGCGGTGCTCGATTTGCCGGCCGAAGAACCGACTGCCGCTTAACCTACCACCGTTCGGGCTGCGCTTGTCGAAGCCCTGTCCTCGTTCTGCAACATTGCGCGATCAGGACAGCCCTTCGACAGGCTCAGGGCGAACGGGTTTAGATCGAGGAATGAAATTATGGCTGAAGTGACCGCAGCAATGGTGAAGGAACTCCGCGAAACGAGCGGGGCAGGCATGATGGATTGCAAGAAAGCGCTTGCCGAGACGAGCGGCGACATGACGGCGGCGACCGACTGGCTACGCGCCAAGGGGCTGGCGACGGCCTCGAAAAAATCGAGCCGGACAGCGGCCGAGGGCCTTGTCGGCGTGGCAGTCAGCGGCACGAGCGGCGCTGCCGTCGAGGTCAATTCGGAAACCGATTTCGTGGCCAAGAACGACCAGTTCCAGGCGTTCGTGCGCGACGTGACCGACATTGCGCTCGCGCAGGGCGACGATGTCGAGGCGCTGAAGAGCGCGGCCTATCCCGGCGGGGAAACCGTGGCGGAAAAGCTCACGAGCAACATCGCCACCATCGGCGAGAACCAGACCCTGCGGCGCGCGAAGCGGCTTACCGTCAGCGAAGGCATTGTCGTGCCCTATGTGCACAATGCTGCAGCGCCGGGGCTGGGCAAGATCGGCGTGCTGATCGCGCTCGAAAGTGCGGCACCTGCGGAAACGCTCGAGGCGCTCGGCAAGCAGCTCGCAATGCACGTTGCGGCCGCGTTTCCGCTGGCGCTGAACGAGAGTGGCATTCCGGCTGACCTCGTCGAACGCGAGCGGGCGATTGCGCAGGAAAAGGCAGCCGAGAGCGGCAAGCCTGCTGACGTGATCGGCAAGATGGTCGATGGTGCGGTCGCGAAATACATGAAGGAAAATGCGCTGCTCAACCAGCTGTTCGTCATGGACAACAAGACGAAGATCGCTGACGTTGTGGCGGCGGCTGCCAAGACGGCGGGCACGCCGATTACGCTCACCGATTATGTCCGCTTTCAGCTCGGCGAGGGGATTGAGAAGGAAACGAGCGACTTCGCTGCAGAAGTTGCGGCAGCGTCCGGCATCAAGCAGCCCGAGCCGACCGCCTGACTTCACAAGCGCGCGGCGCGGGCCTAGGGTCCGCGCCGCTGCAACGTCAATGAAAGCCAAACCGCGCCCATGAGTCGCTCCAGCTACAAGCGCATCCTGCTGAAACTGTCAGGTGAAGTGCTGATGGGCGAAGGCGGGGCGACGATCGACCCGGCAACAACAGCGCGTGTGGCCGACGAAATCGCCAATGCCCGGGCCATGGGGTTCGAACTTTGTGTGGTCGTGGGCGGCGGGAACATCTTTCGCGGTATGGCGGGGGCTGCAAGCGGCATCGAGCGTGCGACAGCCGACTATATGGGAATGCTGGCAACGGTGATGAACGCGCTTGCCGTGCAGAATGCGCTCGAACAGATCGGCGTCGATACGCGAGTTCAGTCAGCAATTCCGATGGCTGCGGTATGCGAACCTTATATCCGCAGGCGGGCCGAACGGCATCTGGAAAAAGGCCGCATCGTGATTTTCGCCGCGGGCACCGGCAGCCCGTTTTTCACGACCGATACCGGTGCGGCGCTGCGGGCGGCCGAGATGAAGTGCGACGCGCTGTTCAAGGGAACGTCGGTCGACGGCGTATATGATGCCGATCCGAAGAAAATCGCCACGGCCAAACGCTACGCAACGGTAACTTATGACCGGGTATTGGCCGATAATCTTAAAGTGATGGATGCGTCGGCTGTGGCGCTGTGTCGTGACAATAACATTCCGATCGTGGTCTTCAACATCCGCGAGCAGGGCAATCTTGCCCGCGTGCTGAGCGGCGAGGGTGTCGCGACGATCGTCCAACAAGAGGAAGCGTAACCATGCCCGCCTATGACAAAGCCGATCTTGAACGCCGGATGCACGGCGCCGTCGAAGCGCTGAAAGGCGATCTTGCAGGCTTGCGGACGGGGCGCGCATCGATCAACCTGCTCGATCCGGTGGCGGTCGAGGTTTACGGGGCGAACATGCCGCTCAACCAGGTCGCGACGGTATCGGCACCCGAGCCGCGGATGCTTTCGGTTCAGGTATGGGACAAGAGCAATGTCGGGCCGGTCGAGAAGGCGATCCGGTCTGCCGGGCTGGGCCTGAACCCGATCACCGACGGGCCGAACATTCGGCTGCCGATCCCCGACCTGACCGAGGAGCGCCGCAAGGAGCTTGCCAAACTGGCGGGGCAATATGCCGAAAAAGCGCGGATTGCGGTGCGCAATGTGCGGCGCGACGGCATGGATGCCTTGAAGATCGACGAGAAGAAGAGCGAGATCGGCGAGGATGAGCGCAAGAAGCGCGAAGGCGACGTGCAGAAGCTGACTGATAGCACGATTGGCGAAATCGATGCCGCAGCGAGCGCCAAGGAAAAGGAAATCCTCGGCAAGTGAGCCTCGCACATGCGCCCTTGATGAAGACGGGTGCAGGGGCTGTCCCGCGCCATGTTGCGATTATCATGGATGGCAACGGCCGCTGGGCGAAGAAGCGGCATCTTCCGCGCATTGCCGGGCACCGGAAGGGGATCGAGGCCGTTCGCGTCGTGACGCGTGCCGCGCGCGAGATGGGCATCGAAGTTCTCACGCTATACGCGTTTTCCTCGGAGAACTGGCGGCGGCCCGCCGAGGAAGTCAGTGACCTCATGGGCTTGCTGCGGCATTTTATCCGGTCCGATCTCGACGAGATGGTGGCCGAGAATGTGCGCCTGCGCGTGATCGGTGATTTTTCGAGCTTTGCGCCTGATCTCGTTGAAATGATTGCCCATGCAATTGCCCGCACGGCGGAAAATACTGGTGCGCTTCTGGTCGTTGCGTTGAATTATGGTGCACAGGATGAAATCGTCCGGGCGGCGCGGGCGCTGGCGGGGCGCGACCCGGCGACGATCGATGCAGCCGCGCTCGAGGCCGAACTATACACGACCGATCTTCCGCCGCTCGATCTGGTGATCCGAACGTCGGGCGAGCACCGATTGTCCAATTTCATGCTTTGGCAGGCGGCTTATGCCGAGCTGATGTTCGTCGATACGTTGTGGCCCGATTTCGGTCGTGAGGCGCTGGCCGAGGCGATTTCCGCCTATGGCCTGCGCGAGCGACGGTTCGGGGGGCTTTAGACCTGCCTGTGCTCCTGACGCGCGAGTTGCTGACACGGACCGTGGTCGGCATTGCGCTGATTGCATTTGCGATTGCGGACCTTTGGGCAGGCGGGCCTGCGTTCTGGCTTTTCGTTCTGCTGGTTGGCTTCATCATGTATTATGAATGGGCAGGGTTGGCGCATGCTGATCGGCGCGGCACGCGGACAGGCATCGTTGCGTTGGCGATCCCGCTGATCGTGATGCTGCCGCCGGTTGCGGGGCCGGGCTGGTTTGCTGGGTGTGCAATAGGTTTGACTGCTGCTGGCGTCGGATTCGGCACGCGGTCGAGGCTGCTTGGGTTTGGCATCATTTACATCGCATTGCCGGTGATGGCGCTGATCTGGCTGCGCGAACGGCCTGATGGCCTCATGCTTGCGCTGTGGTCACTTGCGGTCGTGTGGATGACCGATATCGGGGCCTATTTCGCGGGGCGGCTGATCGGCGGACCCAAGCTGGCACCGGCGATCAGCCCCAATAAGACCTGGGCGGGGTTGGCTGGGGGTATGGTAGCAGCACTGATTCTTGGACTGGTTTTTGCGCGCTGGCTCGATCTGCCGCTGGTGCTCGCCGGGCTATCGGTCACGCTCGCGGTCGCCGCGCAGGGCGGCGATTTGTTCGAAAGCTGGCTGAAGCGCCGGGCGGGCGTGAAGGATTCAGGGACAATTCTGCCCGGGCACGGGGGGGTGCTTGACCGGCTCGACGGGCTGGTACCGGCCGCGCCGCTGGCGGCGTTGTTCGTTGCCGTTTACGGAACCGCACCATGACGTCACTGCGCAGCGTTACCATATTGGGGGCAACCGGTTCGATCGGGACATCGACGCTCGATCTGGTCGAGCGCGCGCCCGAGCGCTTTACCGTGCGCACGCTGACTGCCAATTGTGACGTGGCCAAGCTGGCGGCAGCCGCAATCCGGACGCGCGCGCGCGACGCTGTGGTCGCCGATGAGCGCTATCTTCCGGAATTGCGCGAGGCGCTGGCAGGGTCGGGCATCGTGGCATCAGGTGGCCCGGAAGCTGTGCTGGCTGCAGCTGCTGACGGCGCTGATATCACGATGGCGGCGATCGTCGGATGTGCAGGCCTGCGCCCGGTGATGGCAGCCGTGGCGAGTGGCAAAACGGTGATCATCGCCAACAAGGAGCCGCTGGTTTCGGCGGGCGATGTTGTGCTGGCGGCCGCCCGATCGTCAGGGGCGACTCTGCTTCCCGCCGATTCCGAACATAATGCGATCTTCCAGTGCTTTGACACGGCGCGACCGGCGGGGGTCCGGCGGATCATCCTGACCGCAAGCGGTGGGCCGTTTCGTGATGCCACGCTCGAAGACATGCGCACGGTCACGCCTGAACAGGCCTGTGCGCATCCCACCTGGTCGATGGGCGCGAAAATCTCGGTCGACTCGGCGACGCTGATGAACAAGGGCCTGGAACTGATTGAGGCGGCGCGATTGTTTCCGGTCAAACCTGCGCAGATCGAGATCGTAGTGCACCGCCAGTCCGTCATCCATTCGCTGGTCGATTATGTCGACGGTTCGGTGCTCGCCCAGCTCGGCCCGCCCGACATGCGCACGCCGATCGCTTATTGCCTCGCCTGGCCTGAACGCATGGCAACACCGATGGCACCGCTCGACCTGGTCGGAATCGGGCGGCTTGATTTCGAGGCACCCGATCCGGTTCGCTTCCCGGCGTTGCGGCTGGCGCGTGAAGCGCTCGAGGCCAGTGGTGCCCGCCCGGCGATCCTTAACGCTGCAAACGAAGTGGCCGTGGCCGCGTTCCTTGCGCGCCGGATCGGGTTTTTGGCGATTGCCGATGTTGTCCAAGCGGTGCTCGATCGCTATGACCCGGGGCCACCGAGCACGATCGATGCGGTGGTCGCAATCGACGGTGAGGCCCGCAGCGTTGCCGAGGCCGTGACGGAAGGCATGTCAACTTGATCGAAACTTCAGGGTTCCTCTGGACGCTCCTGTTCTTCGCATTGGCGATCTCGCCACTGATCTTCATTCACGAGATGGGGCATTACTGGGTCGGACGCTGGTGCGGCGTGCATGCCGAGGCGTTTTCGATCGGCTTTGGGAAATCCATTCTGAAGTGGCACGACAAGCGCGGCACGGCATGGCAGGTCGGGTGGCTGCCGCTGGGCGGCTATGTGAAATTCGCAGGCGATATGGGGCCGACGGGCGGTGACAATGCGGAGTGGCTGAAACTGCCACCCGCCGAGCGCAACCGCACTTTCCAGTCGAAGGCGCTCTGGCAGCGCGCGCTGATCGTTCTCGCCGGGCCACTGGTGAACTTCCTGTTTGCAATCGTGATGCTGGCGACACTGTTTGGCATTTACGGCGAGCCGCGCATTGCGCCTGTCGTCGGCGGGTTCAGTGAAACCTCGTCGGCCAAGGCGGCGGGGATGCGTATCGGGGACCGGATCGTCGCGGTCGAGGGGCAGGCGATCACGCGGTTCGACGAGATCGCGCTCATCGTTCAGGCGCGCGCGAACCGGCCAACGGCATTCACGATCAAGCGCGGCGAGACGACCTTGGCGCTGACGATTACACCCAAGCTCGAGCAAGTGGCCGATTTAACGGGCGTGAAAATCCCGACGGGGCGGATCGGAGTCGCGCCCGCCAGCATCGAGCGGGTGAGGCTATCGCTCGCGGAATTGCCCGGTGCTGGCCTCGATTTCACCATACAGGCGGTGCGCACGACGATTGTTGCGATCGGCCAGATCATCGTCGGCGATCGATCGGTCAAGGAGCTGGGCGGGCCAGTCAAGATCGCGACCACGTCCAACGCGGTCGCGCAGCTCGGCTTTGTCAGCTTCCTGTTCTTCATGGCGATGGTGTCGATAAATCTTGGGTTCATCAATTTGCTGCCAATCCCGATGCTCGATGGTGGCCATCTGGCATTTTACGCGGCCGAGGCCGTTCGCGGAAAGCCCGTGCCCGCAGCCGCGCAGGAGTGGGCGTATCGCACCGGACTCGTCGTCCTTCTGGGTTTCATGGCTCTGGTCACGGTCAACGACCTCGCCGGGCTTGGGTTGTTCAATGGCCTCGCCGGGTTGATTGGATGACGCGCATCGGGCAGGGCGCGCCGCACACAAGCTTAACCAAGGACAGAGACCGCGTGACAGGTAAGAGTGTATCGATTGCGCGGCAACAGCGAGTATCACTGCTTCTTCTGGGAACGATTTTCGGCGGGCTGCCGGTCACAGGGATCGCGCAAACCCGCGCTCCGGCAGCGCGGACCGTGCCTGCAACACCCACCGCTCCAGCACCAGCGCCCGCGACCGACGGCGGCATCATCAAGGCCATCGCGGTAAGCGGGTCGCAGCGGATCGAGCCCGACACCGTCCGTTCCTACATCAAGCTGCGCGCGGGCGCTCCCTACACGCGCGAAACGCTCGATCAGGCGCTTCAGGACCTGTTTGCAACCGAGTTGTTCGCCGACGTGCAGATCCGTGATGACTCGGGGGATCTCACGATCATCATCCGCGAGAATCCGGTGATCAACCGCATCGTTTTCGAAGGCAACAAGCGGATCAAGGAAGACAAGCTCGGCAAGGAATTGAAGCTCGCGCCGCGCACCATTTTCACGCGCTCGAAAGTGCGCGCCGACATTGCTCGCATCATCGAGCTCTATCGGCGACAGGGCCGCTTTGCGGCGACCGTCGAGCCCAAGATGGTCATGCTCGACCAGAACCGGGTCGACGTTGTCTATGAGGTGAGCGAGGGGCCGAAATCGAAGGTTCGCCAGATCAATATCCTCGGCAACGAGGTGTTTGCCGATGGTGCGCTGCGCAGCGAGATGGTCACAAAGCGCTCGCGGTTTTACCGGTTCTTCTCGTCAAACGACAGCTATGATCCGGATCGTTTGGCTTATGATCAGAGCAAGCTGCGCCAATTTTACCTGACCCGCGGCTATGCCGATTTCCGGGTTGTGTCGGCAGTCGCCGAACTGACGCCCGACAAGCGCGACTTCATCATCACTTATGTCGTCGAGGAGGGCGAGCGCTACAAATTCGGCGAAATCAACGTCGAAAGCGACATTCGCGATTTCAAGCCGGAGTCAGTGCGCACGCTTCTGCCGATGAAGGAAGGCGAATGGTATAACGCCAAGCAGGTGGAAGACACGGTTGAAAGCGTGACGCAGACCGCCGGGCTGTTCGGTTATGCATTTGCTCAGGTCGATCCGCAGTTTCAGCGCGACAAAGACGCCAAAACGATGACGATCACGTTCCGCGTGGCCGATGCGCCGCGCGTTTACGTCGAGCGGATCGACATCAACGGCAATACCTTGACGCAAGACAAGGTGGTGCGCCGCGAGTTCCGTCTTGCCGAGGGCGATGCCTTTAACAGCATTGCCGTCAAGCGCTCGCAGGAGCGGATCCAGAGCCTCGGTTTCTTCCAGGAAAAGCTCGAGATTGCGCAGAAGCCCGGGTCCGCGCCCGATCGCATCGTGCTCGAAGCCAATGTGGAGGAAAAATCGACCGGGGAATTGCAGCTCTCGGCCGGTTTTTCGAGCCTTGAGCGTTTCATCGTGAATGCGTCGATCCGCCAGCGCAATTTCCGCGGCAAGGGTCAGGAATTACGGGCTTCCGCGAATTATTCGACCTACTCCAAATCGGTCGAGCTCGGCTTTACCGAGCCGTATTTGCTGGACAAGAATATCGCGCTCGGTGGCGACATCTTCCGGCGAGATTATAACTCGTTCCAGTTTGTCGGCGACCAGCGCAACACGACCTACGAACAGACGACGACCGGGTTCCAGATGCGCGCCGGCGTTCCAATCACCGAATTCTGGTCGGTCGCCGGGCGGTTCGGGGTCAGCTTCGACGATGTGACGCTCGATCCGGAGACTTATTTCTTCAACGGCCAGTGCGATCCGTTTCTCGCGGGCCGCTATTTGTGCGATGCGCTGGGCAAGCGGACGACGTCGTCGATCGGCTATAGTCTGGTCTATTCCGACCTGAACAACTCGATCCGCCCGACGCGCGGCCAGCGCATGGTGTTCAGCCAGGATTTTGCAGGGCTGGGTGGCAATGTGCGCTATCTGCGGTCGCGGATCGATGCGGCGAAATACTGGAATATCGGCAGCAACTTCATTTTCTCCGCAAGTGCCGAGGGCGGCTTCATCATCTCGTTCGAGAAATCGCGCGGCGCGGGCATCGACAATGTCCGGCTGACTGACCGGTTTTTCTTGGGCGAGCCGCAAATGCGTGGGTTCGATATCCGCGGGATCGGGCCGCGCGTGCTGCGCAAATTCTACGATTCGACGAGTCCGACCGGGTTCAACGAGGACCGCAACAGCATCAGCGACGATGCGCTGGGCGGGCGCGCTTATTATCAGGGTCGGCTGGAACTCGAGATCCCGCTGGGATCGGGCGCCCGTGAACTTGGCTTGCGGCCATCGGTCTTCGTCGATGCCGGTGCGGTCTTCGGCTTGGATGAGCCGACCTTGGGCAACGGCGGGCTGATCGACGCGCCCGCCGGCGTTCGGCGTTGCCGCGACAACGTCACCGGAACTGTCGTGACGCAAGGCTCGACGACACCGTGCCCCACGGGCAGCGCTGACGCGATCCAGCCGCTCGCGCCGTTCCGCGACTTCTTTTTCGGAAATTCGCCGCGCCCTCGTGTTGCTGTCGGGTTCGGCGTAAACTGGAATTCGCCCTTTGGGCCATTCCGGATTGACATCTCGCAGGTGCTCCTCAAGGAGCCCGGCGATCAGACCAAAACCCTCACTTTCAACGTAGGAACACAATTCTGATGACCAAGATTTTGAAAGCGGCACTTACGGCTGCCGCCCTCGCCATGCCTGCGCTCGCCAGTGCTCAGGCCGTTGCCGTTGCCGATCTGGACGCCGCCGTCCAGCGGACCACGGCCTACACTACTGCGGTCGGACAAATCCGCACGACTTACGCCACGCAGATCGCCCAGATCGACGCGCGGCAAAAGGCGCTGCAGGCCGAAATCCAGCCGCTCGTGGCGGCTTTCCAGACGGCCCAGCGCGCGCCCAATCCCAATCAGGCTGCGCTCCAGACGCAATATACGACGATCCAGCAGAAGCAGCAGGCCGCCCAGACCGAGCTGCAGCGCCTCTCGCTCCCGGTTGCGCGGGCGCAGGCCTATGTGCAGGAGCAGATCACCGGGGCCGATGGCGCCAAGCTCAACACGGCGCTGAAGGCCGCGATGACCGCCAAGGGCGTCCAGCTCGTCGTCGCTCCGCAGGCAGCGATTTCGTATCAGCCGACCGCCGATCTGACCGACGCGATTGCGGCTGAGCTCAACAAGGCGACGGCAACCGCCACGATCACGCCGCCGGCGACCTGGCAGCCTGGCGCTGCCGCCGCCGCAACGCGCCCGGCCGCGACCCCGCCGGGCCGCTAAATGGCGATCGACATCCGGGGAGTGATGGCGGCGCTGCCGCATCGCTTCCCGATGTTGCTTATTGACCGTGTGGAAGATCTTGTCGCCGACGATCATATCGTCGCGATCAAGGCGGTCACAATCAACGAACCTTTTTTTGCGGGACATTTTCCCGGGCGTCCGATCATGCCCGGCGTGTTGATCGTCGAAGCGCTGGCGCAGGCGGCGGGCGTGCTCGCCGTCGAATCGCTCGGGCTCGCGGGCACGGGCAAGCTCGTCTATTTCATGGCGATCGACGGGGCCAAGTTCCGGGCGCCGGTCGAGCCAGGCTGCCTTTTGCGGCTCGAGGTAAAGTTCGTGCACAAGCGCGCCACGGTGTGCAAGTTTGCAGGGCGCGCCTTGGTGGACGGCAAGCTGGCAGCCGAGGCGAACTTCACCGCCATGATCGCCGATCCGCCCCCCTGAGGCTTGCTCCTTCGATCAACCGAGGGTATGGGCCGCGCTTCGCTTTTCCAGGGCCGGTCGGAAACCGGTCCGTTAAGGAGCTACCATGAAGACCGGCATTCACCCTGACTATCACATGATCAAGATCCAGATGACCGACGGGACGACGTTCGAAACGCGATCGACCTGGGGCAAGGAAGGCGATTTGATGACGCTCGAAATCGATCCCACCTCGCATCCGGCCTGGACCGGCGGCACCGGCAAGATGCTCGACGCGGGCGGCCAGGTTGCGCGCTTCAACAAGCGTTTCGGCGGGCTGACTCTTAAAAAGTAGGTGTTGCGCGGGTCTCAGTCTGGCGGACAGGGTGGGATTCGAACCCACGGTGAGTTGCCCCACGGCGGTTTTCAAGACCGCTGCCTTAAACCACTCGGCCACCTGTCCGTGCGCTGCGCTTAATCGGGCGACGCGCGCTACGAAAGGGGTTTCGATATCCGCCCGTTCCGTGGCACACCGGATCCATGAAAAAGGCATTCGCGACGCTTGTCGGTGTTTTGGCGCTGACCGCTGTAACTCCTGTTGGCGAAGGGCGCGCGATTGCGCAGAGTGATCCGAGCTTTGCGGGCTATGCCGCGCAACTGGGCCGGTTGGCTGCAGCGCAAGGAGTGCGCCAATCGACAATCGATTCGGTTATCCCGACGCTGACCTACAACGCGCGTGTCGTTGAGCTCGATCGGGCGCAGCCCGGCGCAAGCACCACTTCGGCAATTCCTGCATTCGCCCCGTACCGCGCTCGCCACGTCGATCCCGTGCGCATTGCGCGCGGTCAGGTGAAATACACAGCGCTCAGGCCGTTTCTCGCCTCCGTCGAACGGGAGACGGGTGTTCCCGAAAGCATCATGATTTCGATCTGGGGCAATGAAACCAATTACGGTGCTTACAAGGGCAACTTCGATTTGCCCGAGGCGCTCGCCAGCTTGGCCTATGAAGGCCGCCGCCGCGCCCTGTTCGAAGGCGAGTTCGTTGCCGCGCTCAAGATCATCGATCGCGGCTATGCACGCGAGGCCATCCGCGGGAGTTGGGCCGGCGCAACGGGCCATCCGCAATTTCTTCCGTCAATGTATCTCCGTCTCGCCCGCGATGGCGATGGCGACGGGCGCGCCGATATCTGGCGGAGCGAGGCCGATGCCCTGGCCTCGATTGCCAATTACTTCGTTGCGGCCGGATGGCGCGCCGGTGAGCTATGGGGGGTGCAGGCTCGTGTCCCGCCCGATCTCGATCGGGCATCGCTGGCGTCGCGCAGCGTCAGCCCCCGCTGCCCGCGCGTTCATGCGCGGCACAGCCGCTGGTTGACCGTCAGCGAATGGCGACTGCTTGGCGTCACGGTGACTGGAGGACGCCTCTCCGACAACACACTCGCGTCGCTGATCGAGCCCGATGGTCCGGCGGCACCGGGCTATCTGCTCACGGGCAACTACCGGGTGATCCTCGATTACAACTGCTCGAACTTCTACGCCCTGTCAGTCGGGCTGCTGGCCGACGCCGTCGCGCGCTGAGCATTCGACGGGCGTGTCGCGAGCGGCTATCAGGCCGGATTACATGACCCATTTGTTTGCCGCAAGGACCCCATGAAAGCGACGATCCCGATCATCAGTGCAGCGCTCGTGAGCGCCCTTCCTGCCCATGCGGCTGCGCCGCCTTTCGAAACGAGCGCACCGGTTGCCTATATGGTCGACCTTGCGTCAGGGGCCGAGCTCTTTGCCAAGGATGCCGATCGGCGCATTCCGCCTGCGTCCATGGCGAAGATGATGACGGTCTATGTCGCGTTCGACATGATCCGCAACGGCGCGCTCAAGCTGGATCAGAAGATCGCCGTGCAGCCTGCGACCTGGCAAAAGTGGCATGGGCCTGCCGCTGGCTCGACGATGTTTCTCTCGCCGGGCGAGCAGGTGAGCGTCGACAATCTTTTGAAGGGCGTCGTCACGCTGTCAGGCAATGATGCCTGCGTTGTTCTTGCGGAAGGGATTTCCGGCAGCGAAGCGGCCTTCGTCAGCCGGATGAATGCGACCGCGAAACGCCTGGGGCTGACCGGAAGCCGGTTCGGGACATCGAACGGCTGGCCCGATGAAGGGCGGGCCTTCGTCACTGCGCGCGACCTTGCCAAGCTGGCCAAGGCAACGATCGAGGACTTCCCCGACCTCTACAAGCGATATTACTCGCTGAAGGAATTTACCTGGGGCCAGACGCTGCGATCGGGGCAGGCGATTACCCAACCCAATCGCGATCCGCTGCTGGGCCGCGTTGCCGGTGCCGATGGGCTCAAGACCGGGCATACGCAGGAAGCGGGCTATGGCTTTACCGGTTCGGCCGTTCAAGGCGGGCGGCGGCTCGTGATGGTGGTGGCGGGACTTCCCAGTTTCAATCAGCGGATCGATGAATCGGTCCGGTTCATGAATTGGGGTTTCCGGGCGTGGGAGGCCAAGCCGCTGTTTGCAAAAGGCAAGCGCGTGGAGACCGCCGAGGTGCAACTCGGCGACGCGGTGAGCATCGGGCTCGTCGCGCCGCGCGACCTTTTCGTCACGCTGCCTGCCGGGGCCGCGTCCAGTATGCAGGTCAAGGTTGTCTATGACGGCCCCGTGAAGGCACCGATCAGGGCCGGGCAGCACATCGCCGATCTCGTCGTGACGACCGCCGAAACCGGCCCGCAGACGATGCCGCTGGTCGCGGAGACATCGGTTGGGGAGGCGGGATTCTTCGGGCGGATCTGGGCGGCGCTGAAGGGGCTGATCGGAGTTTGACTGCGCACCGGGCCATGGGCCGATTCATCACGCTTGAAGGCGGTGAAGGCGTGGGCAAATCGACGCAGGCACACGGCCTTGCCGAGGCGCTCCGCGCGCAGGGCCATGACGTCATTGTCACGCGCGAGCCCGGCGGCACGCCCGGAGCCGAGGCAATCCGGGCCTTGCTGATGACCGGTGACGCCGATCGCTGGAGCGTGCGCGCCGAGGCACTGCTTTTTGCCGCGGCGCGCGCCGACCATGTCGAAAACGTCATTCGTCCCGCGCTGGTCGCCGGAAGGCATGTGATTTGCGACCGGTTTATCGACTCGTCGCGCGCGTATCAGGGCGGGGCAGGCGGCGTGGCTGACGCCGATATCCTCGAACTGCACCGCATCGGATGCGGCGGCCTGATGCCCGATCGGACGTTGCTGCTCAGCCTGCCCGAGCCGGACGCGCGCGAACGGGCACGCTTGCGTGCGGAAGGCAATGCGGACCGGTTTGGTGCTCGCGCCGATGATTATCATGCCGCGCTGCAGGCGTGCTTCGTTCGGCTTGCGGCCAGCGAGCCTGCGCGATTCCGGATTGTCGATGCGTCTGGCGAGGCCGAAGCCGTGACCGCGCGGTTACTGGACGCGCTGGCGTGACCGTGTTCGGGCATGATGCGCAAACCAGTGCGTTTCGCGCAGCCATTGCCAACAATCGGCTCCATCACGCGTGGCTGCTCACCGGGCCGCGTGGGATCGGCAAAGCGCGCTTTGCCGAGGCGATCCTCGGTTCGCTTTTGGACGGTGAGCATGACGCCCGCCTGCTGGCCGCTGGCAACCATCCCGATGTTTACCGGCTGGAACGACTGACGAACGAAAAAACCGGCACGCTTGCGCGCAGCATCGTCGTTGATCAGGTGCGCTGGCTGCGCGAGCGATTGACGACGGCGACTGCGCTCGGCGGCCGGCGCGTGGTCATCATCGACGCGGTGGACGATCTTGAAGGGCGGGGCGGGCCCAATGCGTTGCTCAAGAGCCTCGAGGAACCGCCTGCCAGCACCGTGTTTCTTCTCATCAGTCACGCGCCGGGGCGATTGCTGCCTACGATTCGTTCGCGCTGCCGCACCCTTGCGTTCGCCGCACTCGACGACGCCGGAATGCAGCGTGCTCTGACCGATGCCTTGCCCAATTTGTCCGAAGGCGAACGCGATGCCTTGATCGTCGGCGCGCGTGGCATCCCGGCGGTTGCAATCGCGAGTGCCGCGCTTGAGATGACCGCAATCGAAGCGACGTTGCAGGCGATCGCTGCAAAAGGCGACCCGTCCAACGCCTTGCGCGGCCAGCTGGCGCAGGTGCTGAGCACAAAGGCGTCGCAACCGCGGTATGAGGCGTTTGTCGCGCGCGTGCCGACATTTATCGCAGAGGCCGCTCGCGTTGCACAGGGCAACGCGCTGGTCCGGGCGCTGGACGCTTGGCATCGCGCCCGCACATTTGCAGCGATTGCGCTCTCCCAGTCGCTGGTCGCCGAAACGGTTGTGTTCGAACTGGCGGGGCAGGTCGCGGCGCTTGCGGACAGCGGGGCTGACGCTAAAGCCTGAACGCCATGCACGGCACGCCTTTCTACATCACGACGGCGATCAGCTATCCCAACGGTCGTCCCCATATTGGCCATGCCTATGAGGCGATTGTCGCCGATGCGATCGCACGGTTTCAGCGGATGCGCGGCCGCGAAGTTTGTCTGCTGACCGGAACCGACGAGCACGGCCTCAAGATGGTGCAGACCGCGCGCGGCCAGGGCCGCGATACTCGTGATCTCGCCGATGAAATGTCCAGTTATTTTCGTGAGATGGCGGAAAAACTGAATATTTCGATCGATCGGTTTGTCCGAACGACCGAGCCCGATCACCACCGGGCGAGCCAAGCCTTGTGGTCACGCCTCGAAGCGAGCGGCGATCTTTATCTCGACCGCTACGAAGGGTGGTATTCGGTTCGTGACGAGGCCTTTTACGACGAAAAGGAACTGATCGACGGGGAAGGGGGCACCCGCCTGTCGCCGCAAGGAACGCCGGTCGATTGGACGGTCGAGGAAACCTGGTTCTTCCGGCTTTCGCGCTATCAGGAACCGTTGCTCGCGCTCTATGCCGCGCAGCCTGAGTTCATCCGCCCCGATAGCCGCCGTAACGAAGTCCTGCGCTTCGTCGAAGGGGGACTGAAAGACCTCTCAGTTTCGCGCACGAGCTTCGATTGGGGTGTCCGCGTGCCCGGCAGCGACGGGCATGTGATGTATGTCTGGCTCGACGCGCTGACGGCTTATCTCTCGGGGATCGGCTTCCCCGACGAAACGCGTGACTGGCAGCGCCTCTGGCCAGCGAGCCTGCATCTGATCGGCAAGGACATTGTGCGCTTTCACGCCGTGTATTGGCCGGCATTTCTGATTTCGGCAGGGTTACCTTTGCCCAAGGCAATCTTCGGGCATGGCTTTATGCTGGCGCGGGACGGCAGCAAGATGTCGAAATCGGCGGGCAATGTCGTCGATCCCATGGCGCTTGCCGAGCGCTACGGAGTCGATGCATTTCGCTATTTCTTGCTCCGCGAAACGAGCTTCGGACAGGATGGGACATGGTCTGAGGAAGCGATCGTAACCCGTTGCAATGCCGAGCTTGCAAACAGTTTCGGCAACCTGGCGCAACGCACGCTGAGCCTGATCGTCAAGAACTGCGACGGGTATCTGCCGACGATCCGGGGACATGCCGAGGCGGACAGTGCGCTTTTCGCACTGCTTGCCAGCACAATCGGCGAGACGATCCCGCGCGCTTACGACGATCTCGCGCTTTCGAACGCGGCCGAGAGCTGGTTGCAAGCGGTCTATGCGTGCAATGCCTATATCGACAGCGAGGCCCCATGGGCGCTGCGCAAGACGGACCCGGAGCGGATGGAAACCGTGCTCGCAACATTGTATATCGCGATTGCGCAGCTCGCGGTGGCAATTCAGCCGCTGGTCCCGGGAAGCGCCGCACGCTTGCTCGACCAAATAGGGATTTCCGAGGGCCTTCGCGACTTTGAGGGAATCATGACCCACTGGTATTCACCACTTGCTGAAAGCGACTTCCGGCTGGCCGCGCCGCAACCGCTGTTCCCGCGTCTCGAACTTCCGGCAGAAGAGTTTGCCTGATGTTTGCCGATTCGCATTGCCACCTGAACTACAAGGGGCTGGTGGAGGATCAGGCTGCAGTTCTTACACGCGCGCGCGGAGCAGGCGTGTCGGCCATGCTCAACATTTCGACGCGGGAAAGCGAGTGGGACGCCGTGGTCGGCGTTGCCGAACGCGAGCCCGACGTGTGGGCGTCGATCGGCATCCATCCGCACGAGGCCGATGCGCATCCTGAAGTCGATACGGCGCGTCTCGTTGCCCGGGCAGCGCATGCCCGGGTCGTCGGAATCGGCGAGACGGGACTCGATTATTACTACGATCACAGCGACCGAGACCGGCAGAAGGCGAGCTTTCGTGCGCATATCGCAGCGGCGCGCGCAACCGGACTGCCGATCATTGTCCACACCCGGGATGCCGAGGCTGACACCGCATCGATCCTCGCGGACGCGATGGGAGCCGGGCGCTTTGGCGGCGTGATCCACTGTTTCACTGCAAGCGCTGATTTTGCGAAGATCGCCCTTGGCCTCGGATTCTACATATCGATCTCAGGGATCGTCACGTTCAAGAATGCCAAGGATCTGCAGGCGACAGCCGGACAAATTCCCGACGATCGGCTTCTGATCGAGACCGACGCGCCGTTTCTTGCGCCCGTTCCGCATCGCGGAAAATCCTGCGAGCCGGCTTTTGTCACCGACACTGCTGCATATCTGGCAAATCTGCGCGGACAGTCGATCGACCATCTTGCGACGACGACGGCACGCAATTTCCGGACGCTGTTTGCAAAGACTTTGTCGTGACCGGCGACGAAGTCGCGCAAATCGCTGGCGGCGTTGCAGCCCTGACGCTGGTCGTGTCGAGCCTCGCCGCACGACGTTTGCCGCTGGCACAAACGGTGCGGATGGCCTTGATATGGGTTGCAGTGTTTTCGGGTGTATTCGTTCTTTTTCTGTTCCGAGGCGAGGTAGGGGTGGTCTGGGATCGGGCAGTCGCCGAACTCGGCGGCACTTCCGCAAAGGCGGTTGGAAACACCTACCGCATCCCTAAAAGCGACGACGGGCATTTCTGGGTCCGCGCGCGGGTCAACGGAACGCCGGTGCGATTCATGGTCGATACCGGCGCATCGGTTACGGCGCTATCGGACGTTTCGGCACGGGCTGCAAACGTCGAAACTTCGAGCGGTTTCGGCGTGATCGTCGAGACAGCAAATGGCACGGTGGAAAACCGCCGCGCGCGGATTGAGCGGCTCGAAGTCGGGCCGATCGTTATTGAAAATGCGCCAGCGCTGATCAGTGAAACGCTTGGCGAGACCAATCTGCTCGGCATGAGCTTTTTATCGGCTTTGCGAGGGTGGCGCGTCGAAGGCGATACGCTCGTCCTCGAACCGTGATCTATTTTACATAATATATATTATCGGACTCCGCTGAATGAATGATGGACCTCCTGCTCAGATCGACCGGTTGCGCGGCATAATGGCGCGCCTTCGCGATCCGGTGTCGGGTTGCCCATGGGATCTGGCGCAGGATTTTGGTTCGATTGCACCCTACACGATCGAGGAGGCCTATGAAGTTGCCGATGCCTGCGCGCGCAACGACATGGCCGATCTTCGCGACGAGCTCGGCGATCTCCTTCTGCAGGTCGTCTTCCATGCCCAAATGGCCGAAGAGCGTGCGGCCTTTACGTTCGACGACGTGGCAGCAAGCATCGCCGACAAGATGGTGCGCCGCCATCCGCATGTGTTCGAGAACGGTCGCGAGCCATCGGTCGGTCCGATTGGCTGGGAGGACATCAAGGCCGCCGAGCGCGGCCGCAGTTCGGACCAGAGCGCGCTGGCCGGTGTGGCGCTGTCCTTGCCAGCGCTGATGCGGGCAGAAAAGCTTCAAAAGCGTGCGGCGCGCACCGGTTTCGATTGGCCTGATTCGTCAGGGCCGCGCGCGAAAATCGACGAAGAACTTGCTGAAGTGACCGAGGCGCAGACCGATGCGGAACGACAGGAGGAAATTGGCGATCTCCTCTTCGCGGTCGTCAATTTCGCACGCCATCTGAAGGTCGATCCTGAAACAGCTCTGCGGAAGGCAAATGTGAAGTTTGAACTGCGATTCCGGGCAATCGAGACAACCCCGGGATTTGCCGAGCTTGACCTTGCCGCCAAAGAGGCACTCTGGACCGCTGCAAAAGCCGCTCAGCGCGCCTGAAACCGTTGTAAATCAATGTCGCTCAGGCGGACATCGAGGGTAACTCGGTCGCCATCGGAAGTTTCATGCTCGACCGAGCCGTGCGCATGTAACCAGGCGCGCCCTGCACCATCGGTCGCTTCGAGGTGCAGGCGTCGCAACGTTCGCCCGGCCGTCAGCTGGTGCGCGATCGCGTCTGCCATTGCAGCGAGCCCAGCTCCCGTCAGCGCCGAAACCGGCAGGACATCAGTCTTTGCCACACGCTCGGTCACCACGCGGTCCGCCGCTTCGGGATCGAGAAGATCAATCTTGTTCCAGATTTCAACGATCGGCGTGGCGCTCCCCTCCTCGCGCACGCCGAGATCGTCGAGCACGGCATAGACATCGGCCGCCTGCGCGGTGCTGTCCGGATGGGCAATGTCGCGGACGTGCAGAATGAGGTCGGCGGAAATCACCTCCTCAAGCGTTGCGCGGAAAGCGGCAACAAGCTGCGTCGGCAGATCGGAAATGAAACCGACCGTGTCCGACAGAATGACCTTGGGCAAGCCGGAAAGCGCAATCTCGCGCATCGTCGGATCGAGCGTTGCAAACAGCAAGTCCTCCGCCATGACGTCACTGCCCGTCATACGATTGAAAAGTGTAGACTTTCCGGCATTGGTATAGCCCACCAGCGCCACCACCGGCCAAGGGGCTTTCTTGCGGCGGTCGCGATGCAGGCCGCGCGTCCTGACGACCTGCTCGAGCTCGCGGCGCAATTTGGCCATACGATCGCGGATCAGGCGGCGATCCGCTTCGATCTGGGTTTCGCCGGGACCACCGAGGAAGCCGAAGCCGCCGCGCTGGCGTTCGAGATGAGTCCAGCTTCGCACGAGACGTCCGGCCTGATAGTCCAGATGCGCAAGCTCGACCTGCAAGCGACCTTCGGCACTGGCGGCGCGCTCGCCAAAGATTTCAAGAATCAGCCCCGTGCGATCGATCACTTTCGCTTTCGTTTCGGTTTCCAGATTGCGCTGCTGGATGGCCGACAACGCGCCGTCGACAATCAGTAATTCGGCATCGGTCGCGCGCATCCGTGCTGCGATCCCCTCGACCTGACCGCTGCCGAACAGCGTAGCCGGCTGAACGGCACGAACATGCGGCGCAAGCCGATCGACGACGTCGATACCGATCGCAGCGGCAAGCCCCACCGCTTCTTCAAGCCGCGCATCGACATCGCGCGCGCCGCCCTGCCGCCGGTCGGGATGAACGACGACAGCACGGGCACCGCGCGCGATGCCATCTTCACGTTGGAGTTCGAAACCTGACAAGCGGTGGTTCAGTCCTCACCCGCCGCTTCTTCGGCGAGGTTAAGCGGGTGCGAGGGCTGCACTGTTGAGACGGCATGTTTATACACCAGTTGAACCATGCCGTCGCGCTGGAGCAGCATGCAGAACAGGTCATAAGCGGCGATATCGCCCTGGAGCATGACGCCGTTGACGAGGAACATCGTGACAGGGTTTTGCTGGCGGCGGACCGCTGTGAGGAAAATGTCCTGTAATTGCTTGGGCTTGGCAGTGTCTTCTGCGAACGCTGCCGCGACTGGTGCGAGATCGAGCGGGTTTGAGGGCATCACGGTCGAAATCGCATGCTTGTATATGAGCTGTGACTGGCCGTCGCGGCGCAGGAGCACCGAGAAATTGTCGAACCAGGTGATGATGCCCTGGAGCTTGACACCTTTGACGAGAAACATCGTGACGGGTGTTTTCGCTTTGCGCAGCGAATTCAGGAACAGGTCCTGCAGGTTGTTCGGTTTGTCGGCCACGACCCACTGTCCTTGCTTTTGGCGGGTCCGTTGCCCCGCATGCGCGCCGTCAGCACCGGCGTCGTGCGCCACGCGAAGTGACAGCGTGCAATACCGCAAAGTCGCCTGCGTTGGTAGCTCTACTCGTCGTTTTCCTTGAGATCGGAAAGGCCGAGCAGTTTGAGCTTCCGGTGCAGCGCCGAGCGCTCCATGCCGATAAATGCTGCCGTGCGCGAGATATTGCCGGAAAACCGCCTGATCTGGACACGCAGATATTCACGTTCGAAGGTTTCGCGCGCTTCCCGCAACGGCGCGCCCATCACGGTTCCAGGCCCGGTCCCCTGCCCCAGCGCGGTTTTGCCCAGGATCTCGCTCGGCAGCAGATCGACATCGATCTGTCCCAAACGGTCACCCGGTGCCAGAATCATCGTGCGTTCGACGATATTGCGAAGCTGGCGGACGTTGCCGGGCCAATCATAGGCCTGAAGCGCCGCGAGCGCATCGGCGGCAAGCTTGGGCGTCCGCACCCGGCGTTCGGTCGCATAGCGGGCCAGAAAATGTTCGACGAGCGGCTGGATGTCGTCGCGCCGGTCGGCCAGTGGCGGAAGATGCACGGGGACGACGTTGAGACGATAGAAAAGGTCCTCGCGAAACCGTCCCGCGGCGATTTCGTCAGCCAGCACGCTCGATGTTGCCGACACGACCCGAACATCGACCCGGACCACCCGGCCACCGCCAACGCGTGTGAAGCTCTGCTCGGTCAACACGCGCAGAATCTTTCCTTGCGTGGTCAGCGGCATGTCGGCGATTTCGTCAAGGAAGAGCGTTCCCCCATGCGCGCGTTCGAGGAGGCCGGAGCGGACCACTTCCCCGCCGTCTTCGACGCCGAACAATTCTTCCTCGACCCGCTCGGGCTCCATGCGCGCTGCGCTGACGACAATGAACGGCGCGTCGGCACGCCCCGACCACATGTGAAGGAGCCGGGCGGTCACTTCCTTGCCAACGCCCGCGGGGCCCGTAATCAAAACCCGGCTTCCGGTGCCCGCGACGCGCTTCAGCGTTGCTCTTACGGCGTTGATGGCCGCCGAGACACCGTTGAGCTCGTCGTCGTTGCCGCTACGCTCCTTGAGCGTTTCATTTTCGCGCCGCAGCCGCTCGGTCTCGGTGGCGCGCGCGACGAGCAACAGCAGTCGTTCGGCCTCGAACGGCTTTTCGATGAAATCTGCGGCGCCTCGCCGGATCGCGGCAACGGCGGTGTCGAGATTGCCATGGCCGGAAAAGACCAGCACCGGCAGCGTCGGATCCTTGGCTTTGAGCACGTCGAGGAGTTCGAGACCGTCAAGGCGCGACCCCTGGAGCCAGACGTCAAGCAGGACGAGGCTCGGACGGCGCTCTGCGACTGCGGCCAGCGCCGCATCGCTGTCCCCCGCCATGCGCGCGGTATAGCCTTCGTCTTCGAGCACGCCCGCGACAAGGTCGCGGATATCACGTTCGTCATCAACGACCAGAACATCGAGCGCCATCAGGCCGCCCCGCTTCGCATAACTCGTGCCGGGCCTTGATCGTCAGCGGTTTCGATGTCTTCGCCAGTCTCCGCGAGCGGAGCCAGCAGGGCTGGGTCAAAGCTGAGACGAACGATCGTTCCGCCATCTGGTCGATCAGAAAATGTCATTGTTCCAACGTGTTCCTCAACGATCTTGTTCACGATTGCGAGCCCAAGCCCGGTGCCGCGCACGCGCGTCGTCATATAGGGCTCGACGATCCGCTCACGATCGGCAGGCAGGCCGACGCCTGAATCTGCGATTGCGATTTCGATATGACCATCTCCATTGCGCGCGAGGCACAGACTGACGGTTCCGCCACCCTCCTCGCCATCCGGTTGTTGCGCGATCGCCTCGACAGCGTTTTTGACGATGTTGGTCAGCGCCTGGCCAAGCTGGCGCCGATCGCAGATCATCGTCATTTCATGATCGTCGGTTTCCAGCGTGAAGCGGATCGCCGGATGGGCGACCTCGTGCAGGAAGAGCGCCTGGCGAGCGATGTCGATCAGCGCCTCTTCGCGAAAGATCGGTTTGGGCATGCGCGCGAACGACGAAAACTCGTCGACCATACGGCGCAGATCGCCCACTTGACGGACGATCGTTTCGGTAAGGCGTTCGAAGGTCGCTTTGTCCGAACTGATCTCGGCCAGATAGCGGCGTTTGAGGCGTTCGGCGGCAAGCTGGATCGGGGTCAGCGGATTCTTGATTTCGTGAGCTATCCGTCGCGCGACGTCGGACCATGCCGCGCGGCGCTGATCGGCGAGCTGTTGGGTGATATCATCAAAGGTCAGAACATAGCCTTGTTCACCGACCACGACTTTGACAGCCAGCGTTCGCGCGTCACCGCCTCGCTGCAGATGAACAACGCCGCCGCGCTGTCCGCGCACAATCAGGGCGTCGAGTTCGGGAGCGAGCGCCGACAACGGTAACGTGACGGGATCGGCACCGCTGGCCGCCAGAAGCCGTCGTGCCTGATCGTTCATCAGCCGCATGCGGCGATCGGAATCAACTGAGATCACCCCGGCTGATACGCCTGATAGCACCGCTTCGATGAAGGCGCGCCGACTGTCGAGGGCGCCTGTCTGCTCCTGCAGCCGCCGTGTCATGCGGTTGAACGCGCGGGCAAGCGTGCCGACCTCATCGACGGCCCGGGGGGATTGGACCCGCGCCGACAAATCCCCTCCGGCGACCCGCCGTGCCGCTTCGACGAGTTCGCCTACCGGACGGACCAGCCGGTCAGCAACCTTGAGCGCGATCCAGACGGCCGCACCGACGATCAGCAGCGAAATGACGAACAGCGCGGCATTGAATTGCAGCTGCAACCGGCGCGACCGATCGATGAGGCCCTCATAATCGGCCAGCACGGCTTTGGCGCGCTCAGTCTGAGCGAGCGCCTGACGATCGGACAACCGCGATGCATAAAGATAGATATTGCGATCGGGATAGAGGCGGGTCACGGCTTCGATCCGGTCAGCGCTGTCGGTGATGACGACCGGTTTTCCTGCCGCCAATTGCGCGATCACGGTCGCTGAAATGCGTTTCTCGACCGGGCGGGCGTCCGGATTGACCATCGCAACGGTCTTCGGCCCCGACGCTGTGACCTCAACGATCGCTGACTCGGTAAGGTTGCGGTTCAAAACCTGCCAGGCATAGCCTTCGGCAAAGGCCGGACTGTCGGTTGGAGCCTGTGCCAGATAGTCGCGCAGGTCGCCCGCCATCGTGATCGTCTCGCCGGCAACGTTCTGCATTTTCTCCTGATAATAGCCCTGCGCGAGGCTGTTGGCATTTTGCAGCATGCCGCGCGCCTTGTCCGAGAACCAGAACTCGACGCCATATTGGAACAGCAGCGACGAAAAGATCACGACGAGCAGCATCGGCACCGTCGCGACAAGTGAAAAGATCCCCACCAGCCGCACATGCAGCCGTCCGCCGCCACCGACCGGTGATAAGCGGGCACGCCGCTTGGCCATGCGACGACCCGCAAGAACGATCAGCGCGAGCGCAGGCACGAGATTGGCAACCAGCAGAAATGCCACGGCAGGCGGCGTCAGAAGTTTCTGACCCGGCATGCCTTGGGTCAGGATGAGATAGCTGGCTGTCGCAATCACAACGAGCGCCAGCAGCGTTGCCAGCTCGACATAGGGCATCCAGCGCCGCCGCCCGATGAAGACCGCCAGCCGCCGTTGCCAGCCCGATGGAGTGCGCGCCTGCATCGTTGCATCAATACAACAGCTGCGTGGCATATCAACCACGATCAGTCGCGTTCCGGCGCATCTCCCCCGATTTCGATCGCGATCTGTTCAAAGGTTCGGGCAACTATCCGCCATGCGGTAATCTGCCGATTGCCAATGATCAGCCAGAGACGCCCGTCGCCGATCGCTCGCTCCCGATCCATGGATGACGGTCGGGCCGGCCCTTGCGGATGCGAATGAAAATACCCGAGCAGTTTGCGGCCCCCCTCGCGCTCGCATCGGAGCGCATTGATCAATGCCGCCGGATCGATCTCGAACTGCCGCGCTGGATCGGCCGCGACATTGGTGACCGGCATGACCATCTCGACCCGGCAATGGTCGCCGAAAACAAGCCCGCAGACTTCGGTGTCCGGTGATGCGGCGGCGAGCGCAAGAAGCTCGGCGTAATGCGCTCTTGATATCTGCAGCCTCATCGCCACTTGCATAGCGATGGCCGGGGGCTTTTCCACGATTTCAGTGACACTGGGAGAAGCTCATGACGGGTGGCGGCTCGATCGTGCGCTGGCCGCGGCAATTCCGGCTTTGTCGCGCGAGCGGCTGAAGGCGCTGATTTCCAGTGGCCGGGTCAAGGGACCGTCGGGCCTCGCCCGTGATCCTTCGGAAAAGGCAAAGCGCGGCACGGGCTTTGTCATCGAAGTGCCCGACCCGACACCAGCGCACAACGTCGCGCAGGACATGGCGCTCAATGTCGTTTTCGAAGACGAACACCTGCTCATCGTCGACAAGCCGGCCGGGATGGTGGTGCACCCCGCCGCTGGCAACGCCGACGGGACGCTTGTCAACGCGCTTCTGCATCACTGCGCGGGCCGGTTGTCGGGGATCGGCGGCGTCGCGCGGCCCGGGATCGTCCACCGGATCGATAAAGACACGTCGGGCCTACTGGTCGTTGCCAAAAACGATCGCGCGCACGAAGGGCTGTCGGCTCAGTTTGCCCGGCACAGCATCGATCGCGGGTATCGCGCGATCGTGGCGGGCCGTCCGACCGCGACTGGCACGATAGACGCAGCGCTTGCGCGCAGTCCGCACGATCGCAAAAAGGTTGCTCTGGTTGCGGGCGGAAAGCGCGCGGTGACGCATTTCACGCTGCTCAAATCGTTGCGCGACGCAGCACTGATCGAATGTCGGCTCGAGACGGGGCGCACGCATCAGGTGCGGGTGCATATGACTTCGATCGGACATCCGTTACTGGGCGACCCGGTTTACGGGCGGATCCTGCCCGCGCATCGCCCAATTCTGAAGGCGCTGTCATTCCGCAGACAGGCCCTGCACGCGGCCCGGTTGGGCTTTGTTCATCCCGTGACAAGCGAAACTTGGGTATTTGAAAGCGAAATGCCGGACGATATGCAACGTTTAGCCCGCGAGCTTGGTATATAAGGGTCTTGAAGGGAGCGCAGCGGTATTCTCCGCCTGCGACTGGGAGTGAGGGCAACATGGCTGGCAACAGCAACGTACCTGCGACGATTCCGGCACTCGGCGGCGAGGCCAGCCTTAACCGGTATCTTTCTGAAATCCGGCGATTTCCGCTGCTCACGCCGGAAGAAGAATATATGCTCGCCAAGCGCTTTGAGGAGCACGGCGATCCGGAAGCGGCAGCGCGTCTGGTCACGTCGCATCTGCGACTCGTCGCGAAGATCGCCATGGGCTATCGCGGCTATGGCCTGCCGGTCAGCGAACTGATCTCCGAAGGCAATATCGGGCTGATGCAGGGCGTGAAAAAGTTCGAGGCCGATCGTGGCTTCCGGCTTGCGACTTATGCGATGTGGTGGATCCGCGCATCGATCCAAGAATTCATCCTGCGTTCGTGGAGCCTCGTCAAAATGGGCACGACGGCGGCACAGAAGAAGCTGTTCTTCAACCTGCGGCGCATGAAGAACAATCTCGAAGCCTTTGAAGATGGCGACCTCAGTCCTGCTAACGTCAAGAAGATCGCGACCGATCTCGGGGTGACCGAGGAAGAAGTGATCAGCATGAACCGGCGCATGGCGATGGGCGGTGACACGTCGCTGAATGTGCCACTGCGCGAAGACGGCGAAGGTCAATGGCAGGACTGGCTGCAGGACGAAGGTCCGTTGCAGGACGAGGCGGTCGCCGAAAGCCAGGAGCGAGTGCACCGCCACGCCATGCTGGCCGAGGCAATGGACGATCTCAACGAGCGTGAGCGGCATATCTTGACCGAGCGACGCTTGTCCGAGGAGCCCAAGACGCTCGAGGAGCTGAGCCAAGTTTACGGCGTCAGCCGCGAACGGGTCCGCCAGATCGAGGTTCGCGCTTTCGACAAGCTGCAAAAGGCGATGCTCCGGATCGCCCAGAGCAATGGGACGCTGGCGCTGGCGTGATTGCGCGGGCGCAGCGCAAGCCACGCGGGTTTGCCTATCGCGTTGGTTGGTTCATCGGTCGTGCCATCATCTGGTTCGTCATTGGCTCGCTGCTGTGGGTGATCGCGTATCGGTTCATTGCGCCGCCGATCACGATCACCATGATCGCCGACATGATGCGCGGCGAGATGATCAAGCGCGACTGGATGCCGCTGGCGCAGATCGATCTGGACATGGCGCGCGCCGCAATTGCTGCGGAGGATTCAAAGTTCTGCGCACACAATGGTTTTGATCGCGAGGCGATCGAAAATGCGATTGAGCGCAATGCGCGGGGCGGACGCATCCGTGGTGGTTCGACGATCAGTCAGCAGACCGCGAAAAACGCCTTTCTATGGCAGGGCGGCGGCTATTTCCGGAAAGGTCTCGAGGCCTGGTTCACGCTGCTCATCGAAAACATCTGGGGCAAGGCGCGGATCATGGAGGTGTATCTCAACATCGCCGAGACGGGCATCGCGACCTATGGCGTGAACGCCGGGGCCCAGCGCTATTTCGGGCATGACGCCAGCCGAATGACCCGCACTGAGGCGGCCCGGATTGCCGCGGTTTTACCTCTCCCCAAAAAGCGCGGCGCGGTTGTGCCAAGGGGTTTTACACGTCGCTACGGCAATACAGTCGCGGCGCGGATCGGCGTGGTTGCGCGCGACGGGCTCGATGTCTGTTTGCGTTAGAACGGCATCTTGAAGCCCGGCGGCAGCGGCAGGCCCGCTGTCATCTTGCCCATCTGCTCATTCGAAACCGCGTCGGCTTTGGCGCGCGCGTCATTGAACGCCGCGACGATCAGATCTTCGAACATCCCTTTGTCGCCGGGCACGATCAGCGAATCATCGATGCTGACGCCGATGATGCGGCCCTTGGCCGATGCCTTGATCTTTACGAGACCGCCGCCCGATGCGCCTTCGACCTCGATCGTATCGAGGCTTGCCTGCGCTTTGGTCATTTCTTCCTGGACGTTGGCCGCCATTTTCAGGATATCGTCGATCGATTTCATGCTGTTGCACTCCGTTGTTCAGTCCAGTCGAGCAATTCGGCGCCCGGAAAGTTCGCCAGCGCAGCCGCGACGACGGGTTCGGCTAAAATGGCATCGCGCGCCGCCGCTTCAATCGCGCGATCCTGTTCACGCAGTGTCGGCTCGGCGGCGGCATCGCTGGTCGTGACCGTCCATGCGGTCCCGGTCGCATCGCGCAGCAACGCTTTCAACTCAGCGCTGTCAAAAGGTCTCGCCGGGCGGATAACCAGTTCGGGCGGCGCATAGCGGACCGCACCGACTTCATCGCGGAGCTGCTGGGCAAGCAGATGCCTCCCGCGCGCCTCGACAAGATCCACCATCGCGCGGAAGTCCGCGGGCAGCGTGGACTGTGCGGGCGTTGCGGAGGCCGGCGCGGGTTTGCCCGCAAGCATCCGCGCGATCTCGCCCGGATCAGGCAGTGTGCTGGCATGGATGACCCGCAGGATCGCCATATCGGCCGCCTCGGCCGGGTTGTGCGCGTGCGCGACCTCGTCATGCCCCTTGAGCAGGAGCTGCCACAAGCGGTGCAGGAGCGCAAAGCTGAGCTGCTTGGCCCATCCGGCGATTGCCGCACGCTCATCGGCCGATTGGGCGGCGTCTGGCTCCGCGCCGACTTTGGTGCGCGTGGTTGCATGAACGATCTCGAGCAGGCCTTGCAGAACCGCGGCGGGATCAACGCCGAGGGCATGTTGCTCGGCCAGCATCGCCAATGCAGGTGCCCCCTCACCCTCCAGAATCAATCCAAACAGCCGGCGGAGCGCGCCGCGATCGGACAGCCCGAGCATTGCGCGGACTTGCGTGGCCGTCACCGTGCCGTCGCCGTCCATATCGGCATGCGCGATGGCCTGATCGAGGATTGAAAGCCCATCGCGGACCGAGCCTTCGGCCGCCCGGGCGATGATCGCCAGCGCTTCGGTGTCGGCGCGCACTGCCTCAGCGTCGGTGATGGCCGCGAAGTGCGCAGTGAGCGTATCGACTGGAATCCGTCGCAGATCGAAGCGCTGGCAGCGCGACAGGACCGTCACCGGAACCTTGTTGACCTCGGTGGTCGCAAACAGGAACTTGACATGGGGCGGCGGCTCTTCGAGCGTCTTCAACAACGCGTTGAACGCATTTTTCGAAAGCATGTGCACTTCGTCGATAATGTAAACTTTGTAGCGCGCCGAGACCGCTGCATAGCGCACTGCCTCGATGATCTCGCGGACGTCGTCTACCCCGGTGTGCGAGGCGGCGTCCATCTCGATCACGTCGATATGGCGTCCCTCGGCTATCGCAACGCAGGGTTCGCAGACGCCGCACGGATCGATCGTCGGGCCGCCCTGGCCGTCGGGACCGATGCAGTTTAGCGCCTTGGCAATCAGCCGCGCGGTCGACGTCTTGCCGACGCCGCGAACGCCGGTGAGCAGGAACGCATGCGCCAGCCGGTCGCGCTTGATCGCGTTGCCGAGAGTTTGCACCATCGCGTTTTGGCCGATCAGCGCGGCGAAGGTCTGCGGACGGTATTTGCGGGCGAGGACGCGATAGGGTTGCGAATTGGACATTAAAGGCGGTGTAGCGGGGAAGCGCGCCGCGGCAAAGCCGCGCCGTCAGTCGAGCCGGGCCCGCTGGCTGTGCTTGCGCATGGTCGGCGCAGCTTGCGCCTTCCCGTGCTGCACGGTGGAAGCCGGGACGACCCGGTGCGAATTCGTTGTGGCTGCTTCCTTCCGGACCTGACCAGGTTGGCGAGAGCGCCGTCCGCCCGACTTCCGAACGAACATATGGTGGAAACGGCCTGCCGAATCAACGGCCCTGCATGTTCCGGCTTTCAGGCGGGATGCGCACGACGATACCATCGAGCGACGGATCGAGCATGATCTGGCATGCCAACCGGCTTGTTCGTGTGGCTCCCGCGGCAAGATCGAGCATGTCTTCTTCCTCTTCGCGTGCGGCCGGCAAACGATCGAACCAAGCAGGATCGACGATGACATGACAGGTTGAGCAGGCCATCTGTCCCTCGCACGTCCCCTCAAGCGGCTGATCGGCATTCTGCGCGATTTCGAGCAGGCGTTCGCCGCTTTCCGCTGTCGCTGCGTGCGCCTGACCGTCGGCGGCAATGAACGTCACGCGGATCACGCGGCAAGCGTGCGCTGGCGGGCAGCCGCAGCGATTATTGCATCGAGCGCGGCGGCGAGTTCATCTTCAGTCGTATAGCGCCCGAAACCGAGACGGATACTGCTGCGCGCGTCGGCGTCGTCCAGCCCGATTGCCTTGAGCACATGGCTTGGCCGCCCGGAACCGCTAGCGCACGCCGAGCCTGCCGAAAAGGCGATGGTGCGCACGTCCGAGATCAGCCGCGATGCATCGAGGCCGGGAAGGCGGACGTTGAGGTTCCCGCGATAGCGCTGCGCCAAAGAACCGTTCACAATCCAGCTTTGCCCCAATCGCGCCCTCGCCCGTTGCCACAAATGTTCGATCTGGTCCGAGTCGCTGGACTTGCGGCTGGCTAACAGCGCAGCTGCGGCTCCGAACCCAGCGCACAAGGCCGGGCTGAGCGTGCCCGACCGCAGCCCGCCCTCCTGCCCGCCGCCGAACATGAACGGCTCGATCGCGATGCCGTTGCGGACCCACAGCGCACCCATCCCCTTGGGACCGTGAATCTTGTGGGCACTGATCGCGACGAGATCGACGTTTGATGGGATGGGGACCCGGCCAAATCCCTGAACGGCATCGCACAGGAATACCGCGCCCTTAGAATGCGCAGCGTCGGCCAGCGCCTCGATCGGCTGGATGACGCCGATCTCGTTGTTGACGAGCATGGCGGCAACCAGCGACGCCTTTTCGGGAAGCGCGATATCGGGCGCTATCAGTCCTTCAGCATTGACCGGAAGCATCGTGACGTCATGACCGCGCCGACCGAACGCCAGTGCCGTATCGCGCACGCACGCATGTTCGGTGACCGGAAAGGCCAAGCCCCCGCTTCCGATGGTTCCGGCGATTGCCCAATTGACTGCTTCGGTCGCGCCGCTGGTGAAAAAAACCTGCCCGCCGGGCGGCAGCAACGCCGCGACTTGCTCACGGGCGACTTCGACAGCCGCCTTGGCTTTGCGTCCGGCGGCATGCGCGGAATGCGGATTGGCCGAACCGTCCGCATCGAGCCACCGCAGCATCGCATCGCGCGCCTCGGGGGCCAGCGGCGTGGTCGCCTGATAGTCGAGATAGATCATGCGGCCCGGTTTTTCGCGCTGTCCGCGATGCGTTTCCACATGTCGATGAAGCGATAGATGTCGGCGCGCGTCGTTTCGGGTCCGAAGCTGACGCGAACGACCTCGCTGGTCTCGCGTTCGGCCCAGCCCATTGCGGCCAGCACATGGCTCGGCTTCAGGCTGCCAGACGAACAGGCGCTGCCCGCAGACACCGAAATCCCAGCCAGATCGAACTGGATGAGCTGTGCCGACGACGCGACGCCCGGCATGCGATATCCCGCGATCGTAGCGATCCGGGGGCTGGCTTTGGCAACGACCTGTCCCCCCGCCGTTTCGATTGCGGCGTCGAGATGCGCACGCAGGTCGGCGGCGCGCTCGATCCAGCCGCGCTGGGCCTGCAATGCTGCGGCAAAACCGAGCGCACCGGGGAGATTCTCGGTGCCGGGTCGATACCCCCGCTCCTGGCCACCTGTTGGTTTCAGCGTTGCGAGATCGCGGACGAGCAGCGCGCCGATGCCAGGCGGGCCACCAAGCTTGTGCGCCGAGACCGCAATCAGATCGGCATCGGGCAAAGCAAACTTGCCCGCCGTTTGCGACGCATCGACGCATAAGGTCCCGCGCGCGGCTCGAACGACCCCGGCGAGCACGGCGAGGGGCTGCATCACACCGGTCTCGTTGTTGGCTGACTGTATCGCCACCAATGGCCGGTGTGCGCCAAGGGCACCGAGACGACCGACCAGCGTATCGTGCGCCACAAGACCGTCGTTGCCGACGGGCATGACATAGGCGCGCGGCGCAGCGCGGAAGACCGCGTCATGTTCCACAGCAGTTGTCAGAATCGCATCGCTTTCTGTGTTGCCGAGCGCGATCGCGATGGCCTCGGTTGCGCCAGCGGTGAAGATCAGATCGCCGTCCCACCCGAGCGCTGCCTTGATGTTGAGGCGGGCGTCTTCGAGCGCAGCGCGCGCGGCGCGGCCCTCGGCGTGCGGCGAGGAGGGATTGGCCCAGCGTTCCTGCCCTTCGGTTACGGCGCTGCGTGCGGCAGCGAGCATGGGCGTTGTTGCGGCATGGTCGAGATACAAGCGGTCGTTCAATCCTGCGCCTTCAAAATGGGTCCGGGTTGAAATCATTGCTCTTGCAAGGGAGAGGCCTGTATAGCCTTCGCTCCAAAAGCCGCACCTGCCTAGGCGCGCGTTGCCAGTTTAGAAAGTGCTCATGCCCGAAGTCATTTTTCCGGGGCCCGAAGGTCGCCTCGAAGGTCGTTTCAATCCCGGACCGCGCCCGCGCGCGCCCGTTGCCATGATCCTGCATCCCCATCCGCAGGGCGGCGGCACGATGAACAACCGGATCGTGCAGTCGCTTTATCAGACGTTCGTGCGGCGCGGCTTTGCTACGCTGCGCTTCAACTTCCGGGGCGTCGGCAAGAGCCAGGGCGTCTTCGACAATGGCGTCGGCGAACTGTCCGATGCGGCCTCGGCGCTCGACTGGGTGCAGTCGATCCATCCCGAGGCGCAGACGACCTGGGTTGCAGGCTTCAGCTTTGGTGCGTGGATCGGCATGCAATTGCTCATGCGTCGCCCCGAAATTCGAGGGTTTATCTCGATCGCGCCACCGGCCAACATGTATGATTTCACGTTCCTTGCGCCATGTCCGTCGTCGGGCATCATTATCCAGGGCACCGGCGACGAGGTGGTCACGCCCAACGCCGTGCAAAAGCTGGTCGATAAGCTGCGCACGCAGCGGCACATCACGATCCATCATGACGAAATCCGCGGGGCCAATCACTTCTTCGAAGCCGAGCAGGCTGAGCTGATGGCGTCGGTCGATCGTTATCTCGACATGCGGCTTGCGCCCGATTCGCCGATCCGGTGACCCGATGACGCCCGAGGATCCCGAACTCGAGCAAAAGGCGGTCCTGACCGATCTTTTCACCGAAATCGCGATCCTCGAGCATCTGATGCGCAACCGCCTCAAACCACGCTATGAGGGGTTGTACTCGATCGCCGAGTTCGGGCTGCTCAACTACTTCGGCCGCATGAAGCGCGATGAGGACCGGCTTTCGCATATCGCCTATTCGTTCGAAGTAAGCGAGGCAGAAGCGCGGGTTCCGGTCGATTCGCTAGTGGCGCGTGGCCTGTTCACGATCGACGGTGCACCCGACCCGTGCGTCCGGATGACTGCTGCGGGTTCGACAGCTCATGCGGACCTCATCAAGTCGCTGGCCCCCGATGTTCTCGAAATTGTTGACGGGCTCGATCCCGAGTTGCTGCGGGTGACGGCGGAAACGCTCAAAGAAATCCGCCGGACCGTTGATAATCTCCCGGGGCGCTAAAGCGACCAGATCAGGACATTGCCGAAAAGCACGACGGCGGCCACCAGCATGAGGACGCCACGTTGGCGATCACCCCGCGTCCGGATCATGTAAATTCCGCCCGCTGTCAGTGCAAAGACGGCCAGCATTGCGATGCCCAGCAGGAGCGAGATGAGCGCATAGCTGGTCATTCGCTGAGGATTGCGGCGAATGCGGCAGGGTCCACATTGCCGCCGGACAGGAGAATCAACGTGCGATCGGTCAGGGCGACCTGGCCCGCGAGGACGGCGGCGAGCGCGACGGCTCCGCCCGGTTCGAGAACAAGCCGCAGTTCGGAAAATGCAAAGCGGATTGCAGCGCGGGTCTGTGCTTCGCTGACTGCGATGCCTGTCGCCGCGCGCGCCGCCAGAATGTCGAACGTGAGCGGTGACACCCGCTGTGTCATCAGGGCATCGCATGCCGTGGGGGGTGGATCGGGCGCGACCGGCACGATGCGGCCCGTCCGCAGCGATTGGCCCATGTCATCCCATCCTTCGGGCTCGACGATGACGATGCCTGCGTCAGGGCAAGCCAGTGCAACGCCCGCTGCCAATCCGCCGCCGCCGCACGGAACGACAATCAAATCGGGCTGTGCGCCCATTTGCGCTGCCGCCTCGACCCCTGCACTGCCCTGCCCTTCGATAATCCACGGATCGTCGAAACTCGGGACCAGCGTTGCACCCCTCGCCTCCGCCAGCGCAGTGGCAATCGCCACGCGGTCCTCACGCGCACGATCGTAGAAGACAATCTCGGCCCCGAGCTTGCGCGTTCCGGCAAGTTTGGCCGCCGGGGCGTCCGCGGGCATCACGATCGTTGCCGCGATCCCAAGCCTGCGCGCCGCCCAGGCCACCCCTTGCGCATGATTGCCCGATGAAAAGGCAACGACGCCCTTGCCACGCGCCTCGGCATCGAGCGACGACAAGCGCCACCACGCACCGCGCAGCTTGAACGCTCCCATCGGCTGCAACGAATCGGCTTTGAGGAAAGTCGTTCGCCCGCCGATCTCGCAGGTTAACAAAGGGCTCGGCGGTGTGATTTGGGCAACGGCAACTGCGGCTTCAAGGACACCGGAGTTGCTCGGTTTTCGGTCGCTTTTCTGATTATGTGACATTTTCGAGACAGCGCCTTTGCGAATGACTTTACAGGGGGGCACCCCCTCCATATATGCGCTTCCCGCTGCCCCATGGGACTTCCAACCGCAAGGCAGCTTCTGTCGATCTGTGCCGAAAGGCCATTGGAGGTCCCTTGAATTGGTCAACTATCATAGCGCGCTGGGGCTAGCGTCCGCCCCGTCCGATGTCGCCCCCGTCACTGACGGTCGTGGCATTGCTCTCGATCGTCGTCCGGTGCAGCCGGTGACGCTCATTCGCCCGCATGCCGCTGCGCGTGCCGCCCGCTTCTTCGTGGAGAAGTTTCCGGGGCGCTCGATCTATGCGGTCAAGGCAAATCCGTCGCCCGATCTGCTGCGGATCCTGTGGGACAATGGCATTACGCATTTCGACGTGGCGTCGATTGCGGAAGTGCGTCTCGTGTCGGCGACCGTGCCGGGTGCGACGCTGTGCTTCATGCATCCGGTCAAGGCCGAGGAAGCGATACGCGAAGCCTATTTCGAGCATGGCGTGCGGACGTTTTCGCTCGACACGATGGACGAGCTCGAGAAGATCGAGCGAGCCACGCAACGGGCGACCGACCTGACGCTGTGCGTCCGTCTGCGCGTTTCGTCCGAGCATTCGAAGCTCAGCCTTGCCGCGAAGTTTGGCGCTGAACCGTCCGAAGTGCGCGAGCTTCTTATCGCGACGCGCCAGGTCGCCGATGCGCTCGGCATCTGCTTCCATGTCGGCTCGCAGGCGATGACGCCGGCTGCCTATTCACAGGCGATGGAGCGCGTGCGGACGGCGATCGTGTCATCGGGCGTCACGGTCGATGTCGTCGATGTCGGTGGCGGGTTCCCGTCACGCTATCCGGGCATGGAGCCACCCCCGCTCGAAGCCTATTTCGCCGTCATCCACCGCGCGTTCGAGGATCTTCCCGTCAGCTATTCGTCCGAGCTGTGGTGCGAGCCTGGCCGGGCGCTGTGCGCGGAATATTCATCGCTGATCGTGCGCGTCGAGAAGCGGCGCGGCGACGAGCTGTATATCAACGACGGGGCCTATGGTGCGTTGTTCGATGCAGCGCATGTCGGCTGGCGCTTCCCGGTCGAGCTGCTGCGCGAACCCGACTCCCATGCCCGGTTGATGCCGTTCAGCTTTTATGGCCCGACGTGCGACGATCTCGACCAGATGGCCGGGCCATTCATGCTGCCTGCCGATGTGGCGACCGGCGACTATATCGAGATCGGGATGCTCGGTGCTTATGGCTGTGCGATGCGCACCGGGTTCAACGGGTTCGGTTCAGTCGAGACGGTCGAAGTGGCCGATGAGCCCATGACGTCGCTTTATTTCGAAAACGAGCCTCCGCTTCCGGCAAACGTCGTCAAGCTGTAAGGTGGCCCGAGTCGTTCGGATCGAAGCCATGGGCAATATCGCTTACGAGCATGACGTGATCGCATGGTCGCGCGAGCAAGCGCGCCTGCTGCGCGAAGGACAGTGGGCACGGCTCGACATCGAACATTTGGCGGACGAGATCGAGGACGTGGGGAAAGCCGAATCGCGTGAACTTGCGAGCCGGATGGCATTGCTGATCGGTCACCTATTGAAATGGGCCGTGCAGCCCGAGCGGCGGGGCGCAAGCTGGCAACGCACGATCAATGAGCAGCGCAAAGCACTTAGACGGCGGATCGCCAAGACGCCCAGCTTCAAAGCTGAAATCATCGATCCCGAATGGATAGCGGACGCGTGGCTCGACGGTTGGACATTGGCGATGAAAGAGACGGGGCATGACTTCTATCCTGAGGCCTGCCCCTGGACGATTCAGCGGGTGCTTGACGACGATTTCTGGCCAGATCACTTGGCCGACTGACCTCGCCGGTTCACATTCTTGTATCAGGGTCCGCCGATCATCGATTGGGGGACGAGGAGATAATCATGACGACCACCCCTCAGATCAATGCCCAGCGCAAGGCCGAGCTGCTGTCGACGACCGTCGAGCATATCGACATCACCAGTTTCGATGCCCGCCCGATCGTCGATCAGATGGGCAAGATGAGCTTCACCAGCCGCGACCTCGCGCGCGCAACGGGCATCTACAATCAGATGCTCGCCGATCCCGATTGCACGATCTTCCTCGTGATCGCGGGATCGACGAGCGCGGGCGGCTGCATGGACCTGTATGCCGAACTCGTCCGCTCGAACATGGTCGATGGCATCGTCGCGACCGGCGCGACGATCGTTGACATGGATTTCTTCGAGGGGCTCGGTCACAAGCATTATCAGGCGCTTGAAGTGCCCGACGACGACACGCTGCGCTCGCTCTACATCGACCGCATCTACGATACGTATATCGACGAAGAGCAGCTGCAGGACTGCGACTTCACGATCAACAAGATCGCCGAATCGCTTGAGCCGCGCCCCTATTCGAGCCGCGCTTTTATTCGCGAGATGGGCAAATATCTCGTCGAGCATGGCAAGAAGGACAACAGCCTGGTCAAGCTCGCCTATGAGCATGACGTGCCGATCTTCTGTCCGGCGTTCGTGGATAGCTCCGCCGGGTTCGGCCTCGTCAAGCATCAGGTCGACCGGATGAAAGTCGGCGAGCCCTATATGGTGCTCGACGCGATTGCCGACTTTCGCGAGCTGACCGACATCAAGATCAAGGCCGGGACGACCGGACTCCTTATGATCGGCGGCGGTGTGCCGAAGAACTTCATTCAGGACACGGTAGTTTGCGCCGAAATCCTGGGCCATGACGATGTGCAGGTGCACAAATATGCCGTGCAGATTACCGTCGCGGATGTGCGCGACGGCGCGTGCTCGTCATCCACGCTGCAGGAGGCTGCAAGCTGGGGCAAGGTGAACACAGGCATCGAGCAAATGGTGTTTGCCGAGGCGGGCTCGGTAATGCCGCTGCTGGCCTCGGATGCCTATCACCGTGCGCACTGGAAAACGCGTGCGAAGCGCAAATGGGCGTCGATTTTCGAATAATCGTTGCATTGAACAACTGACTGCTGCAGCCTTCCTGTCATAAAACAGGGAGGTCGCTTTTCTTGACGAATTTGATGCTCGCGCCAGCGGCGGCGCTCGTGCTGTGGACGATGATCGTCCTGCTGTGGATGACGGCAACACGCTTTCCTGCGCTGATGAAACTGGATGCGGGCGGTGTGGCAAGTGCGGCGCCTGGCGGACGCTATCAGGATGTCGAGCACCGGATCGATCCGCGCGTGAACTGGAAATCGCATAACTACACGCATCTGATGGAACAGCCGACCGTCTTCTATCCGGCGGTCATCATCCTCCATTTGGCAGACGCCGCGACGCCGCTCAACCTGACGCTGGCCTGGAGCTATGTCGGCCTGCGCATTGCTCACAGCCTGTGGCAGGCGCTGGTCAACCGGATCCCGGTGCGGATCGCGCTGTTCAGCCTGTCGTCGGTGTGTCTGCTTGCGCTTGCCGTCAACGCGGCGCGGGTTACGCTGGGGGTTTGATCCATGACGCCCGAAATCCTCAAGCCCGTCGTCGTCCTCGCGGCATGGTCAATGCTGATGTGGATCATGATGTATGCCCGGCGGCTTCCTGCGATGAAGCGCGCCGGGATGCTCGATACGCCCATGATCGGGAGTGTCGGCGCCGATATCCGCGCCAAGCTGAGTGGCCGCGATCAATGGCCCGCGGACAATTACAATCACCTGATGGAGCAACCGACCGTTTTCTATGCGGTCGCGCTCACCTTGGCGCTTGTTGGTGCGGGGAACAGCCTGAACGCGACGCTGGCTTGGATCTATGTTGCCGTCCGGATTGTGCACAGCCTCGTTCAGGTGAGCGTGAACCATGTGCCGACGCGCTTTGCCCTGCACGCGCTCGGCACAATTCCGCTGATCATGCTCTGTGCGCACGCCATCGCGATCGTGTTTGCGAACTAACGCGCGAACGCGGCGGCGAGCTCGACATGCGTGGACCAGCGGAACTGGCCGACCGGCGTAATATGCTCAAGCCGGTATCCGCCTGCGACGAGCACCCTGGCATCGCGCGCGAAGGTCGCTGGGTTGCATGAGACATAAGCGATCCGCGGGACGGCCGATGCGGCGAGTTCGGCGACCTGCGCCACAGCACCCGCGCGCGGAGGATCGAGCACGACGGCATCGAATGGCGTCAGCTCGGATCGCGTCATTGGCCGACGGAACAGATCGCGGTGTTCGACAGCAACCCGTCCGGTCGCTTTCAGCGCGAGGACGGCATCGCGGTTACCTTCCACGGCGTGCGTGCGAGTTCCGAGCGCGAGAGCGAATGTTCCCAAACCGGCAAACAGGTCCGCGACATGTGCGGCTCCGTCCAAAGCAGTGCGCACGGCGGCGACCAGCGCGGTTTCGCCATCGGCTGTCGCCTGCAGGAACGCGCCTTCGGGAAAGGCTACCGGCACACCGCTCAGCGTGATCGTCACGAGGGTTGGCATGGCGCGGATTGCGGGACCATAGCCTTCGTCGAGCGATAGCCGTGCAAGCGCCTTGCACTCGGCAAAACTGCTCAGCGCCTCGTTCGCAGCAAGCCCCTCGGCTTCGAAGCCCGACAGCAGGAGGTCGATGCCCTGATCGACGTTCGTCATGATCACGGTCGCCCGCTCGCGCTCGCGGAGCAGCGTGGCCAGAAGGGTGCGCAGAGGCTGCACCATCTCAAAGAGCGCAGGCAGAATAACATGGCATTCGCGAAGGTCGACAATGCGATTGCTGGTCGCCTCGTTGAAGCCGAGCGCAATGGCCTTGCCGCGCCGCTCAGCCCGCATGGTCGCGCGGCGGCGGGTTCGCGGTGGCGAGAGATGCGGCGTGGCGATGGGCGGTGCTGAAAGCGCTTGCGCATGCAGCGCTTCGACGATCCGGTCGATCAGGAATTGGGCATAGGCGGCATCGTCGACATGCTGAAGCTGGCAGCCGCCGCACTGACCGAAATGGCGACAGACCGGTGGGGCACGGTGCGGGCCGGGGATAATCCCGCCGTCCGGGTTCACTGTGTCGCCCGGTGCGGTTCCCGCAAAAAAGCGGCCGTCATCGGTGACGCCGTCGCCGCGCGCCGCGATGCGTGTGATCAGGGCGTCGGGCATGGTCTGGTCATGGTTTGCGGTCAGGCAAACGATAGCGATCGCCGCCCAATGTCAGTTCAAAGCGGCCATCAACCAGCGGCGTGCCCATCGCTGCCATACTGCCATCAGCGCCTTCGATCGTGCCGTCGGCTGCGATCTCGATCCGGCGGAAGCCGCCGTCAGCGTGACGCAGAACTGCCGACGTCTTGCCGATGCGCTCAAGCGCGCAGTCGTTCTTGAACGTCTCCGTGCCGTCAAGCGCACATTCGATCCGATCCTCGGGCGCAACGCTGAGAACACTGTTTTCGCTCGCTCCCGAACAGGCCCAAAGCAACAGCACGAGTCCGACGCTAAATGTCCGCAAAGACATGCCTCTCCGACTGCGCGCCGGGATGGGTGACAGCCCCATGCGAGGCCGGCCCCACGTTCTGCGCGTAACGCCAGAGCGCACCCGATTGATAGGCATTGATGCGCGGCGTCCATGCAGCCTTGCGCGCGGCCAGGATCGCAGCATCGACCAGCAGGTCGATCGTGCCCGCTTCGGCGTCGATTGCGACGCTGTCACCATCCTCGACCAGTGCGATCGGCCCGCCATCGGCGGCTTCGGGGCCGACATGGCCGATGCAGAAGCCGCGCGTGGCCCCAGAGAAGCGCCCGTCAGTGACGAGGGCAACGCTTTCACCCATCCCCAGCCCGTAGAGCGCAGCCGTGGTCGTCAGCATTTCGCGCATGCCGGGGCCGCCCTTGGGACCTTCGTAGCGGATGACGATCACGCAGCCCTCGGCAATGTCGCGGCTCTCGACGGCGGCGAAGCAATCCTCCTCGCAATCGAAAACGCGCGCCGGGCCGGTGAACTGCAGCCGCTTCATTCCGGCGACTTTGACGATCGCGCCCTCGGGCGCGAGTGACCCTTGCAACCCGACGACGCCGCCAGTCGGCGTGATCGGCGCGGTTGCCGGGTAGATGACCTTCTGATCGGGATTCCAGGTGACCTGATCGATGTTCTCGCCAAGCGTCCGCCCGGTCACGGTCATGCAGTTGCCGTGAAGCAGCCCCTCGCCGAGCATGGTCTTCATCAGCATGTAAACGCCGCCAGCTTCGTGCATGTCTCTCGCGACATACTGCCCGCCGGGCTTGAGATCGGCGAGATAGGGCGTGGATTTGAACGCTTCGGCCACGTCGAACAGGTCGAAGGCGATGCCTGCCTCATGCGCCATCGCGGGCAGATGTAGCGCGCCATTGGTCGATCCGCCGGTTGCCGCGACAATTCTTGCCGCATTGATGAAGGCTTCGCGCGTGCAGATGTCGCGCGGGCGCAAATTGCGCGCCAGCAATTCCATCACCTGAACGCCCGCCGCATGCGCGATCTGGTCGCGCGAGCTATAGGGTGCCGGGACCATGTTGCTGTTGGGCAGCGAGAGACCGATGGCCTCGCCCACGCACGCCATGGTATTGGCGGTGAACTGCCCGCCGCATGCGCCATGCCCTGGGCACGCTATCTTTTCGAGCGCATGGACATGTTCGATCGGGCAACTTCCGGCGGCAAACTTGCCGACGACCTCGAAAACATCGACAACGGTGACGTCGCGACCTTCAAACCGCCCTGGCAGGATCGAGCCACCATAGACGAATATGCTCGGCACGTTGAGCCGGAGCATCGCCATCATCATGCCCGGCAGCGATTTGTCGCAGCCGGCAAAGCCTACCAGCGCGTCATAGCAATGGCCGCGCACGCTCAATTCGATCGAATCGGCGATGACTTCGCGGCTGACGAGCGAGGATTTCATCCCCTGATGGCCCATCGCGATCCCGTCGGTCACGGTGATCGTGTTGAAGCGGCGCGGAAGGCCTCCGCCATCTTCGACACCTTTGCGGCAAACGTCAGCCTGCGCGTCGAGCGTCGTGTTGCAGGGTGCGCTGTCATTTCCTGCCGAGGCGATGCCGACAAATGGTCGGGCGATCTGCGCCTCGGTCAGCCCCATAGCATAATAATAGCTGCGATGCGGCGCGCGCTCGGGCCCGACCGAGACATGGCGGCTGGGGAGCTTCGATTTGTCAAACCGTTCGGTCACGGGCACCTCGCTTTCGCAAAAGCGCTATCGCCGCGAAACCGTCGTTCCGCAACCGTCACTCTGCCGTGTGATCGCCCATCGCGCGCGCGCGCGCCTCCCCGAAAATGTCCCATGCCGCGATGAACATCGCAGCGATTACCGGGCCGATCACAAGGCCATTGACGCCGAGCAGGCTGAGTCCGCCGATCGTTGATATCAGCACCACATAATCGGGCATGCGCGTGTCTTTGCCGACGAGCAGGGGCCGAAGGATGTTATCGACCGATCCGATGACGATGCTCCCGCTGAAGACGAGTATCGAGGCGCGCAGGATTTCGCCGGTTGCAAACAGATAAATCGCGACGGGGGCCCAGATCAGCGCGCTGCCGATCGCGGGCACGAGCGACAGGAACGTCATGACCACGCCCCACAGAAGCGCACCCTCGATGCCGAGCAGCCAAAAGGTCACGCCGCCGATCGTCCCCTGGACCATGGCGACGACAATGCTGCCACGGACGGTTGCGCGAATGACGGTTGCGAATTTTTCAAACAGCGCGCGGCGGCGCTCGGGGAGGAGCGGCAGTCGTTCGCCGATCCGCCGCACGAGCACATGCCCGTCGCGCAGGAAGAAAAACGTGAGATAGAGCATGATGCTGAGGCCGATGAAGAACGCGAAGGCGCTTTGGCCCAGACTCACCGCCTGCGTGGCGACCAACCGCACCACGCTGGTCGCGACCGACGACAGCCGTTCCTGCACCGCCGCGATATCATCGAACCCCAGACGGCTCAGTAACGTCTTGGCCGTGGGCGGGACGGCATCCCAGACCTGCCCGACCGCGCGCCCGAGATCGAATTGCTGCGACTGGATCCGGTTATAGGTCCCCAAGGCTTCTTCGATCAGCAGCATGAGGATTGCCGCCGCAGGGACGATCACGATGAACACGACGAGAAAAAGCGTGGCCGAGGCCGCAAGGTTGCGCCGTCCCTTCAGCGAAATCAGCATGCGCCGGTTCGAGTCGTTGAATACGATCGCAGCGACCACGGCCCAGAGAATGGCACCGTAAAACGGCGCGGTAATCCATGCCATCGCGATCGTGATCACGATGAGAAACGCGACGAACCAGCGCTCGTCATTATCGTGCATCATTATCTCCGACAGGGGGACAGCAACGCTTGCGATGACAAGGCCATAGCCGCAGCGCAAGCGACAATGACGGGCCGGAGACGCGGCGCCCATGCTGCGACACCCGCTTCACCCGCGATCAGATCGTGGCGGACTTCGAGCCCGAGATAGGGCGTTCCCGTCGCTTCGCCGTGGCGGTTCATCGTCGCGTTAAGCACTTTGCCCGAATAGGGCTGCTGATCGCCGACGATGACGCCATCTTGGGCAAGCAACGGCAGCGCGATGCGCGCTGCGCGATCATCGTTGTTGTAAAGCACGCCGATTTCCCACGGTCGCGGTTCTGCCACATTACCCAACTGCGGTGTGAAGCTGTGCAGTGACACGAGGAGCGCAGGCCGCTCGCGGGCGATCCGGGCGGCAAGGCTCGCGTGATAAGGCCGATAGAAGCGGGCCACCCGATCGGCGACGTTGCCGGGGTTGCCGGGGATAGGGTGACCGTCGCTTGTGAGCGGAACCAGCCCCGGCGCGTCTGCCTCACGGTTCAAATCGATGACGAGGCGCGAAACCGTTGCAAGGTGCGTCGGAAACCCAAGTGCCTCGGCGAGCGGGGCAGCGCCGATGTCCCACGCGATGTGGGTGTCCATGAGGTCCGGTGCGATGCCGAGGTCGATATCCGCAGGAACATGGTTCGACGCGTGATCGACGACCATGAGGATATCGCTCATCGCAGGAGGGTTGCCAGCTGCCAGTAGCCCGGAAATGCGGTATCGGCCTCGCGGGCAACCTTGTCCCTCGCAACACGAGTTTCGAACAGGGCAAAGCACGTCGCGCCCGAGCCCGACATCCGCGCCGTCACGACGTCATAGCGTGCGTTCAGCCAGGCTAGCAGGTTACCGATTGCCGGGGCCAGCGCTCGGGCAGCGGTTTCGAGATCGTTGCGGCCGTCGCGCCAATCGATCAGCGGGCCGCGATCGAACCCGTCCCAGCGCGCGAATACGTCGCGGGTGGAAACCGCAACGCCGGGATTGATGAGCAGGATGGGTGTTCCGGAGACATCGGGCCCTCCTTGTAATTGCTCACCCACCCCCTCCCCGCGCATCGTTTGTGACAGCACGCAGGCCGGGCAGTCTGCGCCCAATTTCAGCTGGGTGTCCAGGTCAGGCATTGGACATTGCCACAGGGTGGAGAGCAGTCGCAGCGTGGCCGCCGCGTCGGCAGAACCGCCGCCGATCCCGCTTGCAACCGGCAAATTCTTGGTCAGACGAAGGCAGGCTCCTTTTACGCTGCCAAAGGCTTGCGCCGCACGAAGCACAAGATTGTCCGATCCGTCGCCCAGCGCCGCCGCAAATGGCCCGTCGATCGTGAGCGAGAGCGACTCGGCAGGCTCGACCGTCAGGCGATCACCGTCGCCACAAAAGGCAAAGACCGTTTCCAGATCATGATAGCCGTCGGCGCGTTTGCGGCGGACGTGCAGCGCGAGATTGACCTTGGCATAGGCGGTGTCGGCGAGGATCAGGGCAGCCCCCGCGCGATCTTGTGCTCGAGCCGCGCGAGAGCTGCGCCTTCGGCCTGAATGCGGGCGGCAGTCCAGGCGTAGCGCGCGTCGATCCGTCGTCCGGCCGCCCAATAGGCATCGCCAAGATGCTCCCCGATTTCGGCCTGACCGATATCGAGACGAACGGCGCGCTCAAGCAGCTTTACAGCCTCGCCTGCCGCACCGCTGCGCAGCTTGGCGACGCCCAGCGAGTCGATGATTGCCGGATCGCCCGGGCGCAGTTCGGCGGCTCGCGCGATCAATGCTGCGCCACGCGGGAGATCGATGCCCTGCTCGATCAGGCTGTAGCCCAGTTCGTTGAGAATGGACGGATTATCGGGCGCGAGGACGAGTGCACGCTCGAGGAGCGGGCGCGCCGCGCGCCAGTTCCCGGCGTTGCCATGCGCATTGGCAGCGGCATAGAGCGTGGCATATGTCTCGCGACCCCTGCCTTTTTCACGCAGAAATTCTTCGTAGATGGTGGCGGCTGCGGCATAGCTGCCACGGCGCATTTCAATATCGCCGACGCGGGCGAGATCATTGGCCGAGCGATCGGCGCGGGCCCGCGCCTCGCCCAGCGCCTCATCGACGCGGCCGACCCGTTCGAGCAACTCGATCCGCAGCGATGCCGCGTCTTCGCCATAGACCGGATCGGTGCTCAGTGCCGTCGCGATGGCCAACGCGGGGGTCGGCATGCGCGCTGCACTGAGCGCTCCGGCAACATTGAGGCGGATACGGGCGTTTTCAGGGGCAGCAAATTCGGCGAGCCGCGCGATCGTGAGCGAAGACCGTCCACTGCCTTCGACCGTCAGATCGCCCGAGACTCGCGCGAGGAGAAATGCCGTTGCCGAGGCGGGGGAATCGACGGCAAGCCCGGTATCGCCGTTGCGACTGACGATGGCGCGGGCCTGCACTGCTGCCATGTCTGCCGCCTGAATCAACGCCGCGCCCTCGGCGCCCCTGCCCTTGGTTGCCAGGAGCGATGCCGCCGCAATTCGCAGCGATCCGGCACGATAGGGGTCCAGCGCCCAGAGCGCTTTGACCGCGGCAGTCCCTGCCCGATGATTGCCGCTGGCGAGCAGCAAAAGCGCTTCGTTTTCGGCCTGATACGCGTTTTGTCGCGCGCCCGTATTGAGCAGCGTCACCGGCTTGGGTAACCACGCGTCGAACAGCGGCGCGAGGAAACCAAAGCCGGGGGCCTCGGCAAGGTCCGTCACGCGCGATCGCGCATCATTCCAGTCGCGCGCACGGATGGCCGCGATGTAAAACAGCAAGCGTGCGTCGGGCGGCGTCGATCCCAAGCGCTCGAGCGTCCGGGCGGCACGGAGCGCAAGCTCGAAATCGCCACCGTTGACTGCTTCGCGATAGGCCCTGCTGGCGATCTTCACATTATCCGGATCAGCCGAAAGTGCGGCCGCATAGGCCGGAATTGCAACGTCGGGCGCGCGCGCCGCGTCGGCCACACGCGCCTGAACATAGAGTGCGAGCGCCGAAGGCTCGCGGTTCGCCACCGCAAGCGTTGGCGCGAGCAGCAGCGCAAGCGCGCTACATGTTCGGATAATTGGGGCCACCACCGCCCTCCGGCGAGACCCAGACGATGTTCTGCGTTGGATCCTTGATGTCGCAGGTCTTGCAGTGCACGCAGTTCTGCGCGTTGATCTGCAGGCGTTCGGCACCGGCCCCATCATCGACATACTCATAGACACCGGCCGGACAATAGCGCTGCTCGGGCCCGGCATAAAGCGGCAGGTTCACGCGCGTCGGAACGCTATCGTCCTTCAGCGTCAGATGGATGGGCTGGTCCTCGGCGTGGTTGGTGTTCGAGAGGAACACCGACGACAATTTGTCGAAGCTGAGCACGTTATCGGGCTTGGGATAGACGATCGGTTGAATCAGGTCGCGCCGCCACAAACTGTCGTGATCGGCATGGTGCTTCATCGTGATCGGCAGGCCGATCTTGAGCGTGCGCATCCACATGTCGGCTCCGGCGAGCACCGTGCCCAGCACATTGCCGAATTTGGCGACGGCCGGTTCGGCATTGCGCACCCGCTTGAGTTCGGTTGCGATCCAGCTTGTGCGCACGGCGGGTTCATAGTCCGCCAGTTCGTCACTGGCGCGATTGGCAGCGATTGCAGCAGCCGCGGCCTCGGCGGCGAGCATCCCCGATTTCATCGCGGTATGGCTGCCCTTGATGCGGGGCACGTTCACAAACCCCGCGCTGCAGCCGATCAGGGCGCCGCCGGGGAATGCGAGTTTGGGGACGGATTGCCAGCCGCCTTCGTTGATCGCCCGCGCGCCATAGGACACGCGGCGGCCGCCCCTCAGGATCGCCGCGATCTCGGGATGATGCTTCCAGCGCTGAAATTCCTCGAACGGCGCGAGATAGGGATTCTTGTAATCGAGCGCGACGACGAAGCCGAGCGCCACCTGATTGTTGGCCTGATGGTAGAGAAAGCCGCCGCCCCACGCGTCGGACAGCGGCCATCCCTGGCTGTGGATCACGCGCCCGGGAATGTGGTTGGCCGGATCGATATCCCACAATTCCTTGAGACCGATCCCGTAAACCTGCGGCTCGCAATTGGCTTCGAGTGCAAACCGCGTTTTCAACTGGCGCGTCAGATGCCCGCGCGCGCCTTCGGCAAAGAAGGTGTATTTGGCGTGGAGCTCGAGGCCCGGCTGATAATCCGCCTTGCGGCTTCCGTCGCGCGCGATGCCCATGTCGCCGGTGGCCACGCCCTTGACCGAACCATCCTCGTTGTAAAGCACTTCGGCCGCTGCAAAGCCGGGGAAAATCTCGACGCCAAGCGCCTCGGCCTGTCCGGCGAGCCAGCGACACAGATTGCCGAGCGAGCCGGTGTAGGTGCCCTTGTTGTTCATGAAGGCCGGCAGCATCAGGTGCGGCAGTTCATATTTCGCCTTCGCCGTCAGCACCCAGTGGCGATTGTCGACCACCGGCACCTCGGCCATCGCGCAATCCATAGTGCGCCACTCAGGCAGCAGTTCGTCGATTGCGCGCGGATCGAAGACAGCGCCGGAGAGGATATGCGCGCCGACTTCGGAGCCTTTTTCAAGAACGCAAACGGCAAGCGCGTCGTTCAGCTGTTTGAGCCGGATCGCTGCCGAAAGGCCCGCAGGCCCCGCGCCGACAATCACGACATCATACGGCATCGCTTCGCGTTCACTCATCTCGTCTCGTCCCTCAAAGCATTTGGTCGTGCGCGCTGGGCGTCTGACCGGCTTGGCCTCTCCCAGCGATTGACGGCTCCGTCAACATCGGGCGTTGTCTTCAGATGGGGGCTGAGCACCAGAATTTCGAGATTGCGGCGGCCGAAAGCCTGCTCGGCTGGTGGTGCGATGCCGGTGTCGATTGCGCATTCAGCGAAATGCCCTTTGCGTGGCTGGTTCAGGCCAAGGCCGCTCCGTCTCAGATTGCGCCGCCGGTCGAGGCTGCGCTGCCCGATACGATCGAGGCCTTCACGACCTGGTTGCTGAGCGGCGATATACCCGGAGCAGGGCCTCCCCGTCAGCGCCTCGCGCCCGCTGGCGACTGCCATGCCCAACTCATGATCCTGACCGACTTCCCCGAGCGCGACGACCTTGCCGCCGGACGCTGGATGGCGGGCGGGCTGGAAACCGTTTTCGAAGCGATGCTGTCAGCGCTGGGGACCGACCGGGCTTCGGTGTATATGGCACCCTTGACCCCGAGCAGGCCCGACACCGGTATGATCGCCGCCGAGGCGATGACCGCGCTCGCCAAAATTGCGCGCCAGCACATCGCCCTTATTCGTCCGGCACAGCTCTGGCTGATGGGGCCTGCGGCCAGCCGTGCCATCCTCGGGATGGACGATGCTGCTGCCAAAGGGCGGTTACACTCGGTTAACCTTGACGGTGCGACGATAGCGGCCATTGCAACGGCGCATCCGCGCACATTTCAGGACTCGCGCAACCGCAAGGCAGCGGCGTGGACCGAAATGCAGCGGTTGCTGAAAAAGGACCTGCCGTGACGAGAACTCTGGCAATGGCGCTTGCGCTGCTGGCTGCTGGCCCCGCCCCGGCGCTGGCGGCTGATACCACGCCTTCGGCAGCACAGGCGACGGTCCTGCCCGTGCAGCTGGGGCCGAATGCGCGCGAACGCTATCGCGACATTTTTGCGAGCATTAGGGCCGAGCGCTGGAGCGACGCGTCTACCAAGCTCGATGCCATGGACAAAGGGCCGCTACACGCCGTCGCGCGGGCGCTGATCTACACCGCCAAAGGTTCGCCGCGCGTCGAGGCCCCGGCGCTGGTTATACTCGCGACCGAAGCGCCCGACCTTCCGCAATCTCAGGCACTCGTGCGGCTGGCGGGTGCGCGCGGCGCTGAAACCGTGCCGATGCTGCCCGAAGTGCGCGAACTGCGCTGGCTGGGCACCTCGCCGCGCCGCGCGCGGACGGCGGCCACCGGCGGCGACCCGGCGGCAGGCTGGATGGCCGCGCAGATCATTCCGCTCATCAAGGACGACCGCCCGATCGACGCCGAAGCCGTGCTCGTGCTCAACGAGGACCGGCTGACGCCCGACGCGCGCACCGAATGGCGGCAGCGCGTGGCGTGGTCGTATTTCATCGGTGGCGACGATGCGCGCGCACGGGCGCTGGCCGCGACGGCGCGCAATGCAACCGGCGAATGGGCAGCGATGGCCGATTGGGTCGAGGGGCTGGCGGCGTGGCGTCAGAAGGACTGGCCGGCGGCATCATCGGCCTTTGCGTCGGTTGCCCGGCGTTCGTCCGACGCGGAGATGATCGCTGCGGGGCATTATTGGGCCGCGCGCGCCGACATCGTGCTCCAGCAGCCCGAGCGCGTTCAGCCGCACCTGCGCAACGCCGCGCGGCTGCAGGAAACCTTTTACGGAATGCTCGCGCACGCCGCGATGGGGCTGGCACCGGCCAAGGACACCGACGGGAGCGCGGCGCTGCGTAAGGTTGCCGAGCGGCCCAATGTGCGCACCGCGCTGGCGCTTGCCGAAATCGGCGAGCTCGACCGTGCTGACGAACTCCTGCGCTGGCAGGCGCGGATCGGCGTTCCCGTCGAGCATGCAGCGCTCACGCTCATCGCCGGGCGGATCAACCTGCCGCAGACTCAGCTCTATCTTGCGCACAACGGCCCGAGCGGCGCGCGCACCACGATCGAGGGGCGCTATCCCATGCCCAACAGCTGGACGCCCGAGGGCGGCTGGCGGATCGACCGGGCGCTGGTCTTTGCGCACACGCTGCAGGAATCGCGGTTTCAGGCCAATGCGGTCAGCCCGGCAGGGGCACGCGGACTGATGCAAGTGATGCCAGCAACCGCGCAGTATATCGCCCGCCGCAAGGGCGTCGCTTTGGTGGGCTCACTGACAAGCCCGGCGACCAATATGGAATATGGCCAGACCTATCTCGAACAACTGCGCGACATGACGCAGACCGGCGGGCTGCTGCCCAAGGTCATCATGGCTTATAATGCGGGGCCTGCACCGCTCGATCGCTGGAATGCCCGCGATGCGACGACGCTCAACGATCCGCTGCTCTATATCGAAAGCGTATCCTACTGGGAGACGCGCGGCTATGTGACGACAGTGCTGCGCAACTACTGGATGTATCAGCAGCAGGCGGGCAGCAAGACCGAGAGCCTGACCTCGCTCGTTCAGGGCCTGTGGCCGCGCTTTCCGGGCATGACACCCGCGCGCCCGTCGCGGTGACGGTTTTCCGGCCGGTCAATATCGCCGTACTCACCGTGTCCGACACGCGGGCTACCGCCGACGACCGGTCGGGCGATCTGCTGGTCACGATGCTTAGTGATGCGGGTCATTGCCTTGCCGATCGGGCGCTGGTGAAAGACGATATTGAATTGATCGTGGCGCGGCTTCACGTCTGGATCGACGATCCGGCCGTCGATTGCGTGATCACGACCGGCGGGACCGGGGTGACCGGGCGCGACGTGACGCCCGAGGCGCTCGCGCGGCTCGGCGGCAAGGACATTCCCGGCTTCGGCGAGCTGTTTCGCTGGCTGTCGTTCCAGAAGATCGGCACGTCGACCGTCCAGTCGCGTGCCTGCGCGATCGTGGCGCGGGGCACTTATGTTTTTGCACTGCCGGGATCGCCGAGCGCGGTTCGGGACGGGTGGGACGGGATACTCGCGAGCCAGCTCGACAGCCGCCATACGCCGTGCAACTTCGTGGAGCTGATGCCGCGCCTCAGCGAGCGCTGATGCATCATTTCGGCGGCGGGTTGTCCGCAAAGAACGTGCGTAGATTGCCGAGCATCACCTGCCACCAGTCGATCACGTCGGCAAAGTTCGCGGCATTGATGCCGCCCACAGTCGTGACGTCATAGTTCATGACGAAGCTACCCTTGTCGCTGATGTAGGCTTGGCTGAACCGTTTCGAGGCGTTCCACTTGTTCGCGAGTGCCAGCGTGTTGGCCGCATCCTTTTCGAAGCTGATCTGAAACTGCATCGAATCGCAGCTGGTGTTGGCCTTACAGCCGTAAAAGTAGATGTCGAAGTTGTAGCCCGATGCGCTGCTTGAAATCATCGGATCGCCGCTCCCGTCCTTGTCGAGCTTGGCGCGATATCCGGCGGTCTGGAGGGCCTTGAGCACCGTTTGGGGGTCGCTCGCGCAAACGAGGTCTTTGCCGCACGGGTCGGTGTCGGCGGCCATGGCTGGCATTGCCAGTAGCATGGTAAGCCCGAGCGCTATCGGCAATCGCATCGCAGTCCCCTCCCCGTTCGGTGCGGATGCAGCCCGCAATGGTGCATCGCGAACCCGCCGTCGGGAACATCCGCGACGCACGCGACTTTGTAAACATGGGTTATTGAAGGAAGATGATGATGGTTCGTAAAATCATGCTGCTCACGATCGCGACGGCCACATTCGCACTGGGCGCGTGCAACACCGTGGATGGCGCAGGCAAGGATCTCAAATCTGCGGGCGACGCCGTCGAGAAAGCGGCCGACTAAAGTTCTTGTTCTGTTCTGGCCGGTATGTCATGAAGTGGTATGGCCCGACCCAGACCCCATCGCGGCGCAACGCTTGACGATCTGAGCGCGCGGTTCGGGCAGCCGCAGCGCTCGGTGGATGGCGATTGGCGGGATGTGCGCGCTGCGATCGACGGCGGTCCTGCTCCGGCACTGACGACCGTGACGATCGAGCGGCCACGGACGATCATTGCGCGAAACCAGTCGCCCGACGTGCCGTTTGACCGATCGATCAATGCCTATCGCGGCTGCGAACATGGCTGCATCTATTGCTTTGCGCGGGCGACGCATGCGTTTCTCGATCTCTCGCCGGGGATCGATTTCGAGACGAAGCTGTTTGCCAAGCCCGATGCGGCGCAACTTCTGCGGGGCGAACTTGGCAAGCGCGGTTATGCCTGTGCGCCGATCGCGATGGGGACGAATACCGACCCCTATCAGCCGGTCGAGCGGGACTTCCGGATCACGCGCGCGTGCATCGAAGTGCTCGCCGAATGCGATCACCCGCTGGTGATTACCACCAAGTCCGACCGGGTGGTGCGCGACATCGACCTGCTTGCGCCAATGGCCGCCAAAGGCCTTGTTTCGGTTATGGTGTCGGTGACGTCGCTCGATCCGCGGATTGCGATGACGCTGGAGCCGCGTGCCCCAGCTCCGCGCAAACGCCTTGCCGCCATCCGGGCGCTGGCCGAGGCCGGGATTCCCGTGCAAGTTTCGGTCTCGCCGCTGATCCCGGCGATCACCGATCATGAAACCGAAGCGATCCTCGAAGCGGCAGCGGCGGCAGGGGCGATGCGCGCGTCGTTCATCCCGGTTCGCCTGCCGCACGAGGTCGCACCGCTGTTTCGCGCCTGGCTCGATACGCATTATGCCGAGCGCGCGGGCAAAGTGATGTCGATCATCAGTCAGCTGCGCGCCAAAGACGGGAGGGGTCGCGACAATGATCCGGATTTCGGCACACGCATGCGCGGGCAAGGGCCATGGTATGATCTGATGCTGGCGCGCTTCAGGCTGGCGCGCCGACGGCTCGGGCTGGAAAGTGAACGGATCGTGCTGCGCTCGGACCTGTTCAGGCCACCCGAGGGCGCGCAAATGCGGCTGTTTTAGCGACGGTTTCGATTAAATCGAAGCACAGGCCGTTCGTCCCGAGCGAAGTCGAGCGATCGGTGCGGGCGAGGTGCCTCGACTTCGCTCGGCACGAACGGATTGGGGAATTCAACCTGAATAAGACAGACTTCATGCTGCCTCGGCGGCCAGCCGGAAATCCTTGTATTGCGCGCGCAGCTCGCTCTTGAGCACCTTGCCCGTGCCCGTGTGCGGAAGGCTTTCGACGAACAGGATCGCATCGGGCAGCCACCATTTCGCGACGCGCTCGCCGAGCCAGTCGCGGATCGTGCCGTCGGTGACTTCGCTGCCCGCTTTGCGGACCACGAGCAGGATTGGCCGTTCGTCCCATTTGGGATGCGCCACGCCGATCGCTGCCGCCTCGGCGATACCGGGGCAGCCCACGGCGGCATTTTCGAGTTCGACCGAGGAAATCCACTCGCCGCCCGATTTGATCACGTCCTTCGAGCGGTCGGTGATCTGCATCGTGCCATCGGGATGGAGAACGGCAACGTCGCCGGTGTCGAACCATTGGTCGGCGTCAGTCGCGTCCGCCTCCATTCTGAAATAGCGCTTCACGACCCACGGGCCCCGGACTTCGAGACGCCCTGACGTCACCCCATCACGTGGTGCCACCGCACCGTCCTTATCGATGATGCGCAGTTCGACGCCGAAGGGCGCACGCCCCTGCTTGCACATCAGATCGACGCGCTGCGCGGGCGTCAGCGCATCCCAGTCGCCGTCGGGCGAAAACGACGTGCCGACCGGCGAGGTCTCGGTCATTCCCCACAAATGCCTGACGACAATCCCCATGCCCAGCAGCCGCTCGATCATGGCGCGCGGGCAGGCCGAGCCCCCAATCGAGACGCGTCGCAATTTGCCGAGTCCGGCATCGAGCCCCTCGGCCTCCAGCCGGTCGAGATGCTGAAACATCGACAGCCAGACGGTTGGCACGCCCGCCGAATGCGTGATCCCCTCGTCGATAAACAGGCGGTGCAGCACGGCTGCGTCGTTGGTCGTGCTGAACACGAACTTTACGCCTGCAGCTGCCCCTGCAAACGGCAGCCCCCAGCTTGCCGCATGGAACATCGGCACGATCGGGAGCAGCGCCGCTTCGCCCGAGAGTTCGAACACGGCTGGCGCCACTTCGGCCATGGCGTGGAGCACCGTTGAGCGATGTTCGTAGAGCACGCCCTTGGGATTGCCCGTCGTCCCGCTGGTGTAGCAGAGCATGCAGGGGTCGCGCTCGTCGCCGGTGTGCCAGGCGTAGGCACCATCCTGCGCGTCGAGCAGCGAGGCGTAGTCGGTATCGAAGCATATATAGTGCTCGACCGTGGTGAGATGCGGCTTGAGCCGCTCGATGACGGGCGCGAACATCGCATCATACATCAGCACGCGATCCTCGGCGTGGTTGACGATGTAGATGAGTTGCTCGTCGAACAGCCGGACGTTGAGCGTATGGATCACCCCCCCAAAGCCGATCGCGCCATACCAGCCGGCGAGATGACGGTGGTGATTCATCGCAAAGGTCGCGACCCGATCGCCCGGCTGAAGACCCATGGCGACAAACGCCTGCGACAGCCTGCGTGCATCGTGCGCAATGCCCGACCAGCTGGTCCGTTCGATCGTGCCGTCCCCCCAGCGCGTCACGATTTCGCGGCCGCCGCACTCGCGCGCGGCATGATCGATCAGATGCGTAACGCGCAGGCTCCAGTCCTGCATGGCTCCCAGGCGCATGGCATTCTCCCTGACGGCAACCTAGATTTTTAGGAGGCGAGTGCAAGCCTCGGGCGGCTATCCTCCGCGTTGAGCGACGCACTCTGGACGCCGTCAAGCGCCGCGATCGCATCGGCAAGCTCGCCATCGATCACGAAATCGCGGCCGAGGACAATGCGCGCCTCGCGCCCATGGCCGAGGAGCGCGCGCAAGATGATTTCGCTGCGACCGCCGCGGGCACCAGTGAGCAACGATGCAAGCCGCGGCAGGACGCGCGGGTCGGCAGTCACGATTTCGGCTTTCAGGCGGACTTGCCCCGCGAGCGTCTCAAGGGGCGAGACGCGTTTGACCGACACGCGTGGCGCTTCTTCGCCCGGCCGTCGATCGAGTTCGCAACCGAGCAGCACGCACGATCCCGCTTGCGCCGCTGCCTCGAGATCGCGCGACGCGCCTTCGTCGAAGCAGCTGGCCTCGAAGCCGCCGCTGGGATCGGAGAGCGAGGCGAGCAGATAGCGGTTGCCGCGCGCCGACGTCCGCCAGCGGACACCTTCGACCAGGACTGCCATGGATGCAGGAGTGCGCGTGCCATCGTCGGAGATGCCTTGCGTGCTCAGCGCTTGCAGCGTGCGGGCGCCATGCGCGCTGACGACATGTTTGTAGCGATCGACGGGATGCGCTGAGAAATAGAAGCCGAAGGCGTCTTTCTCGGCGGCCATCCGCTCAGCCGTCGTCCATTGGGCGCTTTGTGGCAGTTTGATCGCGGCGATCGACGCTGCGCCTTCGCCAAAAAGTCCCCCCTGCCCGCTGGTCCGATTGTTCTGGGCAGCGCTGGCGGCGGCAAGCACCGTTTCGGCAACGGCAAAGACACCGGCGCGGTTTTCGGTGAGGGCGTCGAAAGCGCCGCCGCCTGCCAGACTTTCGAGCTGGCGGCGGTTGATCAGACGCGGATTGATCCGATGGGCGAAATCGTCGAGATCGGCGAAGCGGCCGCTTTCGGCGCGCTCGGCGCAGAGCTGCGTCATTGCGCTTTCGCCAACGCCCTTGAGCGCGCCGAGCGCATAGCGGACGGCCAGACCCTCATCGTCGCTTTCGACCGTAAAATCGGCATCGCTGGCGTGCAGGCACGGCGGGAGGGTGCGCACGCGCATCCGGCGCATGTCGTCAACAAAGGCGGCGAGCTTGTCGGTATTCGACAGGTCGAACGCCATCGAGGCGGCGAAAAAGTCTTCAGGGTAATGCGCCTTGATCCAGGCGGTCTGATAGGTGAGCACGGCATAGGCGGCGGCATGGCTCTTGTTGAAGCCATAGCCAGCGAACTTGTCGATCAGGTCAAACAGCGCGTTGGCCTGCGCTGAGCCGATCGCATTGGCGGTGCACCCTTCGACGAAGCGGCTGCGCTGCGCATCCATTTCCGCCTTGATCTTCTTGCCCATCGCGCGACGCAGGAGATCGGCCTCGCCGAGCGAATAGCCCGCGAGGATCTGCCCCGCCTGCATGACCTGCTCCTGATAGACGAAAATCCCGTAGGTTTCGGCCAAGATGCCTTCGAGCAGCGGGTGCGGATATTCGAGGACGGAGCGGCCGTTCTTGCGATCAGCGAACATCGGGATATTGTCCATCGGGCCGGGCCGGTAAAGCGCGCCGATCGCGATGATGTCACCGAACGCGGTCGGGCGCACCTGCGTCAGCGCGCGGCGCATGCCTTCGGATTCCATCTGGAACACGCCGACCGTGTCGCCGCGCTGGAGCAGCGCGTAGATCGCCTCGTCGTCCCAGGCGAGGGTGTCGAGATCCGGACGATGCCCCTCGCGTGCCTCGATCAGATCGAGCGCACGCTCGAGTACGCTCAGCGTCTTGAGACCCAGAAAGTCGAACTTCACCAGCCCTGCTGCTTCGGCATATTTCATGTCGAACTGCGTGACCGGCATGTCGGAGCGCGGATCGCGATAGAGCGGCACGAGCCGATCAAGCGGGCGATCGCCGATGACGACCCCGGCCGCGTGCGTCGACGAATGGCGCGGCAGCCCTTCGAGCCGCATGGCGAGATCGAACAGTCGGCGCACCGCCGTGTCGGACTTGTAGGCGTCGGCGAGTTCGGAAACGCCGTTCAGCGCGCGCTTCAAATCCCACGGATCGGTCGGATGATTGGGTACGAGCTTGGCGAGGCGATCAACCTGCCCATAGCTCATTTGCAGCACGCGGCCGGTATCCTTCAGAACGGCGCGCGACTTGAGACGACCGAAGGTGATGATCTGGGCGACGTGATCGCGGCCATATTTGGCCTGAACATAGCGAATGACTTCCTCGCGGCGCGTTTCGCAGAAATCGATGTCGAAGTCGGGCATCGACACGCGATCGGGATTGAGGAAGCGTTCGAACAGCAGGCCGAGCTTGAGCGGGTCGAGATCGGTGATCGTGAGCGCCCAGGCGACGACCGACCCCGCGCCCGAACCGCGCCCGGGGCCGACCGGAATGCGCGCGGCCTTTGCCCATTTGATGAAATCGGCAACGATCAGGAAATAGCCGGCAAAACCCATGGTGACGATGACGTCGAGTTCGAAATCGAGGCGGGCACGATAGGCCTCCCAAGACCCCGTCTCCCCGAGCGACGCGAGAAGCACGTTCGAGCGAGCGCGAGAACCCACAACAATCGAGGTCTCGCTCCGCTCGACCGGACCACTCGCTTCGCTCGAGAAAGCGGGAAAGATTTTGGCCAAGCGTACATTCAGCCCCGCATGAGCATCGGCGCGAAGCTGGCGGATTTCGGCTTCGGGATCGCCGGCGAGACTCGGCAGGATCGGCTTGCGCGCAGGCGCCGCAAAGGCGCAGCGCTGCGCAAGCACCAGCGTGTTGTCGAGGGCTTCGGGCAAATCCTCGAACAGCGCTTTCATGGCGTGCGCGGGCTTCAGCCAGCCATCGCGCGACGATTTGACGCGATCGTCACTGTCAACATAGGCCGAATTGGCGATGCAGAGCAGCACGTCGTGCGCGGAATGGAAGTCCTCGGTTGGATAGAAAGTCGGGTTGGTCGCGATCAGCGGCAAGCCGTAGCCGTCGGCCAGCGCAATCAGATGTGGCTCGGCGGCCGCCTCGATCCGATCGGACCGGCGCGCAAGCTCGACGTACAGCCGATCAGGAAAGAGCGTGCGTAGGCGGTCGGCATAGTCCGTGGCCGCTTGCTGCTGGCGGTCGGCGAACAGCTTGGCAAGCGCACCTTCGGCTCCGCCCGTGAGCGCGATCAGGCCCTCGGTTCGCTCTTCAAGGGCTTCGAAGGCGACATGCGGCGGTTCGCTCGGGGGACGATCGAGGTGTGCCGCTGACACCAGCCGACAGAGATTATCATATCCGGTCGCGTCCTGCGCGTAGAGCGCCAGCCAATCGAGCGCCGGGGGGGCCCCCTGCGGAAGATCGGGACGCGCGACACACAGCAACGTGCCGATGATCGGCTGGACCCCAGCCTTTGCGCAGGCATCCGAAAACGGCATGACTCCATAAAGTCCGTTGCGATCGCAGATGGCGGCCGCCGGAAAGCCGAGCGTGCGCGCGCGGCTTGCGATCTCCTTGGGATCGATCGCGCCTTCGAGCATCGAATAGGCAGAAAAAATACGGAGTGGAACGAACGACGCATGCGGCATTAGCGCACCTTAGGCGCGGCCCCTTGATTCGCAAATCAGGCGAGCAGCGCTTCGATCGCGGGTTTCAGGCTTGCCGGGGTCTCGGTCGGCGCGTGGCGCGAGACCGGGGTCCCGGTGCGATCGATGAGAAACTTCGTGAAGTTCCACTTGATCGTCTCGCTGCCCAGAAACCCGCGCTTGGCCTTTTTCAAATATTTGTAGAGCGGATCGGCGCTGCTGCCGTTGACGTCGATCTTGGCCATCAGCGGGAAAGTGACGTCATAAGTCAGCGAGCAGAAGTTCGCGATCTCCTCGGCATTGCCGGGCTCTTGCGCACCGAATTGATTGCAGGGGAAGCCAAGCACAGTCAGCCCGCGTGGACCCAGTTCGCGGTGAAGCGCCTCAAGTCCCTCATACTGCGGCGTGAAGCCACATTTAGAGGCGACATTGACGATCAGCAGCGGCCCTTCGATCGTGCCCAGATCGAGCATGCTGCCGTCCGCCTGCTTGACGGCAAAGTCCCTTACGCCCATCGCACCATTCTCCTATTGCCGAGCAATGGACGATCCAAGGCCGATGGTCACGAAGAAAAAACGGCGCATTTCGGGCCGCGTTGTGCGGCGCGCCCTGCTGGCCATTTTTGCAATCCTGATCGTCGCGATCGTCGATCTTTCGCCGCGCGTGGAGGCTACGCGTGCACCTGCCGCAATCGAGGCTGAGCGGGCGCGCGATCTGGTGCGGACGCTGCGGAGTGGGCTGAAAAGCGGCAACGGCACGACCTCGATCCGCGCGACCCGCGAGGATCTGACGGGTGCGGCGACGCTGGCGAGCTGGCTGGGGCGCTTCGGGCGGTTCGATGCGGCGATCCGCGAGGGTCGGCTGGTGCTGCGGGGAAGCAAGGCGCTCGGGCCCATCTGGCTGAATGTCGATGCAAAGGTCAGCGCAAGCGCGGCAGGGTTTCCCGATGTTGCGCTCACCGTTGGCGACTTGCCGCTGGGCACGACGCTGAGCCGGGCGCTGTTCGAAAGTGGACGGTGGGTGCTGCGCGTGCGCGGTGCCGCGGTTCCCCCACTCGACACGCTCGTCCGCTCGGTCCGGATCGAACCCGCCGCCGTCAGCGCGCGCATTCACTTCCCGTTGCGGAGTGGCCTTGCTGATCAATTGACTGGCGTGAATGACCGCCCGATCGACCCTGCGCTGACGACGCAGATTTTCTGCCGATTGATCGCCGCCAATCGCGTACAGCCGACCGACGCGCTGGCGACCGTGGTTCGCCGGGCGTTCCATCCGATAAGGTCCGACCTTCCGGAAATCGAGCGCCACCGGGCAGCCTTTGCCGCCGTCGCGATTTACACCGTGGGCCGGAGTGCCGGGCGATTGGCAGGGAATGCCGGTGAACGCGTGGCATCTTGTGGAGCGCCCCATGCACCGCCGGTCCTGGGCGGACGCGTCGATCTCGCTGCGCACTGGGCGCTATCGGCAGCACTTTCGGCGGCATTCGGAGACGATGTTTCGAAAGCGCTGGGCGAATTCAAGGAATTGGCGGACAGTCGGCCGAGCGGCAGCGGGTTTTCGTTCGTCGATCTGGCGGCGGACCGCTCCGGGTTGGCGGTGGCTCGCGCTGCGCTCGATCCCGCCAGCGCGCCCACGACCGTGAGCCGATTGCGGCGGGCACGCGACGAAGACCTGCTGCCACTGCGCGCGCTGGCGCTGGCCGAAGGATTGACCGAAGCCGAATTCGTCGGCCGGTTCGGCGCGATCGACAGCGCCGAATTTGCGCGCGCCAAGGATCGCATCGACGCGATCCTGTCAGACAGTGTCGGCGGCTGACGTCAGGCCAAGCGCCCGTCGTGCAGGCGAACGACCCGGTCCATCCGCAATGCCAGCCGTTCATTGTGCGTGGCGACCAGCGCGGCTGAGCCTTCGCCGCGCACCATCCGTTCGAATTCGGCGAACACAATATCGGCGGTCGCTTCGTCGAGGTTGCCAGTGGGTTCGTCGGCGAGGACCAGCTTGGGGCGGTTGGCGAGGGCGCGCGCCACCGCGACCCGCTGCTGCTCCCCGCCGGACAATTGCGCAGGGCGGTGCGTGAGCCGGTGCCCGAGGCCGAGCGTAGCGAGGAGCGTCGCGGCGCGGGCCTCAGCGTCGGCGCGTGGCGTGCCGAAAATAAGCTGTGGGAGCACGACGTTTTCAGCCGCAGTGAAATCGGGCAGGAGATGGTGGAACTGATAGACGAAACCGAGCGTGTCGCGGCGCAGCCGGGTCCGCCCGGCATTGTCGAGACTGGCGGCTTCGTCTCCGGCGATCCGGATCGACCCCGAAAAACCGCCTTCGAGCATGCCGACCGCTTGCAGCAGCGTGGATTTTCCCGAACCCGAGGGCCCGAGCAGCGCGACGATCTCGCCCGGCGACACGGTAAGGTCGACACCGCGTAGCACGTGAATATCGATTTCGCCCTGGTGAAAGCTGCGCGCGAGGCCGCGCACGGCGAGCACGTCATTCATAGCGGAGCACCTGCACCGGATCGGTGCTGGCGGCCTTGAACGCCGGGTAAAGCGTTGCGAGGAAGCTGAACAGTAACGCCATGGCCGCGATACCGATCACCTCAAAGGGATCGGTCTTCGACGGCAGTTCGGTAAGGAAGCGGATCGACGGATCCCACAGGTTCTGGCCGGTGACGAGCTGCACGAAATCGACAATGCGCTGGCGGAAAAACAGGAAGACAAAACCAAGTAGCAGCCCGGCGACGATGCCGAGCGCACCGATCGTGGTCCCCACGATCACGAAGATCCGGATCAGTGCGCTCCGGCTCGCGCCCATCGTGCGCAGGATGGCGATGTCGCGGGTCTTGGCGCGGACCAGCATGATGAGCGAGGAGAGGATGTTGAACACGGCGACAAGAATAATAATCGAGAGCACGACGAACATCGCGACGCGCTCGACCTGCAGCGCCTCGAACAGCGAAGCGTTCATCTGACGCCAATCGGTCACGACGCCGCGTTGTCCGACCTGAGCGGCAAGCGGCTGGAGAATGCGTTCGACCTTGTCGGCGTCGGTCGTTTCGACCTCGATCATGCCGACGGCGTCGCCAAGGAGCAGCAAGGTCTGCGCGTCCTCGATGGGCATGAGCACAAAGGCCTTGTCATAATCATAGACGCCGATCTCGAAGATCGCGGCGACGCGGTAGCTGACGATGCGCGGCACGGTTCCAAAGGGTGTCGTCTGCCCTGCGGGCGCGATCAGCGAGACTTCGCCGCCGACTTGTGCGCCCAGCGCCTCGGCCAGCCGCGCCCCCAGCGCAACATTTCCACTTGCCGGCGCGAGGTCGTCCAGAGTGCCACGCAAGACTTTGGCGTTGAGCGTCGCATTGTCGCGAATATCCGCAATCCGCATGCCGCGCACGAGGACGCCTTCGACGCGGCCGTCATGGCTTGCCATCAAGGGCTGCTCGACGAGGGGGGTGACCGACGTGACGCCCGGGGTCGCGCGCGCTTGCGACGCGATGGCCTGCCAATCGGACAGCCGCCCGTCATACCCCTGGATGACGGCATGGCCGTTCAGGCCGACGATCTTGTCAAACAGCTCGGCGCGAAAGCCGTTCATCACGCTCATCACGATCACGAGTGCGGCGACACCAAGCATCACCGCAGCAAGGCTGATCGAGGCGACGAGGAAGATGAACCCCTCGCCCTTGCCCGGCAGCAGATAGCGCCGCGCAATCATCGCTTCATAAGGGGACAGCACCATGCCGTGCCGCCTTAGGCATGGTGGTGCGCGCTGGCAAATCCCCAGCGCACCACCATGGCTGTTGCCCGAAAAACACAGGGCGGGGCAAATCGGGATCGCTCCGGCGCGTCAGCCTTGGCAACGTCGCCAGCATTGCCTACCGCCACAATTCTGAAACGAAGGCAACGGCCACGGTTCGGGGAAGGGTCTGGCTCCGGCGCTCGTCAAAAGGGGGCGACGCCGTTGCAGACGGACTTTTTGAATAGGGGGATGACGATTTTCGTCACGCGGGTGCCCGGATTGCGAACAGCGATCCGGGCATTCACGTTTTCACAGCCCCAGCGCGTAACGAACGACGCTGAGATCGCCGAAGCGAACGCTGGCATCGGCGGCTGCCTCGGTTCTGGGCTTGGCGTGGTATGCAACGCCGAGGCCGGCGGCTTCGATCATTGGAATGTCGTTTGCACCGTCACCGATGGCGATGGTGGCGCTGATCGGAATGCCGAGCGCGGCCGCCTCGGCGAGCAGCGTGTCACGCTTGGTCTGCGCATCGACGATCGGGTGTTCGACTTCGCCGGTCAGCGCGCCATCCTTGACGATCAAGCGGTTCGCAACGGCGCGGTCGAAGCCGATTTCAGCGGCGATCGGGCCGGTGAAATGGGTAAAGCCGCCCGAGACGAGGAGCGCTGTGCCGCCCGCCGCGCGGAAAGCGGTGACAAGCTCGCGGGCACCGCCCATGAGCTTGACGCGCTCGCGAAGGCACTCGGCGACGGTCGCTTCGGTAAGGCCCGCAAGCAATGCAACGCGGTTGCGGAGCGCGACGGCAAAGTCGATCTCGCCGCGCATGGCGCGTTCGGTGACGGCGGACACTTCGGCTTTCAGGCCCACATAATCGGCGAGCTCGTCGATGCATTCGACGGTGATCATGGTCGAGTCCATGTCAGCGACCAGCAGCCTGCGCGTGCGTTCGGCCTCACGCTGAACGATGACGTCGATCCCCGGCAGCGCCTCAAGCGCAGACCGGCCCTCCGCGATATTGCCTGAAAACCAAATGTCGCAGGCGCGTTCGGCAACGACAGCACCCGCCCGGCCCTCGACGGCATCGCAGGCCGCCGAAATATCACCCGCAGCCAGTCGTTCCTTTGCTACCAATGTCGCGATGAACATGTCCGATCTCCCGCCGCTGGTGCTCATTGCAGGGCCGACTGCGAGCGGCAAGTCGGCGCTGGCGATGGTGCTTGCCGATCTGACGCCGTCGGTGATCATCAATGCCGATTCGATGCAGGTTTATCGCGACCTTCGGGTCGTGACCGCGCGCCCTTCGGTTGATGACGAAGCGCGGCATCCGCACCGGCTGTTCGGTACCATCGATGGGGCCGAAGCGTGTTCGGCGGCGCGGTGGGCGGCAGACGCGCGCCTCGCAATCGGCAATGCGCATGCAGCGGGGCGGCTGCCGGTGCTTGTGGGCGGGACCGGGCTGTATATGCGGACGCTGCTCGACGGGATTGCGCCGGTGCCCGCGATCGATCTCGGCGTGCGACGTGCCGTTCGCGCGCTTCCGGTCGCCGAGGCGTTCGCAGCATTGGCGCGCGAGGATCCGGCTGCCGCTGGTCGCCTTGCACCGGGGGACACGACCCGAGTTGCGCGCGCGCTCGAGGTTGTGCGGGCGACGGGGCGGACGCTGGGGGACTGGCAGACGCAGCGCATGGGCGGGATCGGGGCCGAAGTGCGGCTTGTTCCGCTGGTGCTGCTGCCGCCCCGCCCGTGGCTCTTTGCGCGCTGCGATGCGCGGTTCGAGGCCATGATCGATGCCGGTCAGGGCGAAGTGGCGGCGCTGCTTGCGCGCACGCTCGATCCGGCGCTCCCGGTGATGCGCGCGATCGGTGTGCCCGAAATCGCGGCATTGCTTGAAGGGCGCATCGGTCGCGACGAGGCGCGAAACCGCGGGCAACTGGCGACGCGGCAATATGCCAAGCGGCAGTTCACCTGGTTTGCCAATCAGTCGCCCGCGCCGTGGACGCGGTTTGGGTATGAACTTGATTACAAGGTGATGGATGAACTAGCAATAATATTACACAATAAGGCGTTGACAGCATAGATTTGTATCTCTAACCGCGCCGCACCGCAACAAGGAACGCGCCATGCCTGTCGAACTGCCCGGAGCCGAAATCCTCGTCGAGGCGCTTGTCGATCTCGGCGTGGAGATTGTCTTTGGCTATCCTGGCGGTGCGGTGCTGCCGATTTATGACGCATTGTTCAAGCAGAAGCGGATCAAGCATATCCTTGTCCGTGCCGAAGCAGGTGCGGCGCACGCGGCCGAGGGCTATGCGCGTTCGACGGGCAAGCCCGGCGTCGTGCTAGTCACCAGTGGCCCCGGCGCGACCAATGTGATCACGGGCATTACGGACGCGCTGATGGATTCAATCCCGATGATCGTCATCACGGGTCAGGTGCCGACGAGCCTGATCGGTACCGATGCGTTTCAGGAAGCCGATACGGTCGGCATCACGCGGCATTGCACCAAGCATAATTATCTCGTGAAAGACCCCGCCAGACTGGGCGAGATCGTTCACGAAGCCTTCCACATCGCGACGTCGGGACGACCCGGTCCGGTCGTGATCGATATTCCCAAGGATGTTCAG
>JBJXFA010000100.1:0-4301 GCA_046153865.1 Sphingomonadaceae bacterium
CCGCGCAAACCCTGCCGACCCGCCTTCGTCCGTTCAGACCCCACTCGCTTCCCATTTTCAGCAAACCATTCGGGTTCACTCGACGTTTTCCCATTGGCGCGATTGGCCAGGAAAAAGGCGGTCGCGAACTATGGGGTTCGGCGTCGCTGCCGTCCCGCTTTCACGCGCCAACCGCAAGCTCTGCCCCAGTCCCCAGCGGCGGCAACAGCCTGAGTTCAACCATACGACCGAGCCAATGGATGAGGCTGGCGAGACTGTCACGACAGTCCGCGAACCCGGCCTTGCGAAGCTTGATCGTGCTGAGCAGTACCGGCACCGAGCGCCCGGCCAGCCGATTGCCAAGCAGCAGATCGACATAATGATGCGACTCGCCGAGCAGCGCCGACAGCTCAGCAATCCGTAACCCATGGCGCCCCACCAGCTCCGCCCAGGCCGCCTTGGACTCGGGCTCGGCAAAAAAGTCCGCCAGCTTCATCGAGTGCGGCTCGCCCGTGGCCAGCCCCATGGCTTCACCTAGATGCGGCCACGCATGCGCTGGCACGAAGACGTCGCCATTGGAAATATTGAAAACCTGCCCGGCCGCCGCAGGCGCAGACGCTGCCCAGTCCAGGGCTTCAGCGAGCAATGCGGTATCGACCAGCTCGATGAAAGCGGTGTCCGCGCCCGGATAGGCAAACGGTCGGCCGAGGGCGCGGCACAAGGCGGCATAGGCACCGATTGTTGCCACCGGGTTCATCGCTGCCCCGGGAGCACCGCCGATGAGGACCTGCGGGCGGAATATGGTGAAGTCGAACCTGGCCTCGACTGCCTTGGTGCGCAGACGATCCTCGTGCAGCCAGTAAAAATTGGGGTGCGGGTCGCGCGGGCGATCCTCCCGGGCTGGAACCTCGATCGGGTGATGGTGCGCGCCATAAGCCTTTGTACCCTGAAGCAGGCTGACATGTGCGAGCGCACCCGTCTTTGCCAGCGGGTAGATCAGGTTGGCGAACATCGCACCATTGGCCTCGATCAGCGCCGGGTCGTACCAACCGCTCACCAGACCCGGCGATTCCTTGACTGCTGCGTAGATGAGGTGAGTGACCGGCGACAATCCGGTGATCGCGGCCGCGACCGCATCGGGATCCAGCAGATCGACCGCGAGATGATCGAACCGACACGCGCCGTCGACGACCGGCGCGCGCCGAGACACCGTCGTCACACGCCAGCCCGCACGAGCGAAATGCTCCACCGCGCCAGCGCCGATCACGCCGGAACCACCCGCGACGAGGAGATGGCGGTCCACCGGACTAATCATTCGCAGGGGACCGAGCGGTGGTAGCCAGATTCATGGCCGCGTCGTGCACCAGCCAACACGCATTGCATTCCCACCTCCCCGTTGGCTCGGCGTCGTTCAAAAAATCATCTCCTTGGCGGCGTCCAGCAGGCAGCGCGCCCGTTTGACGATCTGTTCGACAATCGACAGTCAGGCCCTAGAGCCCGATCGCGGCCACTCGGTGCGGCGCGACGACAATCCTGCCATAATGGTTGCGCTGAGCATCTAAGCTCTCGATCCCGGACGGAGTAACTCGGGCGCAAATCAATCACGTTAGGGCACTGCAGCCAGTATTCCGCTACCCCTCGAACCACCCTGCCCGGTCAATATACTCGTCGATCCGCGCGATCAGCCCGTCGCGGATCTCGACGACCAGACACACCGGCCAGGCCATGGCTTTTCCTTCGCTGGTCCGCATGTGCCAGACGTGTTGCTGGACAAGGCCGGTCGGGGTCGGTTGGCAGCGGACATCGCTAACGCCGCGTTCCGGAAACTTGTCGCACATTGCTTGCCAATCACTGGCGGCGGCATCGCGATTCATAGCGATCCGGTCGAACCCGTGCCAGATCACGGCGTCCGCCGTGAAACAGTTGCGCGCGACGGCGACATCACCCGAAGTGAGTCCGTCATACATGCGGTCGATGATGGTCGTGTCGGTCATACGGGCACCCCCTTGGCGACAAAATCGAGGAAGCGATCGGCCATGATGTCGAGTACGAGCCGGTCGCTCGCCACGCCCGAATCGAGCGCGGCGTGGTTGCTCTGGTCGAGGATTTCGTAAACCAGCAGCCACGCTTCGAGCCAGCGGCGGCGGTCCCGTGCGTTTGCACTGTCGAGCGCAAACGCCGGAATGGTTTCGCCCATCGCGATGATCCAGGCATCGATCTGGGCGTGAGCTTGCCGGGTAAAGTCGGGTTCCACCGCAGCAGCCTCGACGAAGACGCGCAGCAGCATGCGGTTTGCATGGTCGGCGGCGAACAGCCGATCGAGCCAGCCGTGCACGGCACCGCGCGACCGCCAGTCGATCTCGCGGACGCGCAGCAGAACCGGCCCCGCCTCGACGACATTACGGTCGAACAGCGCGGTTGCGATGTCGGCCTTGCCCCGGAAATGCCGGTAAAAGGTCATCCGGCTGACCCCGGCGGCGCTCGCGATATCCTCGACCGACACCGGCGAATAGCCCGAGCGGCCGAACTGCTCGACCGCCGCCGCCAGCAAGCGTTCCCGGCTGTCAGCCTTCCGCTGGCGGTGGAACGCCGCCAGCCCCGTAACCTGAGCGTCGTGCGACGTGTCCAGCACCGTCATTCCGCCGCGATGGCAAAGGCCTCAACTTCGGCTACCGGCCCGATGAACTTGCCAGGGTAACGCCCGGTGAACTCGCCGCGGTCGAAGGTCGGTTCGCCGTTGACCAACGTCAGCCGCATCGGTGCGGGATCGCGCGTATAGCGATAGGTGCGTCCGCCGGTGCCGTCCCATACGTCCCAAGTCTTGATCTCGGGCCGCATCTCGATTTCGTCGAGGTCGAACACCGTGATGTCGGCGGCCTTGCCGACCTCGATTACGCCACGGTCGTGCAGGCCGAAAAAGTCCGCGAGCCGCCCTGTGAGCATGTGCACGCCCTGCTCGATCGAGATGATCTTGCGGTCGCGGACATAGTCCGTGAGCAGGAAGACATTATAGCCCGCGCCACAGAACAGCTTTCCGTGCGCCCCCGCGTCGCTGACATTGGCGAGCGAATGCGAGTCTTCGAGTAGCTTTTCGAGGATCGGCTCGCTTTTTTCCCATGATTTTTTGAGGATGACCGATTCCTGGCCGTTGTTGAGCACCCAGTCTGCCAGCGCGTCCGATGCATGCGCCGTGCCGGTTTCGGCCATCACATCGGCGAGCGTGACGCCAATGGGGCCATAGCCCGACTCGCTTTCGCGCAGAAACAGGGCGGAAGGCACATGCAAATAGCTGTGCGCGAACTGATTGTTCCATGAGTCACGTGCCCGGTCCCGCCACACGGAATCGTTGAGCATGACGACCTTTGCATCCCAGCCCGGCGTGTTGACGAGTTCCTGCCACACCGGATTGCCATTCTGGCCGAAGACCAAAGTCCGTCCGAAATTGATCACCGAGGTCGGCGACAGCACGTTGAAGCTGGTGTAAATCTCCAACCCTTCGGCCTTAAACTGCGCGTGTAGAGCCTCGGCGCGCGGCAGTTGCGGGGCCATATATTCGAGCGTCGGCATGCCCGCCCATTGCATCCGGATGCCGGCATCCTTGGCGAGACGCCCGAAGCGTTCGAGCATGTCGTTAGCGGACATCCGCATAAAATAATCCAGAATGACCTGGAAGGTTGCGCCGTGATAGCGCGCGATAACGCCAAGCAGGGCGGCAAATTCGGCATCGTCGGCCAGCTGCGACGGCAGCGGCCGTTCGAACTTGTCATAGTCGAGATAGTTCGATGACAGACCCATGGCACCTGCCGCGAGCGCATCGTCGAGCAAATCGCACATTTCGGCGATTTCGGCGGGCGTCGCGGCGCGCGTCCACGCATCCTGCCCCATCACACACAGCCGCAGCGGAATGTGGCCGCAGAACGCGGCGAAGTTCATCGGCACGCGGACGTTGCGCTCCATCGATGCCTTGTACTCGCTCCACTTGGTCCAGTCCCACGGCACGATCTCGCGCATCGGTTCCTCGGGGATGTCCTCGAAATAATTGAAGATATCGATGACGTCCTGCTTGCCCTCGGCGCTCTGCGGCGCGGGGGCCATCGAGAAACCGCAATTGCCGTTGATCGACGTCGTCGCGCCATAGCCGGGCAGCGGATCGAGATTGGGCGACCACCATACGCCGCCGTCCCAGTGATTGTGCGTCTCGATCAGGCCCGGCGTCACGTAACAGCCAGTGGCATCGACGGTGCGTTCGCCCTGCGACGCGACCAGCCCCTTGCCAATCTCGACGATCTTGCCGCGCGCGACACGGACATCGGCAGGATAGG
>JBJXFA010000011.1:0-5793 GCA_046153865.1 Sphingomonadaceae bacterium
CGTTCGCCAAGGCAGGCTATCCGCTCGACGCCGAAGCGCTGTTGATCATCGAAGTCGAAGGTTCCGAGGCCGAAATCGCCGAGCGGCTCGCGCAGATCCAAGAGATCGCCAAGCCGTTTCGGCCGACGACCGCAGTGATCAGCACGAACGCGGCACAGTCGGCACGCATCTGGAAAGGCCGCAAGTCGGCGTTCGGTGCGCTCGGCCGAATTGCGGATTACTACTGCATGGATGGTACGATACCGCTATCGCGCTTGCCCGAGACGCTGACCGCGATCTCGCGCATCTGCACCGGTTATGGCCTGAAGGTCGCCAACATCTTCCATGCCGGCGATGGAAACCTGCATCCGCTGATCATGTTCGATGCCAACGATCCCGTGAGCGAAGCGAAGGCCGAGCAGGCCGGCATGGACATCTTGAAACTGTGCGTCGAGGTTGGCGGGTGTCTGACCGGCGAGCATGGTGTCGGCATTGAAAAGCGCGATCTGATGCGGTTCCAGTTCACGCCGGACGACCTCGCCCAGCAGATGCGGATCAAGTCCGTGTTCGACCCGCGGTGGTTGTTGAACCCGGCCAAAGTCTTCCCGCTCGATGCCCGCGTCGGTTTCGAGCCCGCCGCGACGGCCACAGCGGCCATCCGCCGCGCAGCGGCTTGAAGGGACAATCTGCGTGGCTGATATCTTGAAACCCCGCGACGACAAAGACCTCGCGGAGACGGTGGCAAAACTTGCAGCCGCTAACGTGGCGATCGAGGTCAAAGGGGCTGGAACGAAACGTAGCATCGGTCGCCCCGTCACGGCGGCCACCATCATCGAGACGTCGGCGATGACGGGCCTCACGCTCTATGAGCCGACCGAACTCGTCATGTCGGCGCGCGCTGGAACGCCGCTCGCGCAGATCGAAGCGACGTTGGCGGAACGCGGGCAACTGCTGGCGTTCGAGCCGATCGATCTTGGCCCGATCAGCGGTGCGGCTGGCGGTCAGCAGACCATCGGCGGCGTGTTTGCAACCGCAGCCTCGGGGCCGCGCCGGATTACCAGTGGCTCGGCTCGCGACCATATTCTGGGCGTCAAGGCGGTGAACGGCCGAGGCGAGATGTTCAAGTCTGGCGGTCGGGTGTTGAAGAACGTGACGGGATATGATGTCGGCCGCGCGCTCGTCGGCAGCTGGGGCACGCTGGCGATCCTGACCGAGCTGACGTTCAAGGTCATGCCGCGCCCAGAGCGGACCGAAACGCTGGTCTGGCCGGGGCTGACCGAAGAGATCGCCGTCGAGGCCATGTGTGCGGCGCTCGGCACCCCGTTCGAGGTCAACGGCACGATGCATCTGAGCGCGGCGCTGACATCGCGGCTCGAACTCAAAAGCCTCGCGCGTGAAGCCGCGCCGATCACCGCGATCCGCATCGAGAACTTTGCGTCGGCGGTCGACTATCGCGCCAATCGCCTTGCCGATGCGCTGAAGATTTTCGGCACGCCGCACAAGCTTGGCCACGATGCCTCGCTGGCGTTTTGGGAAGAACTGCGCCGCCTGTCGGTTTTCACCCGGCTTGCCTCGGAAGCGCCGCGCCAGTTGTGGCGGCTGTCGACGTCGCCGCGCAAGGCGCCAGCAGTAATGGCCGCGATCCGGCGCAATACCGAAGCGGAAGCGTGCCTCGACGTGTCGGGTGGTCTTATCTGGCTCGAGGTGCCGGCGTCCGCCGATGCAGGAGCTGCCGATATCAGGCGAATTTTAGCCGGAGCTGGCGGTCACGCAACTCTGATTTCGGCCGAGCGCGAAGTCCGCGAGTCGGTCGAGGTGTTCCACCCGATGAATGCCGTCGTCGAACGGCTATCGACGGGACTGAAAGACGCATTCGACCCGGCGCGCATCCTCAACCCCGGCCGAATGTATGCAACCCTATAGGATCGGTCGAGCCGATGCAGACGAACTTTACGCAAGCCCAGCTTGCCGATCCCGATCTCGCTGAGGCGGAGCGCATCCTGCGCCGCTGTGTCCACTGTGGGCTGTGCACGGCGACGTGCTCGACCTACGTGCTCGACGGCGACGAACGCGACAGCCCGCGCGGCCGCATCTACCTGATGAAGGATATGTTTGAAGGCTCGAAGGCGGCGAGCGGAACGGTCAAGCACCACGTCGATCGCTGTCTGTCCTGTCTGTCGTGCATGACGACCTGCCCGTCGGGCGTCGACTATATGCACCTTGTCGACCTGGCGCGGATACATATCGAAGAGACCGGCAGCCGGTCGACCAAGGAGCGGCTGCTTCGGCGGTTGCTTGCCTTCGTGGTGCCGTATCCCGACCGTTTCCGCACCGCGCTGAAACTGTCCGTGCTCGGCCGCCCGTTCATCCCGCTGATGAAGCGTATCGGCCTGCGCGAAATGGCCGCCATGCTCGAACTCGCCCCGCGCACCCTGCCGTTGTCTGGCAAATACGGTGGGGCAGGTGTCGCCGAGACGACGGCAGCAAAACGCGGTCGCGTGATCATGCTGGCTGGCTGCGCGCAGCAGGTGCTGCGGCCGTCGATCAACGATGCGACGATCCGGTTGCTGGCCCGCGCTGGCGTCGATGTCGTGGTTTCGGCCGGCGCTGGATGCTGTGGGGCGCTGACGCACCACATGGGCAAGGAACAAGAAGCGTTGGTGGCGGTTAAGCGCAATGTCGACGCTTGGTCGAAGGAAATGGAAAAGGGCGAGGTCGATGCCATCCTGATCAACGCGTCGGGCTGCGGTACGACCGTCAAGGACTATGGGCACATGCTGCGCAAAGATCCCGAATACGCGGCGCGGGCGAAACGCATTTCAGCGATGACCCGCGACGTAGCCGAGTATGCTGCGGCGTTCGAGCTGGGGCCGCCCAAGCGTTGGTCGAGCCTCAAGGTCGCCTATCATTCGGCGTGCTCGCTGCAACATGGCCAGCGCATTACCGACGAACCCAAGGCATTGCTAAAGCAAGCCGGGTTCTCTGTCGTCGATGTGCCCGAAGGCCATATCTGCTGCGGATCGGCGGGCGTTTACAATATTCTTCAGCCGGAGATGGCGGGGCGCTTGAAAGAGCGTAAGGTCGCCAACATTCGCAAAGCGAAACCCGACATCGTCGCGGCTGGCAATATCGGCTGCATCACGCAACTCGCGGGCGGTATGGACTTTCCGATCGCCCATACCGTCGAACTGCTCGACTGGGCTTATGGCGGGCCGATCCCTCCGGGCCTCGAAGGGCATTCGAAGTTTGTCACCGATGTGCCTCAACCTCGGCATGCGGCGACACCAGAGGACTTCATCCACGCATGAAAGTCGACGACAGTCGCGGCGCGCCAAGATCGGGCTTTTCGAGGTCCGATCCTGGTAAAGGCGACCCGGTACGCGCCGAGTTGCTGCAGGCCCTGCAAAAACGCGTGGCCGCTAAGGCGAAGCCAATCGGGTCGATGGGCCGCCTCGAAGATCTGGCGATCTCGATCGGTCTTGCGACCGGATCGACGCAGCCCGATCTTGGCGCTGCTCGTTTGATCGTGTTCGCTGGCGACCATGGGATCACCGCCGAGGGTGTGTCGGCCTATCCGAGTATCGTCACGGGGCTCGTGGCAAAAATGATCCTCGATGGCGAGGCCGGGGCCAACGTATGCCTCGCAGCGATCGGCGCCGACGTGATCGTCGTCGATGCGGGATTGCTGACGCCGCTGCCCGATGAGCCCGGTCTGGTCAATTGCAGCATTCGCGCTGGCACTCGCAATGCCCGGCGCGAGCCGGCTATGACGCTCGCCGAGTATCAAGAGGCGTTCGACGCTGGACATGCCATCGTGATGGCAGAAATCAAGAAAGGCGCCGGGCTTTTCGCGCTGGGCGAGGTTGGTATCGGCAACACGAGCGCCGCCGCACTGCTGGCCCATGCTGCGACGGACCTGCCGCTAGCCGTGCTGGTCGGCCCGGGGGCCGGCATGGCCGCCAAGGCGCTGGAGCACAAACGGGCGGTGCTGCACGACACGTATGCCCGCGCGTTCGAGGGCCAGATCGATTGCGATCCGCGCAGGGCGTTCGTCGAGTTTGCCGGATACGAAATGGTGATGATGGCGGGCGCGATCGCTGCCGTGACCGAGGCGCGCAAAATCGCGATCATCGATGGCTTCATCGGGACTGCGGTCGCTTCTGCGCTCTTCGCACTGGAGCCGCGAGCGCGCCAGCATTGCGTATTTGCCCATGCCTCGGGTGAGCCGGGGCACAAGGCGCTGCTCAAGCATCTCGAGGCCGAACCGTTGCTCGATCTGGGCATGCGCCTAGGCGAGGGTACGGGCGCGGCGCTGGCGATACCGCTGGTGCGGGCGGCCGAGAAAATGCTCACACGGCTTGCCGATTTTGATGGCGGGCATCCCGACACACTGCTGTCATGACCCGGCCGGCTGTGGCGGGGCCCATTGCTCGCTGGTTCGCCCGCGAAGGCGCGTATTTTGCCACGGCGGTCCAGTTCCTCACGCGCCTGCCCGTGCCACGGCTGACCGGCTTCGAGCAGCGCTGGCTCGATTGTGCGGCCGGGTACTTCCCCCTCGCTGGGCTGATGATCGGCGCGATTACCGCGGGCGTGATGTGGTTGGCGGGCCAAGCGTTACCCGGCATGATCCCAGCAATCCTGGCAGTGGCGGTGGGGATGCTCGCGACCGGCGCGTTTCACGAGGACGGTCTGGCCGATACCTTCGACGGCCTGGGCGGCGGGCACACGCGCGAGCAAAAGCTGGCGATCATGAAGGATAGCCGGGTTGGCACATATGGATTGGCCGCGCTGTTCATCGCCCTTACGCTGAAGATCGCGAGCCTCGCTGCACTGCCGCTCAGCCTGGCGATCGCGGCTTTGTTGGCGGCCCATGCGGGTGGGCGGATCGTACCGGTGATCGCCTCGGCGGTGTTGCCCTATGGTGGAGAGACCGTTGGCGCCAAGGTCGCGCCGATTTCGCCATCGGCTGCCCGGATCGCGTTTGCATGTGCAACAGGCCTCGTGCCGTTCGCGCTGTTGCCGCTGTGGCCGTCGCTACTGGCGTTGGCGATCGGGTTTGCGCTGGCGGCGGTAATCTTGGCCTGGGCCTACCGCGCGATTGGTGGGCATACCGGGGATGTGCTGGGCGCGGCGGAGCAAGCATTCGAGGTTGCCGTGCTTGTGGTGTTGGCTGGTGCTGCCGGTGCTGCGGCTACCGGAACGTGAGCGGCCCGCTTTAAACGACCCCTCTTAAGCCGCCCTTCTTGAGCGGCCGTCTTAAGCGGCCGTGCTCGACACTGCGGTTGAACATGCTCTAGAAGGCGCGGACCATTTTCTTTCCCGCCGGCTGTACCCAGCCCGCAGGCCGCGATGAGACCGCCCCATGCCGAAACGTACCGATATCGACAGCATCTTGATCATCGGTGCAGGACCGATCGTGATCGGACAGGCGTGCGAGTTCGACTATTCGGGAACCCAGGCGTGTAAAGCGCTCAAAGCCGAGGGCTACCGGATCATTCTCGTCAATTCGAACCCGGCGACGATCATGACCGATCCGGAGCTGGCGGACGCGACCTATATCGAACCGATCACGCCCGATATCGTCGCCAAAATCATCGCAGCCGAGAAGAAGGCGCGTCCCAACGACAAGCTCGTCGTGCTGCCGACGATGGGCGGCCAGACGGCACTCAACACCGCGCTGGCGCTCGATAAGACGGGCATTCTCAAAGCGCTCGATATCGAGATGATCGGCGCCAAGGCCGAAGCGATCGACAAGGCCGAGGACCGCCAGTTGTTCCGCGAGGCAATGCGGAAGATCGGCCTCGAGACGCCAAA
>JBJXFA010000016.1:0-3589 GCA_046153865.1 Sphingomonadaceae bacterium
GACGGCGCCGACTTCATCCTCGGCGGCACCGGCAACGACCGGATCAACGGCGGTCTGGGTGCGGACAGGCTCCAGGGCGGATCAGGCAACAACGTCTTCGTATTCGACACGATCGATGCGGGCGTGACCGATCAGATCCTCGACTTCCAGCGCGGTCGCGACAAGATCGACCTGACCGGAATCGACGCGATCAGCGGCACTGCTGCCAACGATTCGTTCGCCTTCATCGGCAGCGCGGCCTTCTCGAACGTCGCGGGCCAGCTGCGCTACGCCGGCAACGTGCTGATGGGCGATGTCGATGGAGACGGCACCGCCGACTTCATGATCCAGGTCAACGGCAATCTGACCGTCGCCGACGTCGTCCTCTAAGGGACCCGTCGCTTGCGAAAAGAAAGGGGCCGGCAGGCGACTGCCGGGCCCTTTTTTCTTGGTCACGCGCAGCAATCGGCCTCAAAAGCGCAGCGACGCCCCGACCGAAACCTTGTTCTGCTTGAAGTTGCGATCGAAGTTCGTCCGGTTGAATTCGGCCCGCAGGGCGAAATTTTCGGTGATCGCCGCCTCGACACCGCCGCCATAGGTGAAGCCCTTTTCGGTCACGCGGCTGACGCCGTTGCCGGTGGCCTGGCCCGCGACCGTGCGCCGCGTTCTCAGCCAGCGATACCCGCTGCGGCCATAGATCATGAAGCCTTTGGCAGGCGCGAAGCCCAGCCGTGCGGTCGCGTCATAGGTGAAGCCGGGATCGACACGGTAGCGCCCGCCGGCCAGCAGCGCAGCCTGATCGGTGGTCTTGCCCCCCGTGCCGATGCCGAGTTCGGCCCCGACAACCACCAGACTGCCGATCGCGGCGTCGTATCCGGCAAAGCCACGCACGCCGAATCCGTTGCGATTGGCGTCGAGCGTGCCGCCTGCCTGGCGCACGCGATTGGAATCGCGGGTCGCTTCGACGCCGACCTTCACGCCCGAAAGCGGATTGCGTCCGCTCTCTTCGGCGCTGGCGACATTGGGCACGGCAAGCAGCGCCGCCGCAATGAGAAAATGAGTTGATTTCACGGTTTAGATCCTTTGTCAGCGCGTGCGGAGCCCTCCGCCGCTGACTGGTCTTTGACACCCGTTGATGGAGCGCGTGTCAGGCGCGTGTGGAGGCCGTGTGGATGCGCGCGGCGATCGGCAGCCGCATTTCGAAAGCGGCACCGCCCCCGGCGTGATTGCCGATCGTCGCGCGCCCTCCGTGCGCCTCGACGATCGCCCGGACGACCGAAAGGCCCAGACCAGTTCCGCCGGTATTGCGGCTGCGCGACGCCTCTCCGCGCCAAAAGCGGTCGAACGCCCGCTCATCTCCACCTTCGGAAAGCCCGGGTCCGTGATCGACGATCTCGAGCAGAGCCTCGCCATCGTCGATCCGTGTCGAAATGCGCACGGGTCCGCTGTCGGCGGCATAGCGGCAAGCGTTCGCGAAAACCGCCCCGATTGCCTGCCTGATGCGCGCGCCATCGGCACGCAGTGGCGCGGGAGCAAGATCGAGCACCGCTTCCAGCCCCGCGGCTTCGAGATCGGGACCCGTCGCCGCCAACACGCGCCGCAATTCGACCGCGAGATCGGTCTCGTCAATGGCGAGCACCAGCCGGTTTGCATTGGCGAGGCCCAGCGTCTGGAGATCGTCGATCAGGCGCGTCAGCCCCTCGACCTGAAACAGCAGCCCGTCGATTTCGGCCGGAGCCAGGGCAAAGACGCCATCGGCGATGCCGTGCAATCGCCCGCGCAGGATCGTCAGCGGCGTGCGCAGCTCATGCGCGATCGAGGCCGTGCTTTCGGCCAGTTCGCGCTCGGCGCGCTGCAGCGAGGCCGCCATCGCATTGAAATCCGCCGTGAGTTGCGCCTCTTCGCGCGAGGCAAAAGCGATCGGCGCGGCGCGCGCGGTCAGGTCACCGTCAGTGATCCGGCGCGCCGCCCCCGCAACGCTCGCCAGCCCCTTTCCCATATGACCGAGGATCACATAGCCGAGCGCGAACGTGGTCAGCGCCGCCAGCCCGACGAGCCCGTAGAGCACTGCCGAGCTCTGCTGTTCGAGCCGCCCCTGCACCGGCTCCAATTCCTTTCCGAGCGAGGCGATTTCGGCTGGCGACACCGTTCTTCCGGCTTCAATCGCCCGGAATGTGCGCTGCGCGTCGGGCGAAAGCGCGGCGATTTCCTTATTGATGAGATATCCGTCCCACACGGCCGAGATAACGATGATGGCCGCCGCATTGGCCAGCATCGCGAGCGCGAAAACGAGCGAAATCTGGCGCGTCAGTGGCCAGCGGCTGCGCGTGCGCCGCCAGCGGCGGAAGCGGGCGAGCAATCGTCGTGCGATCACGCAGCGACCAGACGATAGCCGATCCCGCGCACCACGACGCAATGCCCCGGTGCTCCGGCCTGATCGAGCTTGCGTCGCAAATTGCTGATATGGCTGTCCACGGTCCGCTCGAGCGCATCGCCTTCGGGCAGGCAGGCATCCACCAGCTCGGCGCGCGAATAAACGCGACGCGGCGCGCGCGCCATATGTTCGAGCAGCCGATATTCGGTCAGGGTGAGGTCGAGCCCTGCCGTCCCGGATGCACCGTTGACGCTGACGATATAGCAGACGGTATCGACCTCGATCGGGCCGGCGCGCAGCACGGCGGGTTCGGCCATCGCGCCGTGCGTGCGGCGCAGAACCGCCTTGACGCGCGCGACGACCTCCATCGGGTTGAACGGCTTGACGACATAATCGTCGGCGCCGACCTGCAGCGCGGACAATTTGTCGAGATCGTCGGCGCGCGCGGTCGCCATGATCACAGGAGTCGATCCGCGTCGGCGCACCTCGGCCAGCACTGAAATGCCGTCCCGCTTGGGCATCTGGACGTCGAGAAGGATCAGGTCCGGCCTGAGCATCTGGTGATGCATGAGCGCCGCATCGCCGTCGCTCGCCGTCACGGTGCGGAAGCCGTCGCGCTCCAGGAACGAAGTCAGAATTCGTGCGATGTCCGGCTCATCCTCAGCCACCAAGATCAGCGCATTGTCCATCGGATAACTGCCTCTCGCCCTTGCGTGCGGGTGCCGTGCGCGCCGATTATGGAGAAAGCGTGGAGGCCGTGTCGAAACTCAGTCGCCGCTGACCTTCACCTTGCCGACATCGCCCTGCCCCACGGTGTTCCCTGCGAGTTCGAGCATCCGGTCGAGGCTCTTCTTCGCGCGCAGCCGCAGCCCTTCTTCGAGCTCGATGCGCGGCTCGAGATCGCGCAGCGCGACATAGAGCTTTTCCATCGTGTTGAGCGCCATATAGGGGCAGATGTTGCAGTTGCAGTTGCCGTCGGCGCCCGGCGCGCCGATGAAATTCTTGTGGGGAAGCACTTTTTGCATCTGGTGGATGATGTGCGGCTCGGTGGCGACGATCAGGGTCTGGCCGGGGAAGGTCTTGGCGAAGCTGAGGATGCCGCTGGTCGAGCCGACATAATCGGCGTGGTCGATGATTGCCGGCGGGCATTCGGGGTGCGCTGCGACTGGCGCGCCGGGGTGCCGCGCCTTGAGCTTGAGCAGCTCGGTCTCCGAAAACGCCTCGTGGACGATGCAC
>JBJXFA010000017.1:0-91344 GCA_046153865.1 Sphingomonadaceae bacterium
CGTTCCTTCGTCACTACGACGAAGCCCCAACACTCCTTAAGTCACAACCTCAAATCTGTGCCATTGGTGCTGACGGGGAACAGTGCGCAGCGATGGCGATGCTTCTCGCTTCAACGGCGGCCTGGGCAGGCGCACCACAGTGGACGATTTCCGAGGCAACCGGGAAAGTGTCGGTGGCGACGCGCGGCGTGAGCAAGATCGCCGTCCGCGGCGGCGTTCTGGCAGCGGGCGACACCGTCTCCACCGGCCCTGGCGGACGCGCCGTAGTGGTGCGCGGCGAGGAGTATCTCGTGGTCGCGCCGAACACGCGCTTTCGCATCGCCGATCCGTCAACGACGAACGGTCTGACGCAGATCATCGAGCAGGCGGGCAACATCCTGTTTCGCATCAAGAAGATGGCGACGCCGCATTTCGCGGTCCAGACGCCCTATCTCGCCGCCGTCGTGAAAGGCACAACGTTCAGCGTCACCGTTTCCGAAACCGGCGCGAGCGTCCAGGTCGTCGAGGGCAAGGTCGAAGTCGCGACGAATGACGGGGGAGCCCGCCACCTTGTAACGCCCGGGGACATTGGCGCGGTTCGCGCAGGTTCGATGAACCGCCTCGAAGTCGTCGGTCGCGAGGATCGGGTGATCCAGTCGGCAAATCCGCCGTCACCCGCGCCTGGCACCGGCGATGAACCCGATGCAACCGGCATGCCTGTCGCAAGCCCGGTCGCCACCACGGTCGATGGCCAGATCGCGACCGAAGTGTTCGAACCGCCAGTGCAACTCGCCGCAGTCACGAACGGCATGATTGGCGGCGAGGTCAACCAGGGCGCTCTCGCCACCGCGCGAACCAGCGACAGTCGCCTGAACGCGGCAGGCGATGGTGGCAACGACGCGTCTTCAACCGCGATGAACAGCCTTTCCATCGCCAGTGCGGGCAACAATGGGAACGTCAACGGGAACGGCAATGCTGGCGCGACCGAAACCAGCGGCTTGACGAGTGAAACCAACACGCCAGCTAGCGAGATCAACACGCCAGCTAGCGAGACCAACACGCCGGCAAGCGAGATCAACACGCCAGCTAGCGAGACCAACACGCCTGCGAGCGAAATCAGCGTAACACCGGCCCCTGCTGTGCCCGCTGCTCCGGCCGCGGGAAACACCGGCACCATTTCAGGCGGTGCCGGTGCGGTTGCGGCTATCGAAGCGCCCGCGCCCGCAGCGCCACCCGCAGGAAACACCGGCAGCATTTCAGGCGGTATCGGTGCTGTCGCAGCCATCCAAACCCCCGCGCCCGCTCCACCGGGGGCCGGAAACACCGGCAGCATTTCGGGCGGTGGCGGTGCCCTCGGCGCGATCGGTGCAGTAGTCGGCAATGCCATTCAAAACTTCTGGGCCAACAACGGACTGCCTGGCGCTCCCGGACCAAACCCCGCGACGGGCGGTCAGTCCAACGACGACGACGACGATGACGGCGACGACGGCGACGACGATTAAGCTTTACCAAGCCTTAGGTCGCACTGGCCTAAGGTGTCGCGATGGGCAGGACGCGTGATGCAGACGGCGGCGACGCACGGTTAAGGCTGGTGCAGGCCAAGCCGTTGCTCCTTATCGGTCTGGCAACACTCATCGCCCTGCTGGCAACGCTTGCAGGCTGGACCCGCAGCAGCGAATCATCGCTCCGCCTGATGCGCGACGGTCTGCATGCACGCACAGCGTCGGGCGCAGTCACAATCGTCGAAATCGATGCGCGCAGCCTTGCCGGACTTGGGCGATGGCCCTGGCCGCGCGACCTCCACGCAAGACTCGTCGATCGCCTTGTCGCGAGCGATGCGCAACTCATCGTCTTCGACGTCGATTTCTCGGCGCGCAGCACGGCGACAAGCGACCGTGCCTTTGCCGAAGCGCTGGCGCGCGCCGAAGGCCGGGTTGCGCTGCCCACCTTTCGCCAGGCGCAATCGGACCGCGGGGATGCACAACTTGAGAACGTCCCGATCGCGCTGCTCCGCGAATATGCGATGCTCGCCTCGGTCAATGTGCGTCCCGAGCGCAACGGACAACTGATCCACTATTCGTTCGGGACGGTCACGGGCGGCGTCCCGCGCCCGTCGATCGCTGCGCTGATCGCGGGCCGTGCGGGCACGACGCGCGACAGCTTCCGGATCGACAGTGCGATTGATCCCGCATCGATCCCCCGCATCAGTGCGATCGACGTGCTCAACGGACACATCCCGCTGCAGCATGTGCGCGGCCGCACAATCCTGATCGGCGGCACCGCGATCGAGATGGGCGATCGCTACGCCCTGCCGCGCCACGGCATCCAGCCCGGCGTGGTCGCACAGGCGCTCGCCGCCGAAACCCTCATCGCCGGGACCGACGCCGACAGCTTCGGCCCCATCCTGCCCGTGCTGGCAACGATCGTGATCCTCATCGCCGTCGCGCTCCGCCGTGGCGACGCCGAAGCGACGATGCACCGGGTCATATTGGCAGGAACAGTGCTGGGCGCGCCCCTGTTGCTCGAAGCGATGATGGCGATGAGCATCGATGTTATCCCCGCGCTGACCATCGTCGCGCTGGAGTTCGGCGCCACCAAGATTGCCGCTTTCGCCAATCGCCTGCGCCGCGAACGGTTGACCGACACCGCGACCGGCTTGCCGAATGCGCGCGCGCTTGAGCGCGCCTTGATGGCTGCCGACACCACCGTCGTCGTTGTGCGGGCGCTTCGCTTTGAAGCGATGGACGCAACGCTTGACGAGGCGGGGCGTCGCGAGCTGTCCGCACGGATCATCGAGCGCCTCAAGCTCGGGTTTGCCGGAATCCAGTTCCACGCAATCGGCCCGGGCACCTTTGCCTGGGCGGAAACCGGCGCAGATCCGGCTGTGCTGGTGTCGCGCATTGACTCAGCTGCATCGCTGTTCCGCGTGCCAATCGAGATTGCCGGTCGGACCATCCCGTTCGCCCCCTCATTCGGTCTCGCGAGCAACGACGCTGGCAACGCCACCGCCGCGATCGCGCAGGCCACGCTCGCGGCCCGCCAAGGCGAAGTGACCGGGCGGCGCTGGTCGATCCACAGCGACGATGCGACGAACACGGCGCAGCGCGAACTCACGCTGCTTGCCGACATTGACGGCGCGATCGATGGCGGCGATATCTTTGTCGTCTATCAGCCCAAGTTAAACGTCGCCGCGGGGCGGATCACCGGTGCCGAAGCGCTCGTGCGGTGGAAGCATCCCGACCTCGGCCCGATCTCGCCCGACAGCTTCATTCCGTTGCTCGAAGACAGCGGCAACATCGCGCGGCTGACGCTCGCCGTGCTGCGGATGAGCCTTGAGGAACTGGCGCGCTGGCACGCGATCGACCCTGTCATGTCGGTCGCGGTCAATGTGTCGGCAGCGCTCCTGACCGACCATGGTTTCGTGCGCGGGGTCAATGAGCAGCTCGATTCCGCCGGTCCGCTGGCGCGCCACCTGACGCTTGAAATCACCGAGTCCGGATTTTCCGACCAGAGCGCGGCGGCCATCAGCCTGCTCGCCGCCTTGCGCCAGCGCGGCGTGCGCATCTCGATCGACGATTATGGAACCGGACGCGCGACGATGAGCTACCTGCGCACCTTCCCGATCGACGAGCTCAAGATCGACAAGAGCTTCGTGACCGGAATGCTCGACCAGACCGGCGATCAGATCTTCGTGCGCTCGGCAGTGGAACTCGCCCGCGAGCTCGACTGCGCTGTTGTTGCCGAAGGAGCCGAAAGCGACGCCTGCGTCGCCAAACTCGTCGAATATGGCTGTCACTATGTCCAAGGTTGGGCGATCGGCAAGCCGATGCCGGCTGAAGACTTCCGAACCACGGTGCTCTGCGCCAACATGCCTGCCACCCTGCGCGCGGCCTGACTGCTCGTCCGGACCGGCGTTGCAAACTTCCGCCCGGATTTTGTGAATTTTCGCACACTCGGCGCGCGACTCGTTGTCGCCGGGAAATGAATGTGCGAGCTTTCGCGGTAAGCGGGCCCGCTAGTCCCGCGGGGCGGGGAGGCGGTGATGTCACCTGAAGTTACCAGCAAGAATATCGATGGCATTGCCGATCTGGTCGTCATCGCACCGATCAAGGAAGGCTTTATCGCCGCCTATGAAAACATCACCTATGCGACCCGTCTGAAGCTCGTTGCCGAAGCGCTCAACCGTGTGCGCGTCGCCGCGCGCGAGCATGAGCGGATCACGCCATTTTCCGATGTGACCGAACGGATTCTTTCGCTGCTCGATTTTCGGGTTGGCGTGATCGACAAGGATTTGTTCTCGCTTGGTACGAAAGCCACTGGCAGCAAAGGATATGGCGATTCCGCGCCATTAGCGCTGGAAAGTCGGCGCTACCTCTATCTGACCGCGACGTTCGATGGGGCGTGGGAGCCCTATATGCGGCTGATCTGGGATCCGCTCGGCCCGTTTCTCGATCTGCTGTTCTGCAACTGCGATGGCTATGTCACGGCGACCGACCACAGCTTTCCCGAATATGCGCAGTGGGTGCGCGACAATCAGATGGACAGCGCGATTTTCTATGCGACGACCGGGCTGACCATTCGCGATCATCTCTACCTTTCAAAGCTCGAGCGGCTTCAGCGTCGCGGAGCCGACAGTCTGACGCTCGCCCAAACCGTGATGGATTATCCCGAAGACCAGGCACGGCAGACCCGCATCGCGCACTTGCCCAAAACCATCGAACTGGGGCTCGAAGCGCTGACCGTGCTTTACAAGCTCGCGGACTATTATCCGCCGCAATGGCTAACGGGGACCGCCGGCGGCCTTGCCAAGCTGAACGAAGGCCAACGCCTGGCGGAGGTCGCGCGCGATCTGCTGCAAGGGTGGGACGATCTGATCGCGTGGCTCGACGGGAAGACGGCGACATTGCCCAATCCGCCCGTCCAGCCGGGCCCCGAGCAGCGGGCGCGCTGGAAGGCCGCCCGCCTCATCTACGCCGAACCGCTTTTCTGGTATGAAACCGGCGTTGCCGAGGTGCGACGGCTTGAACGCGAGCGCATCGCTGCAAGACCGGTCGATCCCCACTTCGACAGAACACAAGTTCAAGGCGGAATTCTTGAACGGCACGACGGCGTCAATCCACCGAGGCGCGGCGCGCTGCTTCTCTTTTCCATCCACAAGGCGGCGGAGACGCGCACATTTCTCAAGCGGTTCGACGTCAGCTTTGAGGATGATGAAGCGGAAGGCCGCTATCAGAACATCGGAATCACAGCCGAAGGACTGCGCCGCATCGGTGTCGACCGCGACGTCATCGAGTGCTTTCCCAAAGAGTTTCGCGAGGGCATGGCAATACGCAGCGGCCTGATCGGTGACATGCGCGAGCACCATCCGCGCAACTGGATTTTGCCCGAACGCAACGGCCCGGTTTTCATGGGCAAGATCGCAAAGACCGTGAAACTTCCGCCGGTCGAGACGAGCGAAATCGACTTTATCGTGCAAATCCGCGTTCATGACACCGACCCGGCCGCGCTGCAAAATGCTGTGCGGAACGTCGCCATGGCGGCGCAGTCGGGCGCGGCGCTGCAGGCGATCGAATGGCTCGAAAGCAATTACGATGCGAGCATCGGCTTTGCGCGCGATCACTTCGGCTTCATCGATGGGGTCAGCCAGCCGAGGGCAGTTTTGCCAGGAAATCCTGCGCCACGGGATCGCGACTCGGTTGCGCTTGGCGACATCATCGTCGGCTATGGAAACGATCTTGGCGATGCCGCGCCCGGTGACTTCAACGGGGCTGACGATGATGACCTGAAATGGCGCAAAAAGGACCGTGCCAAAGCCCGCGATCTGCAGAAAAACGGCAGCTACCTCGTCGTCCGCAAAATCGGACAAGAAGTCGAGACCTTCGCGCAATGGGCCGTGGACACGGCTGCCACAATCAATGCGGCCCACCCCGGCCTGACCCTGCCAATGACCGCCGATCGCCTGAAGGCGCTTGTTCTGGGCCGGAATGCCGACGGCACGGCGTTGCTGGCCACTGGCCCCGCCGGTCTCAATGACTTCGACTATTCAACCGACGCAATCGGCCATGCCTGCCCATTTGCAGCGCATGCTCGCCGTGCCAATCCGCGCAAGACGCGCACTGACGCCGCCGCGCCGAACGTCAGTCGACAGGAATTCGGCCGTCCGACACCGCGCATTCTGCGGCGCGGCATGAGTTTCAATAGATCCGATAGCGCGGGAAAGGCCCAGCGCGGCCTCATGTTCATGGCCTATAACGCGAGCATTGCCGAGCAGTATGAAGTCCTTCAGCGCTGGCTGAACGGCGGCAACAGCACCGATATTGCAGCCGCGCACAACGATCCGCTGACCGGCGTGCAGCCCAGGGACGGGACCGGAGCCTTCCGGTTCATCGCGCAGACCGCGTCCGGCCCCGTGCCCATCACGGTTGCGCTTCCCGCCGTCCAACCCGCGCCGACCGCCACGGGCAGCAGCGAGCCTGGGCGCCACCCCTTCGCACCGCTGCACTGGGGCGTTTACCTATTCGTGCCGTCGCGCGCGGGGCTGGCGGCGCTTGCTGATGAAGAGGGCGAGTATGCCATCATCGAACTGCCGCTCGAAAGCAGTGTCGGTCAGCGGGTCATCGACCGGCTCGAGGCCTTGGGGCCTGAAGAAGCGGCCAAAGAATGGAAACGCCTGCTCGAAGATTTCGACGTCAAGGATCCATCACAGCGCGATCTCAGCCCGAACATGTGGTCCGCGCTCCGGTGGCAGCTCGGCGGCGGCAAAAACCTGGACCACGGCGTCGCACTTGCCGCGCGTCGGCATGACTGGGAAAACGGCCCCGACTTCGACACCCAAAACGTCATCCTCATCGCCGGACGATCGCAGGTCCGGCGCGTTCTTGCCGACTGGTCCAATTTCACGACCGAAGAACAGCTGCGCCGGATCGCACCCAACAGCGGCCCGATCTTCGTCACCCAACAACCCGATGACAACTACCGTAACACCGCCCTAAACGCAGCGGGTCTGAAGTATGCACGAGAGTCGACCGACACGAACGCAATCCTGCTGGCATACAACGAGCAAGACGGCTTCGAGGCCGGCTATGCGGCAGGGGCCGAAGTGCTGAAATCGGCCAAAGCGATCGCGACCGCGGGTGGTCGCACATCATTCAAGTTTGAATTGCGTCGTCAGTATCTTCTCCCCGCGCTGGGTGGTTTGTGCCAGCGCTGGTATGGACTGCCCGACAACAAACACATGCTCGCCAAAGGCTGGACCTGGGAACGGATCGTTGCCGAGGGGCAATCGGCCGTCGATACCGACGGTCATGCACTGACGCGGACCAAAGCGCATTGCCCGGGCGATTTCCTGTCCCCGTCGCGCAACGCCTTTTATCCAAGGCCGAGTCCGGCCGTCGGGGCCTTCGCGCAACAACAAGGGGCCGCGATCCTGAAAGCCGCCACCGACTTTGTGACCGAACATCGCGCTGCGGGCGGACCGCCCCGGGGCACCGTTGCGCAAGCCATGTTCGGCGCGATTGCGGACGATGCGGTGCTTGCCCGCAATTTGATCGGGACCATGGTCGGCGCGATTCCGCCGATGGACGGCAATTTGCGCGGCATTTTGCTCGAATGGCTCGGCGAGAAATCGCTGTGGCGCTATCAGGCAGCGCTCCGTGCCGCCATGGCGGGCGGCGATGCGACCAGCGACTTCAATAAGGCGCGAGCGGTTCTGTATCGGCCTGTTGCACAGGCCATGTGCAAGCGGCCGGCCCCCGATTTGCTTTATCGGACCGCCAAAGGCGAGGCCACGATTACGCTCGATCCGAAATCGACGAACGAACCCGAAGCCATCAAGACGCAGGAAGGCGATTTGCTCGTCGTGAGCCTCGTCTCCGCCTCGCAGCGCTCGCTGTTGAAGTTCAAGGCTGGCGACACCGGCGCAGGCGACGTCGCCATCGTGTTCGGCGGCAACCGCACGGATGCGGCGCAGGGTTACAAAAGTGAAAATGGAACCGTCATCCCCGATCCGGATAACAATGACCGATACCCCGTGCACGCTTGCCCGGCGCAGGACATGGCGATGGGGGCGATCATGGGCATCATGGCCGCGCTGCTCGATGCAGGAACGATCCAGGCATTGCCCGCGTCGCTGATCGTCCGGATTAGCGACTGGGCATAAACGCCCTTGGCGCATGCGCGAGTTCGGCAGCGCAGAGCTCGTTCAATGCGCGTTCGCGGGGGGAGTTTCTGAGCTCGGCCGAACGGTTCGCCAGTGCAAGATAATGGTCGGGTCCGCGCCGACTATGACCCTGCCCGGCAATCACGGCCATGGCGCGGCACGCCATCGCTTCCCCAAGCCGATCGCCCTGTCGCGCCCGTTCCAGAGTGAATGCTGCGAAATGACGGGTTTCGGTCGGCTTACCCTGTGCCGCCATGATTTCGGCCAGCCAGCCAAAGCACAGTGACGAGCGCTGTCGGCTGGCACCGGAGCGAAACCAGTCCGCGCATTTTGCCAATTCGTCGATGGCTTGCGGGTCGCGCGAAAGTTTCCAGCGTGCAAAGGCCCGCAACGCCGATGACATCATCACATAATAGCGCGACCGTGCGCGCTGACCGATCTCGACCCCCGTTTCAGCATAGTCATGCGCGAGAGCGTAGTCGCCTTGCCACAGGCTGATTGCCGCCTGTTGCGTAACCACCGATCCACGCAGTGCTGATCGTGTATCCATCATCAATTTGACGGCTATGCCATAAAAGGGCTCGGCGTCGGCAAATTTTCCCTGATCCGCCAGCAGAAATCCCCGGCAAGCCAAAGCATATGCAAAGCCCGTATCAGCGCCCGGTGCGTTTGCGCGCATCGCCGCAATCGCCGTATCAAGCCACTTTTCAGCCAAAGCATATTCGCATGCGGATGAATAGGATTGCCCGAGATTGGCTTGCATCTGTGCAAGAAAACGCGGTCGCTTTTCGGCGTCAATCGTTGTCATTGCCCGTTTGAGATAATCAATCGACGCCCTCGATCGTCCCAGACCATAGCAAATCGTGCCATGCCAATAGTTGCACAGTGTCGTCCCCTCGACATTGCCGGTTGCCTCCGCGCGGGCGGCGCACATGGTCAGCACAGACAATTGATCGGGCGCGGGATCGGCAACGCAGGCCAGACCGAAGCGGTGGATTGCGCGGTTAAGGTCGTCCGGCTGATCCTTGCTCACCTCGAGATTTGCGATCGCCGAGTGGAAATGCGCCTGCGCCCGGTCAAGCGCCGACGCGGCCATCGCCTTGTCACCAGCCAAAATCGCAAAGTGCGCCGCCTGGCGGGCATTTCCGGCTGCACCATGATGATAGGCGAGCGCTTCCAGATGGTCGTCCTCGCCCTCGATCGCGCACCTTGCGTGGAGCGCTTCGGTAACCTTCTGGTGGAGGGACAATCGTTGCTGACGGCTGACGGTGCGGTAAACCGCGTCGCGGGTGATGCCATGCTTGAACCGAAGCGAGCCCGGCGTTTCCGCTTCGTAGATAAAGTCGTCGAGCATGAGCTTCAAAACGGCAGGATCGTCGGCCTCCACACCGGTGATCGCCTTGAACAGCCACCATGGAATGACGCGCCCGATGATCGCGGCGCTGCGCACGATCATGGCCTGCCGTGGTGCGAGGCGCGCGAACCGGGCCTGGATGAGCATGTCCAGCCATGCGCTCCGGTCGCCGTTTTCCGCAGGGTCGCCGTCTTCAGCCAGCGCGTGGCAAAGTTCTTCGATAAAGAGTGGACTGCCGCCGGCATGCTCGCGAATGCGACCGACAAGAAAAGGCTCGGACGTGGCGAGCAGGCCCGCGATGGCAATCGCAGCTTCGTCGTCGTTAAGGGGCGGCACTTCGATCGTCGTCGCATTTTCAATTTCGGCGAGTAACACGTCGTCATGGCGCGTAATGAGCAGAAACAAGACGCCCGCAGGTGCCGCTGCGCGGATCGCATCAAACAGGAGACGGCTGGCATCATCAGCCCATTGCCAGTCGTCGATTGCCAGGATGACCGGTTTGTCCCGCAATGCCAGCGACGCCAGCAGACTTTGCTGGAGCAGGGGCTCGGCGAACGCCAGTTCGGATGATCGGGCGGCCAAGCCTCCGGCATCATTGTGACCGTTCAGCGTTCGGGCAATCTGAAAAAATGGCTGCAGCGGCCGGGTTCCGAGGTAGGCCTCGCAGTCGCCGCGGTGAACCGAGGCACCGCGCGCCGCTGACCGATCCAGAAATTCACTGGCGAGCCGCGTTTTGCCGATGCCGGCGGGGCCTGCGAGAACCACTGTCCCGAACGCACCCTCGACGCACGCGCGCAGATTCTCGTCAAGCACCTGCAGTTGCTCCAAGCGTCCGGCAAAATTCGCAACGCCGCGCCTAAGCCGCGCGGCAAACCGGTTCACGGTCGGCTCGCGTCCAAAAATCGGGTAAACGGCCAGCGGATGGTCGCGACCGCTGATCGGCAAATGTTCGCGCGCGCCGACCGTGAAGAACGGCCGGTCTGCGCCAAGTGCGGCTTCGCTGACGTAAATTTCACCAGGCCCGGCGTGATCGCACAGCCGTGCTGCAATGTTGGTCGCATCGCCAAGCACCTCGAAGCGACCGCGCACGACATCGCCAGGGCTGAGCAGGACGATCCCCGAATGAATACCTGAATGAAGCCGGATCAGGCTTTCGCGTGAACCAAGCGCCTGATCGAGCGCGTCGGCCGCGCCGTGGAGATCGATCGCCGCCTCAGTTGCGCGTCGTGCAGCATCGTCATGTTCGGCCGCCAGTCCAAAAACGCAAAGCATGCCGTCCCCGTCGATCCGAACAATCGCGCCGCCATGCCGGGGGATGATCTGTTCGGCCAGTGTCCGGACCTGCTGGAGCAGATCGGCATAATCCTCGGGCTCCATGGCGGCGGCGATGCGCGTCGAATCGGACAGGTCCGAAAAGAAAATCGCCAGATTCCGGCGTTGCATGGCGTTGAGATCTGATGACGCCCGCTCGGTCATCGCATGGTTCGACGGCGCAGCGTGCGCAAGGCGCTGACTGAATAGATGGTCAGCGTACGACCCTGCTGGGCAATCACCCCCTCATTGGCAAGCGCGCCAAGCTCACGCGTCACGGCCTCGCGATGCGTTCCCAGCCGTGCTGCCAGATTGGCGTGGGTTGGCAGTGGTGAAATCATGCTCTGATCGTCGGCGATGCCCGCCATTTCGGCAAGCCGGATAAGCTCGCTTTGCAACCGGTTGCCCACCGACATCGTTGCCAGCTCGAACGCCTTTTGCGTTAGATTGCGCACCCGCGCTGCCAATTGGCGGACCATCCACAAGCTGGCTTGCGGCGAGCTTGCGAGAAACCCCTCAAAATCCGCAGCGGAAAGTTGCGCCAGCATGCTGTCCTGCAACGCAACGACGGTGGCGGATCGGGGATGACCATCAATGGCGGCGAGCTCGCCAAACAGTCTCCCCGCGCCCATTTCGCGCAGGATCGTCTCATTGCCGTGTAATGTGGCAAGCGAAACCTGAACGCATCCGCTGACGATGAAATACACGTCCGTCGATGGCGATTCGTCGGCGATGACGATCTGCCCACGCTTGACGTGCATCATCTGTGCCCGCGCGAGTAGCGCGCCATGAAGAGTCGAGGGAAGCGACGCTTCGCGATCCCTCAGTTCAGCATCATCGACGGCAAGCGACATCCCATAGCCCCCCGCTCTGGCGCGTAGCCCTTGCCGAAGCGATCGGTCTTTAACAAGCTATTCGTTGCGATGGATGGTTCCGATGCGAACCATCAATTCAAGCGCAGCCTGATGCGGGTTCTTTGGACAAAAATCATACAAGCCGTAACGAAGTTGACCACTCAAAGACCCGTTGGACAATTTCCAACAGTTCTTGTTCTGGGTTCATGAAAAATCGGGCCACGCCAGAAAAATAAAAACTTCTATCCAGCGCTATGTGTCGATTGTGAAACTGGAGCGAGCTTTTTTGTATCAAAAGTTGAGCAAACGCGGTATCGTGTTCGCTCGCCAATTGCTTAACCAGGAAGCGCGAGCGGGCGCGCGTGGTAGGTTTGCAGCCAGCTTTCGAGATTACCCGTCAGCAGCGTGGTCATCCAGCGAATGCGGCGATGCACTGTGTCAAAGGTCAGGGCGTCGCGCGTCATGACCTCCTTTAGCGCCACGAGCCGCGCGATCAGCGCTTCGTTCCGCCGCGCGATGCCGGCGAATTCGCCTTGCATGCGAATACCGTAAATTGCCGAGCCGACCGCAGGAAGCGCCGCGCCAATGATGATCGCGGCGATTGTGAGAGGTCCTTCCAATGCTTTTGCGCCCGGCAGCCATGCGGACGTAAGTTTGAACAGCAGGAACGCAAGGCAGGTCGCCGCCGTCGCCAGAAACAGGATCGTCCCCAGCCGGTGCAGTCGGTGTTCGAGCTGGTGCATGCGCTTTGCATCGGCCGAAAGATAGGCAATCTGGCCGTCGATCAGCGCCAGCGCTTCGTATTTGATCGCGCCGAGCCACTCGGCATCGACCGTCGTTGAAGGCAGGCCGACCTCGCGTGCCGTGGCGCGCGCATACCAGGCGACCCAGGCTGAAGAGCCCTTCTGCGCCGCGCGCAGGTTGAGATCGCCGATGCGCGCCAGCACCGCGAGGCAGCGCAGCTGCTCGGCCAGCGCACGGTTATCGAGCCAGCGCCGATGCCACCCGTCCCGGTTGCCAACGCGCGTCAGCCCGAGAATGATGGCAATCGCGATCACTTCGAGCGCGATGAGCACCGGTTTCACGGCATAGGGGAGCGCCAGCCCGAGCAGCGCGAGGATGACCGCAAGTGCCGCAAGCGCAAAATTTGCGACATAGCCGCTGCGGAAAACCTGCGCAAAGCGTGTCGCGGCTGCGTCGGCATGGGCAAAACGTGCGTCGATCAGCGTTGCGACTCGCGCGCCAAACGCTGTGCCGGTCGAATCCGTAGGCGCGTCGCTCGTCCGCTGTGCAGAATCCGCACGCAGCGGCCGCACACCCATCACGGCAAGGAGCAGCGGATAGGCAAAACCCGCAGACCTTCGCACGCCGATCTTCTCCCCGAAGCGCGCGAGTTCGGCGCGATCTTGCGAACTCTCGGGCTCGGCAACCAAAGCCTTGAGCAGCGCAGGAAGCCGATCGAGTCCGCCGCGCGGCACCGTCTCGATCGAGTTTTGTCCAAGCTCTCCGTCTTCGAGTCCGTCCCAAAGCACGGTCGCGGCACCCGGCTGCTGCGGATCGATCTGGATCACGGGGATCCCCTGCAAAACAGCTTCGGCAACGATCTGCGCCGCCCCGCCCCGCCCGCGCACCGGGCCATTGTCCCAAACCGCCACGAGCACGTCGCTTTGCGCCAGCATCAGCCGACCGGCGCGCTCGTAGGCGATCCGTTCGCCATCTTCGAGAGCACGGTCTCCGGGAAGTTCGAACACGGCGCGGGCGCGGCCGAGCTGCGCGACATGCGCGGCGCGAACCCCGCCTTCGGCAAAGTCGGCGATGTAATCGTTGCGGTGAAACGGCAGCACGACGTCCAGCGCCCAGCCGCGCGCGACGGCCGCATCGGTCGCAATGCTGTCGGCCCCTTCGGCAAGTGCTGACACCATGCGGATCGCGACCGGATCGGGTCCGGCGGCGGCAGCTTCGATCGCGGCGAGCACTTCCGAGACGGCACTCGCCAGCGTGTCGTGTGTGTCTTCGCCAAGTCGGTCAGGGCGATGACCGGTGATACCGACGGCCAGCGTCGGGCGCGGCAGCCATTCTGAAACGGTCACGACGTCGCGTCCGCCTTTTTCTTAGCGAACAGCGCGCGATAAGCCGCGAGCACCGCACCGGCCGCCCCCAGCAGGATGGCAAGCTGCTTCAGCAAATCGGTCGAAATGCCCATCACCGTGTCAGCCGTGTCGGCGAACCGCGAAATCTGCTCGATCGCAGGCACCTCGACTGCAACGTCGATCCGCTTCGAATTCTGGCCGAGGCGCACCGGCGGCGCGGCTTCAGCACGCAGTTCGACGCCGGCATCGAGCGCAAGACGGCGCGGTCCCGGCTCCATCGCGGTCAGCGTCCAGCGCCAGACGGGCGTCGGGTTGGCGACCGTGTCCTGCACTTCGCTGTCGAGCGGCTCGATCTTGATGGTGCCGTCGCCCGTCAGCCGCGCATAATTGAAATGGCCGAAAGCAACCGTCCCTTGCGTGATCGCGCCCGACCCGTTTTCGACATTGCGGCGGATCACGGCCTCGCTGCCTCTGCCCCCGATGCTGTAGGTATAGGTGAATGGCTGCTTGAGCTTCAGCGTGATTCGGGTTGGCGCAGCATCGACCCCGGCCTGCGTGAGCGCCGCCTGCTCGGTCAGGTCGCTGCAGACGGACGCCGATACGCGTGTTCGAGTAATCGCGCACAACGGTGGCCTGGTCCCCGCTGCTATCGACTCCCCACCTGATCCTGTTGCCACGCCGACAGGACTGGGCCGCGCAGGATCGAGACGCCCGACCGGTCGCCCCGATCCAACCGGCTGCGGTGACCCACCGCCTCCACCAATTTCAGGCAATTCGCCTCCGCCTTCAACAGGCGGCGGCGGTGGCGGCGGTGGCGGTGGTGGGGGCGGCGGTGGTGGGGGCGGCGGCATTGTTACCGAAGCCGTTTCGTCACGCGATGCGCATCCACCGACGGCTGCCGTCAGCATGACGACCAGCAGGCACTTGCAAATCCGTTGGCCGCGCAATGTCATGGCAGGCGTTTCCCCCGATGCGCGCAACTATACACCGTTGCGTTTCCGCGTAAATCGCAACGCTGAGCATTGACGCGCCGGGCAAGCGGCGTATCCCCGGCAGCAGGCAAGGGGGAAAGCTGATGCGTTTCACGTCCGCTATCGTGTTCGCAGCCCTAGTCGGCTCGCCGGTCGCATCCCGGGCACAGGAAGACCGCGCCTTGCAGTTCGGCGCGCCCTGGCAGGCGCAAATCTATTCGCCGTCGCCGCCCGAAGCCTATTCGGAGGCCGAACGCGCCGAAAAGGACCCGTGGGAGCTCGCGCATCGCTGCGGCGGCTCGCTGATCGCCGAAGGCTGGGTGCTGACGGCGGCCCACTGCCTGTTTCCCGACATGATCGCCAAGGGCTACCGCATCCGCCTCGGCGCGCGCGATCTCGAACTCGATGACGGCGTGTCCTACCGGATCGACCGGTACGTGACGCATCGCCGGTATGACAAGCAGCGGAATTTCAACGATATCGCGCTGGTGCATTATGTTGCCGATACGGACACCAACGAAGCCTTTGGCGGGCCGATCGACATCATCCGTCTGAACGGCAGCGATGACGACGACGCAGCGATCGATGCCGGCACGCCGGTCACGGCAACCGGATGGGGCAAAACCGCGCGTCAGGGCCGCAACTCGGTCGAACTCCTGCAGGCCGACATGCGCGTGATCGCATGCGATACCGTACCGGTTTATCGGGGGCGCACGACGCCTGACATGCTGTGCGCAGGCGCGCCCGGCAAGGATGCCTGTCAGGGCGACAGCGGTGGGCCGCTGGTCAAGACCTTTGGTGAGCCCGTCCTTGTCGGCGTGGTCAGCTGGGGCGACGGATGCGCGCGCCCCGATGCGCCGGGGGTGTATATGCGCATCGACGCCGCGAGCTATCTCGACTGGATCGGCCGCGCGAGGGCGGCCGATCCCTCGATACGGGAAGTGGATTAGCGCGCTGCCTTAGCGCACGTCGCCATCGCCGCGCTGGTCGCCACCACCACGCTGGTCGCCGCCTCCACGCTGGTCGCCGCCTCCACGATCGTCGCCGTCGCCCTGTTGCTCGTCGCCGCCTTCGGACTCGATGTCATCCTCGTCTTCGATTTCGTTTTCAGATTCGTCGGTTACGGGCGTGCCACCGGTGATCATGCTGCTCTCCTTGGTTGATCCCACGTCATTCGTCGCACAAGTCGTTAGGCTTTGGTAGCGTCAACAATTGCTTATCCAAAGTTCAGCGTCTTGTAGAGCGCGACGAAACGCGGCTCTTTCCGCAACGGATCGACCATGGGATCGATCTTCAGATACGTTAGCCCCGAATCGCCGACGACCCGGGCGCGCTCGAGCGCGGTCAGCGCGCTGACGACGTCGCCCCATTGCGCCAGAACTTCGGCCTGCTGATAGAGTGCACTGTCACCAACCTCGCTGATCAGCAGCGCCATGGCCCTCTTCGCCGCAGCCGCGTTCCCGAGCCGATGCTCGGCGATCGCCAGACCATAATGGCGGAACATCGCCTGCGGTTCCTTGGCAAAGGCCGCGCGGGCGGCGGCGTATTCACCGAGCATGTAGCGGCAATTGCCGATGTAGAAGTGGGTGTTCGAGAGCTTGGGGTTGATCGAAAGCGCCCGCTCGAGCAGCGGGATCGCTGCGCGATACTGGCGAGCGGCGTAGGCGATCGATCCTGCCGCGCGATATGTCCGCGGGTTGAGCGGATCGAGCACGATCGCGCGCTGCGCCGCATCATCGGCGTCCCGAGCCTGCCCGTCGCGCGCGCAATAGAGCGCATAGGCGAGCACCAGATTGGCATCCCCCCGGCCGAGCGCATAGGCCCGCTCATAGGATGGCCGCGCGCCGAGCACGTTCTTCTGGCCATTGAAGATCGCATTGCCGAGCGCGAGATGCCCCGACGCCATGTCGGGAGCCAGCGCCACGGCCTGATGCGCTGAAACCACGGCGGCGGCCTGCAACGGCGCGACCTCGGCACCCTTGGCGTGTTCGGCAGCGATGATCGACAAGGAACGCGCGCGCATCGCATGGGCGTCGGCAAACTTCGGATCGGCCGCAATGGCCGCATCGAACAGTGCAAGCGCGGCGCGGTCACTCGCCTCATCGCCGCCATTGAAGAACAGCGATCGCCCTTTGAGAAACGCCTCATAGGCCGGCACATCGGTCGTTCCACCCGGCGGCGGGGCGATCGTCGCGATGGTCGCAAGCAACGCGTTCGTCACGATCCGGGCAATCTCGCTCTGCACGGCAAAAACGTCGGTGATCTGGCGATCGAACGTGGCGGACCACCGCGAAAAACCGCTCTTGCCGTCGATCAGATCGGCCGCAATTCGCACCACGTCGCCGCTGCGCCGCACGCTGCCTTCGAGCAGGAAGCCAACGCCAAGTTTCCTCGCCGCCGTCACCGCATCCCATTTCTGCTCCTGCGCGGCTTCGGATGAGGCGGATGCGAGGACCTGCAACTGGTCGTTGCGCGACAGCGCGGCACGGACGTCGCTCGTCAGCCCTTCGGAGAAATATTTCTGGTCGTCGCCACCGCTCAGATTTTCGAACGGCATCACAGCGACACTGCTCACCGTGTCCGCCGCCGTGCCCAGCAGCCCGGTTTGCCACGCGATCACGCCGCCACCGGTTGCGACCACGGCCGCTGCACCCGCGATCATCGTGCGCCGCCCGATTGTGCGCTGCTGCCGCGCGGGGGCTGCCGCCGACGGGCTCTGCCCGGCGGTCGTCTCGATACTGAGCAACAAGCTGGCGAATTCGGCCGATTCCGCAGCGCCGCGCCATTTGGAAAAGTCGATGGCATGATATTGGCGAAAACCGAGCGGCGGTTCGCTGCCGTCGATCGCCACGGGCACGAGCCGTTTGCGGTCACGCCCGCGCCCGGCTTCGTCGCGCACCCAGTCCGACTGGGTCGACGTGCGTGACCACAGGACAACGACAACAGCAGCGGCCTCGAGCGCGGTTTCGATCGATTTTGTGAACACCGCGCCGCCCTCGATCAGCGCATCCCACCAGACGTCGCAGCCGCGCGCCTTCAAGGCATTCGCGATCTTTTCAGCAATCGCACGATCGGCACGCGCATAGCTCAGAAACACCGTGATCGGCGTGTCAGCGATGTCGGCCATCTGCTCATGCCCCCCAGTGTCGGTCATCATGTCACCCGCTCCGCCAAAAGTCATCCGCGCGTTTCGTCTGCGTCGCAAACTACCCAACGAAAAAAATTCGGGCCGTGACGGCCGTCACGCGTGCCGCCGGTCGCCCCGGCCTAATTCCGGTTCTGCCACCACGGCACGCAAACAGGAGACGACCATGACCAACCGTTCGATCATCGCCAACGCGACCCTCGCCCTCTCGCTCGCCATCGCAGGCGTCGGGATGACCGCCCCCGTCCTCGCTAACGACAGCGTTCCGAAGGCGGAAATTTCCCTGAAAGGCTACGACCTCAACTCGACCGAGGGCCGGGAGCTGGTTGACCAGCGCATCCACAGTGCCGCAAAGCAGGTTTGCCGGTCAGCTGCTGAAGGAACGCTCAAGCACATCTCAGCCCAGCGCAAGTGCTACAACGATGCGGTCGCCGAAGCCCGCGCCCAGGTCGCGCAGCGCGAGGTGCCCACCCGCGAGCAGATCGCCGCCGTCGACGGCCCGATCACCCGCTGAAGTGAACGCCCGCAACGGACCCTGTCAGCAAGGCTGGCAGGGTCCTTTCGCTTGCGCGCACTGCGGCTGCCGATCATGGTTGGTATGATGATCCCCTCGCCCCGTGCGCAAGCACTTCCCGCCATCATCACGGCAGCCCGCGCAGGCGCGCTTGGCCATGCGTGGTCGCTGTTCGAAAGCGCAGGCCTCGGGGCGCTGGCCGGCGATCCCGGTGCGCTTGCCGTCAAAGGGCGGCTGTTGAAGGACCGTGCGCTCGCCAGCGCGGCCGACCAGCGCGTCACGCTTTTTGCCGACGCGGCCAGCGCCTATGCCGCCGCCGACGCGCTCGTGCCGCAACCCTATACCGCGATTAACGTGGCGACACTGACCCTGCTTGCGGGCGCGCCCGAACGCGCCGCCGAAATCGCCACCGCGCTGCTCGCATGGATGGAGACTGCGCCTGATATTGCAGAGACACCCTATTATATGGCCGCGACGCGCGCCGAGGCCGAGTTGCTGCGCGGAGACCGATTGGCGGCACAAGCGTGGCTCGGCACGGCCATCGAGCATGATCCGGCGGGCTGGGCCGATCATGCCTCGACGCTACGGCAATGCGGACTGATCCTTGCGGCCCAAGGCAAGGACGCGGACTGGCTCGATCGCTTTCGCCCGCCGCGGTCGATGCACTACGCCGGACATCTGGCCATCGCCGCCGACGAGCATCGCGCGCTGACCGATGGCGTTATGACCGAAATCGACCGGGCAGGCGTCGGCTTTGGTTACGGTGCCCTCGCGGCGGGGTCAGACATCGTCATTGCCGAAACACTGATCCGCGCCGGAGCCGCGCTGCACGTGATTCTGCCCACGGCGGTCGATACGTTCGTCGCCCAGTCGGTCGCGCCATATGGCGCGGACTGGACACGCCGGTTCGATGCCTGCCTCGCCGCAGCGACCGATGTGCGCGCAGCGACCAGCGCGTCGGGCGGGTACGAGCCCGTTGCGACCGGCCTGGCCGCCGATCTCGCCATGGGTGCAGCCGTGCTCAATGCGCACCTTCTCGAAAGCAGCGCGCTGCAGCTCCTCGTCGTCGATGATGGCCCGGGGCGCTACGGCGAAGGGCGCGGAACCGCGCGCGATGGCGAGCGCTGGGCGCAGAGCGGTCGCGAGCAGAACGTCCTTGTCGCACCGCGCACAACCCCGGTTGTTGCGTCAGCGCGGCGCGCGCCCGAGGGCCGACCCGACCGGCGGCTGGCGGCCATGCTGCATATCGCGCTGGCCGGCGTCGATACGCTCGACGACGGTGGCTTCGCCGAAGCGCTCGATTCAGCGATCGCGCCGTTGCACGACCTGCTGCACGCAAGCAGCATCAGGCCCGACCTCACGCTGCCTGTTGGCAATGCGCGGATCGTGGCGTTTGAGGCACCCGAGGCTGCGTGGGCCTATGCTGCACCGTTGCTAGCGTCCGCGACCGCCGAATATCCGCTGCGGATCGCCGCCCATTACGGGCTGGTTCACCGGCTCGCCGATCCCGCCGCCATCGTCGGCCGCAGCGTTACCGAACTGTTGCAGATCGCCCATGCCGCGCTCCCCGGCACGCTGACGGCGAGCGAGTCGTTCGCGACCGCATTAATGACCGGTTCCGGCAGACCGCCCCGCGCCGAGCCGATTGGCGAGGTCGAGGCGATCAGGCTGTTCGCGCTGGCCGCGCGCACCGATCAGTAGATCAGTTCCTCGAGCCGATGCGGCGCGACCACGATCAGCGCATCGCCGGTGCGCCGCACAATCCCGCGCTTCTCGAGCGCGCTGATCGTGCGCGACACGGTCTCGCGCGTCGACTGCACGGCGCGCGCCAGTTCGGCGAGGACGGGGAGCGGGGAAATCGTCATCGCCTCGCTCGCGCGCGCCGCCCGCAGCACCTCTGCATGAATGCGCCCGACCGCCGACAGCGTTGCCCCCTCCACGATCCGCCGCGTCGCCATGCTCAGCCGGGTCACGAGCAGCCGCGACACGGCAAGGGCAATGCAGGCGTGGTTTGACATAAGACCGATGAACACCGGCGTCGCGATGCTCCCGGCATCGACACTCTCGGTCGCCACGATCTCGCCCCCGGCTGCGCCTTCATCGATCAGCGCCCCTTCGCCGATCAGATCGCCCACCGCAAAATCCTGCACCATGACAACACGGCCATCGATGCCATAGGCGAGCAAGCGCGCGCGCCCCGCGACGATGAGCAATATGGCGTCGAACCGCTCGCCCGCACCGATCATGGTCGCCCGTTGCGGCCAGTGCCGGAGGCGCGCCTGCGCGGCAACCAGCGTCGCCAATGCCTCATCGCAAGCGAAAGTCTGCGCAATCACCGCTGTCAGACCCACGAGCGTTGCAGCTGCTGTTTCCCCGGCCATGCGGCACCGTAACCGATCGTCGCGTTATCGGATACTGGCGGAGAGGCAGGGATTCGAACCCTGGGTACCCTCACGGGCACGCCGCATTTCGAGTGCGGTGCTTTCGACCACTCAGCCACCTCTCCGCAGAGGGGGCAGCGCGTATGGCTGCCAGGAAAGGACGAAGCGGCGCGCATAGCGAAGCGTGTCGAACTTGCCAAGGCGCTTGTACGCTCGCGGCTTGTGCATCGGTCAAAAAGCCCTAGATTGGGAGAATGGTCATGCAGTCGCCTCCGGTCGGACAACCGGCCCTTCCTCAAATCGCGCATGCTAGGTTCGGAATCGGCGATGTCGTGCGGCACCGGCATTTCGATTTCCGCGGCGTCGTGTTCGATATCGATCCGGTCTTTGCCAACAGCGAGGAATGGTATGAAGCCATCCCCGAGGCGATCCGCCCCGCCAAGGACCAGCCCTTTTACCATCTGCTCGCCGAAAATGCGGACAGCAATTATGTCGCCTATGTCAGCCAGCAGAACTTGATCGTCGATGACAGCGAGGAGCCGGTCGATCATCCGGCGATCCCGGGCATTTTCGACGCGTTCGAGGGCCACCGTTACCGGCTGAAGCCTTCGCACCGGCATTAAACCAACGCGCCATTCGCGCTGAAACAGGATTGGGGGATCCATGTTCAAGGTGTTGCGCGTTCCCGAGAAGCTATTCTCGGTCATCATGTGGATCGTCTCGCTTATCTTTGCGGGTTTCCTCATGGGTTTGGGCCAGCTTGTCATCAGCGACCTGCCGCTGGCGACTCAGCCTGTCGAGATCTCGCAGTTCATCGATCCGGCAGCGCTGGAGAAGGTGCGCACCGATCGGACGGCGCTCGAGCAAAAGCGCGCGGCGCTCACACCACGCAGCGATGCTGCCGATCTGAAAACCACCGCGGCTCGCGCCGAATACGACGCGGCAAAGCAGCAATATGACAATTGGATCGGCACGCGCCAGGCAACGACCGATCCCGCGCAGGATCCTGAAGTGATCACGCGCACGCGCCAGCTCGATGCGCTGTCAGCGTCGGTGCGCGACGCCGAGAAGGTCAGCGAGGGCATCAACGCCGAGCGGCTGGCGATCGACAATGCGCTGAGCGCAGTCGACGCGCGGCGTAGCGGTCTCGAAGACGGCGCGCGGGGCGAATTTGAAACCGCGATGTTCCGCTCGGAGCTGTTCGTCTTCGGCCTGCGCCTGCTTGTCACGTTGCCGCTGCTCGTGCTCGCGGGCTGGTTCGTCCTGAAACAGCGCAAGAGCGAATATTGGCCGCTGATGCGCGGCTTTGTGATCTTTGCGGTCTATGCCTTTTTCTTCGAGCTCGTGCCATATCTGCCGAGCTGGGGCGGCTATGTGCAAACGGTTGTCGGCATCGTGCTCACGCTGGTCGGCAGCCATTATGCGATCCGCTGGATGCGCCACTATCTCGCGACGCGCGCGGTCGTCGAGCAACAAGCCGAGGTCGAGCGCAAGCAATCGATCCGCTACGAAGACGCGCTCAAGAAAATGTCGTCGGGCGTCTGCCCTGGCTGCGAGCGCGCGGTTGCGACCACGGGCGACATCCTCGCCGATTTCTGCGTGCATTGCGGGATGAACCTGTTCGACCATTGCGCCCGCTGCGAAAGTCGCAAACTGTCGTTCTTCCGCTACTGCATGAAATGCGGGACGGCAGCAGCAGGCAATGCGAATGTCAAGCCAGCGGAAGCGACGGGTTAGCCGTCAGCCGGGAGAGAAAAATGATCGAGGTGCGCGCGGACTATCTGATCATCGGCAGCGGCGCGGTCGGGCTGGCGTTTGCCGATACGCTGCTCGAACAGAGCGATGCGCGTATTGCCATCGTCGATCGGCACGCCAAGCCCGGCGGGCACTGGAACGACGCCTATCCGTTTGTCGCGCTGCACCAGCCTTCGGCCTTTTACGGGGTCGCGTCGCTGCCGCTCGGCAGCGGGCGGATCGATGCCAGCGGGCCGAATGCGGGCTATCTCGAACTCGCCAGCGGCACCGAGGTCAGCGCTTACTTCGAGCAGGTAATGCAGCAGCGCCTGTTGCCGAGCGGCCGCGTCTCCTATCATCCTTTGAGCGACTATCACGACAATGGCGACGGTACCGGGCGCATCCGCTCCTGCGTGAACGGGGGCGAGACCACCGCCATCGTCAGTCGCAAGACGGTCGATGCAACTTATTACGGGACCACGGTGCCGTCGACGCACACGCCCAAATTCCGGATCGGCGAAGGCGTCCGCGTTATCGCGCCCAACGCGCTGCCGCATGTCTTCGAACGCGAGGCCGAGCAGCCCGAGCGGTTCGTCGTGCTAGGCGCAGGCAAGACGGCGATGGACGTCATTGTCTGGCTGCTGCGTTCGGGCGCCGATGCCGATGCGATCCACTGGGTCTGCCCACGCGACAGCTGGTTGCTCAACCGGCATACCACGCAGCCCGGCGGTGAATTTTTCGATCAGACGATTGGCGGGCAACTGGCGATCATGGACGCGCTCGCGCAGGCCAGTGATGTCGACGAGTTGTTCCTCCAGCTCGAGCGCGCGGGCGTGATGCTGCGGATCGACCCTGCCGTTCGCCCGGCGATGTTTCATTATGCGACAATCGCGCAGGGCGAAGTTGACCTGCTGCGCACGGTCCGCAACGTGGTGCGCCTGGGCCGCGTTTCGGCGATCTACAGCGCCGGGATGACGCTCGGCGGCGGAATCGTGCCGGTCGCAGGGCGCGCGCTCTACATCGATTGCACTGCCTCGGCCGTCGAGCGGCGCCCCGCAATCCCGCAGTTTAACGGGCGGCGGATCACGCTGCAGATGATCCGCATGCCGCAACCGGCTTTCAGCGCCGCACTCACCGCATTTCTCGAAGCCAATTTCGACGACGACGCGACCAAGAACGCACTGGGGATGACCGTGCCGCTCCCCGACGGCGTCGAGGAATACCCCGCCGCCAGCCGCGTCAACCTGCTCAATCAGGGGGCGTGGAGCCAGAACGCGGCGGTGCGCGCGTGGATTCACGACTGCCGCCTCGACGGCTTCGGCCGCATGATCGCAAGCGTTCGCCCCGATGAGCCTGAGAAAATTGCCATGATCAAGCGCATCGGGACCAGTGCGATGGCGGCGATCGGCAACATTCCCAAGCTGATGAGCGCTGTGACCTGACATCCGCCCCGGCTCAATTGGCCCGCCGCTGCTTTCCATACGTCACCTGGGTAAATTCGCGTTCTCCCTCCGCCACGTCCACGACGCTTTCATCAGTCAGCGCGTCGAGCGCGTCGTGGACTGCAGGTTACGGTGCCATTTTATTCATGTCCCTAGAACGTGAGCCGCATTCACGGAATAAAGTAAACTGTCACCGTAACTCCTGTTACGGTAATCTGTGATGACGTTTCAGCCTCAAGCGAACATGTAATCGACGAGCGGCGGCTGCAGAATTGTAAATGCGGTGTCGTAAAATGAAACTTCAGCAATCGCGCCATAGTCGCTCGGTAGGTGAGCTCGATCAAATGCGCTGTGACTTCCATGTTCGGTGCCAGGCGCTGATTGCATTGACGCGTTGGAGCCGCCTCTGCCTGCGATGATTGAAATGTTATACCCGACGCCCTCATCACCACCGACTGCTGTCCCAGCAAAAATGAGTTGAGGAAGATTCACAAATTAGAGATAGTCATTTCTACTCTCAGTTCCCGAGAGAATATCGTAGTAGGTCGAGCCTCCAATTATAGTCCCGAGAGAAACACTTTCCAAGCTCGCACTACTACCAATAATTTGGATTATCATAACCCCACCGTAAATCCAAAAAGGTTGGCCAGGATCGTCCATGATAGGGATTACGGTATTAATCTGCCAGATGAGTGAACCTCTGGCCAGAGGAATGTTAGCAAAGTCGATCTGGCTCAGCATATTGCTTCGAGCCATATCAAAGTATGCGCCAAAGTTTGTTGCATTCATCGACGTTGAATCAAAGCTCAGGTCGTTGACAATGACATCTGCGCCAATCGAGGACAAATATCGAATCGAAACAGGGTCAGTTTTTTGGCGGATATCAATCGTATCATTCCCCTTGTCGCCTTCGACATAGCCACCGCCACTTGCAAAGATGATCGTATCGTTGCCATCACCGCCCTCAAGCGTATTGCGGGGGCCAGCTCCGCTATACAGCGTGTCGTCCTTTGTGCCGCCGATCAGATAATCGTCGCCACCATCGCCAGAAATCACGTCGTTTCCGGTGCCACCCTTGAGCGTGTCGTTGCCGTCGCCGCCGCTGATGGTATCGTTGTAAGTGCCCCCATCGACCTCGTCATTGCCGGGTCCTGCATCGATCCTGTCATTGCCCGCGCCGCCTTCAATTACGTCGTCTCCGCTCACAATTGGATCGAAGCGATCGTCACCCCAGATATGGTCGTTGCCTCCACCGCCTTTAAGAGTATCCACTCCGCCGTTGCCATAAAGCCAGTCAGCGAAAGCGGTCCCTGTATAGCTGTTGTCGGCTCCGCTGCCGATGGCGACGATCGCGCCTTTGAACGCTGAAAAGTCGAAGTTGCCCGTGTCGACCGTTGCGCCGTTGACTGGATTTGTTTGCACGAGATTATCGAAAAGGCCCGCCACAACCGTCTTTCCATCGGTGTAGCTTGCACCCGCACGCAACACATTTACGTCGCTATTCTGACGCGTCAGATATGTAAGATCTTGCGGGATGCCGAGTTGCGTAAGCCATGGATTGACCAGACGCACATTCGCACCAGCCAAGTCTGTTGCCGTACAATCGTCACGAAGGCGGCTGGTGAGATGGCCAATCTCATGCGCGAGAATGAACTCCGGCCTGATCGGATAGACTTTACCGTCGCGGCTCAGATAATTTGCTCCATTCCCAAGCGCGAAATCAATGTTGATGATGTTTGTGGCTCGATCAACAGATGCATCACCTGGCTGAAACTTTAATTCAATGTTCCTTCCTGGATTCGTCCTCAGCCAATTGTCGATCGCCGTGCGCGCTGACCCCTTTTAGATCGCCAGAAATACACTTTTTGCCTGCGCTCCACCATCGGCAAAGTCCGTGGTCGTGACGCGATCCAAAATGCCTGCCATAAAGGTGCCTTTGTTTATTTGATGCGATAGTGAATGAGTGGCCCGGACAGGTCGCCATAAAGATAATTCGACATGATCCAGCGTCTGTCATCGGCGCTCTGCCAAACAGTTCGGCAAAAGGTGCGTGTGTAGCGGACCTCAAAGCGAGATCCGTCACGCGGATCCTTGAAAATAGGGCTATAACGCCTCAGCGCGCTACCATACTCAACAAAATGGCACAGATGATCGTGTTTGATGAACCATGTGCCACGTAAGAGGATGTATCCATCAATAATGAACGCCCCAGCGCTCCACCGGCCCCCCGGCACATAGGGTTCATTCAATCCGCCTACGTCGGGGTGACCACGGTCGAGGCCGATGGAGCCCTTGAACCGGTCAAGCACAGCTTTGATTTCGGCGTCATTGATCCGCCGCGCACCGGGTTCGGGTGGCGCTACCAATTTGGAATATTCGATCGGCTCCTTGAGCGGCGGCAGCACTTCAGTACGAATAGCGTTTGATCTCTGCGGTGGCGTGGCGCTCTTGGCTGCCGCCAATAAATGACCTGGAGTTGCTACGATGAGCACAAACCCCAACTTTACCACCGTTTGCATTGAACGCATCCGCACCGCCAACCCGGCTTTGTATCGTATCAGAATTTGACTAGCCCATGACAAGTGAAAAAAGTCGCAGGAAAAATGGTGCAGTTCGTTACCCTCAGGCCCCCAACCGCCCCTGCGTTCCCCGCGTGAACACCCGGTCCCCTGCCGCCACGTCGGCCACGCCGTAATCGGGCAGGGCATCGAGCGCGGCGTAGAGCGGCGCGAAGTCGCTTTCGATCGTCGTGCGCAGGAGCGCTTCGAAGCTCGGGATCACGAAATAGCTCTGCTGATAATCGTCGATGCGGTAATCGGTGCGCATCACGCGGCACAGGTCGAAGCCGATGCGGTTGGGGCTCGGATCGTCGAGCGCGAAGATCGACTCGCCGTGGCTCGAGACGATGCCCGAGCCGTAGATGCGCAACCCACCCGCTTCCTCGATCAGCCCGAACTCGACGGTATACCAGTAGAGCCGCGCGAGCCGCTTGAGCGCGCCGAGCCCGCCCGCGCGCTGGCCGCCGCGCCCGTAAGCGACCATGTAGTCCGCGAACACCGGATCGGCGAGCATCGGCACATGGCCGAAGACATCGTGAAAAACGTCGGGCTCCTGCAGATAATCGAGCTGATCGGCCGTCCGAATGAAGTTGCCCGCAACGAACGTGCGGTTGGCGAGATGATCGAAAAATACGTCATCGGGCACCAGCCCCGGCACCGCGACGACGCGCCAGCCAGTGAGCGCGGTCAGCCGCTCCGAAAGCTCGACGAAATCGGGAATGCCGGGCTTCGAGAGCTTGAGCACATCGAGCCCGCGCAGAAACGCTTCCGAGGCGCGCCCTGGCAGCAGCGCCACTTGCCGCGTAAACAGCGTGTCCCACACGGCATGGTCTTCGGCAGCGTAGCGCGCCCAGTTCTGCGGAACCGTCCAGTCGGGCGCGGCATCGGGCGGTCGCTCAAGATTGGCATCGGCCATCGCGAAACTCTACACCGGCGCGCATGGCATGGCAAAGACGCTGGCGGCGCGCGGTCGCACTATCAGTGCTCGCGCCGCTGGGCGGCTATCTCGCCGCAGCGGGCATCGGCAGCCACTGGATGCGCAATGCAGACTGGCGGCCGCCCGCTGAGGGGGTGCGCATCTTTGTCGCGAGCAACGGCGTGCATACGGGGATCCTCGTTCCCGTGGCCGCCGCAGGCGTGGACTGGCGCGGGCGGGTTACAGTCACGCCCGAGACGCGCTGGCTGCTGATCGGCTGGGGAGACCGGCGTTTCTATCTCGAAACGCCGACCTGGCGCGACGTGCGCCCCGGCACCGCGCTCGCCGCGCTCGTGGGCAGCGGCCGCACCGTGCTACACGTTGATCGCTGGCGCGATTTCATGCCCGATGACAGCATCCGCCCGCTGACCTTGCGCCCCGCCGAATACCGCCGCCTCGCCGCCTTCATCGATGCGCATTTCGCCGCGATGCCCGAGACGCTCGGCGGCTACGGCACGCACGACAGTTTTCATGCTGCGCGCGGGCGCTATCATGCGCTCTACACCTGCAACGTCTGGACCGCCGATGCACTGCGCGCCGCCGGTGTCCGTGCCCCGCGCTGGAGCCCGATTGCCGACGGCGTGATGCGCGCTACCAGATTTTGACGCGGGCCTCGGGCGGCAGATACATCTTGTCGCCGGGCTTCACGTCAAACGCCTTATACCAGGCATCGGCGTTCCGGACAGCATTGCCGCGCGCGAACTCGGGGCTGTGCGGCCCGTTGATCAGCTGCTCGCGCAGCGCCCCCTCGCGCCGCTTCCCGCGCCAGATCTGCGCAAAGGCAAGGAAGAAGCGCTGGTCGCCGGAGAGCCCGTCCTTCACCGGCGGCTCGCCGTATTTCGCGACATAACGCCGCCACGCGCCATAGGCCATTTCGAGGCCCGAGAGATCACCGATATTCTCGCCCATCGACAGCTTGCCGTTGATGAAGAGCCCTGGCAGCCCCTCGATCGCGCTAAACTGCGCGCCGAGCGCATCGGCGCGCTTCTGGTAATTGGCGGCGGCTTCGGGGGTCCACCAGTCGCGCAGCCGCCCGGTCGCGTCGAAGCGGCGGCCCTGATCGTCGAAGCCGTGCCCGATCTCATGACCGATGACCGCGCCGATCCCGCCATAGTTCACTGCGGGGTCAGCATTGGGATCGAAGAAAGGCGGCTGCAGGATCGCGGCCGGAAAGGTAATCTGGTTGGTCAGCGGACTGTAATACGCGTTCACCGTCTGCGGCGTCATCACCCAGAGGCCGCGATCCACCGGCTTGGGCAGGCGCGAAAGCTGCAGATCCCAGGCAAACCGGCGCGCGCGCAGCGCATTGCCGAACAGATCGTCACGCGTCACGGCGAGCGGCGCATAATCGATCCACTTGGCCGGATGGCCGATGCGCGGATCGAACGAGGCGAGCTTGTTGAGCGCCTCGGCGCGCGTCGGCGCATCCATCCAGCTGTTGGTCTTGATCCGCTCTTCGAGACTGGCGCGCAGATCGGCGATCAGCTCGGCCATCTTGGCATTGCTTGTCGGCGGATAATGCCGCGCCACGTAAAGCTGTCCGATCGCCTCGCCGAGCCCCGCGCCGACCAACGCCACGCCGCGCTTCCAGCGATCGCGCTGCACCGGCTGATCGCGCAGCGTCTTGCCAAAGAAAGCGAAGTTCGCCTCGTCGAACGCTCTGGGCAGGTTCGCCGCATTGTCGTTGATGAAGTGGAAGGTCAGATAGTCTTTCCACGTCGCGAGCGGCACGCTGTCAAGCAGCTTGCCCGCATCGGCAATTGCGCTCGTCTGACGCACGACGATCGTATCGAGGGCGCCCAAGCCCAGATCGGTCAGCAGCACCGGCCAGTCGAACTGCGGCGCGAGCGCGACCAGTTCAGCGCGGGTCATCGGGTTGAAACTCTGCGTCACGTCGCGTGATCGCTCGGGCGTCCAGTGCGCGGTCGCGATCCGGCTTTCCAGCGCATAAATGCGCTCGGCCTTCGCCGCCGCATCGCTGATGCCTGCGAGCGTCAGCATTTGCGCGATATAGGCTTTGTAAGCCACCTGGAACGCCGGGAACTTCCCGTCGGTCTTCAGATAGAAGTCACGGTTGGGCATGCCGATACCCGCCTGCGCGGTCCCCGCTATGTAGCGGTCGGGGTTTCCCGGATCGATCGTGATGCCGATGCCGACGGGTCCGGAAAAATCGCGGCTGCCTAGCAATTTGATCAGCCCGGCGCGATCGTTCACTGCGGCGATCCGGGCGAGACAGGGGGCGAGCGGCGCGGTCCCGCGCGCCTCGATCGCGGCGATATCCATCCAGCTGGCATACATGTCGCCGATCTGCTGCGCGGGCGAGCCGGGTGCCCCGCTGGTTTTCGCCACATCCTCGACGATCGCGCGCACCTGCGCTTCGGACCGGTCGCTCAGCGAAACGAACGAGCCGGTCGACGTCCGGTCGGGCGCAATCTCGGTGCGCTTGTCCCACGCGCCATTGGCATGCCGCCAGAAATCGTCGCCGGGCCGCACCGAAAGATCGCGCCCGGTGAGATCGACACCCCAGCTGCCGAGTTCGGGCGTGGCGGGCGCAGCCGCGCTCGCCGCTTGGGCTTTGGCAATAAGGGGCGTTGCCGCAACCAGCGCAGCTACTGACACAGCAACGGCAAAACAATGCTTGAGCATGAGCGATCCTCTTGAACAGGCCAGCCCGTCACCGGGCGATGCACTGTGCTATCAGCCTGACACGGCACTCGCAATCGCTGCCCACGCCGCTTCGTCGATCACTTCGATACCGAGTTCAGCAGCCTTTTTCAGTTTCGATCCCGCACCCGGCCCGGCCACCACGAGATCGGTTTTCGCGCTGACCGAGCCTGCGGTCTTTGCGCCCAGCGCCTCGGCCTGCGCCTTGGCCTCGTCGCGGCTCATGGTTTCGAGGCTGCCGGTGAAGACGATCGTCTTGCCTGTCACGGGCGATGCGCGGACGTTCGAGACATAGGCCGGGGGCGCAACTTCGCGCAGCAGATCGTCCCACACCGCGCGGTTGTGCTCTTCATGGAAGAAATCGACCAGCGCCTGCGCGACCACCGGGCCCATGCCATCGACGGCCGATAGCTCAGTCACTGCATCGTCATGCTGCGCCACCTCGGCGATGCGCTCGACCGTGCCGAACGCGCGAACCAGATCCTTGGACGTGCCCGCGCCGACATGGCGAATACCGATGCCGAACAGGAAGCGGATCGGATCGGGCGTGCGCTTCGCCTCGATGCTCGCGAGCAGGTTCTCGACCGATTTTGCCTTCCACCCCTCGCGCAACAGTAACGCGTCGCGATGCGCCTTCAGCCGGAAGATATCCGCCGGACTGTGCAGCCAACCTAGCTCGAAAAACTCGACAATGGTCTTCTCGCCGAGCCCCTCGATGTCGAGCGCGCCGCGGCTGACGAAATGCTTCAGCCGTTCGATCCGCTGCGCCGGGCAGATCAGCCCGCCGGTGCACCGGATATCGACCTCGCCCGCCTCTGCAACCGCGTCTGACTGGCACTGCGGGCACACCGCCGGAAACACGAATGCGTCGCGCGGTTCATCGCGCGTGAGGTTTTCAACGATTTGCGGGATCACGCCGCCCGCGCGCTGGAGGCTCACCCGGTCGCCGGGCCGCACGCCCAGTCTCGCGATCTCGTCGGCATTGTGCAGCGTCGCGTTGGTGACGACGACACCGCCCACCGTCACCGGCGCGAGCCGCGCGACCGGGGTCAGCTTGCCCGTCCGCCCGACCTGAATGTCGATCGCGATGAGCGTCGTCTGCGCGCGCTCGGCCGGAAACTTGTGCGCGATCGCCCAGCGCGGCGCTTTCGACACAAAGCCCAGCCGCGCCTGCCAGTCGAGCCGGTCGATCTTGTAAACCACGCCGTCGATATCGAAGGGCAGATCGGCGCGGTCCGCCTCGATATGGCGATAATGCGCGAGCACGCCGTCAAGGTCCGCGCACACGAGCGCGTCGCTCACCGGCAGTCCCCAGGCCGCGATCGCCGCCATCACGCCAAACTGCGTATCGGCGGGCAGCGCCGAGGCTTCGCCCCAACCATGCGCGAGGAAGCGCAGCGGCCGCTCCGCCGTTACGCGCGCATCCTTCTGCCGCAGTGATCCCGCCGCCGCATTGCGCGGGTTGGCGAACACGCGCGTGCCCGCCAGCCGCACGTTGAGCGCGAGAAAATCGGCCTTCGCCATGTAAACTTCGCCGCGCACCTCGAACACGTCAGGCACGGCACCGCTGAGCGTCTGCGGCACGTCGTCAATCGTGCGGACATTGGGCGTCACATCCTCGCCGATCGCCCCGTCCCCGCGCGTCGCTGCCTGCACCAGCACGCCGCGCTCATAGCGCAGCGAGCAGGACAGCCCGTCGATCTTGGGCTCGGCCGTCAGCGCCACGGGTTCGTCGTCGGCGAGGTTCAAAAACCGCCGCACCCGCGCAACAAACTCGGCCGCGTCCTCATCGCTGAACGCATTATCGAGGCTGAGCATGGCTTTGGCATGCGTGACCTTGGCGAGCGCGGAGGTCGGCGCTGCACCCACCGCCCTCGCAGGCGAATCGTCGCGCACAAGATGCGGAAATTGCGCCTCAAGCGCGGCATTCTCCGCAACAAGCGCGTCATAGTCCGCATCCGAAATCTCAGGCGCATCGCGATCATGATACAACCGATTATGCCGCGCAATCTCGCGTGCGAGACGCATGAGGCGATTGGCGGCTTCAGCTTCAGTCATGCCGGCCAATAGAGGCGAGTAAGCGGAAGGATCGCCTTGCCCTCGCTGTCGAAATGTTCGTAATACTCGATTGCCGCCCGAGCAAGATCGTCGAGGCTCATCAACTTGACAGCGATGTTCGATCGTTCCGCCTCATAGTGGGCCTCGCGAGAAAAGCCTCCAGTGCTGACATATAGACCACGATCGTCCTTATGACGGCCGCCGATGAAGCTCCGAATTTCTGGTGCGCCCATTTGTCCTCTGCGGTGTTTAACCTCGACAACGATGCGCGGGTGTTCGAACCCAAAACCGTCCGGCGAAGCGAGAATGTCCTTTCCGCGGTCAGGTCCATCTGGCGAGATCACAGTCTTGTAGCCCATCGCCCTGAGCAACGCGGCGACCAACCGCTGCATCGTTTGCCAATCGAGTGCGCTAATGCGATCGGCGATCTTAAGGACAGCAAGCTCGTCAATCTTGGCGTAAGGATCGACTATTTCCTCAGCCATTGAAAGTATATCTTTTGGTTTGAGGATAACACCTTTCGCAAGCGCGATCATCTCGCGCTCGATTTCTGATGGAACTTTGAATAGTGTCAACACAGAGCCGAGTCTGTTTCGCGCATCGTCTGACAATATGTCTCGGCTGATGGGGTTATCGCTCCATTTGACCGACCGCTGGAAAGAGAACTCTTCAACATCGTTAGGTAAAAATATAGCGTCGCTGGCAATCTCCCCGAACAGATAATGTCGAGCGCCACTGTCATACGTAATGACGGAGTCACCAACTTTGAGTTCAGTTTTGAATCGCCAAAGCTGGTTCGCAGCCGAGGCGGCTGTGCCATCACTGTATTCGGGATACGCTACCCTTAATCCAACAATAAGATCAGATTTCGACTGGAAGACGTTCGGATCGCCCAGACCCTCCCAGCCAAGCCCAACGATCTTTCTGGACCGCGCTTCTTCCGCAAATCGCCCACCTTGGCCGGCACGCACCATCCACATTGTCATAACGCTTTTCCCTATGCCGCCACCAGCCGCGCCGCCTGCGCGCGCGCCTCGTCAGTAACTTCCGCTCCCGATAGCATCCGCGCAATCTCTTCCTGCCGCTCGCCAGCATCGAGCGTGCGCAGGTTAGTGCGCGTCACCAGCCCGTCAGAGTTCTTCGCGATCAGCAGATGTTCGGCCCCGCGCGACGCGACCTGCGGGCTGTGCGTCACAACGAGCACTTGCCGCGTGCCCGCCAGTCGCCCCAATCGCTCGCCGATCGCGCTCGCCACCGCGCCGCCGACGCCGCGATCGATCTCGTCGAAGATCATCGTTCCTGCCCCGCCCTCTTCGGCCAGCGCGACCTTCAGCGCGAGGATGAAGCGCGAGAGTTCGCCACCGCTCGCGATTCTGGTCATCGGCGCGAACGGCGCGCCGGGGTTGGTCGAGACTTCGAATTCGACGCAGTCGGCCCCGAACTCGCCCTCGGGTCCGGCGGCCACCACCGTGCGAAAGCGCGCGGCATCGAGCTTGAGCGGAGCCAGTTCAGCCGCCACCGCCGCGTCAAGCCGCTCTGCGGCCCCATAGCGTGCTGCACTAAGTTTTTGAGCCTTAGCCCCATAGATCGCGCGTGCAGCGGCGAGCGCGGCCTCCAGCGCCAAAATTCGGCCCTCCCCGCTTTCGATGGCGTCAAGCCGGGCGCGCAGATCTTCGGCAAGTGCCGCCAGATCGTCAGGCGGCACCCGGTGCTTGCGCGCCAGACCGCGCAGATCGAACAACCGCGTCTCGTCAGCCTCGAGCTGCGCGGGGTCGATGATCATCGCCTGCGCTGCCTTCGCCAGCTGCTCTTCGACGACCTGACCCTCGATCAGCGCGCGATCGAGCGCGGCCAGCGCCTCGCCGAGCGCGTCATGCTCGCGCGCCACCCGGTCAAGCACCCGCGCCGCCGCCCGCAGCTTGGGCAGGGCTCCCTCCGCACCTTCGATCAGCGCCGTCAGCTCGTCGAGTTCGCCCGCCACGCGCGCGCCGCGCTGCATCGCCGCGCGCGCCGTCGCCAGCCGCTCCTCCTCGCCCGGTTCGGGCGCAAAGCTATCGAGCTCGGCAACGGCATGCGCCAGATAATCGCGGTCGCGCGCCGCACTGTCGAGCGTCTCGCGCGCGCTGGCCAATGCCGCCTCCGCCGCCGCCAGCGCGCGCCACGCCTCGGCAACCGGCGCGGTATCGTGTCGACCGAACGCATCGAGCAGTGCGCGATGCCCGGCGGGGGCGAGCAGTCCGCGATCATCATGCTGGCCGTGGATCTCGACCAGCCGTGCGCCGATGTCGCGCAGCAGCGCGTTCGACACCGGCTGATCGTTCACAAAGGCGCGGCTGCCGCCATCGGCCTTGAGCGTGCGCCGCACGATGAGCGCCTCGCCCGCCTCGGTCTCAAGGTCATTGGTGGCAAGCAGCGCGGCGACGCCGGGGTCGAACGCGAAGGTTGCGGTCACCGCCGCCTGCGCTGCGCCCTGACGGACCAGCGCCGAGGCAGCCCGGCTGCCCAGCGCCAGCCCCAGCGCATCGAGCAGAATCGATTTGCCCGCACCCGTCTCGCCGGTGATCACGGTCAGCCCGCTGCGAAACTCGAGATCAAGCGCCTCGATCAGCACGACATCGCGAATGGCAAGCGAGAGCAGCATTGCGTGCTCACTAGCTTGCTGGCCCGCCGCAGCAAAGCTGCGTCGTCGATCGGCACCGTTGGTGCCGTCGGCCGGGCTTGCGCGTCTCGACCGCAGCACAGCTGCAGGCGTGCACGCTACGCCGGGTTTTTCTGCATCAGTTCATAAGCGCGGCTATACCAGCGTGTATCGGGATAGTTCGCGCCGAGCACGGCAGCGGCCTTTTGCGCTTCGGTGCGCACGCCGAGCGCCAGATAGCTCTCGGTCAGGCGCATCAGTGCTTCGGGTGCATGGCTCGTCGTCTGATATTCCTCGACCACCTTGCGAAAACGCACCACGCTGGCCAGCCACTGTGCGCGGCGCTGATAAAAGCGGCCGACTTCCATCTCTTTGCCGGCCAGATGATCGCGGATCAGATCGATCTTCAGCCGCCCGTCGGCCGCGTAACGCGTATCGGGATAGCGGCGCACCAGTTCGTTGAGCGCATCGAGCGCGTCCTGCGTGATCTTCTGGTCGCGCGTCACGTCGCTGATCTGCTCGTAATAATTCAGCGCGATGAGGTAATAGGCATAGGGCGCATCGCGATTACCGGGATGAATTGAGAGAAAACGCTGCGCCGATTCAGTCGATTTTGTGTAGTCGCGGCCCATGTAGTTGGCAAAGGCGCTCATCAATTGCGCGCGCCGCGCCCAGACCGAATAGGGATGCTGGCGCTCGACTTCATCGAACAGCGCAGCGGCCAGCTTATACTGGCTGCGGTCAAGCCTGTCCTTTGCCGTGGCGTAAAGCGTATCGACGTCGCGGGCAATATAGGCAGTGTCGCCGCGCGTGCGATTGCCTGCGCACCCGCTGATGGACACGAGCGCTGCGAGCGCCACGAAAACGGTAAGCGAACGGTGACTGGAAAAACGCATCCGTGCTTCTTAGCGGGCGATTGCGCGCACGCCAAGCATGGAACATCGGCGCGGCTTGCGCTATCGGTCTTGCCATGCCCGCGACCCGCCTCACGACGATCCGCGTCGAAAAACCCTGGGGGCGCACCGCGCTGTGGCCGGGATTCGACAACCCGGAAGGCGCTCGCATCGGCGAGATCTGGTTCGAAGCGCCCGCGGGCACCGAGCCTGATCTCATGGTCAAATATCTGTTCACGAGCGAGAAGCTCTCGATCCAGGTGCATGAAGACGATGCGACCGCGCAAGCGGCCGGACGTAGGCGCGGCAAAGACGAGGCCTGGGTGATCCTCGCCGCCGAGCCCGAGGCGACGATTGCGCTGGGCACGCACGAAGCGGTGTCGCGCGATCGGCTGCGCGCCGCAGCGCTCGACGGCAGCATCGAAACGCTGGTCGACTGGAAGCCGGTTGCGGCGGGCGACGTCATCTATTCGGCCGCGCGCACCGTGCACGCGATCGGCGCGGGCCTGACGCTGATCGAAGTGCAGCAGAACGTCGATCTGACCTACCGGCTCTACGATTATGGCCGCCCGCGCGAACTGCACCTTGAAGCAGGCGTTGCGGTAAGCGATGCCGTGCCGTTCGTGGCGCCGCCCATCCCCGGCGATATCGGACATGGCCGCGCCATCTTGTGCGAAGGGGCCAAGTTCGTGCTCGAGCGCTGGTCATGGTCGGGCGAACGGGCGCTGGAGTTGCCCGATGCCGTCCCTGGCTGGCTAATCCCGGTTTCGGGCGGGGGGACACTTGACGGGGACGCTTTTGTCGCGGGCGAATGCTGGCTGGTCGAAGGCGGCGTGAAGGTGACGGCTGATACCGGCAGCGACATTCTGTTTGCCTATCCGCTCGCCCACCCGATTGACGGGCTGGTCCAACGCGAACGTCCCGTTGCCAGTTCCTAAACCGCGAGGATCGTCGGCCCGGACCTGATCCGGGCTTTGGCTTCGTTTCGTCACCGCGCCCGAAGAAAAGCCTTGGCCCGGATCAAGTCCGGGCCGACGAGAAGTTTGTATTCATTCAAGCGCAGGCACCAGCTATCGCCTACTCATGCTCCGCGTCCTGACGCTCTCCACGCTCTTTCCCGATGCCTCGCGGCCGCAGTTCGGCCCGTTCGTCGAGCAACAGACGCTAAGGCTAGCGGCGCATCCGGGAGTCGAAGTGCGCGTGATGGCCCCGCTCGGCATACCACCGCTCGGCAAACACCACCCGCGCTATCGTGCGCTGGCCGCACTCCCCGAAGTCGAAACGTGGAAAGGCCTGCCGGTTTACCGGACGCGTTTTGCGCATATCCCGGGCATCGGCGGGCGGATGGATGCCCATGCGCTCGCCCGTGCGCTTGTCCGCCCCTTGCGCGGCATCCGCGACCACTTTGCCTTCGACGTGATCGATGCGCAGTTTTTCTGGCCCGACGGCCCCGCCGCAATCGAAATTGGCCGCAGTCTCGGCGTCCCGGTCTCGATCAAGGCGCGCGGGGCGGACATTCATTTCTGGGGCCGCAATCCCGCGACCGCTGCGCAGGTCATCGCGGCTGGGCACGCGGCGGATGGGATGCTAGCGGTGTCGGCGGCGCTCAGGGACGACATGATTGCGCTGGGCATGCCCGCCGCGCGGATCGCCGTGCATCACACCGGGATCGACCGGGCGCGCTTCCATGTCCGTGATCGGGCGGAGGCCAAAGCCGCGCTCGGCATAACGGGACCGCTGCTCGTGACCATCGCCAACCTCATCGCGCGCAAGGGGCATCATCACGTCATCGCCGCACTGGCACTGCTGCCACCCGAAGTCTCGCTGGCGATTGCGGGCGAGGGCCCTGATCGCGGCGATCTCGAGCTGCTCGCGCGCAAACTCGGCGTTGCGGAGCGCGTGCGCTTCCTGGGCAGCCAGCCACATGCCGTGATCGCCGACTGGCTGGCGGCGGCGGATGTGATGGCGCTCATTTCCGCCTCGGAGGGGTTGGCGAACGCATGGATCGAGGCGCTCGCTTCAGGCACGCCGATCGTCGTCTCGGATGTCGGCGGCGCGCGCGAGGTGCTTGACCGGCCCGAGGCCGGGCGGCTGACGGCGGCGGACCCGGGCGCAATTGCCGGACATGTGCGTGACGTGCTGGCAGCGGATGCGGATCGGGAGGCAGTGGCGGCGACCGTCGAGCGCTTCAGCTGGGGGGCGAATACGTCGGCGCTTTTTGCGCATCTCTCGTCACTCAAAGCGGCAGCAGGGCGGCGGTGATCCTTCGCTCCTCGGCACGCAGGACGCCCCAGGTGCGCGCGGCAGCGCGCGTGTCCATCGCTTCGATGCCGATGCCACGTGCCTCGAACGCTGCGATCAGCGCGGGCGCGGGACGCACAAGCGACGCGCCCGTTCCATAGAGAATGAATTCGGGGGACGAATCGATCGCCGCAGCTTCGAGATCGGCCCCGTCCCAGTCGAGCACCGCTTCGGGCGTGAGGATCACCGCGCCCGCGCGCACGATCCCGTCAATCCTGAGCAGCCGCCCGGCAAACCCGTTGATCACCGGCCCCGGCGCGCGGACGCCCGGCGTCAGCGTCGTCATCAGACCTGCGCGCCCTCGTTTTCATCGCGACGGCTGACACGCTCGGCATTGCCGCTCGTCTTCACGGCGTTCTTGTCGAGGAAGCTGTCGCTCGTCACCTTGAGCCAGATCAGCATCGGCGCACCAATGTAGATCGACGAGAAGGTGCCGATAAAGATGCCGAGCAGCATCGCCACCGTAAAGCCGAAGATTACATCGGGCCCCATCAAGACGAGGACGGCGAGTGTGAGAATCAGCGACAGCGAAGTCACGATGGTGCGCGACAGCGTTTCGTTGACCGAGAGATCGAGCAGCGCGCTGATCTCCATCTTGCGATATTTGCGCAGATTCTCGCGAATGCGGTCATAAACGATGATCGTATCGTTGAGCGAATAGCCGATAATTGTCAGGATCGCGGCGACGATGTTGAGGTCGAACTGCAACTGCGTGAGCGCAAAGAATCCCAGCGTCAGCGTCACGTCGTGAAACAGCGCGAACAACGCGCCGACACCGAACTGCCACTCGAAGCGGAACCAGATGTAGAGCGAGATGCCAATCGTCGCGAGCACGAGACTCAACGTGCCGGTCCACAGCAATTCCTCGCTGACCTTGCCCGAGACGCTGTCGACCGAGCTGATCTTCGCCCCAGGATAACCAGCATCGATAGCCGCTTTCACTTTTGAGGCGGCGGCGTTGGCGGAAGCAGGATCGTCCGAATCGGGAAGCGGGAGGCGGATCGCGACGTCGTTCGGACTGCCGAACTGCTGGATTGAGGCCTCGCCGAAGCCGAGCCCGTCGATCCGCGTGCGCAGCTGATCGAGATTGGGCGGCTGGACGAACGACACCCGCGTCATTTGTCCGCCGACGAAATCGACGCCGAAATTGAAGCCGCGCGTGGCGATCAGAAAAAGCGATGCCACGATGAGCAAGATAGAGATGCCCATCGCCCACCAGCGCCAGCGCAGGAAGGCGATATTGGTGGCATCGGGAATGAGTTTCAGCGGACGCATGTCAGATCACCAGTTCCTTGGGCCGCTGGCGGCGCAGATAATCGGCGATCATCAGCCGGGTCAGCGTGACGCCGGTGAACACCGAGGTGACGATGCCGATCGTGAGCACGACGGCAAAGCCGCGGATCGGCCCCGAGCCGAAGTAGAACATGATCGCCGCCGCAATCACGTTCGTGATGTTGGCATCGAAGATCGCGCGGCTGGCTTCCTTGAAGCCATATTCGGTCGCGGCAAGCGCGGCCCGCCCACGCACACGAACCTCTTCGCGGATGCGCTCGAAGATGACGACATTGGCGTCGACGGCCGCGCCGATCGTCAGCACGAAACCGGCGATGCCTGGCAGCGTCAGCGTCGCGTTGAAGATCGACATTACGCCCATGATCATCAGCGCGTTCACGATGAGCGCGACCGCAGTGTAGACGCCGAAGCGGAAATAGGTGACGATCATAAAGCCAACGAGCGCCAGCAGCGCGACGATCCCGGCATTGGCGCCCTTGACGATCGAATCGCGACCGAGATCGGGCCCCACGGTGCGCTCCTCGACGACCCTGAGCGCCACGGGCAGCTTGCCCGAACGCAGCGAGATCGCGAGGTCGTTGGCGCTCTTCACGGTGAAATTGCCCGAGATCTGTGCCGAACCGCCGAGGATGGGTTCGTTGATGTTGGGTGCCGAGATCACCACGCCGTCGAGAATGATTGCAAAGGGCTTGCCGGTATTTTCCTGCGTCACGCGCGCGAACTTGCGCCCGCCTTGCCCATCGAAGCGAATGTTGACGATCGGCGCGTTCGTGCGCTGCTCGAAGCCCGTCGTTGCGTCGATCAATTCGTCGCCCGAGACGAGCACGCGGCGCTGAACGGCGATCGTGTTGCCGCCCGCCGGATTGCCCGGATAGGGCAGGACCTGGCTGCCTGGCGGCGCGCGCCCCGCCGCAACATCGGCAGGGTTCGCATTGAGATCGACCAGCTTGAACTCGAGCTTGGCAGTCTCGCCGAGCAGCGTCTTCAGCCCCTCGGGATCCTGCAGCCCCGGCACCTGCACGAGAATACGGTTGGCGCCCTGGCGCACGACGGTGACTTCGCTCGTGCCATTGGGATCGATGCGTTTGGCGACGACCTCGCGCGCAGTATCGAGCGCGTCGTTGACCGATTTGTCGAGCCCGGCGCGGGTCGGCGTCATCACGATCCGTGTCGAATCGATCACCGCCACGTCCCAGTCGCGCTGGCCGCCGAGCCCGGCCGGCGCTGTGAGCGCGCGTGCCTTCTCGACAGCGGAATCGAGTTGCGCCACGTCACGAACGAAAAAGCTGAGCTTGCCCTCGGCGGTCGACATGTCGCCCACCTCGATACGCGGGGTCGCGCGGCGATATTCGACGCGCAGCGTCTCTTCCATCGCATCAAGCTTCTGCTTGGCGACGTCGCTTGTCTCGGCCTCGAGCAGCAAGTGGCTGCCGCCCTGCAGATCGAGCCCGTAGTTGAAGCGCGCCTTGGGCACGAAGCCGGGCCACGCCTGCGTGACCTCCTTGGGAAAGAAATTGGGCACGGCAAAGGCGATGGCGGCGACCATCGTCAGCAGCACCATCCACACTTTCCAGCGCGGGAAATCGAGCGGCATCACGTCAGTCGTTGGCCGGCTTGCTGCCGCCCACCGGCGTCACGTCGGTCAGCGTGGCTTTGACCGCGCGAACCTTGACCTGCGGCGCAAGCTCGATCTCGACATGATCATCCTCGACGCGCGTGACCTTGCCGATGAGCCCGCCACCGGTCACGACCTGGTCGTTCTTCTTGACCGCGGCGATCTTCTCGCGGTGTCGCTTCATCGCCTGCTGCTGCGGGCGAATCATCAGGACGTAAAAAATCACGAAGATGAGAATGAGCGGGACGAACTGGATGAAAAGCGCCGTCGCACCGTCGGGGGCGGCCCCGGCGGTCTGCGCATATGCGGAAGGAATGAGCATCGGGGGTGTTTCGGGCCTGTCAATTGGCAAGGGCGCGCGCCTAACAGAGCCGTCGGGGCCGCGCAACTCTCGCGCGACCGAACAGAGTATCTGCAAGTCGCCTTATCGCGTTGGCGGCGATCTGCGAACCGCCGCTTTGGTCACCGCCGCATTCTGCCGCTCGGCTCGGACGATCGCAGCCAGCCGTCGCCGATTGGCGGCGGGCCCTGACAAGGCGGCGACCAGCTCGATATTGGTTCGCGTCCCGCGGAAGTAATCGACCGAAGTGCGGCGGATGTAGTGGTTGAGATCGGGGGCATAGTCCCATTCGAGGCGTTCGATCAGCCGCATGGTCGTTGCCGAATACCGATCGCATGACAACGGGTAGGTCTGGAACGTGCCGAGTTTCAATGTGACCGTGCGTGGTTTTGCCGATTTGCAGGTCCACAGCGTAGCGCTGCGACGCCAGCCCGCCAACGGTTTGGTCCGCGTCTGCGCGACCGCGCGGAACCGCACCGATTTCGGCCGGTCGAGCGGCCAGATCTGCTGCGGGCTGCCAACGATCCGTCGCTCGCCCATGCCCTTGCCAGAACGCCACTGAAGAACGGGTAGCATGAAATTACGGTCACGGACGTAGCTGGGTCCGTTAAGCCCCGCCCAGGTAATCCGATTGCGCTGGATCCGAACCACGCGCTCGACGCGCCCGTCGGAAAACACGAACGCATCGCTCGGGCGGTAGCGCGGCAAGGGCGCGGTCCCCATCGCAAGCGCCAGCATTGCTGTCGTGCTCACCCGACCGCCGCGCCCGGAGGGAAGCGGGTTGTCGCCCATCGCATCCCAAGCCCGCTTCCAGTTGCGATAGGCATCGGCCTGTTCACCGGCACGCGCGGTCGTGCTCATGGCGACGAGTGCCATCAGCCCGAGCGGCCATGCGTCGCCATTCTGCCAACACGCGTAGAGGGTCAGGGCACCGAGGCCGTAAATCCCGAGACCGACAATCGGATTGCCGAGCACCATGGTTTTGAGGGGGGGCTTGTTCATTGGGTGAACTCCACGATCAGCGCGTTGCCGCCCGACGCGCGAAACACGCGACCGGCCTGATACCAAACCGCCGACACGCGGCTGCCGTTGGCGGGGCCACCGGTCTTCAGCATGCGGCTGAACGCTCCGGCCTCGATAATATTGTCCATCGCTTCCGAATAACCGTGGCTGGTGTTGGTGCTGGTGCCGCCGCCGCGATTGCGGCCCCAGTTGTCGTTGCCGCCCGAGGATGCGCGTCATCTATTCCAATGGGACCGAGAGCAACCTCCTGCTCCGTTCGCTGCAACGGGCGCTCTACAAGGACGAAGACGGACGACGCATTACCGAGCCTGCTGCTGGCCCGCTATTTGCACAAGAAGATTCGTCCCCTTTCGTTGGCGAAGCGGACGATGAAGATATTTCCAGTGGCACCATTTATGTTCTGCGCAGCAAATCCGACCACCCGACGGTGGCCGCTATCCCCGAGACTCTGCGCTATTACATCGATTGGCAGGCCATGGCGCGCGACGCCGAAATGAACGGCGAACTGTTCGCGGTATCGACCGGCTGGAATGCAACCCATGTTTTCGCGGGGTGCTAACATGGAGCCGCAGACCTTCCGCCTGCTATGGCAGGGCATCGAGATTGAAATCGTCTACACGCCGCGCCGGTGGAGCGTAATTGACCATCTGGACATTCGCAGCGTGAGGCCGGAGCGCGCGCCGCTGCCCATTACGCGCACCGGCTACCGTTCCCACTTCATGCAACCGGGCACCATCGACGCCCATGGCGGCGACGTAGTAGCGCAGGTTATGGCTTGGCTGGACGACGAAGCAGGGTCGAGCGATTGGCTGACGCATATCGAAGCGACTCGTCAGGGGACGCTTTTCTGATGCGGCGCAGGGTTCGCGCTGGTCTCAGACGAAAACAGATCCCTTAAAATTTCTACACAAATCCTACACAGGCAAAAAACATGGATTTTTATCCATATTTTTCAAATCTTTGAACGAATCCAAAGATTTGGAGCGGGCGAAGGGATTCGAACCCTCGACCCCGACCTTGGCAAGGTCGTGCTCTACCCCTGAGCTACGCCCGCTCGGTGCGCGTATGCCGGGTAAAACCAGTGGCTTTCCCGTTGGGCAGGCGCGGCACCTAGCAGTGCCTTTGCGCACACGCAATCCCCTTGGCAATCGAGCGCAATTGCCCACATAAGGCGCTGGCAGGAGACACATGTGGCAACGCTGGGACTGAGTGCGGCCGACCGCGCGGCGATCGAAGACTTCAGGCGCGACGTGATCGAGCCGTCGATGACGGCGCTCGTCATCCTCGATTTCTGGGCCGAATGGTGCGGGCCGTGCAAGGCGCTCGGGCCGGTGCTCGAGAAGGTCGCGGCTGACTATGCGGCGAAGGGCGTGATCCTTAAAAAGCTCGACGTCGATGCCAACAAGGCTATCGCGGCGCAGTTTCGCGTCCAGTCGATCCCAACCGTCTATGCGATTTTCGAAGGCCAACTCGTCGCCGATCTGACGACCGCGCGCACCGAAAGCGCGCTTAAGGCCGCGCTCGATGCGATCCTCAAGCAATTGCCCATAAAAGGCGAGGCGCAGACGCTCGAAGCCGAGATCGAGCCGCTGATCGCGATGGGCGAAGAAGTGCTCACATCAGGCGATGCTCAGCGTGCCGCCAGCATTTTTGCGCAAATCGTCGAAATGGCCCCCGCCAATGCCCAGGCACTCTCGGGCTTCCTGCGCGCGCAGGTGACGCTCGGTCAGATCGACGAGGCCGAGGCTTTTCTTTCCGAAATGCCGCCCGAACTGGCGAAAGACCCAGCGATTGCGCGTGCCGCCTCCGCCGTGGCGCTCGCGCGCGATGCCAAGCCGGTTGCCGACCTTTCGGGCCTTGCCGCCGAGGTCGCCGCAGCGCCTGATGACCATGCAAAGCGCTTCGAACTCGCCGGAGGGCTGATGGCGGCGGGCGACCGCGATGGGGCCGCCGATCATCTGCTCGCAATCATCGGTGCCGATCGCGACTGGAATGACGGCGCGGCCAAGGCGCAGCTGCTGAAGCTGTTCGACGTCGTCGGCGTCATGGACCCATGGGTCGCAGCGCAGCGACGGCGCTTGTCCGCAGTGCTCTTTACATGACCGAAACGGTCGCCGCCCGCGAACGCCTCTCGATCTTTCCACTTGGCGGAGCCTTGCTCTTTCCGCGGATGCATCTGCCGCTGCACATTTTCGAGCCGCGCTACCGGGCGCTCGTCAGCGATGCGATGGCGCGCGACCGGCGCATCGGCATGATCCAGCCCCGCCCGCAAACGACGGCGAGCGATGCCCCCGCCCAGCTTTTTGACATGGGCTGCGTCGGCAAGATCGCGCATGTCGAGGCGCTCGACGACGGGCGCTACAATATTGTGCTCGAGGGGCTGGCGCGCTTCAAGCTGCTGCGCGAACTCGATGTGACGACGCCGTTCCGCCAGATCGAAGCGGCGATCGAGGCGAGCGACGCGATCGAGATCAATTTGTCGCTGGGTCGGCGCGCCAGCCTCGAACATGAGTCGCGCAAGTTCGCCGAAGCGCAGGGCTATGCAGTCGATTGGGAAGCTGTCGCGCGGCTGGACGATGAGGCGCTGGTCAACGGCATCGCCCAGATCGCCCCCTTCGACGCCGCCGCCAAACAGGCGCTGCTTGAAGCCGCCTCTCTTGCCGACCGCGCCGATCTGATCGTGCAGCTCCTGCAATTCTTCGGGCGGCATGGGGGCGAGGACCGGGTGACGCTGCAGTGAGTGGCGCGATTGATAACTTTAGTTGACAAAGCGGTCGAACTCGCGTATCTGCCCGGATGATCGAAGTTCGACAGACCGAACAGTTTCAAGACTGGCTCGCCAAACTTCGTGACCATGTTGCCGCCAAGGCGATCAGGCGGCGGATCGCGCGTGTTCAAATCGGCCTGCTCGGCGATGCCAAGGCGGTTGGCGATGGCGTGCACGAACTGCGGATCGACCATGGCCCGGGCTACCGGGTCTATTTCGCGCGGCGCGGGCAGGTTGTGGTCCTCCTCCTAAGTGGCGGGATCAAGGCGGGCCAGGACCGTGACATTGCCCGCGCCAAGGCTTTGGCAGCAGAGTGGACGGAGTGACGATCATGGCTTTGAAGACTTTCCCTTTCGATGCAGCCGATGCGCTCGACACACCTGAAGAGCAGGCGGCCATCCTCGCCGAAGCCTTTGCCAGCGGCGATCCGGCAATCGTCACCGCCGCGCTCGGGATCATCGCGCGCGCGCGCGGCATCGCGGACGTGGCGCGTGAAACCGGATTGAGCCGCGAAGCGCTTTACAAGGCGACAGGCGCTCAGGGAAATCCGACGCTCGCCACCTTGATGGGCATCGTTCGCGTCACCGGGCTGAAGCTGTCAGCAACCGTCGCCTGACCTAAATCGCAATGCCCTGAAGCAACTTCGGCATCGCCCCCGTCTCGCCGCGCGCCTCCGCCATGAACAGGTCTTTGAGCGGTTTGATCCGCTGCACCGCGCCCAGCCCGAACCGGCGCACCGCGCGCGCGGTTGGCCCCGGAATCGCGAACAGCCGGTTGAGCGTGTCGGTCGCAACCGAGACCGCCAGCGTGTCGGCGCTGCGCCAGCGCTGATAGCGCATGAGCAGTTGCGGGTCGCCGAGATCGAGGCCGAGGCGCGTGCCTTCGACGAGCACCTGCGCCAGCGCGGCCACGTCGCGGAACCCGAGATTCAGCCCCTGGCCCGCAATCGGATGAATCCCGTGCGCGGCATCTCCCACCAGCGCGAGGCGCTCGCCGGTAATCGTCGCGGCATGATGAAAGCCGAGCGGATAGGACGCACGCGGCGCTGCCGCAGTGAGTTCGCCTAGCACGCCACCGGTGCGCTTCTCCGCCTCGATAGCAAACGCCCGGTCGCTCAGAGCCAGCACGCCTTCCGCATCCTTGGCCTCGACCGTCCAGACAAGCGCCGAGCGATTGCCGGGGACCATCGGCAGCAGCGCGAACGGGCCTTCGGGATAGAAGATTTCGTGCGCCACATTGTCATGCGGCTTGCTGTGCGTGAACGCGGCGATAATCGCGGTCGACGGATAGCGCCAGTTGGCGATCCGGATGCCCGCCGCCTCGCGCGTCGGCGAGCGTCGCCCTTCGGCCGCGATCAGCAGCCGCGCCGCAATGACGCTGCCATCGCCCAGCGTCGCCGTCACGCCCGCCGCGCTCCGCTCGACTGACACGGCGCGCTCGGGCTGGCGCAGATCGACATGCGCGGCGCTGCGCACGGCATCATAGAGCACGCGGCGCAGAATGCGGTTCTCGACCATCGTGCCGAGCACCTCGTCACCCGGCGGCGTGAAATCGAGCGGACGGCGCTGCAGCCCGTCGCGGACCTCGATCCGCGCGATCGGGCAGCCATGCGGCGCGAGCGCATCCGCCACCCCGATCGCCTCGAGCATCCGCCACGATGCCGAAGCGATTGCCGACGCGCGACCATCGAAACTGTCCGACAGCGTGGTCGCCGGGTCGGCGGGATCGACGACGACGCAGGCAATGCCATGCGCATCGAGCGCGAGCGCGAGCGTCAGCCCGACGAGGCCGCCGCCGAGGATAAGAATTTCGGTGTTTTGCATGGCATGGCACATAGCGTCGCAGGGCGGCTTGCAAAAGGGCAGCGCTTATGCCATATCCTGCCGCAGCGCAGCGTAGCGATACGCCGGTCGGCCAGCGTGATTGCCCGGTTATCCGGGACAGGCCCGACCATTCGACGCTTCAGCCCAACGGCTTCCCTTTTCACGCGGGTTGTCAAAAACCACCCGCTTGCGTGCGTGCCGTTCCGGCGCGTGCCCTTGCTTTATGCAAAGATTTTCAAACCATGACGTATTTCAAAGACCTCGGCCTTTCGCCGCAAATTCTCGCCGCGCTCGATGCCAAGGGCTATACCACGCCCACCCCCATTCAGGTGCAGGCGATTCCCGCGCTCATCGACGGCCGCGATCTGTGCGGCATCGCGCAGACCGGCACCGGCAAGACTGCCGCTTTCGCGCTGCCCAGCCTGATGCGCCTCGCCGCCAATCCCAAGCCGCGCCCACCGGGCGGCTGCCGCATGCTTGTGCTCTCGCCGACGCGTGAACTCGCCGCACAGATCGCCAAGTCTTTCGAAGATTATGGCCGCGGCCTGCGTCTTTCGGTCGGCATGGTGTTCGGCGGCATGCCGATCGGTCGCCAGATCAAGATGTGCGGCGCGGGGCTCGACATCCTCGTCGCGACGCCCGGACGCCTGCTCGACCTGATCGACCAGCGCGCGCTCAACCTGCGCCAGGTCGAGATCTTCGTGCTCGACGAGGCCGACCAGATGATGGACCTCGGCTTCATTCACGCCTTGAAGCGCATCGACACCATGCTGCCGAAGAGCCGCCAATCGCTGTTCTTCTCGGCGACGATGCCCAAGGCGATTGCCGAACTGGGCGACCGCTTCCTCAACGATCCGGTCAAGGTCTCGGTCACGCCCGTCGCCTCGACCGCCGAACGTGTCGATCAATACGTGACCTTCGTGAACCAGGCCGAGAAAATGGCGCTGATCACAGTCGTTTGCCAGAACGAGCCGATCGAGCGCGCACTCGTGTTCAGCCGCACCAAGCACGGGGCGGACAAGATCGTGAAGCAGCTTGCCGCCTCGGGCATCCGCTCGGCCGCGATCCACGGCAACAAGTCGCAGAACGCTCGCATGGATGCGCTCGATGCCTTCAAAAAGGGCAACATCCGCATTCTGATCGCGACCGACATCGCCGCACGCGGCATCGATGTGTCGGGCGTCAGCCATGTGTTCAACTTCGATCTGCCCAATGTGCCCGAACAATATGTCCACCGCATCGGGCGGACCGCGCGCGCAGGGGCAACCGGCATTGCGGTCAGCTTTGTCGCACCGGAAGAAAAAGGCTGGCTGCGCGATATCGAGCGGCTGACGCGCGTGCCGCTGACGCCCACGCCGCTGCCGCCGAACTTCGCCGAATTGAAGGCCGCGCTGCCCAAGCCCGCGCCGTCGCGCGCCGAACCCACCCGCAGCGGCGACCGTCGCCCCGCCCCACGCTCGGACGAACCGCGCCGTCATTTCCCGCGCAAGCCGGGTGGCGTCGGTGCGCACAAGACCGCCGTGCGGCGGACCGGCGGGCGGTAAACCGGTCTAGCGCCCCTCCACGCCTTCGTGGAGGGGTTGGGGGTGGTTCTTCTTCTTTTGCCGGGGTGCAAAAGCGGCTACTCCCAGCCCCTCCAGCAAGGGCTGAAGGGGAGTCCGAGCCGCCAGTCTCGCGACATCGCGTTTCAACGTTTGCAGCATAAGCCTGCTCTGCGCCGATTGCGCCCGTCCAGACTGGCGCTGTTCATCCTGACCGCCTAGACACGCGGCATGCCTCCCGTCCTGTCGCGCGTTCTGCGCCTCGCTCTCCTCCTTGCCCTGGTCCCGAGCGTCGCGATTGCCGCGCCCGAGGGGGTCAAGCGCGGCGCGCCGGTCGCCAAGGTCGCGGTGCCCGCAGCGGTGCCCTGGCTGTACAAGGGCAGCGACGTTCCGGTCGATACCGCCTGGACGTTCGGCGAACTGCCCAACGGCCTGCGCTACGCAGTGCGCCGCAACGGCGTGCCGCCGCGCCAGGTGTCGATCCGGCTCGCGATCGATGCCGGTTCACTCATGGAGCGCGACGGCGAGGAAGGCTTTGCGCATTTCAACGAACATATGAGCTTCCGCGGCTCGAAATTCGTCGCCGACGAGGAGGCAAAGCGCGTCTGGCAGCGCCTCGGCGCGACCTTCGGGTCGGACACCAACGCTTTCACCTCGCCGACGCAGACGGTGTACAAGCTCGACCTGCCGAGCGCGACGCCGCAGGGGCTCGACGAGAGCGTCAAGATTTTATCGGGAATGATGGCGGGCGCGTTTCTCACGCCCGAGGCGGTCGATGGCGAGCGGCGCACGATCCTCGCCGAACTGCGCGAGGGAACGAGCCCGCAGCAGCGCCTGGGAGACGCCACGCGCAGCGTGCTGTTCGCCGGGCAGCCGCTGGCCACCCGCTCGCCGATCGGCACGGTGGCCTCGCTCAACGCCGCGACACCCGCCACGCTCAAGGCGTTTCGCGATCGCTGGTATCGGCCCGAACGCACCGTGGTCGTCATCGTCGGCGATACCGATCCGACCGTGCTGGAAAACCTGATCCAGAAGTATTTCGCCGAGTGGAAGGGCGAAGGGCCGCCCGCGCCCGATGCCGATTTCGGCAAACCGCGGCCCGATGCGCCGCGCACCAAAGTCTTGGTCGAGCCTGCGCTGCCGCCGCTCATCAGCATGGCCGTCGTCCGCCCGTGGTTTCAGAAAAACGACACGATCGAGTATAATCGTGGCAAGCTGATCGACTCGCTCGCAGCGCGCGTCATCAACCGGCGGCTTGAAACGCGCGCGCGCGCCGGCGGCAGTTTCCTGCAAGCCAGCATCAGTCAGGACGACATCTCGCGCTCGGTCGACGGCACGTTCATCCAGATCGTCCCTCTGGGCGACGACTGGCGCGCGGCGATCCGCGATGTCCGCGCGGTGATCGCAAGCGCGCTCGGCACACCGTCGAGCCAGGCCGACATCGACCGCGAGGCGACCGAATTCACCGCTTCGCTGCAGGTCGCGGTTGACAGTCAGGCGACCGAATCGGGCGGCGAACTCGCCGACAGCATCGTCGAGGCGGTCAACATCCGCGAGACCGTGGCCAGCGCCGAAGTCGCGCGTGACGTGTTCACTGTCATGCAGGACCGGTTGACGCCCGCCGCCATCCTCGCCTCGACGCGCAGGCTGCTGTCGGGCATGCCGATGCGCGCCGTGCTCGCGTTGCCGACGGCCGATCCGGCGGCAGAAGCGGCGCTGCTGACCGCGCTGACCGAGGACGTAAAACCTGATACCGGAACCGCCAACGTCACACCTGTCAGCTTTGACCGCGTGCCGAAATTCGGCCCGCCGGGAACGGTTGTGCGGCGCGCCCCCGTCCAGCGCATGGGCCTCGAATTCGTCGAGCTTTCCAATGGGGTCCGCCTTTCGTTGTTCCTGAACAAGGCCGAAGAAGGCAAGGTGATGGTCAGCGTCCGCTTCGGGCGCGGCTGGCAGGCGCTCCCCGCCAACCGCAAGACCGTGGCATGGGCGGCCGAACCGGCGCTGGTCGCGTCGGGCATCGGCGACCTCGGGCAGGAGGAACTTGACCGCCTGACTAGTGCGCGGCGGATCAACATGGGGTTCGATATCGCCGACGACGCGTTCGTTTTGAAAGCGGTGACGCGCCCGAGCGACTTCGAAGACCAGATGCGCCTGCTCGCTGCCAAGCTCGACAAGCCGGGCTGGGATCCCGCCCCGGTCAACCGCGCGCGCGCCGCGACGATCGCGGGCCTCACGACGCTTGAGGGATCGCCCTCCGCCGTGCTCGGCCGCGATCTTCAGCAGCTGCTGCGCGGCGGCGACACGCGCTGGGCGACGCCCACCCGCGAAGAGGCCGACGCGCTCACCCCGGCGGCATTCCGTGCCCTTTGGGAGCCGCTGCTGGCGACCGGCCCCATCGAGGTTTCGATCTTCGGCGACATCGAAGCCGACAAGGCGATTGCGATCGCCGCTGCAACCTTCGGAGCCATGCCCGCGCGATCGGACGCCAAGCCGATCAGCCCCGAGGTCAAGCCGCTGCGCCCGTCGCGCAAGCCCTTGGTGCGCACCCATCGGGGTGCAGCCGATCAGGCGGCGGCCGTCCTCGCCTGGCCAACCAGCGGGGGCTACAAGGCGATCACCGAAAGCCGCAGGCTCGAAGTGCTCGCCGCGATCTTCAGCGATCGCCTGTTCGATCAGCTCCGCGAAGGCGAAGGCGTCAGCTACAGCCCCAATGTCTCGAACCAGTGGCCCGAAGCCTTCAAGCGCGGCGGCAGCTTGATCGTCATTTCGCAGCTCCCGCCCGACAAGACCGACCGCTTCTTTGCGATCGCGCGCGGCATCGCCGCCGATCTGGTGGCAAAGCCGGTGAGCGCTGACGAGTTTACCCGTGCCGTCGGCCCGTTGCGCCAGGCGATCACGCGCGCGTCGAGCGGCAACACTTTCTGGCTGTCGCAGCTCGGCGGTGCAACGCGCGACCCGCGCAAGATTGCCGCGCTTGCCACGCTCAGCGAGGACTACCGGAAAATCACCATCGCCGACCTGCAAGCGACCGCCAAGCGCTGGCTGAAACCCCGCAAGAGCTTCAGCATGATCGTGGTGCCTGAGAAGCGTTGATTAAAGGCCGGAAAAGGGGTTCTCGATGCGCAGACCTTCGATGACACGTTCCTTCTGGAGGTCTTCGGTCAACAGAACTTCGGTGTTGAGAAGCAGCGCCGACGCAATCACGGCGCAATCGTAATAGCGGTAGTTGGTCTGTTCGCGGATGCGCATTGCGCGATCGAACGTTGCGATCGTGACCGGAGCGATGTGGAAAGCCCGCAAAGTATCGACGAACAGTCTTGCCTGCCGGTCGGTCAGGTGAACGGGCTTCGACTTTCGAACCGAGCGGTCGAAGAATTCAGCAATGACTTGAGCCGAAGTCAGGACGTCGCCCGAAGCCAGGACTTCGCGTGCACGCTGCGTCTTGCGCGGCTGCTCGGGATGCAGCCCGGCTGCATAGATGAGGACATTGGTATCGACGAACCTCACGCAGCGCGGGCAGCGCCAGTCGGCTCGTTCTCGCGCGCCGTATCGTAGAGATCGTCCCGCCACCCCGGATACAGGGCATCGCCGGACAACCCGGCGAACTGTGCATCGATCGCACGATAAAACGCCTCGCGTTCGGCGTTGCCTTTTTCGGCTTCGGAGGGTTCCGAAACGAATTTCACGAGATTGTCCCTAACGACTCTGGACAATGAGATTCCTTCTTCCGCCGCGCGCATTCGCGCCTTGCGATAGATTTCATCATCCACAGAGACTGTGATATTTTTCATCTCTCCACAGTATCACGGACTTAGGCGCTTTACAATACGTACTTCGACAAGTCGGTATTCCGGGCGATGCTCGCCAATTGCGCGTCGACATAGGCCGCATCCACAAGCAGCGTCGTCCCTGCGCGATCCTCGGCATCGAAACTCACATCTTCGAGCAATTTCTCCATCATCGTCGAAAGCCGCCGCGCGCCGATATTCTCGACGCTCGCGTTCACCTCCGCAGCGGTCCGCGCGATCGCGGCGATGCCATCATCAGTGAATGTGACCGTCACGCCCTCGGTCGCCAGCAATGCCGTGTATTGCGTCGTTAGCGAGGCCCGGGTGTCATTGAGAATGCGCACGAAATCGGCCTCGGTCAGCGCCTTCAGCTCGACCCGGATCGGCAAGCGGCCCTGAAGTTCAGGCAGCAGATCGCTCGGCTTGGCAACGTGAAACGCGCCCGACGCGATGAACAGGATGTGGTCAGTCTTCATCGGCCCATATTTGGTCGCGACTGTCGTCCCTTCGATCAGCGGCAGCAGATCGCGCTGCACGCCCTCACGGCTGACCGATCCGCCGCGCACATCAGACACCGCGATCTTATCGATCTCGTCCAGAAACACGATCCCGTTCGCCTCGGCATCGGCGAGCGCGATGCGGCTCACCTCGTCTTGGTCGAGGCGCTTGTCGGCCTCCTCTTCAACCAGCTTTGTCCAGGCCGCAGGCACCGTCATCTTGCGGCGCTTCAATTGCCCGCCGCCCATCGCTTTCGCCATCATCTCACTGAGGTTGATCATCCCGACATTGCCACCGCCTGGAATTTCGAAGGGCATCTGCGGGGTCGCCTCGATCTCAATCTCAATCTCGGTCTCGTCGAGATGCCCGTCGGCGAAGCGCTGGCGAAACGCGCTGCGCGTCGCCTCCGAGGCACCCTTGCCGGTCAGCGCGTCGAGCAGGCGCGCCATTGCCGCGTCTTCGGCCTTGTCCTTGACCGCCAGCCGCCGCCGCTCCTTCTCGAGCCGGATCGCCTCTTCGACAAGATCGCGCGCGATCTGCTCGACGTCGCGGCCGACATAGCCGACCTCGGTGAACTTGGTCGCCTCGACCTTCACGAACGGCGCGTCGGCGAGCTTGGCCAGCCGCCGCGAAATCTCGGTCTTGCCGCATCCCGTCGGCCCGATCATCAGGATGTTTTTCGGCGAAACCTCGTCGCGCAGCTCGGGCGCGAGCTTCTGCCGCCGCCAGCGATTGCGCAGCGCGACCGCGACCGCGCGCTTGGCGTCGGTCTGACCCACGATATGCTCGTCGAGCGCGCGGCAGATGGCTTTGGGGGTGAGGGCGTCGTTCATTGCCGTGTCTTTGCTTCCTGATCGTGAGTGTCGCCGGGGCGGGCAGTCAGCGCCTTGGCCACCGGCTGATCCGCTATGCGCGCGACCCATGCCGGATATTGCGGCTCGGGCGCGGTCGCCGCGTCGAGTTGCTCCAGCTCTTCGGCTGTAAGCGCGAGCGTCGCGGCCGCCAGATTGTCCTCAAGCTGCGACATGCGCGATGCGCCGATGATGACACTCGACACGGCGGGTTTCGATAGCACCCATGCCAGCGCCACCTGCGCCACGCTCGCCGCGTGCGCAGCACCGATCGCGCGTATCGTTTCGACGAGCGCGAAGCCCTGCTCCTTGTCGAACGGAATGAAATCGAAGCCTGAAAGCCGGTTTTCGGAATCCTTCAGGTTATCGCGCGTATATTTGCCACTGAGGAAACCACCGGCCAGCGGGCTCCATGCCGTCAGGCCGAGGCCATAACGCGCCATCATCGGCATCACTTCCTGCTCGATCCCCCGGCCGAGCAGCGAATACATCATCTGGACATGCGTAAACGGTGCCCATCCGTTGGCGCGCTGCAACTCGAGCGCGGCAGCGACTTTCCATGCGGGCCAGTTCGAAACCCCGAGATAGCGCGCCTTGCCCGCGCGGACGATCGCATCGAGCGCGGCGAGTGTCTCCTCGAGCGGCGTCGTCTCGTCATTGCGATGCGCGATGTAGACATCGACGTGATCGGTGCCCAGCCGCGTCAGGCTGGCATCGATCGACGCAAACAGATGGCGCGCCGACAAGCCGGCATTGTTAAGCGGCGCGCCCATCCGCCAGCCCGCCTTCGTCGCGATCACCACATCCTTGCGACGATCGCCGATGAGCTTGCCGAACATCGTCTCCGATTCGCCGGCAGCATAGACGTCGGCAGTGTCGAAGAAGTTGATCCCGGCGTCGATCGCGCGTCCGACCATGGCGTCGGCATCGGCAAACGACGTCTTGGCGACGGCACTGGCATTGGCATCGGCAAACGTCATCGTGCCGAGCGACAATCGGGACACGATCAGGCCGGTGCGACCGAGTGTGGAGTAAAGCATTGAAATTCCTAATCTGGAGAGCTCAGGCGGTATCGAGCACCTCGATAACCAGCCGATCGTTCGTATAGACGCATATCTCGGCGGCGATTTTCATCGCCCGCCGCGCCAGCGTCTCGGCATCGGATTCATATTCGGCGAGCGCGCGTGCGGCGGCGAGTGCGAAATTACCGCCCGAGCCGATCGCCGCGATCCCGCCTTCGGGCTCAAGCACGTCGCCATTGCCGGTCAGCACCAGCGTCACGTCCTTGTCCGCCACGATCATCAGCGCTTCGAGATTGCGCAGATATTTGTCGGTCCGCCAGTCCTTGGCGAGTTCGACTGCGGCGCGCAGCAATTGGCCGTTATGCGCCTCGAGCTTCTTTTCGAGCCGCTCGAGCAACGTGAACGCATCGGCAGTGGCGCCCGCAAACCCGGCGATCACGCTGCCGTCGCCGAGTTGGCGCACCTTGCGCGCATTGGGTTTCATCACCGTCTGGCCCATTGAGACCTGGCCGTCACCGGCAATGACGACCTTCCCGTTCTTGCGGACCGAAACGATAGTGGTGCCGTGCCAGACCGGCGCGGCCGAGGATGCGTTGTTCATTGACCAGAATATGGTGGCCGCCCGCGAATGCGCAACTATTGCTTCGAAAGCGCGTCCACGCGGCCGAGATCGACCGCCGCAACCGCCGCCTTGAAGGCGTCGCCCGAGGCCGCATTGCCCTCGGCCGAAACCATGATGCGGTCGCCGACCAATGTCGCATATTTGCCGCGTTTCGAGCCGCTGTCCCATTCCTCGGTCGTCATCCGCCCATCGACTTTGCCGACGCGCTCATAGCCCGTCGCGGTCTGCTTCGACGATTGCACGTTGAACGCGCCACCGAGCGCCGCCAGCCCGCCCATCGCGCCGAGATCGGTGATCGACAGCCGGATTTCATTGTCGCCCGATCCGTAGCGCGCCTCCGCGTTCGCCCCGCCGATCCCCGCCACGTCGGCAGAAGCGCTTTCAACGCTGGTCCGCGCCAGGCCGCCGGGCAGTGCCGCCGGGAGCAGGCCCTGCAACACATCAGGCGCGATCGTCGGGGTCGCCTCGCCACGTTCGGCGCGGTTGGCGGCGGCTTCCATCTTCTTGGTAGCCTCCTCGATCTTGCCCATGTCCATCGTGCCGCCGCCCGGCATCGTGACCGTCCCCGTCGCCGCGCCCTGACCCAGCATTGCAGCCCCGCCAAACAGCGCCATCACCGGCAAAGCCAACGCGCTGATAATCAACGACATCACGATTGCCGCCACGATCACCACACCGGTGTAGGGCGCAGCCTTGTCGGCAGGGGACTTCATGAGCACGGGCAGCCCAAGATACAGCAGATAAACCCCGTAAATCGCGCCGAGCAGCGCAACCAAAGCCAGCGCAGGGATTAGCCCGAAAATGCCCGCGACCCACCCTGCGGTGTTCGCATAGGCCGCCGCCTTGAACGCCTGCGTCTTGTTGCGTTGCCCGCCGAAATTGGGGGCCAGCCAGTCGATGATCAGCGCCAGCAGATAGACGGTCACCAGCGAGGCGACATAGCCAAACAGCGCACCACCAACAGCGGCAAGCAGCGGCGGCTTGTAGGTGATGCCAAACGCTCCCATGCCGAACAGCTGCCCGCCGATGAACCCTGCCACCGGACCGATGGCGGCGAGCGGCAATACATGCGCGCGATAAATGTCGCCGATCGTCGTCGCCTCAGCGTCGATCCGCGGCCATTCGTCGCGCGGCCGCAGCAGGATGGCCTTGACGCGCTCCACGAGCGGCGTCCCCGGTTGTGGTCCCATCGCGTTGCTCACGTCCCCGCCCTCCCGCTGCTCCGATGGTCCATCCTCGCCGATTGCGCGGCAAAGGCAATGGCTAACTGATGGCCGCCCTCAGGTCTTCGCCGTCGTGGCATAAAGGCGGATCAATCCTTGCGCGAGCAGATCAAGCGGGACGGCGACCGGTGGCAAATTGACCCGATCGAACGAAACGTTGAGGATCGAAGCCGCCGGGATGACGAGTTTGGGGATGGTGCCAAGGACTCTGCCAATGGCATCCGCGCCTGCTTTGCTCAGGTCGATGGCATGCCGGTCGCACGACACAAGCACGATCCGTTCGATGTTAAAGCAGTCGTCGAGCGCGAGATCGTCGACCGGCCCGGAATAGGCGAGATGACCGTCACTCCAAGTCTCGGTCGTCACTACAAAAGCGGTCATCAGCGCATTATCGGCCGCGTCGACCGCGATGTTGGCGGTCCATTTGTAGAGCCAGAACGGTAGTCGCTGGTTGGGTGGCAAATGACGGCTGCACGCGCGGCGCTGCATCACCGCTTCCGTCACGCCGTAACTGACAAGTGCAAGCGCCAGCGTCGATGCGGCCATCGCGCGAATATCGTTACCGTTCATTCTGGTGCCGCCCACGAGCTTCACCAGCACTGCCTCGCTGGTTACAATGCCGAGCGCGCCAAGTGCATCGACGAGATGCAACAACCAGTACTTGAACCGCAAGTGCGCCTAGCAGGACGACGGTCAGCGCCTCGACAGATTTGGGGTCACGCGGGACCGTGCTGACCGCGTTGTTGCGCCGCGCGAATACGTCATAAAGAGCGCAGTATATCGCGAGCCCCGGAACCAGCGCAATCAGCGACAGCGTTATGACCGGAAGCGCATCCACTCCCGCTTACGGGTCAGGCGCCGGCGATCCGTGAAGCCGTCATCGTGTCGGTCACGTCTTCGCGCCGGATTTCGGGCAATTGCTCACGGCTCATGCGCGCCATTTCTACCCAGCTGATGTTGTTGGCCTCGCGACGCGCGATGATGCCGTTGATCATCGCCTTTTCAGTATTGATGCGCATGCAACCTGCCTTTCGCCCGAGATATCAGTATTAGCACGGTGCCATTCAAGCAGCAACCATGAGCGGATCAGCGTTCGAAGCCCTTCGCCTTCCCCCAGCTGCGGGCGGCCGTATAGCCCAGATAGCCCGTGCCGAACAGCGCCCATAGTGGCTCGGGAATGCCGCCGAGATATGCGTTCATCCCCTCGGCAATGCTCTTGGCCATCTCAGGGCGCGCCGCAGCGATCAGCCCCATCGGGATCGCCCACAGGATCATTGCATACATCACGTAGAGGAAGCTCGGGCGCGCGCGGCTGGTCCACGGATCGGCGGATTGCGCCTCGGCGACGATCGCGGTCATCTGCGTCTTGATTGCGTCCATCTCCTGACTGCCCTGAAGCTTGAGCAGCTCGAGCTTCGCCGCGTCGCGCGCGCGCGGATCGGGAATGATCTTGTCGATCAGGCTGGCGATCGGACTGATCAGTGCATCGAGAATTGCCATATCGCTTCCTTTCAACCCAGACGGTTGGCCAGCCAGCCATAGAGAAACGCCTCATTGGCCGGGCGACGCTCGGCAAGGTCGAGATAGCGCTCGCCTTGCAACGCTTCGAGCGCCTTCAGCAACACAGCTTCGCCGTGCGGCGCGCCCTTGGCGACGAATGCCGCAAGCGCCGCCACCGTTGCGTCGTCGATCCGTGTGCCGGGAACCAGATCGGGATAATCGGCAGCCCCGCGATTGAGCGCGTTGAGCGCGCGCTGCAAAAACGAGACCGCAACCGACGGCCCCATGTTCACGCCGGTGTCGAACAGTTCGGCAGCGATCGCCGGCGCAATCTCACCGACCCGGTCGAAGCCCGGCCGCGTCCAGTAAATCCGCTTGTAAATGCTCTCGGCGTCAGTGCGCGGAAACGCCCGCATCACGCCGCGATAGCCATGCGCCCGCGCCACGGCCTCGGTAATCCCCCAGCGTGTCGCGCCGCCGCGATCCGCCGGATGGTTCGAAAAGCCGCCCTCGCGGCCGATGACGTCGTCGATGAGTGCGTCGATATCCATGGTCATGCTCCGATTGCGAATCAGAACATAACCGGAACGGTTAGCTGTAGGACAGCGGAATTTTCTGCCCCCACGGGGGACGGAAAAAAAGCTATTCAACCGTAGAGTTTGCAACCGGAACACCGCCAACCGAGACCGTCTGCTGATTGCCCGCCGGTTCGGCATGCACAACCCATAGTTTCACCGAAAGCGAGGCTGTCGTCGCCTTCGCAAGCGAGCCGACCTCTTCGGCAGTCACAATTCCATCGAAATTCATGTCAACGCGAACTGGGCTGTCACCGGGCGCAATCGCACTGAATACTTGCAGGTTTTTGTTGACACATTCTTGTCCATTATACCCGCATACGCTCAAGCCGGAAACATTTCTATCATTCCCGGCATTGACCGTCAGCACAGTACCGTTCGAATACTTCAGCAAAAGATCCTGCCTCAGCAGTGCTATCTGCAACGATTCCGCAACCCGCCCGGCAAGAGTAAGCGTCGCTGTTCCCTTTAGGCGTCGCCGTCCATCGCTTGATGGCGCCCCGTTCCATTGCAGGGTGACATTCTCAACATTGCCAATGAGCGGTCCGGCACAGACACTGGGAGTTTTCGCTTCGCAGGCGGGCAGCGTGACCTTCCGTGGCTCTTCCGATGGCTGTGGCCCACCCTCAGGCGGCAAAATTTCGTTGCCTGCATTTCCACTGGGCAACTCGGGAGGCCTCGTTTCACAGGCTGCCAAGGTCAAAAGACCCGACACGATAGCATACCTCAACTTCAAGCCAACCGACGGCGCTAACATCGAACATCCCCATACTGTACAGAGTTTTGAATAAACGGCGAAACCACTTCAGAAACGTGCGAGCCAGCGAGCGAAGGCATATTTGCCTTGAACTCAATTGGTATCGGAGTGCATTCTCTTGATACCCGACCCTTTGCCAACTTCCATGAAAGCAGGAACTCCACGGAGCCCGTGGGAGTAACTCGGCTTTGAGAAACCAGCCCGCGAATGACATAGCCTGCGGCCTCATCGCGCAGCTTTCCAATAGCTTTCGGAAATTCCCTGTTAATCGCCGCCGCGACTTTCGCATTGCCGGCACCATTGCCGTTCACTGCAATAGCGAGCGGTTCACCAACTGGTGATGGCACAACTATTGGCGGTTGAGGTGGATCGACCGGAATATCAGTTCCGCAGAACGATTGCATTCCCACAGAATCGCACACGTTAGCCCTGCCGCGTTCTCCGATCGCGGCAATTAGCAGACTTAAGGCAGCAATCAAAACGCCTAAAACGGTGAAGATCACAACGGTCGATCCACCGAGCGTCCGTCCAGAACTAGACATGAGAACGTTCCGCCTCCCCAACGCTCGTTCTTAAGCGCACGTTTTAGGGCTGACAAGACAACTGCAATGCCGACCTTGCGTTCAACGCGGCCAAAAATCGGCGCGGACACTCGAACGCGGATACCCAGACGACCTCAGCGCGTCAAAATTTCGATCCATTCGCCGTTTTGGTCGGGACGACAGGATTCGAACCTGCGACCCCCACACCCCCAGTGTGATGCGCTACCAGGCTGCGCTACGTCCCGACCGAAGGCGCAGCGCTTAGAGCCAGCGCGCGCCTGAGGCAACGCTATTCGATTGCGCAGTGGATATCCACTGCCAGGTCGCAATCGGCGAGCACCCGCCCGATCGGGACCGTCGACAGCGCGCCATCGGCGATCGCGCGTTCGAGCACGGCTTTTTTCTCCGCGCCCGAAATCGTGATCAGCAGCGTGCGCGACGAGAGCAGCGCGACTTTCGAGAGTGTCACCCGCGCGACCGGGGCTTCGCGCGGCAGCGGATCGGGCATGACGCCCAGCGCGCGGCGCTCCTTGGGGCCGTTCAGCGCCTCGTCGAGATCGGGTCCGGGAAAGATCGAGGCGGTGTGCCCGTCGGCACCCATGCCGAGCCAGACGAGATCGGGCGGCCAGGGCAGATCGGCCAGCCGCGCATCGGCGGCCTTCCCGCTCATCTTGTAATCCGCCGCCGTCGCCCCCGTCAGCGGCACGACGCGCGCGCCCTTCGGCAGGAAAATGCGCGCCAGCATCGCGACGTTCGAAAGCTCGCTCTGGACGTCAACGATCCGGTCATCGGTCGGGATGATCGTCACGTCTTTCCAGTTGCGCTTCTGCGCCGCTAGCTTTTCGAGCGCGGCGATCGGCGTCTTGCCGCCCGGCAGCGCGATCAGCGCGCGGTCGTGTCCTTCAAGTGCGGCATCGATGATGAAGCCCACGTCGCCAGCCACCGCCTCGGCCATGTCGTCGGCATCGTCATAATCCCACCATTCGGCTTCGATCGTCACGGTCAAGTTCCTGTCAATGAAAGGGTCAGAGCGGTCGCGCGAGAATTGCGTCGGGCGCGGGTGCGGCGGCGGGCACGTCGTCTTCGGTCAGCGCGGCGGCTTCGATCACGTCGAGCGCACGGTGCGCCTCGATGTGGCGGCGCGCCATCACCATCCAGCTTTCGGCGGCAGCGCGACCCGGCAACCGCGCGATTTCGGCAAGCGCCCCGTCGACCTGCCCGCTGGCAAGCCGCGCTTCGGCGCGGGCGATCCGCTGGTCGGGCGCGGGCGATCCGCTGCCTTCGCGGCGGACGACGACCAGTCCTGCCAGCGTCCGCCGCGTCGAGTCCCACCAGCTTTCATTGGCGGTCGCGCCGCTCAATTTGGGTTTCAGCGCAATCAGCCCCTGTTGCAGCGCTTCGAGTGTGGCCGGCGCCTGCGAGGCGGCGATGATCGTCCCGACTGCGCGCGGCTGCGTCGTGCCGAACCGCGCGCGCAAGTCGCCTTCGAGATAGCCGAGCGCCACGCCGCGATCGATCGCGCGGCGCGCGGCAAACGCGATCAGCAACCCCTCGGCGCGCGCGGCATTGCCGGCGGCAGCGGCTGCGCGCAGGTCGATCCGCGCCATGCGCGCCTCGAGGTCGGCAATGCGCGGATCGTCCGAAAGCGTCGGCGTGGCGATTGATGGCGCGATCGGCACTGCCGCCGCTTCCCCCGCAGGCGGCGTGATCACGGTCGCAGGTGGCATTTTCGCACTCACCAAGTCATCGCCACGCGCCATCGGCCTGACCGGACCCCAGCGCGTGAGCGCCCATGCCATGAGCGCGAGCCCGGCAAGAAACGCGAGCGCTGCGATGGTGAAGGCTGTGCGCAGCGGACGACGCCGACGCTCGAGCGCTTGGGTTTCGTCAGAGGCGATCATCGTCGCTCCTCTGGCACAGGCGCACGGCGAGTTCCAGCATCGCATCGTCGTCGGGACGGGGCACCGCGCAAACGCTACGCCACCCGTCGCCTGCGGCAGTGGCGGCGGCAGCACTGATCGCCACGATGTCGATCTGCGCACGCGACGGGCACAGGGCCGCAAAGCGCCGGGCGGCGCGCGGCGAATGAATCAGCGCCACGGCAGCTCCCTCGGGCAAGGTGACCGGACAATCGTCAACGGCATAGACGGTGACCGCCGTGATCCGCTCCCCAGACCCCAGCGCAATCCGGTCATGCCCCGCCAAATGCAGCACTTGCGCACGCCCATCGGCAATGATCCGCGCAACGAGCGCGGCGGCATCACTCTCGCCCACCGCCACCACGTCAAAACCGGCGGCACGCGCAGCCGTCGCCGTCGCCGCGCCCACGGCATAGACTGGAACGGACACAAAAAGCGCCAGCTGCGCACCGCCGAGCCGCACCGCATTGGCGCTGGTCAGCATCAGCGCGTCGAAACCGGCGGGATCGGGGGCCGTCCACTCGCGCGCAACGGCTTCGAACAGCGGCAACACAACCGGGTCCAGGCCAAGGCGGCGCGCCTTGTCCGCCGTGCGCGGGGCCCCCGGCTCGGGCCGCAGCACGAGCAGCGGCAGCATCAGCCGAAGAGCGCGCGCACCGCCGGGCTCGCGCGACCGAGCAGTGTCCGGGCCAGCGTCGCCGGGGACGCGTCATCCTCGACGACAATCGAGTCTGCCACGCTCTCGGCCCCGTCGCCCGAAAGGAGTTGCGCGGTCAGCGTCAGCACCGGTCCGTCAAACTGCGCATGCGCGCCCACCGGCGAATGGCAGTCGGCGTTGAGTGCCGCGAGCAGCGCGCGTTCGGCTCTCACGGCTTGGCTCGTTGCCCCATGATCGATCGCCGCGAGCAGCGCCTGCATTTCGTGGTCATCGGCCCGCGCCTCGATCCCGATCGCACCCTGCGATGCCGCCGGAATCATCTGCGCTACGGCGATCGTCACGCCGACATCGCTCTGGTCGAGCCGGTCCAGCCCGGCCGCCGCCAGCAGCGTCGCATCGGCCTCCCCGCGTTCGAGCCGCGCTAGCCGCGTCGCGACATTCCCCCGGAAGCCGACAATCTCGAGATCAGGCCGCAGATGCTTCAGCTGCGCGGCACGGCGCGGTGAACTCGTGCCGACCCGCGCAGCCTCGGGCAACTCCGCAATACTGTCCGCACCGATCAGCTTGTCGCGCACATCGGCCCGTTCGAGCATCGCCACCAGCGCGATTTCGGCGGGCCGCACGGTCTCGACGTCTTTCATCGAATGCACCGCAAAATCGATCGTCCCCGCCAGCAGCGCGGCATCAATCGGCTTGGTCCACAGCGCCTTCCCGCCGATTTCCGCCAGTGGCCGGTCGAGCACCCGATCGCCCAGCGTCGTCACGGGGCAGATCTCAATCCGCGCATCGTCCCACCCGTGCACTGCCATCAGCGCCGCCTTCGCCATATGCGCCTGCGCCATCGCCAGCGGCGAGGCCCGCGTGCCGAGGCGGTAAACGGGGCGCGTGGCGGTCATGCAATGCCTGTGCTAGCAACCGCGTCATGATTGGGAAACCCCGATGACCGTCATCCTCGGCATCGAATCGAGCTGCGACGAAACCGCCGCCGCGCTTGTGACGAGCGACCGCTGTGTCCTTGCACACAAACTCGCGGGACAGGAAGCCGCGCACCGCCCGTTCGGCGGCGTCGTCCCTGAGATCGCCGCGCGCGCGCATGTCGAGGCGTTGATCCCGCTTGTCGAAGCTGCGCTTGACGAAGCGAAGCTGACGATCGCCGATGTCGATGCCATTGCGGCCACGGCAGGTCCGGGCCTCATCGGCGGCGTCATGGTCGGGCTCGTCACGGCCAAGGCGCTCGCGCATGCGGCGGGCAAGCCGCTCGTCGCGGTCAACCATCTCGAGGGGCATGCGCTCAGCCCGCGGCTGTGCGAACCGGATCTGCAGTTCCCTTATCTGCTGCTGCTCGTCTCGGGCGGCCATTGCCAGTTGCTCGTCGTCGAAGGCGTCGGTCGCTATCGGCGGCTGGCGACAACGATCGACGATGCGGCGGGCGAAGCGTTCGACAAGACCGCCAAGCTGCTCGGCCTCGGCTTTCCCGGCGGCCCCGCCGTCGAGCGGGCGGCGCTGGGCGCAAATCCGAAAGCGGTCCCGCTGCCTCGCCCGCTGGTGGGTTCGGGCGAGCCGCATTTCTCGTTTGCCGGACTCAAAAGCGCAGTTCTGCGTGCCCGCGATGCGGCGCGATACTCTGCCGAAGACATTGCCGCCTCGTTTCAGGCCGCCGTCGTCGATTGCCTCGTCGATCGCACGCGGATCGCGCTCGATCACGCCGATGGGGCGACCGCGCTGGTCGTCGCCGGCGGAGTCGCTGCCAACGGAGCGGTGCGCACCGCGCTGCAAACGCTTGCCGCCAAGCATGGCCTAGCCTTCGTCGCTCCGCCGCTGTGGCTGTGCACCGACAATGCCGCGATGATCGCCTGGGCAGGCTATGAGCGGTTCGCCGCCGGCCATCGTGACGGCCTCGACACGCCTGCACTGGCGCGCTGGCCGCTCGATCCTTCGGCCGAAAAGGCGCGGGGGGCAGGCGTCAAAGCATGAGGATCGGCGTGATCGGCGGCGGCGCGTGGGGAACCGCACTCGCGCAGGTTGCGGCTGCCGACGGCGAGCCGGTGTTGCTCTGGGCGCGCGAACATCGCGTCGTCACCGCGATCAACCTCGCGCACGAGAATACGCAATTCCTCCCCGGCGTTCCGCTTTCGCCCTCGATTCACGCGACCGAGGCGCTCGGCGACCTCGGCGGTTGCGACGCGATCCTCGTCGTCGCCCCCGCGCAGCATGTCCGCGCCGTGCTCACCGCGATTCCGGCGCGTCACGGCCCGCTCGTGCTCTGCGCCAAGGGCATCGAGGCCGAAACGGCAGCGCTGATGTCCGAAATCGCCGCCGGACTGCACCCGGACAGCGCGGTTGCCGTCCTCTCCGGCCCGACGTTTGCGCACGAAGTCGCCCAAGGCCTGCCGACCGCCGTGACGCTCGCCTGTGCCGATGCAGCAACCGCCCGCGCACTCGCCCTGCGCCTCGCGCGCCCCGCTTTCCGCCCCTATGTTTCGGACGATGTGACCGGCGCGGAAATCGGCGGTGCGGTTAAAAACGTGCTCGCCATCGCTTGCGGTGTCGTCGCAGGCGCAGGCCTCGGCGAAAACGCCCGCGCCGCGCTCATCGCGCGCGGCTTTGCCGAAATGGTGCGATACGGCATCGCGCGGGGCGGGCGGGCCGAAACGCTCGCCGGTCTCTCGGGCCTCGGCGACCTCGTGCTGACCTGCTCGTCCACCCAGTCCCGCAATTTCGCGCTCGGCGTTGGCCTCGGCGAGGGACGCAACGCGGCAGACCTGCTCGCCAACCGCGCGACCATCGCCGAAGGTGCCTTCACCGCCCCGGTGCTGCGCCAATCAGCCGCCGCGCTGATCGTCGAAATGCCAGTCGTGGCCGCGGTGTGCGCGCTTCTCGATGGAACAGCCGCAGTGCAGCAGGCCATCGGCTCGCTCCTTGCGCGTCCGCTGGTGCACGAGCGCTAAAAATCCCACGCAATCCCCTTGGCTTCCCAGTCGCCGTAGCGCGTCGGCTCGAGCATATCCTTGCCGCCATGCTCGCGCGCGGGCGGCGCGGCTTTGGGTTCGCGAACCGGCGGGCTTTTCGACAGATATTCGGGTGCCTTGACGTGCGGCGGTCGCGTGCTGGCCATATCGACTGAAATCCCTAAAGCGCCTCGATGACCAGATCGGAAGCGAACGATACCGATGCAAGTGGCGTCGCCGGGTTGCCCGCGCGCGCGGCGGCGCTCCGCCTGCTCGATGCGGTGCTCCGCCAGGGCCAGCGGCTCGATGCAACGCTGCCCAGCGCAACCCGTGGCATCGAGCTGGCGGAAGATCGGGCGCTTGCGCTCGCCATCGCCAGCGAGGCGCTGCGCCGCCTGCCCGATCTCGATGCGCTGATCGATTCGGCCACCGCACAGCCGCTCGCGCATGACCTCAAGGCAAGGAGCGTGCTGCGCATCGCGCTGGTGCAGGCACTAGTGCTGGGCACGCCGCCGCACGCCGCGATCGCGACCGCGCTACCGCTTGTCTCGGGCGGGCCTCGGCGTCTGGTCCACGGCGTTTTCGGCACGGTGATGCGGCGCGGCGCGGCACTGCCCGATCCGCCGCGCCTGCCGGACAAGGTCGTCGCGCGCTGGCGGCGCTGGGGCTATGCCATGCTGTCCGACGCCGCGCGCGCGCTCGCCCATGCGCCGCCGCTCGACGTGACCTTACGCAATCCCGGTGATGACGGCGGCCTCGGTGGCGAAAGCCTTGCGCCCGGGCATCGCCGCTTGGCGCGCGGCACGGCGGTGACGGCACTGCCGGGCTATGACGAGGGCAAATGGTGGGTGCAGAATCTTGCCGCCTCGGTCCCTGCCCGCCTGCTCGGGCCGGGCGGCGGGCGGTCCGTGCTCGATCTGTGCGCGGCACCCGGCGGCAAGACGATGCAGCTTGCGGCGCAAGGCTGGGCCGTGACCGCGATCGACAATCATTCCGGGCGGCTCGGTCGCCTGCGCGAAAACCTCGCGCGGACCGGGCTCGCCGCCGCCGTGATCGAGGCCGATATCCTGGCCTGGGAACCGCCCGCCCCCGTCGATGCCATCCTGCTCGACGCGCCATGCACCTCGACCGGCGTTTTCGCGCGCCATCCAGACGTGCTCTACCGGATCGAGGCGGCGGACATCGCCAAGCTCGCCGCCCTGCAGGCGCGCCTGCTCGCACGCGCAATGACATGGCTCCGGCCCGGTGGCACGCTGATCTACGCCACCTGCTCACTCGAGGCCGAGGAAGGCGAGGATATCATCGCCGCCAGCGGTTTTGCGCGCGATCCGGTGCTGGAGGCCGAGCTTCCGGCTGAGTTCCGGCCCGATCCGATCGGCCAGGTCCGCATCCTGCCATCCCCCGGCCTCGACGGTTTTTTCGTGGCGCGGCTGAAAGCGGCCTGATCTGGTTGCCGCTCAACGGCGGCGTCGCTAAGGCCTGTTCATGCCGCATCCCGTCCGCATCGCGCCGTCGATTCTCAGTGCCGATTTTGCCCAGCTCGGGGCCGAAGTGCGCGCAATCGATGCCGCGGGTGCCGACTGGGTTCATGTCGACGTGATGGACGGGCATTTCGTGCCCAATCTCACAATCGGCCCGATGGTGGTCAAGGCGCTGCGCCCGCACACCGCCAAGCCGCTCGACGTCCATTTGATGATCGCGCCGGTCGATCCCTTCCTCGATGCCTTTGCCGAGGCGGGGGCCGACATCATCACCATTCACCCCGAAGCCGGTCCGCACGCGCATCGCTCGGTGCAGCGCATCAAGGCACTTGGCAAAAAGGCGGGCGTTTCGCTGAACCCCGCAACCCCGGCCAAGATGCTCGATTATCTGATCGACGAGATCGACCTGGTGCTTGTGATGAGCGTCAATCCCGGCTTCGGCGGCCAGAGCTTCATCGACAGCCAGCTTCGCAAGATCGAGGCGATCCGCAAAATGATCGACAAAACCGGGCGCGAGATCGCCCTCGAAGTCGATGGCGGCATCGATGCGCAAAACGCACCGCGCGCGATCGCCGCCGGTGCCGATGTCCTCGTGGCGGGCACGGCAACCTTCCGCGGCGGGCCGAGTGCCTATGCCGCCAACATCGCAGGTCTGCGCGGCGCGTGAACGCGATGCCCCCCGAGGACGGGCTGACCGAGATCGCGCCCGGCAAGCGCCTCGTCCGGCTGGGCGACAAGGGACTGTCGCTCGGCGAGCGCATCGCAAACCACTTCTACCGGCTCACGTGGCGCACGCCGCTGCACGCCATGCGCCTCAAGGGCCGCTATCCGCTCAAGCTGCTCGCGGTACCGCAAGACCCGGTGCCCGGTGACAAGCGTGCGGGACAGTGGCTACTGTCGGGAAGCCTGCGGCACAACCGCGAAACCATCGCGCTCGATGCGATCACGTTCGGCGAAGACCTCGTCTCGCCCGCAACCGCCGATCATCTCCAGCGCTTCGCCTGGCTGCGCGATCTGGCCGCGCTGGAAGCCCGCGACGCCACTGCGCCGATCGCCGAGGCGCTCATGCGCACCTGGCTCGCGCGCTACAGCGAGACGGTCGTTGAAATGGCCTGGCGGCCCGATCTGGTCGGCTGGCGAACGCTTTACTGGACAGCGCATGCCCCGCTGATCCTGTCCTCGCCCGATCTGGTTTATCGCTCGGCCGTGCTCAACACATTGGCGCGCGGCGCGCGGCATCTCGATCGCGGTGCCGATCGCGCGCCGGTCGGCAATGCCCGGCTCGCCGCCTGGGCCGGCATTGTCGCCGCCGGACTGCTCATTCCCGGCGGCGAACCGCGCTTGACGTTCGGCGAGGCCGGGCTGCAACGCGCGATCCTGACCGGGTTCAGCGAAGATGGCGGCGTGCTCAGCCGCTCGCCGCATGATCAGGCCGAAGTCGTCATGCTGCTCGCCATGCTGGCGCGCGTCTATGAGGCGCGCCAGATCGACGTGCCCGACTGGCTGGCGAGCATCACCGCGCGGGCGGTGGCGGCGCTGCTGGGCGTCACCCTGGGCGACGGGGCCTTGTCGAGCTGGCAAGGATCAGGTCCGCTTCCGGCCGAGCGCGTCGCCGTGCTGGCCACCGCTTCGGGCGTGCGCACCCGCCCGCTGCGCCAGGCGCGCGACTGGGGCTATCAGCGCATAGTCGCGGGGGCGACCGTTATCGTCGCCGATGCAGCACCACCACCCGCCAGCCGGATCGGCGGTGGCGGCTGCGCTTCGACGCTTGCCTTCGAGCTTTCGGACGGCGAGCAGCGCCTGATCGTCAATTGCGGTGGCGCGCGCGGGCTCGCGAATGTGCCCGTCGAGTTGGCGAGCGGCCTGCGCACGACCGCTGCGCATTCGACACTGACGCTCGCCGACAGCAACTCGACCGCGATCCACGACGACGGCACGCTTGGCGCAGGCGTGCGCGCGGTCGAACTCGACCGCGGTGAACTCGAGAGCGGCAGCCGGATCGAGGCCAGCCATGACGGCTATGCAAAGCGCTTCGGCTTTGTGCACCGGCGCACGCTGGCGCTGTCGGCGCATGGCCGCGAGTTGCGCGGCGACGACGTCCTCCTGCCTGCGCCGCGCCGCCGAAAGGCTTTGGGGGCAAGCTTTGCCATCCGCTTTCACCTCGCTCCCGGCGTCGAGGCGACCTTGACTGCAGACGGCCAGGCCGCGCTGCTGCGCATCGATCACGGTCCGCTCTGGCAGTTCCGCTGCCGGGGCGGCGCCTTGGCGCTCGAAGAAAGCCTGTGGATCGACGGAACCGGTCGCCCGCTCGCCACGCAGCAGATGGTGATCGGCGGCGAGGCCATCGCAGGCGGCGCGGCGGTCAGCTGGATGTTCAAACGGGCGGGATAAGACTTTGGACGATGTGACCATCAGGCGGGCGCTCCTTTCGGTGTCCGACAAGACCGGGCTTGTCGAACTCGGGCAGGCGCTGGCCGCAAACGGCGTCGAGCTGGTCTCGACCGGCGGCACGGCGAAGGCGTTGCGCGACGCGGGGCTCACCGTGCGCGACGTATCGGACCTCACCGGCTTTCCCGAAATGATGGATGGTCGCGTCAAGACACTGCATCCTGTAGTGCACGGCGGGCTGCTCGCGGTGCGTGACGATGCGGCGCACATGGCGGCGGCGGCTGAACACGCGATCGCGATGATCGATCTCGTCGTCGTCAATCTCTATCCGTTTGCCCAGACCGTGACGCGCGGGGCCGCGCGCGACGACGTGATCGAAAACATCGACATCGGCGGCCCCTCGATGGTGCGTTCGGCCGCGAAAAACCACGCGCACGTCGCAATCGTCACCGACCCGGCGGACTATGCGCTCGTCGCTGAGGGCGCGACCACATTTGACCAGCGCAAGCGGCTGGCGGCGAAAGCCTTTGCGATCACCGCGCAATATGACGCGACCATCGCCGCCTGGTTCGCCTTTGCCGATCAGGGCGAGACGTTTCCCGAAAAGGTGAGCATGCCGCTCCGCCGCGACCAAGAACTGCGCTACGGCGAAAACCCGCACCAGCGCGCCGCGCTTTACCTGCCCGCAGGCCCCGCCGTGCCCGGCATCGCGCAGGCTGAACAATTGCAGGGCAAAGCACTCAGCTACAATAACTACAACGACGCCGATGCCGCGCTCGAACTGGTCTCCGAATTTCGTGATGGGCAGCCGACAGTCGTGATCGTCAAGCATGCCAACCCGTGCGGCGTCGCCACCGCTGCCACGTTGCGCGAGGCCTATGCCGCCGCGTTCGCCTGCGACACTGTCTCGGCGTTCGGCGGCATCATCGCCTGCAACCGCCCGCTCGACGGCGCGACCGCCGAAGCCATCGCCGACATCTTCACCGAAGTCGTCGTCGCCCCCGATGCCGACGACGACGCCCGCGCCGTCTTTGCGCGCAAGAAGAACCTGCGCTTGCTGCTCACCGGCCCGCTCCCCGATCCGCTGCGCGCAGGGCTCGCCCTGAAGTCGATCGCTGGCGGGTTCCTCCTGCAATCGCGCGATGCCGGGCAATTGGGCGATCTCAACATCGTCACGAAGCGCGCGCCGACCGCGCAGGAGCTCGCCGATTGCCGCTTCGCCTGGACGGTCGCCAAGCACGTCAAGTCGAACGCCATTGTCTATGCCAAGGACGGCGCGACGGCGGGCATCGGCGCGGGGCAGATGAACCGGCTTGAGTCAGCGCGCATCGCGGCGTGGAAAGCCCGCGACGCGGCGGATAAGGCGGGTTGGGATGCCCCCCGCACACTCGGTTCGGCGGTCGCCTCCGATGCGTTCTTCCCCTTTGCCGATGGCCTGCTTACCGCAGTCGAGGCGGGCGCGACTGCTGTCATCCAGCCGGGCGGCTCGATCCGCGACGACGAAGTGATCGCGGCGGCCGATGCGGCAGGCCTCGCCATGGTGTTTACCGGGATGCGGCACTTCCGGCATTGAGCGGCTTGCGCCGGAACAGCGCCCGGTCCTCGGACTTGAAGCTGAACCGGAATAGGACGAGCAGATAGCTGACCGCGATCAGCGGCACGCCGATTGCAAGCTCGGCCCATTCCACCCAGCGCGTCGCCAAAGACCCCAGCCCGGCGGCGACCGCGACGGCAAGCAGCAGCGTCCAGCGGAAGGGCGAGACCGGCGCGCCGAGCAGACTGCGCAGAAACATCGCCTTGACGACCGAGCCCATGCCGAGCGCCAGCGCAAGCGCTAGTGCCGGAGCCGCTGTCTGCGCTTCGGTTGGCAGTCGCATCTGCTCGGCAAGGGCGAGCAAAGCGAAGGTCAGCCCGATCTGGACGAGGAGCACCGTCACCGAGATCGCAAGATTGCGCTTGCGTGCCATGTAAACGAGTGCGGACTCGCTGACCGAGCCCGGAACGGCGATCACCTCGGCAAGGAGCAGGAACACGAGCGCCGTCGCGCCCGCCACGAACTGCGGACCCACCACACCCATTACGCCTTCGGCCGGAATCGCGCCCATCAGCGCCAGCCCCGCCTGCGCCGCGACAATCCAGAAACCGACCTGGCGCACTGCGCGGGCGACGGCGGGGCGGTCGTCGTCGGCGATGCTTTTGGTCAGCACCGGCCCGAGGATCGGATCAAAGCTGCTTTTGAGCTTCTGCGGGATCGAGGCAACCTGCTGCGCCATGTAATAAATCCCGACGACGGACGGCGCGAAAAACAGGCTGAGGACTGCGCGGTCGAGATTGCGCGTCGCCCATTCGATCGCATCAGCCCCCGCCAGCGGCGCATTGTCTCTGGCGAGCGCAAAAAGCGGGGCCACGCGCGGGCTCCACCCAGTCGGCAAGCCGTAAGTGCGCAGGAACGGGATCGCCGCTGCGATCAGCGCCGCAACGGTCGACATCGCGTAAGCAATGATCAGCCCGTCGCGCAGCGACCAGAACGAGACGACATAGGCAGCGATGCTGATCGTCCACGGCTCGACGACGGCACGCGCGGTGACGCTGGCGCGAACGTTGTGCTTGTAGGCAAGCGCAGCAAGCATCACTTCGGTCCAGGTCAAGGCGAGCACGGCAAACGGCAAGAGCTGATCGAGCGGGTTGATCGGGCTATTGGGAAACATCAGCACCGGAAACGCCGCGAGGACGGCGGCGGCCAGCAGCGAGGCGATGCCCGCGACCGCAAGACCGTCCCACGCGACGCAAACGTCGGCCTGATCGCTCGTGCGAAACGCCTGCGCCAGCCCGCGTTTGAGCCCGAGTGTGGCAATGAGCGCCGCAAATTCGACCGCGAGCACTGCAATTGCAAAGCGCCCGACGATGTCAGGGCCATAGATGCGTCCGGCGATGAACAGGAACGGCAACCGCGCGAGCAAGCGCAGCATGAAACCGATGATGTTGGTCCGCCCGCCGCGTGCCAGTGCGGTAATGTCGTCAGGGGCCTCTGAACCCTTCGTCATAAACTACCGCTTCCCCGCGAGCAGCGAGGGGCCCCATCGAGCGAAGCGAGATGTCCCATGGCCGAAGATCTCGCTGACGCTCGACCGAGCCCCTCGCTGCGCTGGGGGAAGCGGTGCAAGGCTGCCCAGGGCTATCGGCAGGCCCAGACTGCTCAATGTGCAGCGCCCCAGCTCGTGCCGGTCCCGATCTCGACCTCGAGCGGGGCCGTGAGCGTCACCAACGGTTCGGCCGCCGTCGCCATGACCGTCCGGATCACCGCACGCGCCGCATCGACCTGCGCCTCGGGCAATTCGAACACCAGTTCGTCATGAACCTGCAGCAGCATCCGCACCTCGGGCAATCCGGCGTCGCGCAGCGCAGGCACCATCCGCACCATCGCGCGCTTGATGATATCGGCACTCGTCCCCTGGATCGGCGCGTTGATCGCGGCGCGCTCGCTGCCCTGCCGCTCGGCCTGGTTAGCCGATTTGATCCGCGTGAAATGCGTCTTGCGGCCGAACAGCGTCGTCGTGAAGCCACGCTCGCGCACGCCTTCAAGCGTTTCCGCAATGTAGCGGTTGATGCCGGGAAAACGCTCGAAATAGCGGTCGATCAGCGTCTGCGCCTCGTCGGCTGTCGTGCCCATCCGGCCGGCGAGGCCCCAGCGGGAAATGCCGTAGAGGATCGAGAAATTGATCGTTTTTGCCCGCCCCCGCGTCTCGCGATTGACCTCGCCGAATAGTTCCTGCGCGGTCAGGCTGTGGATATCGTCGCCGTTTGCAAACGCTGTCTTAAGCGCGGGCACATCGGCCATATGCGCAGCCAGACGCAACTCGATCTGCGAATAGTCAGCCGAAAGCAGCACATTTCCAGGTTCGGCGACAAAGGCCTCGCGGATGCGCCGCCCGGTTTCGGTGCGCACCGGAATATTCTGCAGATTGGGGTCGTTCGACGACAATCGCCCGGTCTGCGCGCCGATCAGCGAATAGCTGGTGTGCACCCGCCCGGTCTCGGGGTTCACCTGCGCCTGCAGCGCATCGGTATACGTCGATTTCAGCTTCGACACCTGCCGCCAGTCGAGCACTTTGCGCGCAACCTCGACGCCATCGGCGGCCAGCCGCTCGAGTTCGGTCACATCGGTCGAATAGGCACCGGTCTTGCCCTTGCGCCCGCCCTTCAGCCCCATCCGCTCGAACAGCACCTGGCCGAGCTGTTGCGTGCTGCCGACCTGAAACGGTCCGCCGGCCGCGTCATGAATTTCGGCCTCAAGCCGCGCCATTTCGCCCGCAAACTCGACGCTGAGCGCCGCCAGCGCCGCTGAATCGACCTTGATCCCCTCGCGCTCCATGGCGCTGATCACCGCGACCAGCGGCCGGTCCACGCGCTCGTAAACAATGGTCGCGGCTTCCATCGCGAGCCGCGGACGAAAGCGCTGCCACAGCCGATAGGTCACGTCGGCATCTGCGGCGGCATAGCGCGTGGCGTCGCGCAGCGGCACCTGATTGAAGCTGATCTGCCCCTTGCCCTTGCCGCAAACCTCGCTGAACGCGATCGGCGTGTGCCCGAGGTGCAGCACCGACAATTCGTCCATCGCATGATTGAACTGCTTGCCGGCATCGAGCGCAAAGCTCATCACCATCGAATCGTCGTAAGGCGCAACGACGATGCCGTGCCGCGCGAGCACCGTCATATCGTATTTGGCATTGTGCGCGATCTTGAGGACCGACGGGTTTTCAAGCAGCGCCTTCAATCGGACAATCGCATCCGCCATCGCAATCTGCTTCGGCGTCTCGCTCAGCAAATCGTTGCCGCCATGTGCGAGGGGCACATAGCAGGCGCGGCCCGGCGCGACCGCCAGACTGAACCCGATCAACCGGGCCCGGGTCGCATCGAGCCCGTCGGTCTCGGTATCGAACGCAACGGTACCGCGCGCCATCGCATCACCGATCCACGCGTCGAGCGCTTCAAGCGTCGTCACGCATTCATAGGCGTCGAGATCGAACGGCACGTTTTCGAACGAAGGCACCTCGGCAGCGCGCGCTGGCGTTGTCGACAGCGCAGTCCCGCCGCCGACCTTGGCGAGCAGCGATTTGAAGCCGTGATGCTCCAGAAACGCGCGCAGCGGCGCTTCGGGAATGCCCTTGAGCGCCAGCGCATCGAGCGGCTCTGGCAAGTCGCGATCGCACACCAGCCGGACGAGTTCGCGCGAGAGCCGCGCGTTTCCGGCGTGTTCGATCAGGTTATCCCGCAGCTTGCCCGCTTTCATTCCGGGTGCCGCCGCAAGCACGGCTTCGAGATCGCCATGCTCGGCAATGAGCTTGGACGCCGTCTTGGGCCCAACGCCGGGAACGCCGGGCACATTGTCGACACTGTCGCCCATCAGCGCGAGCACATCGCCGAGCCGCTCGGGACCGACGCCGAACTTCTCGATCACATATTCGGGCCCGATCCGCCGGTTGTTCATCGTGTCGAGCAGATCAAGGCCCGGCTCGATGAGCTGCATCAAGTCCTTGTCGGACGACACGATCGTCACCTGCCAGCCCGCCGCCAGCGCCGCTTTTGCGTAACACGCGATGATATCGTCGGCCTCAAGCCCCTCTTCCTCGAGGCAGGGGATCGAAAACGCACGCGTGGCATCGCGGATCATCGGAAACTGCGGCACGAGGTCTTCGGGCGGTGGCGGCCGGTGCGCCTTATACTGGTCATACATGTCGTTGCGGAAAGTGTGGCTCGACGCATCGAGGATCACCGCCATATGCGTCGGGCTTGCCTCCGCTTCGAGCTGCGCGGCCAGCTTCCACAGCATCGTCGTGTAACCATAGACCGCGCCGACCGGTTCGCCCCGGATGTTGGTCAGCGGCGGCAGGCGGTGATAGGCGCGGAAGATATAGCCCGAGCCGTCGACGAGATAGAGGTGGTTTGCAGCCATCGCTGCGGGGATAGCCGAGGCGGCAAGCGGGGGGAAGGCGGGTCCACGAGCTTCGAGCGTCAGGCGAACAATCTTGTTCAATCCTCCCCGGAACGGGGAGGATTGCTCGGTCGCAAGCGCTACGCCACCGTCTGTTCGATCACGCCGAACACCGGATGATGCCGCGCATCGTCCATCCAGATGCGCACGGTGTCGCCGCGCTTGAGGAACGGCGTGGCAGGCGCGCCGTGCTGGATCGTCTCGATCGTGCGCACCTCGGCGATGCAGCTATAGCCGACGCCGCCTTGCGCGATCGGCTGGCCGGGCCCGCCGCCCGCGTCGCGGTTCGAGACCGTGCCCGAACCCACGATGGTGCCCGCACCCAGCGGGCGCGTCTTGGCGAGATGCGCGATCAGCGTGCCAAAATCGAACGTCATATCCACACCGGCATCGGCGCGACCGAACGGCTGGCCGTTGAGATCGACCTTGAGCGCGCCGTGCAACTTGCCGTCCGCCCAGGCATCGCCCAGCGCATCGGGCGTCACGAACACCGGCGAGAAGGCGCTCGCCGGTTTCGACTGGTAAAAGCCGAAGCCCTTGGCGAGTTCGCCGGGGATGAGGTTCCGCAAGCTCACGTCGTTGGTCAGCCCGACCAGCCGGATCGCCGCGAGCGCGTCGTCACGCGTGGCACCCTGCGGCACGTCACCAGTCACGACCACGACTTCGGCTTCCATGTCGCAACCCCAGCTTTCGTCGGCGAGCGGGATCGGATCGCGCGGGCCCAGAAACCCGTCCGAGCCGCCCTGATAAACCAGCGGATCATGCCAGAAGCTTTCGGGCAATTCGGCACCGCGCGCCTGCCGCACCAGCGCGACATGATTCACATAGGCCGAGCCATCGGCCCATTGGAACGCACGCGGCAAGGGTGCCGCCGCCTCGCGCTCGTGAAAGCGCCGCATCGGGATGACTTCATGCGCCAGATCGGTCGCCAGCGCCTCGAGCATGGGCGCGACCTGCGTCCAGGCGTCGAGCGCGGCCTGCAGCGTGGGGGCGATGTGCGCCGCCTCCGCACACCAGGCGAGATCGTCCGACACGACAACGAGCCGACCATCGCGACCCCCCTTGAGCGATGCCAGCTTCACACAGGTCTCCTCACATAGTTTCAGCGCATAACCATGCGGCGCTTTGCGCGGCGGGTCCAGCCCGCCTATGGCTTCACGCTCGGTTCAGCCGCGTGTAAGCACGGCCTTGCCCATGAACCGCTCCCTCCGCTCATTCGTCGCCGCGCTCGCCGCTTTTGCGCTGACCACTCAGCCAGTGCTGGGGCAGTCGATCCTGCGCGATGCCGAAACCGAGGCACTGTTCAACGACATGTCAGCACCGCTGATCAAGGCTGCGGGACTTGAGCCGAAAAACGTCGATATTGTGCTGATCGGCGATCGCGAAATCAACGCATTCGTGGCGGGTGGGCAGGCGGTTTATATCCATTCGGGGCTGATCCAGGCCGCCGACAATGCCAATGAAGTGCAAGGCGTCATCGCGCACGAACTCGGCCATGTGGCAGGCGGAGACGTGTTGCGTGGCTCGGAGGGTGCCAAGGCGGCGACGGGGATCAGCATATTGTCGCTGCTGCTCGGTGCTGCGGCGATTGCAGCAGGCGCGGGCGAGGCCGGTGCGGGCATTCTCGCGGCCGGTCAGCAGGCGGCGATCGGCAAATATCTGGCCTTCAGCCGTGCGCAGGAATCGGCCGCAGACCAGTCGGGTCGCCGATTCCTGTCGGCGGCCGGGATCAGCGGCAAGGGCATGATCAGCTTTTTCCAGAAGCTGCAGGGCCAGGAATTCCGCCTCGCGATCCCGCAGGACAACGGCTATGACCGGACGCACCCGCTGACCGGCGAGCGCATCCGCGTGCTGCGCGACAGCCTTTCGGTCGATCCCGCGTGGGACCGGCCGACTGACCCGGCGCTCGAAGCCCGGTTTCAGCGCGTCAAGGCCAAGCTCTACGGTTTCGTCAACGATCCGCCGACCACGCTTAACCGCTTTCCTTTGTCCGACACATCCGTGCCCGCCCGCTATGCCCGCGCCTATGCCTTTCACAAACAGGCCTTCCCCGAAAAGGCCGTCGCCGAGGTCGATGCGCTCCTCGCTGCCGCTCCCGGCGACCCCTATTTCGAGGAGCTGAAGGGCCAAATCCTGCTTGAATCCGGGCGGCCCGCCGAGGCGCTCGCCCTGCTGCGCTCGGCAGTTCAGGAAACCGCCTATAATCCGCTGATCGCAGGACTATTCGGCCACGCCCTGATCGCGACCGAGAATCCCGCCAATTATCCCGAAGCCAAGAAAATCCTGCGCACCGCGATCCAGCGCGACAACCAGAACCCGTTTGCCTGGTATCAGCTCGGCGTGATCTACGCGCACGAAGGCGATGCCGCACGTGCCAGCCTTGCGACCGCCGAGCGCTTCAGCCTGCAGGGTGAATCGCGCCCCGCACTCGCCAATGCGCAGCGCGCCGCCGCTGGTCTCCCGCAAGGGTCGAGCGACTGGCTGCGCGCGCAGGACATTGTTGCGGTTTCGAAAGTCGATATCGCCGCAAACCCGCGCAATTCGCGCGAACGGCGCGGCCAGTGAATTACGGAAAGCAGGGACTTATGATCGGAATTGTAGCGCTGGCGATCGGCGCGGCAGCAGGCGCAGGCGTGGTGGCAACGACCGGTGCGACGCTTCCCGTCGGCGATCGCGCCGCAGTCGAGCGCGTCGTGCGCGAGTATATTCTCGCCAATCCGGAAATCATTCCCGAGGCGATGGACAAGCTGCGCGCGCGCGACACGGCCAAGGCGATCGCGGCCAATCGCGCCGCCATCGAAACGCCGTTTGCCGGGGCCTGGGAAGGCGCTGCCGACAGCGATGTCACGCTCGTCCAGTTCTTCGACTACAATTGTGGCTACTGCCGCGCAGCGGTCCCCGACGTGCAGCGGCTGATCAGCGAGGATCCCAAGCTCAAGGTCGTTTACCGCGAGTTTCCCGTGCTCGGCCCTGAAAGTGATGCGGCCGCCCGCGCCAGTCTCGTCGCTGCCAAAGCGGGCAAATACCGGCCGTTCCACCGCGCGCTCTACGCCCAACGCAAGCCCGACGAAGGCGCGATCACGCGCGTCGCGCAGGCCCTGCGCCTCGATCTCGCGGCGACCAGCGACCCGGCGGTGCAGGCCGAGATCGACGCCAACCTCAATCTCGCCCGCCCGCTGGGCCTCACCGGCACCCCCGCCTGGGTCGTCGGCGACAAAATTCTGATCGGGGCCGTCGGCTTTGACGCGCTCAAGCAAGCGATCGCCGAAGCACGCGCCAAGTGAATTACCGCGACGCTTAGTCCAGCCGCTCAAGCAGGTCGCCGATCCGGCCAACCATTTCGTCGATCTGGCCCTTTTCAACGATCAGCGGCGGCGACAGCGCAATGATATCGGCGGTCGCGCGCACGAGCAGGCCATTGTCGAAACATGCATGGAACAGTTCGGTCGCGCGCTTCGTAGGCGCGCCGGGGCGGGCTGCGAGTTCGATCCCGGCAACCAGCCCGAGATTGCGCACGTCGATGACATGCGGCTTGCCGCGCAGGCTGTGCACCGCGTCTTCCCAATATGCGCCAAGTTCGAACGCGCGATCGAACAGCCCCTCGGACTTGTAAAGATCGAGTGTTGCTAGCCCCGCTGCTGCTGCAAGCGGATGGCCGGTATAGGTATAACCGTGAAACAGCTCGATCCCGTCCGCCGCGCCCTCGACAATGGCATCGTGAATCGCCCGGTCGACCGCGACTGCGCCCATCGGCACAGCGGCATTGGTCAGCCCCTTCGCCATCGTGATCATGTCGGGCGTCACCCCGAGCGTCTCGGCAGCCGTCGCGCCGCCAATCCGGCCGAACGCGGTGATCACTTCGTCGAAGATCAGCACGATGCCGTGCTTCGTGCAGATGTCGCGCAGCTTTTGCAGATAGCCCCGCGGCGGAATGAGCACGCCGGTCGATCCCGCCATCGGCTCGACGATCACCGCCGCAATCGTCTCCGCGCCGTGCAGCGCCACGATCCGCTCGAGTTCGTCCGCCAGGTGCCCGCCCCACGCCGGAAAGCCCCGCGACCAGGCGTTGTGCTCGAGGCTGTGGGTATGCGGCAGATGATCGACCCCGGCGAGCAAAGTGCCAAATTGGCGGCGGTTGTTCACGATCCCGCCCACCGAAATGCCACCGAATCCGGTGCCGTGATAGCCGCGCTCGCGACCGATCAGCCGCGTCCGCGTCCCCTGCCCCCGCGCGCGCTGATAGGCGAGCGCGATCTTGAGCGCGGTATCAACCGATTCCGACCCTGAATTGGTGAAGAACACGCGGTTGAGCGGCAGCGGCATGAGCGCGGCGACGCGGCTGGCCAGTTCGAACACGAGCGGGTGTCCCATCTGAAACGTCGGTGCGAAATCGAGCGTCGCCGCGGTCTTCTGGATCGCCGCGACGATCGAGGGTCGGCAATGCCCGGCGTTGACGCACCACAGCCCCGCTGTGCCGTCGAGGATTTGGCGCCCGTCGCTCGCCGTATAGTGCATGCCGCTGGCACTCGCGAGCAGGCGCGGCGTCGCCTTATAGGCGCGATTGGCCGTGAACGGCATCCAGAACGCGGCAAGCGGATCGTTTTCAAGCATGGCGGGCAGGTCTCTCTTCCAGAGGCTTCGGCACTGTCATTGGCACATCAGCACGATCTTGCCGACGTGGCGCTTGGCGAGAAACGCCTGCTGCGCCGTGACAATTTCGGCCAGCGGATAGGTCGCGGCGATCAGCGGGTGGAGCGCGCCGCTCTCGATGGCCCGGACGATCGCGGGAAACACCGACGGCTCGATCACGGTGCAGCCGAGGAGCGTCAGATCCTTCAAGTAAAGCGTTCGCAGATCGAGCGACACGATTGGCCCAGCGATCGCACCCGCAACCGCATAGCGACCGCCGCGCTTAAGCACCTTCAGCAGATCGCCAAACCCGTCGCCGCCGACCACATCGATCACGACATCGACGGTTTCGTCGCCCAGCAGATCGCCCAAATCGCCCGCGCGGTCGAGCACCTCATCCGCGCCCATGGCGCGCACATCGTCGGCCTTGTCGGCACCTGAAACTGCGATGACCCGCGCGCCCCTCGCCTTGGCAAGCTGCACCGCCATGCCGCCCACGCCGCCCGATGCGCCCGTCACCAGCACGGCCTCACCCGCCGCAACGTGCGCCCGCGCGAGCATGTTTTCAGCGGCCGAGGCGGCACAGGGGATCGAAGCCAGCGCAACGTCGCTCAAGGCGCACTGCACGGCATGTGCGTGCGCCGAAGGCGCGACTGCATATTCAGCAAACGCGCCATCGCATTCGGACCCGAAGTAAATGGCGCTCGACAGCGGCGCATCTGCCGCGCGAAACACAGGCTCGACGATTACGCGCGCACCGATGCGCCCCGGATCGACCCCATCACCGACCGCGACAATCCGCCCGCAAGCATCGGCGCCCTGGATACGCGGAAAGTGCGGCTCCGCCCCGGTCCAGCCCGAATCGGCGGTCTGCGCCTCGGCAAACCCGTCTGCACCCCCGTCCGCCGTCGCAGCCTTCACGCCTTTCGAATACCAGGCCGTCCGCGTGTTGATATCGGTATTGTTCACGCCCGCCGCCGCCACGCGGATCAGGACGTCGCCCGGGCCGGGGCGCGGCACCGGCACGTCATCGCGCACCTCCAGCGTGTTGAACCCGCCATTGCCGGTGAGCAGCACTGCGCGCATCCGCTCGGGCAGTGCGGCGCGCACGGTCATCCCGCCCGATCGAGGCCGAACTGCCCCAGATACCATTTCTGGAAGTTGATCACGCTGCCCTCCTGATCGGAGTAGCGCCCCGGGCGGTAGCGGCTGGACATGATGCCCGCCTGATTGTTTTCGGTGATCACTTTGTCCTGCGTGGTGGTGGCGTGATAACCCCAGATCATTTTCTCGACGTCCACCTCGTCAGCCTTGGCGCGGCCATCGACCAGCCAGATCATCTCGACGTCGGTCTCCAGCGCGGCACGCGGCGTGAACTGAAACAGGATCACGAAATGATCGTCGGCCACGATCTGCGTGAACGGGCTGAAGCTCAGATGCATCCGCCCGCCGTCGGCTTGCGTCCGTTTGCCCATCAGCGGCGCGGGCGCGCTGCCGTCCTGCGTTTCGGCGGCCCAGCCGTCCTTGTTCATGCGTTGCATCAGCAGGCGCAGGTGGCTGCTTTCGGGCGGCTCGTCGATCGTGCCGACCGGGCGTCCGACCGCGCGCGCGCTTTGCTCCCACGCCGCGACTTTGGGCGCGAAGCTGGCGATCGCGTCGGCTGGTCCCGAGCTCGGCCCAGCACCCACCGCGACCAGCGATTCTGACGCATGCATCGAGCAGAATTCGGGGTGCGAAGGCACGCAGTGATAGCATTCGAAGAAATTCTCGACGACGAGCTTCCAGTTGGCGGTCGTCGGATAGCTGCCCGCATGGGCAATCCGCGCGTCGGCAATGCCATGATAATCGAGGATCGGCCCCATGTCGCCAAACGTCGCGTCGAAATCGACCGGCTCGTCTTCGCTCATGTTGATGAAGACAAGGCCGTGAAACACGCGGACGTGGCAGGAAAACAGGCTGTTGTCCGCCTTGTCGAAATCCGCAGGCATAAGCCGCGCCGCGATCAGACGTCCGTCGAGCCCGAAGGTCCACGCGTGATAGGGGCAGACGAGGCGCGGCGCGTTGCCGCTCTCGGTCTGGCAGATCGTCGAGCCGCGGTGGCGACAGACGTTGAAGAACGCCCGAACCGTCTCCGCATTTTCCCGAATCACAATGATCTGTTCGGCGCCGATCCTGAACAGGAAGTAATCACCCTTGTTCGGGATGCGCGAGACATGGCCCGCGACGATCCATTTCTGGCTGATCACCCGCGCCATGTCCGCCTCGAACACGGCATCGCTGACGTAGAACTCGCGGTCGAAACTATAGCCCACACGCGTCTTGGCGGCGAGGCGGGACATCACATCGATGGGCTGGTGGATCATGGCGGCTCTCATAGTTTGATCCGGGCATTTCCCGGATCGTAAAGGGGACGAAGCGATGCAACTGCGGGGTAGCGCACCCCGGCGATCTCGATCTCATAGGCGTCGGCATCGACCGCGCCGACCACGCCGCTATCTTCCGCCGTGACATAGCCCAGCCCGCACGCCCCGCCGAGACCATGTGCATACATGCCCGAGCGGATATAGCCCGCGATCCGGTCACCCTGCCAGATCGGCTCGTTGTGATAGAGCATCGGCGCGGGCGACTTCAGCAGGAACTGGACAAGGCGCTGTTTCAGCCCTTCAGCCTTCTGGCGGATCAGCGCATCGCGCCCGATGAACCCGCCCGGCTTGTCGAGCTTGACCGCAAAGCCCAAGCCCGCCTCGAGCGGCGTATCCTCGTCGGTGATATCATGGCCCCAGTGGCGATAGCCCTTTTCCATGCGCAGCGCATTCAGCGCGTGATAGCCGCAATGCTTCAGCCCGAACGATCCGCCTGCCGCGACGATCGTGTCATACACATGCGTCATGAATTCGGTTGGAATATAAAGCTCCCAACCAAGCTCGCCCACATAGGTGATCCGCGAGGCGCGGACGATCGCGTAGCCAAGCTCGATTTCCTGACTGGTCGCGAACGGAAACCCGTCGTGCGACAGGTCATTGGGCGAGAGCGACTGCAGCAGCACGCGCGCATGCGGCCCCATGATCGAGATGACGCCCATCGCCGAGGACACATTGGTGAGGATGGCATGCGCATCGACACGAATATGGCGCTTGAGCCAGTTGAAATCGCGCGTCTCGGTCTCGGCACCCGTCACGATCAGATAGGCAGTGGCCGACAGGCGGGTCACGGTCAGATCGGCCTCGATCCCGCCCTTTTCGTTCAGCCACTGCGTGTAAACGAGCTTGCCCGGCGCGACATCGATGTCGTTAGCGCAGACCCGGTTGAGCACCGCGCAAGCATCGCGTCCTTCAAGCCGGAACTTGGCGAACGACGACTGATCGAACAGCCCGACCGCCTCGCGCACCGCGCGGCATTCGGCGGCACACGCATCGAACCAGTTCTGGCGGCCATAGCTGTATTCATAAGCAGGCGTGCTGCCCGGCGCGCCATACCAGTTGGCGCGCTCCCAGCCATAAGCCTCGCCGAAGCACGCACCGGCTGCCGCCAGCCGGTCATGCAGCGCCGACTTCCGCACGCCGCGCGCGGTTTCATATTGCTTGAAGGGATAGTGCGTCGCGTAAAGCAGGCCGAGGCTCTCGCTGACCCGGTCGTGCAGGTACTTTCGGTTGAGCTGGAAGGGCATGTTGCGGCGGACATCGACCGTCCAGAGATCGGCGGGCGGGATACCGTCGCGGATCCATTCGGCCATCACCTTGCCGACGCCGCCAGCCGACTGCAGCCCGATCGAATTAAGCCCCGCCGCGACGAAACACCCCTTTAGCTCGGCGCTCTCACCCAGATGATAGCGCACATCGGGCGTGAAACTTTCAGGACCACAGAAAAACTTCTGGATGCCTGCGGCCTGCAGCGCGGGCACGCGGCGCATCGCATCTTCGAGCACGGGCGCAAAATGATCGAAGTCGCCCGCGATCTCATCGAAGCAGAAATCCTCCGAAATCCCGTCCATGCCCCAGGGCCGCGCATTGGGCTCGAACGCACCGACAAGCAGCTTGCCCGCGTCATATTTGTAATAGCCGCAATAATCATAGTCACGCAGCACGGGGAGCGAGGGCGTGAGGCCGTCGATCCCTTCGAACAGCACGTAATAATGTTCACAGGCATGGAGCGGGACGGTGACGCCGATGCTGGCGGCGAGATCGCGCGTCCACATGCCGCCGCAGAGCACGACGATGTCGGCGTCGATCGCGCCCGCTTCGGTCTCAACCCCCGTCACGCGCTCGCCGTCGTGCCGGATGCGCGTCACCTTCGTGTTCTCGAAAATCCGTGCGCCGCCCGCTCGCGCGCCCTTCGCCAGCGCCTGCGTAATATCGACCGCATTGGCATAGCCGTCGCTCGGAATATGGATCGCGCCGACCAGATCGTCGACATTGGCGATCGGATACAACTCGCGCACCTGCTCGGGCGTGATGACATTTACCGGCAGATCGAACACCTTGGCCATTGAGGCGCTGCGCTTGAGCTCCTCGAACCGCTCGGCATTGGTCGCCATCGAGATCGAGCCGCACTGGCGATATCCCGTCGCCTGCCCTGTTTCGGCCTCCAGCCCGCGATAGAGTTCGCCGGTGTATTTCGCGAGCTTGGTCATGTTGATCGAGGGCCGGAGCTGGCCGACCAGCCCCGCCGCATGCCATGTCGTGCCGCTCGTCAGCTGCTTGCGCTCGAGCAGAACGACGTCGTCCCAGCCGATCTTGGTCAGGTGATAGGCGATCGAGCAGCCGATGACGCCGCCGCCGACAATGACGACACGCGCCTTCTTGGGGAGTTCGCCCGCCATCAGACCTTCATCTTCGCATTGTCCGCGTCATAGGCGGGATCGGCAAGCACCGTGGCGCGGCGGCGTTCGCCCTGCAGCAGAATGTCGAACTGAGCACCGGCCGCAGCATGAGCCAGCGGGACCGCAGCGAAGAACAGGCACTTGCCCACACGGTGGCCATAGCTGCCCGAGGTCGCAAGGCCGATGCAGCCATCACCGACCAGACAGGGTTCGCCGCCGCGCACATCGACATTGGCTGCATCGACTTCGCCATAGACGATACGCATCCGGTCCGGCGCATCGAGCGTCGCTTGCTTGCCGACGAAATCGTCCTTCTTGAAGTTGATGAAGCGGTCCATCCCCGCTTCGATCATGGTCAGCTCATTGGTGAGTTCGGACCCCCACGCCTTGTAGCCCTTCTCGACGCGCATCGCATTGGCGGCATAAAGCCCGTAATTGACGATGCCGAACTCCTGACCCGCCGCCCAGACGGCGTCATAAAGCGCGGCAAGGTCGTCCATCGCGGGGTGGAGTTCCCAACCGAGTTCGCCGGCATAGGACACGCGGAGTGCGCGCATCTTGATCCCGGCAAGCGTGATCTCCTGACCGCTCAGCCAGCGGAACCCGTCATTCCCCAGATCGGCATTGGTCAGCTTGGCGAGGACGTCGCGCGAGCGCGGGCCGTTCATCACGAGCACGCCCAGATCCATCGTCACATTGCGAATGGTGACGTCTTCGTGCGGCAGTTTGCTCTGAATCAGCAGATCCCAGTCACGCTGTTCGGCAGCGGCAGCGGAGAGACAGTAGAAATGATCATCGGCAAACCGCGTCACGGTCATTTCGCCGTAGATGCGCCCACCGCGCGAGAGCGGGTGGACAAGGCCGATCCCGCCGATCTTTTTGGGCATGCGATTGGCGCAGATGCGGTTCAGGAAGCCTTCCGCATCCGGCCCGGTCACATCATATTTGGCAAAGCCCGAGAGGTCGAGCACGCCGACGCGCTCGGCGACCGCCTTCACCTCTTCGGCAACGACCTCGAACACGTTCGTGCGGTGATAGCCGCCGTCCTCCTCTCGGCCATCCAGCGAAAACCACTTTGGCCGTTCCCAGCCATAGGTTTCTGCATAGTCCGCGCCCTGAGCCTTGAGCGTTTCATAAAGCGGGCTGGTCTTTTGCGGACGACCATCGGGCTCTTCCTCGCCCGGCAGGCGGGTCGTAAAGGTCATGCGATAGTCGAGGAATACCTTGGCCCGGCTGTACTCCTCGTCGGCATAAGGGCCGTAGCGGCGCGGATCGAACTCGGTCATGTTGATCTCGGCGTCGCCCGCGACCATCCATTGCGCGAGATATTTGCCCGCGCCGCCGCCTTGTGCGATGCCGAACGAGGTGCCGCAGCACTGCCAGAAATTGCGCATCCCCGCCGTCGGGCCGAGCAGCGGGCCGCCATCGGGCGTGTGCGGGATCGCGCCATTCACGATACGCCGGATGCCGACTTCGCCGAACACCGGCATGCGCTCGATCGCGCGCTCGACCCAGGGCGAAATCCGGTCGAGATCGTCGGGGAAAAGCTCGCTCGTCGAATGCCATTCGGGCTGGCCACCGGGCGCCCAGGCCTCCTTCAGCGCGACATTTTCGTAAACGCCGATCAGCCCGCTGTTCTGCTCCTGCCGGAAATAGCCCGAGACATAGGGGCAGCGCATGACGGGGATTTCCTCATCCCGGTCGATAAACGCCTGGATCGGGTCGGTGACGAGATAGTGATGCTCCATGTTGGTCACCGGAATGTCGGTGCCCGCCATCTGCGCGATCTGGCGCGCGTAGCAGCCCGCTGCGTTGACCACGATTTCGGCGCGGACCACGCCCTGCTCAGTCGTCACGTCCCATTCGCCCGACGGTAGCTGCGCCAGCGCCGTGACGCGGTTCTTGCGGACGATCGAAGCACCCATGGCGCGTGCGCCGATGGCCAGCGCATTGCAGATGCCCGAGGGGTCGGCGTGCCCGTCCTGCGTCGTCCGCGCGCCCGCGATCACGCCTTCCGTCGTCATGAAAGGATTGATGCGGCGGATGTCTTCGGGGCTGATGATCTCCATCTCGAAGCCGATAATCTTCGAATAGCCCAGAATATATTTGAACCACGCCAGCTCGCGCTCGTTGGTCGCCAGACGGATGCCGCCCGAGCGGTGCCAGCTCACATATTGGCCCGTCAGCCCTTCGAGCTTCGGATAGAGCTCGTTGCTGTAAGCGTGCATCTTGGCAAGATTGAAGCTGCCGGTGATGTTCGGGCACTGTCCGGCGGCGTGCCACGTCGATCCCGACGTCAGTTCATCCTTCTCGATCAGCAGCGTGTCGGTCCAGCCGAGCTCGGCCAGATGATAGAGCAGGCTGGCCCCCATAATGCCGCCACCGATGATCACCACGCGCGCGCTCGTTTTCATGCCGCCTGCCATCCTGCCCTCGCGCGATCAGCATTAGAGGGCGGTCGCGCGCGGCGACAAATTAGTATTTGTGCCCTGTGCGGGAAAAAAATTCAGCCGTGCCCGAAAATTCTTCATTTGTAGCGCTGGGATCGCGCCGATTTAACCGCTCGGCACGGACGGGAGCACGCTTGGGCCATGAAAATCGGGTTTATCGGCCTTGGCAATGTTGGCGGCAAACTTGCCGGCAGCCTGATCCGCAACGGTCATGACGTCACCGTGCGTGACCTTGACGCTGCATTGGTCGAAAACTTTGTCGCACGCGGCGCGAAAGCAGCGGCTTCGCCGCGCGAACTGGGCAACGCGGTCGATCTCATCGTGACCTGCCTCCCCTCGCCTGCGGCCAGCGCCGCCGTTGCCGAAGGGCCTGACGGTTTCATGCCGACGCTGGGCCCGGGCAAGATCTGGCTCGAAATGAGCACCACCGATTACAGCGAAGTCATCCGCCTCGGCGCGCTTGTCGAGGCGACCGGCGCGATGATGATGGAGTGCCCGGTCTCGGGCGGCTGTCACCGCGCCGACACCGGCAATATCGCAATCTTTGCCGGGGGGCGTCGCGAGGCCTTCGAAGCCGTGCTGCCCGTTCTCACCACAATGGGCCGCCGCATCCTCCACACCGGCGAATTGGGCACGGCGTCGCAGCTCAAGGTGATGACCAACTACCTCTGCACGGTGCATCTCGTCGCGCTCGCCGAGGCGCTCACGGTCTGCAAGGCGGCGGGCATGGACATGAACACGACCTATGAGGCGATCCGCATATCGTCGGGCAACAGTTTCGTCCATGAAACCGAAAGCCAGGTGATCCTGAACGGCAGCCGCGACATCAATTTCACGATGGACCTCGTCGTGAAGGACGTCAGCCTGTTCGATGCCATCGCGCAGGAACATGACGTTCCGGTTGAGCTCTCGCCGCTGATCGTCGACATCTTCCGCAAAGGCGTCGAGACCTATGGGCCGCGCGAATATTCGCCCAATATCATCCGCCGCTATGAAGAACCGCTCGGGATCAAGGTGCTGGGCACCGGCTTTCCCGCCGAAATGGTCGATGATGAACCCGAAGCGCAAGGCTACGAAGTCGTGCCCCGCAGGTAGGCAAGTGGCGACGGCCGTTAGGCTATCGCCGCATGCGCAGCCATCCAGTCGATGAACTTCCGGATGCGGGGATTTTCCTTCATGTCCTTGCGGCAGATCAGGCCCCATGCGCCGGGGCATTTAACACGGTGGGCAACCGGGCGAACCAGCCGCCCCGATGCGAGGTCAGCATCGACGAACGGCCCGTTGACCAGCGCCACCGCCTGCCCATCGAGCGCCATTTCGAGCGCAACCGCAAGCGTATCGACCACCAGATACGGCGATGCCGGATCGAACGCGATCCCTGCCGCCTCGAACCAGGTCTGCCAGTTCTGGACTTCGGTATAAATTGCGACCAGCGGCTGCGCGAGAATGGCCGCCGGCGTCGGCGCCGGACCAAGCCGCGTCGCGATCGCAGGACTGCACACCGGATAAAGCGCATAATCGAACAGCGGCACCCAGTGATATTTGGGATCGGGCTGCGTCGGACAGTAAACGAGGCCGACATCGGCATGAACGTCGTCGAACTCCCATTCGATCGCGCAGGTGCGCAGCTCGAGCTTTACTTCGGGATGATCGGCCAGAAACTGCGGCACCCGGCGCGCGAGCCAGCGGATCGAGGCGGTGACATAGGTCTGGACGCGCAACGGCTTGTCGAGGGCATTGCGGTGCACCGCCTCGACCCCTTCGATAAGCGACTCAAAGGCCGCGCGCACATAAGGGTAAAGCACCCGCCCTTGATCGGTCGAAACGATGTGCCGCCCATCCTGAACAAACAGCTCGACCCCAAGCGCTTCCTCGATCAGCTGCACCTGATGGCTGACCGCCGGGTGCGTCAGGCAAAGCTCGTCGGCCGCGTTGCGGATGCTCTGGTGGCGCGTCGCCGCTTCGAAACCACGCAGTGCCTTGAGCGGCGGCAGCGCACCGAGATCGATCTTGTTGGCCAAAAACAGTCCTTCGCGAGTCGCCGGTAAATCTAGCAGCGTGAACCGCCATTGGTAAATTCAGCTAACAAGTCCCCGCCAAGGCCCGCGCGTCCTCGATGATCATGGCCGCGCCCTTTTCGGCGACCATCACGGTCGGCGCATTGGTATTGCCCGACGTGATCGCAGGAAAAACCGACGCATCGACCACGCGCAACCGCTCCACACCGTGCACCCGCAGCCGCGCATCGACGACCGCCGAGGCCGGATCGGGCCCCATCGCGCAGGTCGAAGTCGGGTGATAGACGGTGTCGGCGCGTGCGCGAAAATCGGCCAGTTGCGCGGCATCGCCGTCAACCGTCGCGCCGGGCACGAGTTCGTGCGTGATGATGTCGGCAAGCGGCCGCGTTTTCGCGATCCGGCGGATCAGCCGGTTGCCCGCAATCACATCGTCGATGTCGGCCTGCGTCGCCAGATAGTTCGGGTGGATCGACGGCGGGACGGCGGGATCGGAAGAGGCCAGCGTGAGGTGGCCCCGGCTCGTCGGCCGACACGGATTGTGCGACAGGAGAAACGCGGAAAACGGGTCCGGATTGAGCAGTTTACGCTCCGAAAGCGGCGTTTTCGTATAGCTCACCGGGCTGAAATAGAGCTGCAGGTTAACATGCGGCTGGCCGGGATCGCTGCGCACGAACCCGCCGCTTTGATTGACGCTGAGCGAAAGCGGCCCGCGCCGGTCAAATAGATAGCGCATGCCCGCGCGCGCCTTGCCGATCAGCGGATGCAGCACATCGTTCAGCGTCGCCGTCCGCGTCCGGTAAAAATAACTGACGGCAATATGGTCCTGCAGATTGCGGCCGACGGCAGGCGCGCTGACCCGTGGTATGACGCCCACCGCCGACAAGTCCGCCGCATTGCCGATGCCGGAGAGCATCAGCAGTTGCGGCGAATTGATCGCGCCGCCCGACAGGATGACCTCGCGCCGCGCCGTGACCTCACAGGGTTTGCCCCGCCTCGTGTAGCGAATGCCGATCGCGCGGTGCCCTTCGAGCAAAACTTGCGTCGCCAGGCTGTGCGTCCGCACTTCAAGGTTGGGCCGCCGCATCGCCGGGTGGAGAAACGCGTTCGCCGTCGATGCCCGCCAGCCGCTGCGGGTATTGATCTGGTAAATGCCCACACCTTCGGGATCGGCCCCATTGAGATCGCTGCTTGCGCGAAAACCGAGCGCCCGCGCCGCTTCGATGAAACTGTGACACACCGGATGCACATGCGGCCTGATGTCGGTCACATGCTGCGGGCCGCCGCGGCCATGATGCGCGCTGTGCCAGTCGAAATCTTCCGACTTTCTGAACCACGGCAGCACATCGTCCCACCCCCAGCCGGGATTCCCCGCCGCGCGCCAGTCGTCGAAATCGCGCGGCTGCCCTCGGACATAGACCATCGCGTTGATCGAGCCCGATCCGCCGATCACCTTGCCGCGCGGCCAGTAACTGCGGCGCCCGCCCAGCGCTTCGACCGGTTCGGTATCGTACATCCAGTTGATCCGCCGGTCGAAAAACGTGCGGCCATAGCCGATCGGCATCTGGATCCAGATCGACATGTCGCTGCCGCCCGCCTCGAGCAGCAAGACCGTCGCGGCGCCGTCTTCGGTCAGCCGGTTGGCGAGCACGCAGCCCGCCGTGCCTGCGCCGACGATCACATAGTCGAATTCCTCGGTCACGAGACCGGGTGCTGCGCCATGTCGAGGTGCAGCATCGTGCCGGTATAGGGATGCGCGCGCGCAACATCCTCGTTGAGCTCGACGCCGAGACCGGGTTCTTCCGACGGGATCACATGACCCTCTTCGAAACGGATCGGGCGCTTGAGAATGTCGGCGTGGAAGCCGGTCCAGTCCTCGATGCCCTCGAGGATCAGGAAGTTCGGGCTGCACGCAGCGATCTGGATGTTCGCCGCGCCAACGACCGGACCGCAATAGAGATGCGGCGCGATCTGCACGTGGCGCACCTCGGCCATCCCGGCGATCTTCTTGGCCTCGAGCAGTCCACCGACGCGGCCGAGGTTCAGTTGCAGGATCGCCGCCGCGCCGCAATCAAGCAGGCGCGCGAAATCATATTTGGTCGCGAGCCGCTCGCCGGTCGCGATCGGGATACTCGTCGCCCGCGCGACCTTGGCCATTTCCTCAGGCGCATCGGGCGGAACGGGCTCCTCGAGCCACAGCGGATCATAAGGCTCCAGCCGTTTCGCCAGCCGGATCGCGCC
>JBJXFA010000027.1:0-2837 GCA_046153865.1 Sphingomonadaceae bacterium
TTCCTGTCCGACCGCAAGGATTTCATGATCATTTCGGGCGGGGTGAACATCTATCCGCAAGAAATCGAGAACCTGCTCGTCACGCATCCCAAGGTGGCGGATGTCGCGGTGGTCGGCGCGCCGCACGAGGAGATGGGCGAGCAGGTGGTGGCCGTGGTGCAGCCCGCTGCGGGGATCGAGCCGGGTGAAGAACTGGCGAACGAGTTGATCGCGTTTTGCCGCGCGTCGCTGTCGGGCGTGAAGACGCCGCGCCGGATCGACTTCATGGCCGAACTGCCGCGCCATGACACCGGCAAGCTCTACAAGCGGCTGCTCCGCGATGCCTATTGGGCGAAGGAAAACGCATGACCGACCGTGTTTCACTGACCGTTACCGACCAGATCGCCGACGTGCGCCTGACGCGTGCCGACAAGATGAACGCGATCGATCCGGCGATGTTTCGGGAAATCGGCGCGACGATCGATGCGCTTCATTCGCGGATCGACGTGCGCTGCGTCGTCCTGTCGGGCGACGGGCGGGCGTTTTGCGCCGGGCTCGATATGGCGAGCATGGCGGCGGGCGGCTCGGGAACGGGGGCCGAACGCAACGAACAGGGCAGCATCCTGCCGCAGCATGTCACCTGGGGCTGGCGGCAGCTGCCGATGCCGGTGATCGCGGCGGTCCACGGCGTCGCGTTCGGCGGCGGTTTCCAGATCATGAGTGGCGCCGACATCCGGATCACAGCACCGGGCACGCGCTTTGCGATCCGCGAAGCCGATTGGGGGCTGGTTCCCGATATGGCGGGATTTCCGATTTGGCGCGGGCTGGTGCGCGACGATGTGTTGCGTGAGCTGGCTTATACCGCGCGTGAATTCGACGCCGGCGAAGCGCTGCATCATGGCTTCGTCACGCGCATTGCCGACGATCCGTTGGCGGCGGCGACCGAGCTCGCGCGCCAGATCGCAGTGCGCAGTCCGCATGCGATCCGCGGGATCAAGCGGCTGTGCAACCAGGCTCACGATGCCGAACCCAAGGCGATGCTCCTTGCCGAAACCGAGGAGCAGATCGCGGTAATCGGCAAGCCGAACATGATGGAGGCGGTCGCCGCCAACATGGGCAAACGTGCGCCCGTGTTTCAGGACTGAAAGCCGACCCGTCGATGGTTGGCCGGTCTGCACCAGCGGCTTGGCTGTAGGACAGCGTTTTTTACGTCATTCCCCCTCAGGCGCTTCGCGCCACCTCCCCCTGAGGGGGCGGAGTATTCAGCGCGTCGCGATTCTCGGCTTGCCCAGCAATTCCATCACCGCAACCGTCATCGCCGTCGCGCCGGTGACCACGCTCGCGCGGGGATCGACCTTGAACAGCGGCGAATGGTGCCCCGCGACGCGCAGCTTACCGGCCTTTTCGGCATCGAGATCGGACTGCGGCGTGCCGCCGACGCCGAAATAGAAACCGGGGATCTTGTGCTCGGGAGACACGAAATAGGTGAAATCCTCCGCGCCCATCGTCACCTGTTCCCACGGCTTGACCGCCTTTGCGCCCAGATCGCGGACAAAGGCCGCGTTGATCCGGCGGGCGAGCGCGGTGTCGTTGATCGTCGTCGGCGTGCCTTCGGGCACGGTCACGATCGGGAGCAGATTGTCGGGCAGGCCGTTGGCGCGCCCGATCCCTTCGGCGACGCGCTTGATTGAAGCGATCAGATCGGCGCGGGTCTTTTCGTCATTGGCGCGCACCGTGACCGAAAGCTTCGCTTCGTCGGCGATGATATTGTGCTTGGAGCCGGCATGGAACGCGCCGACGGTGATGACGCCGGGGCTGAGCGGCGGGCGTTCGCGGCTGATGATCCCCTGCAGCGCCTGGACGATCTGGCTGCCGATATAGACCGGGTCCTTGCCGAGATGCGGCGCTGCGCCATGCGTCGCGATCCCGCGCACGACGATGTCGACGCTGTCGGCCGAGGAATATTGGATCGTCTCCGATGCGGTAACCTGCCCCGTCGCGAGCCCGGCGGCGACATGCCAGGCGAGCGCATAATCGGGCTTGGGAAAGCGCGTGTAGAGCCCGTCCTTCACCATCGCGATCGCGCCGCCGACGCGCTCCTCGGCGGGCTGGACGACGAAGACGATGGTGCCCGACCAGCGGTCCTTGGTCGCGGCAAGGCGCTTGGCGGTGGCGACGAGCCCCGTGATGTGCGTGTCGTGCCCGCAGGCATGCATGACGAAATTTTCGACGCCGTCGACGCCGACCTGCCGCGCCTTCGACGCATAGGGGAGGCCGGTCTTCTCCTCGACCGGAAGCCCGTCCATGTCGGCACGCACCAGCACGGTCTTGCCGGGGCCGTTGACCATCACCCCGACCACGCCCGTGCCGCCGACCTTTTCGGTGACGACAACACCGGGGATCGCGCGCAATTCCTTGGCCATGCGCGCGGCGGTGTTCACCTCCTTGAACGACAATTCAGGGTTGCGGTGGAACCACTCGAACGTAGCGCCAAGATCCTTGTCCCAGTCGGCGCGGATCGCGGCAGCATAATCAGGTTCAGCAAGTACGGGCGTCGAGAGCAAGAGCCCTGCCAGAAACAGCGCGCGCTTCACTGTCCGGCCCCCACGTTGAACGCGCAGAGCTTGTTGCCATCAAGGTCGCGGAAATAAGCGCCATAGAAGCCCATTTCCTCGGGCGGGCGCAGCCCCGGCGGGCCTTCGCACGTCCCGCCCAGGTCCAAGGCCTTGGCATGAAGCGCATCGACCTTCGCGCGGCTGTCCATGACCAGCGCGATCATGTTGCCGTTGCCCGTGTGCGCGGGCTCGCCGTTGAAAGGTTTCGTCACGACGACGCCGGGCTGGCCCATGCCGGTGCCC
>JBJXFA010000039.1:0-3615 GCA_046153865.1 Sphingomonadaceae bacterium
CGCGGTCAACGACGCGTTCAACCGCGCGCTTGCCGATGACAGTGTCAAGGTGATCATCCTGGCTGCCGACGGGCGCAATTTTTCCGCCGGGCACGACATCACCGAGACGGTCGAGATGTACCAGGCCGACATGCAAGAGCGCAGCCCACGCATCAGCGGATGGAGCGGCTTCAACGAACCCGAGACGCATGGCTGGTACGCCGCCGAAAAAGAGGGCTATCTCGAATCGGCGCGACGCTGGCGCAATATTTCCAAGCCGACGATCTGCGCGGTGCAGGGCAAGTGCATCGCCGGCGCGCTGATCTTCGCCTGGGTTTGCGACATCATCATCGCGTCGAAGAATGCGGTGTTCTCCGATCCCGTCGCTACCTTCGGGATGCCAAGCGTCGAATGGTTGGGGCACCCCTGGGAACTCGGGCCGCGCAAAGCCAAGGAATTTCTGTTCACGTCGGACAGCTGGTCCGCCGACGAAGCGCACCGGCTGGGCATGGTCAACCATGTCGTCGAGCTGGACGACCTCGCCGATTTCACGCTCGCAATGGCGCAAAAGATCGCGACCAAGCCGAGTTTTGCACTCAAGCTCGCCAAAGAGGCGGTCAACAAGACGCTCGATATCCAGGGGCAGATGAACGCGATCGACGCGGCGTTCTATCTCCATCACCTCGGCCATACCCAGAATTTCCGGCTGTTCGGCTGGGGCATGGACCCGACCAATACCCCCGCGCTCGCCACGGTGCCGAAGAAACCCGCGTAGCACGAGCGGGAGGACGGATGAACGCAAGCATGTCAGATGCGGCCAAGACGGCGCAACCCGATAGCGGTCCCTATGCGTGGTATGTCGTTGCCGTCTTGATCCTGGCGTATACATTTTCGTTCATCGACCGCCAGATTCTGACGCTGATGGTTGGGCCGATCCGCGCCACGCTCGGGATCAGCGATTTTCAGCTGAGCTTGCTCCACGGCCTCGCCTTCGCGCTGTTCTACTCGGTTCTCGGCATTCCCATCGGGATGATGGTCGACCGCAAAAAGCGCACCACGATTATCGCCGTCGGTATCGCCGTCTGGAGCGTGATGACATCGCTGTGCGGGTTCGCGCAGAATTTCGTCCAGCTATTCGTGGCGCGCATGGGGGTCGGCGTGGGCGAGGCTGCGCTCTCGCCTGGTGCTTATTCGATGATCAGCGACTATTTTCCGCCGCATCAACGACCGCGCGCACTGAGCCTGTATACCAGCGCCGCCTATATCGGCGGCGGCATCGCCACGATGGCGGGCGGCACGCTGATCGCACTGATGCCGCCACTCAATCTGCCCGGAGTCGGAACGATGCAGCCATGGCAGGCGATATTCATTGTCGTCGGGCTGCCCGGACTGCTCGTTGCGCTGCTGGTCGCCACGGTGCGCGAGCCACAGCGAACGGGGCTCAAGGTCGGGGCACACCCCAATTTCAGCCAGGTCCGCGGGCACCTATCGACATGGCGGAGCGCCTATGGGCTCCTCATCGTCGGCTATGCAGTGAGCGGAATCATGTGGAACGGCGCGATCGCATGGATTCCGACGTATTTCATCCGCCATTTCGGCTGGACAGCAAGTCAGGTCAGCCTGCCCTATGGTCTCATCACGATCGGCGGCGGCGTCGGTGGGATCAATCTCGGTGGCTGGATCGCGACGCGTCTTCGCCAGTGCGGCAGGCGCGATGCGAACATTATCGTCGGGCTGATTGCGATCGCAGTCGCCATGCCGTCGGGAATTGCGGCGACCTTTGCCGGAACACCCAATCTGGCACTCGCCCTGTTCGCCGTGTTCCTGTTCGGCTGCGCCATCCCCTGGGGCGGCGCGGTGGCGGCGCTCCAGGAAATTACCCCAAACCAAATGCGCGGACAGGTTTCTGCGATCTATCTGTTCTGCCTCAGCCTTATCGGCATCGGCGTCGGGCCGACCCTGGTCGCAGGCTTCACCGACCATTTGTTCGGCGATGACGCCGCGCTCGGCAAATCGATCGCACTGACCATCGCGATCGCCGCGCCGGTTTCGGCGCTGCTGCTATCGCTCGCGCGCAAGCCCTATTGCCGCGCGCTCGGCGCGGTCGCCTTCTAGGGGCTTTAGCCTTTGCCCGGATAAACCGACAGGTCACCGCCATACGCAATCCCGCCCGGCCAGAATTCAGTGCCGCTGATCTTGCGGAAGTAATGCACTGTGCGCGCCAGCGACCCCGCCGAGGAGCGGGGCTCCATCGCAAGGCCGCTCGGGGAATGGCCCAGCGCCCGCGCGACGAAATCGCCGATGGTGAATGGCAAATCGTCGGTCTGCTGCGCCGTCATCACCAGCTGGTCGCCGGGACAATAGCGACGCGGCTCGATCTGAACGTCTGACAAGCCGCCGCGCTTCATCGCGACATGGCCGGGCACATTAGCGACCTCGACGCTGTGCACGTTTTCGTACCAGGTGTCATATTCGTCGAACCGCCCTGCGATATAATTGCCCAGCAGGATGCTGACCCCGGACAGCGGCTTGTCGCGCTGCCAGTTCGGGCTGCCCTTCCAGTCGCCATACAGCCGGTAGGTATAAAGCCGCTCTGTATTGTCGTCGGCGATCAGCCCCGCATCGCGCGCATCGGCGATCAGTGGCCCAAGCGCGGGCACATCGATCGCCGGGGTGGGCAGGTCGAAATCATAGACGCTCATGTAATGCCAGGGCTGCGCCTGATCGGGGATCATCTGGACCGGATCGATTTCGAACCGTTCCGCCGACTTGAACCCGCGCAAATGCGACAGCGCGCCGGCATGAGGACCATCGAACCAGCGCGCATAGGCTTCGGCATTATCCGCCGTGCAGTTGTGGAGGTGAAGCGTCGTGTATAGCGCCATATCGGGCCTCTCCTGCCTCGGGTTCGCCGATCCAGTCTCGACGGGCCTTGCGGGCATTATTGACATTGCGACCTTTAGAATGAATTGCAAGTGGCGCATTTCGCGAGAGTCCAGCATGATCGAAGACGACATTCCCGCAACCGCCATTACCGATCCGGCGTTGTTCGCCGACGATGAGAAACTTCACCGCATGCTCGCGCGGTTGCGCCGGACCGATCCGTTTCCATATGTCGAAGCCGAAGGGCATTTGCCGTTCTGGCTGGCGACACGCCATAGCACGATTACGAAGATCGAACTCGATCCGGTGCGCTTCATAAGTGCGCCGCGTCAGGTGCTGTTTTCGCTGGCGCACATCGAACGCAGTCAGAAGCTCCTCGGCAATTTGCCACCCTCGACCCGGATGCGGAATGTCACCGCCATGGATGGGAGCGATCACCGTGTGTATCGCGCGATCACCCAGTCGCACTTTCTCTCCAAGGCGCTGAACGGTATTCGCGACGATATCGACACGATCGCCAGGGAATTTGTCGCCCGGATGAATAACAGTGTGCAGGCCTGTGATTTTTCAGGCGAGATTGCACTGCTCTATCCGCTTCGCGTGATCATGAGCATCCTCGGCGTACCCGCCGAGGATGAGGCGACGATGTTGCGCTGGACACAGCAGCTGCTGACCAGCCAGGATCCCGAATTCAACGATGCCAGTGCTAGTCCGATCACGGCCATGAGCGAAATGTTCGCCTATCTTCAGCCG
>JBJXFA010000046.1:0-46010 GCA_046153865.1 Sphingomonadaceae bacterium
GGCAGATTCCCACGCGTTACGCACCCGTGCGCCACTAGACCCGAAGGTCTCGTTCGACTTGCATGTGTTAGGCATGCCGCCAGCGTTCATTCTGAGCCAGGATCAAACTCTCAAGTTTGATGTTCGAACTCGCCCCGGGTGGAATTCCCAAAGGCGGGCCCGCTCATTTCAAGGAGCCGTTCCTGCACAAATCAATTACGTATGGATACGTGAAGGACTTGTGAGTAACGACCTAATTTAACCGAGCACCCTGCGCCTTGAAGCCGCAGGACCCGGGGCCGCCGCCCACATGTCCCTTCATCTAAACTGACAATGTCAAAGAGCGCAAAAGAGCGACGCCTTGCCTAACCCCGTTTTTAACCGGGGTGACCGGGCGCCATATCTGGTGCAGAAGCGTCGCCGGTCCGAATGGCCCAGCGCCGCGACAGAGGTGCTTACTATGCGTGCCGCAGATTCGCGTCAACACCCTTTTTGCAATTTTATTTCAACGCCGGTTTGGCGGGCTGGCAGCCCCTCCTTACGAAAGCTAAAGGCGTCGCGGTTCAAGGGGACTATGTGACCACACCGATGCCCGATGCGCCACCACAGCCTGCGCTCGCCGATCGGGTGCGAAGCGCGGTAATCTGGCGTTCGGGCAGCCAGATCGCGGCGCAATTGGTGATGTGGGGCGCGACGATCATGGTCGTCCGGCTGCTCGATCCGCACGATTATGGCCTGTTTGCCATGACACAGGTTGTCCTCGTGGTGCTGACCTTCCTCAACGGAGACAGCTTTGCGAGTTCGCTGATCCAGGCCGAATCGGTGGATCGGAAAAACATCTCGCAGGTCTTCGGCCTGCTGATTCTTCTCAATTGCGCGCTCGCGGCGCTGCAACTGACCATCGCACCCGCAGTCGCCGCCTATTTCCGGCAACCCGTGATTGAAGACATGCTGCGCGTGCAGGCGCTGCTTTATCTGGCCGTTCCGTTCATTTCGCTGCCGTCCGCCCTGCTTGCACGGCGCCTGAATTTTCGGACGCAGGCGATGGTCAACCTAAGCGCAGCGCTGGTCGCAGCCGTGACGGCGTTGAGTTGCGCGCTCGGCGGCCTTGGCATCTGGACGCTGGTGTTCGCGCCACTTGCCCTGTTCTGGGTCCGGGCAATCGGACTGACGATCGCCGCGCGCTTGATTGTCTGGCCGAGTTTCGACTTCCGCGGGGCCGGTGCGGTCATCCGCTTCGGCGGCGCGCTCACCCTGTGCCAGTTCTTCTGGATCATCCAGAGCCAGTCGGACATCTTCATGGCAGGCAGCCGCTTCGATCCGCACGATCTCGGTCTGTATGCCGAGGCGCTGTTCCTGACGCTGATTTTCACGTCGAAATTCGTGCCGCCGCTCAACGAAGTTGCCTTCCCGTCCTATGCCCAGCTGCTCAAGGATGGCGGGTCGGTCGATCGCGCGTTCCGGACAGTCGTGAGGCTGACGATGCTGGTCGCCATGCCGCTTTACCTCGGGATGGCCGCTGTTGCCCAGCCGCTCATCGAGACGCTGTTCGGCACCAAATGGCTCGAGATGGTGCCGCTGGTACAGATGCTCGCGCTCGCGATGCCGTTTTTCAGCATGCAGATCATCTTTTCGCCGGTCACTAACGCGATGGGCCGCCCCGGCGTTTATGTGACGACCAGTATTGCCGGCGCAATCATCATGCCCATCGCCTTCCTGTGGGGCGTGCAATCGGGCTTGATGGGGCTGACCGTGGCTTGGTTGATTGCCGCGCCTTTGTTGCTGATGGTCACGATGATCGTCGCCCTGCCGCATATCGGCACACCCGTGTCAGCAATGGTGACCGCAGTCTTCCCTAGTGCCGCTCCAGCTGCCGCGATGGCCGGGCTTGTCGTCCTGCTGCATCCGTTGGTGGAGCCGCTCCCCGCGCCGTTCGAGCTGCTGCTGCTCGCAGGCTTTGGCGCGAGCGTTTACTTCGGGCTCCTCCGCCTGTTCGCGCGCCCCACGCTCGACGAGCTCTGGCAGCTTGTCACCAAGCGCCAGATCGCGGCGACCTAGCTCGCGATATAGTCGCGCATCGCCGCCGCTTCGGCCTCGATTCGCTCGATCCGGAACTTGACGAGATCGCCGATCGACACAAACCCGACCAACCGATCGTCCTCCACAACGGGAAGATGCCGGATGCGTCGCCGCGTCATCAGCGAAAGCCCGGCCATCACCGGGCTTGCGGGCTCGACGGTCAGCGCAGGCGCGGTCATCACGTCGCCGATCCGCGCGTCCAGCGCTGCCGCCCCTTCGCGCGCCACTGAATAGATCACGTCGCGCTCCGAAAAAATGCCGACCACGCGGCCGTCGGCCACCACGGGCAGCGCGCCGATCCGCTTTTCGGCCAGCACCGCAATCGCTTCATGCACGCGCGTGTCAGTGCTCACGGAGACGATATCGCCCCCCTTCCCCGCCAGAATTGCCCCGATCGTCATGATTTTTTCTCCGCGCCTGCGCGACTCCTGCGCGCTTGGACGGTTGATGATTCCACCAAAGCCTGCGCAAAGGAACCCCATGCAGCCCTCGCGCCTCGACGATCCCGAATATGCCCCGCTGGCCTGGGCGCGATTTCGCAAGCTCATGTGGTGGAATGCTTTGGTTTCGCTGCTGACCGCGCTCGCCGGTCTTGTGTTTCTGCATTGGCAATATGGACCGCTGACGATCCATATGGGGATTGCAGCGGCCCTCGGGCTGTTTTTCACTGTCCTGCTCGCCGCATCACTGATGGGCCTCGTGTTCCTCAGTTCGGGGAGCGGGCATGACGAATCGATCGACGATCCCTTTTCGGATCTCGCCCCATGAACCCCGATGAGCCGATCCTGCGCGTCGTGCCGCAGCCTGCGGACATCAATTCAAACGGGCATATCTTCGGCGGCTGGGTCTTGTTGCAGATGGACATTGCCGGCGGCATCGTCGCCGGCCGAATCGCGCAGGGCCGCTGCGCCACCGTGGCCATCGAAACGATGGAGTTCATCGCGCCGATCCTGCTGCGCGATCTCGTTTCGGTCTATGCGCGCGTCGAGCGGCGCGGGCGCACCTCGCTCGCGATCCGGCTCGATGTGATCGCAAACCGCAACCAGGGTGCCGAGGAGGTCAAGGTAACGAGCGGCGTCTTCACCTTCGTCGCGCTCGACGATCACTTCCGCCCAAGGCCGCTGCCGGTTGAGTGATCAGGGGCGCTGGTCGGAATTGAGGCGGTAGCGGACGGTCGCCGACCCATTCGCGGGAACATCAACCGGCAACCGCCACCCCCCGCGCCCGCGCGTCATCCCCGGCCACGGTTCGACCAGATCACCCGCGACCACGATCTCGGCGCGAACCGGGTGCGGCAGCGCGTTGGTAATGTCCGCGCGCCATCGCTGCACCATGTCGGTTTCGATGACTCGAGCTAGCGTAAACCTAACATCCGAACTGGCGCGCACGGCGACCTCGACATCTTCACCCACAGCACGATCGGCGACCGAACTGGCACCGGCAAACATAGCATCGCGCACGCCGGGTTCGAACACAGCGAAGCGGCCGGCGGGAAGCGGCAGGCCAAGCCCCGTATTCGGCTTGTTCTTCATGCGCAGCCACAGTGTCATTGGTAGAGGCACTTTGGCCGTCGTGCCGCCGTCGTTCGAATAGATCGGATCGAACGCCGCAAGCGGTTGATCGATCATCGCCACCTGCTTTTGCGATTGCGCCGCGACGGTCGTGCGCAGCGGCACGCGATAGAGCTTGAGATCGCCGAGGGATTCGAGCGAGGCGGCATACGACCGCATGGCGCTTCCCCTCCCCGCGAGAGCTGCCATCCCGTAACTATCCCCTCCACTCGCCGCCATCGCCGCGATCGCCATCGGCGCGTGAGCGCTCACATAGCGCCCCCGGTAGCGCACGAGTTTGTATGCCCGCAGGTTGAAACCGATGTCGTTGTAAATAGTCAGATCAATGCCCGGCGGCAGAGCCATTTGCTCCCAACTCTTACTCGGATGCGTGCTCGTTACATCGCTCGGCCAGCATTTCAGCTGCAGCGGCGCGCCGCGATCGATCGGCGCGGGCGGGCGGCGGCGATCGCGATTGGCGGTCCCGGCAATTACCTGCAGCCGCGCATCCCTGAAACTCTGCGTGCCCCCGTTCGCCACGGTCAGCCACGCGAACAGCCGCAACGTCTTCCCGCCCGGATTGGTCGTCGCGATATAGTCGGCGGACCAGTCGAACCCTTGCGCGATATAGGTCAGCGTCACCGTCGCCGTCGTCGCGCGGTCGGCGGTGGTGAGCACCGACAGGCTCGGCTTGGCGGTCAGGCCGGTCGGCACACCATCATAGCGCATCCGCTCAGACAGCCCCGAACAGCCCAGCGCCTCGACCCCGTCTTTGGTCGTGAGCAGCACGCCGCCGTCGGGCCCCGACTGGATGATGGCCTCCTGCTCGGTGCGCCGCCCTGTCGCGCGATCCGTGCGGACCAGATAAACGCGGCGCTTCAGATAGGCATCGATCAGCCTCGCGGGCGAGAGCAGCCGCGCGTCGCGGTTTTTCTCGCGAACGCCTTTGGGCAGGCCGGTGACGATCGCCGTTTCGGGCATCAACCCCTCGGCAACCCCTTCGAAGCGGACCATGCTGTCGCCTGCAGGCAACCGGATCGTCCGCGTCTCGCTGATCAGCGCATAGCCACGCGGCCATTGCCGGTCCATCGCGCCACTCCGCCGATCGGGATCGCGGTAGATGGTGACAGCGATGTCGGTGGGGTCGGCGGAGCTGACGATGGGCTGGGATTGGGCGGGAGTCGCGAGGACGAAGAGCAATGCGGCTCCCCTTCGGCCCTTGCCGGAGGGGCTGGGGGTGGTTCTTCTTCTACGGCCGAGAAGAAGGGGCCACCCCCAGCCTCTCCACGAAGGCGTGGAGGGGAGCAAGTCGCGCGCCTTCACCGCTCAATACCGCGAATCGAAGCTGGCGGTCAGATCGGTCGAGCCATTGCCGCCGACTGGCACTTTCCATTCGATCCGGTCCGCCGAGATGCGCTCGCCCGCAATGCTCTGCGCGGTCACGCGCACGTCGCCCCACAAACCATCCTGCGCGAGATCGACCGTCACGGCATCGGGCCGGGCATTGGTGATGGTGTAGCGCATACTCGTCCGCCAGCGGTTTGCCGAAAGGCGCGTGCGCTCGACGACGACGACCTTCACTTTCACGTCGAACGCCTCACCGGTCCGAATCGCCATCGACGAGCCCATCGGCGTGTGTCCGATCCGGTTTTCGCCGATGAACTGCGGCTGTCCCTTGGCGTCGCGCATATAAACCCGCACGGTCCCCGCCGGGAGCTGATCGCCGAGACCGCCGACGCGCGACGTCGAAAACTTGATTGCCGTCGCCGCGCTGCGGGCCTCGTCGTTGTTGCCCAGCCAGCCGTTGACGAATTCATACGCCTTGCGCGCCGGGGCACCCTTCACATCGAGGAAGCTCACCTGCTTCTGCTGAGCATTGGCGATCGTCGTGCGTTCCTTGAGCGGATAGAGATAGAAATCGCCGAGCCGTTCGCGCGTTCCGCTTTCGGTGCCCGCCGCTTCGATCGCGTCATCGCCGCCACGATAGCGGTTCGCGCCCTCGCCGACAGTTCCGGCGACCAGCAGCGTGTCGGCATTTGCAAAGGTCGTTCCCGTGCCGTTGGTCAGCGTCACCCAGCCCTGCACGTCGATTCTGTTCGCCGCTTCGTCGAACAGCGCGACATAATCGCTCGTCCAGCCCAGCCCCGGCGTCAGATAGGTCAGCTTGGCTGGAATAGCGCCTGATTGCGCCGCATCGATCATGACGCTCAGCGTCGGGCGGGCGCGCAGATTTTCCGGCACCCGGTCAAAAACGACGCGAACCGGCAGGCCGTCATCGCGCAGCACCTCGATCCGGTTGCCGATCTGCAACACGATCCCGCCGTTCGCCGCGAGCACCTTGGCAGTCTCGCGCGTTTCCGCCCCCGTCGCCGGATTGGTCCGCACGATCGTGATCATCCCGCCGACCGCCTTTTCCATCAGCTTGTCGGGCGATAGCAGGTCGTAATCGAAATTCTGCTCGATGATGCTGACTCCGGGTCCGGTCAGCGTCACCGTCTCGGGCCGGATCTGCGCCGAGACGTCGGGAAATTCCTGACGACTGCGCCCTTGGCTGACGCTGAGCTGCCGGACATCCTGCACGAGCGCGAGATTGTTGTTGTAGATCGTGACCGCGACGTCGCCCTGAGCGCCTTGCGCCAATGCAGGCGGCACAGCGACAAGCAGCAGAACCATGGCAGCGCGCATCATCGATCTCTCCCCCCGAACGAGATCGATATGAACCACAATTTGGTCAGCGCGAAGTCAATTCGCCAGCGCGCTCAACTGTCAGCCGGAGCCTCGGCAACAACCTTGCGCGGACGCCCCCGCCGCTTGGGCGCAGGTGCGGAATCCTCGGCGTCAGCTCTGGTCTCGACTACGGGCGGCAAGGCAATGGCGGGCGGGAGGATCGCTGCATCGAGCATCGACACTTCCTCTTCGCGCGGCGGCACCGGCTGACGTGGTCGCGCATCCCGGCGCGGACGCTCGTTGCGCGGCTCCTGATCGCGCACGCGATCAGGGCTTGGCGCTTCAGCAGGCGGACGGTCATCGCGGGTTCGCTCCTCGCGCGGCCGGTTTTCGCCGCCATCGCGGGCATAGCCATTGCCGTTTGCGCGCTGCCCCTGCTGCGGCCGCTCACGATACTCTTCGCGATCGCGGCGCGGGCGCTCCTCGTAGCGGGCGTTACCGTCACGGCCATTGCCCTCGCGAACATTGCCATCACGGGCATTGCCATCGCGGGCATTTCCGTCGCGTTCGCCCTGCTCGTAGCGCGGTGCGGATGTCTCACGGCGCGGCTGGGGACGCGGATCGAACTCGTCGCCCTCGTCGCCTTCAAACCCTTCCTCGCCCTCGAAACCAACGTCATCGCCGTCATACCGCTGCTGCGCATCGCGACGCGGATTATTTTCTTCATAGCGCGCCCGCGTGTCGGCGAGCACACGGAAATAATGGTCTGCAAACTGCAGATAATATTCGGTCAGCACGCGGTCGCCCGACTGCTGCGCGTCACGCGCGAGCGTCTTGTATTTTTCGAGCAACTGCGCCGCATTGCCGCGCGCCCGATTGTCGATGCGATTGCCGTTGTCCTGGCCGCCGCGCGAGCCGCCATTATTGCCTTGGGGGCGCTGATTGCCACGACCGCGACGACGGCCCGGCTGACGATTGTTGATCAAGATATGGTCGTCCTTGGCAGGGGGGTCTTAGTATTTCCCTCTTCGCTCCCCGCAGTGCGCCGTATCCGTTTCGGGACGATCGCTCCGCTTTGCCTGTGACCCGCGCCTCAGTGCGCTGGCCCGGCAAGATGTGGGGGTCGGCAACGGCGCATTCGCTTCATAAAGCCAGAGAATGCGTTCACTGCTCGCGGCATTGTCTAGCGGCGAATTATTACCAAACCAAGTGCTTATTTTGGTAAAGCCACAAGGCACCGGTCGTTTCCCGCAAAATCGCGCCGCAGCGTCACGCCGAGGCCATGCTGTTCGAGCAGCGCTGTCACCGCCGCAGCCTGCCGCCACCCGATCTCGATACAGGCGATGCCACCGGTGACCCGCGCGATCTGCGGCGCAAGCGCTCGATAAGCGCTGAGTCCGTCATCTCCGGCAAACAGCGCAGCGGCCGGTTCGCGGAGAACCTGAGGATCGAGCACCGCGCCCGCCTCGACATAGGGCGGATTGCACAGCACCAAATCGAAACGCTCATCGACGCCCTCGGCCCAGTCGCCGCATCGCATTTCGGCACGCCCCGGTGCGATCCGTGCAGCATTCCCGCGCGCGACTTTGAGCGCAGCCTCCGACGCATCGATTCCGAGACCCGTCGCCGCGGGCCACTGATCGAGCGCCGCGAGCAGCAGCGCGCCCGATCCCGTTCCCAGATCGAGGATGCGCCGAGGGCTGGCCGCCCCGAAATGCGCAACCGCTGCATCGAGCAGAGTCTCGCTGTCAGGTCGCGGGATCAGCACGTCCGGGGTCACTTCGACATCGATCGTCCAGAATCCGCGTATCCCAGCGATATAGGCGACAGGTTCGTGCGAAAGGCGACGCGCGACATAGTCTGCGAATACCTTTGCCGCTTCCCCGAGCGCAGCGCGGGGCTTTGTCGAGCGAAGCGAGACTTGCTCGGCATCCGCAAGGGCCTCGCTCCGCTCGGCTATGCCCCTCGCTGCGCTCGGGGGAGCGGGGAATGTGAATGCATGCTCCCAGAGCAGCCGAGCATCGAGATCGGGCGTCTCCGAAACCGCTGCCAGCACCCGCGCCGCTTCCTCCAGCGTCACGCGCTAGGCACCAAGCGCGCCCAGCCGCGCCGCCTCGTCCTCGGCGATCAGCGCGCCGATCAGCTCGTCCATCGCGCCTTCGAGGATTTCGGGGAGCCGGTGCAGCGTCAGGTTGATCCGGTGATCGGTCACGCGCCCCTGCGGGAAATTATATGTGCGGATGCGCTCGGAGCGATCGCCCGACCCCACCATCGCCTTGCGCGCGCCCGAGCGTTCGTCGGCAAGGCGGCTGCGCTCCAGTTCGTAAAGCCGCGTCCGCAGCACTTTCAAGGCCTTGGCCTTGTTCTTGTGCTGCGATTTCTCGTCCTGCTGGATTACGACCAGCCCCGACGGCAGATGCGTGATCCGCACCGCCGAATCGGTGGTGTTGACCGACTGCCCGCCCGGCCCCGACGAGCGATAGACATCGATCCGCAGATCGGCATCGTTGATCTGGACGTCGACATCCTCGGCTTCGGGCAGCACCGCGACGGTCGCCGCCGAGGTATGGATGCGCCCGCCGCTCTCGGTCGCGGGCACGCGCTGGACGCGGTGCACCCCGCTTTCGAACTTCAATCGCGCAAACACGCCCGAGCCGCTGACACTCGCCACCACTTCCTTGTAGCCGCCGACATCGGCCGCGCTCGCCGAAATCGGCTCGACGCGCCAGCCGCGCTCCTCGGCATAGCGCTGATACATGCGAAAGAGATCGCCCGCGAACAGCGCCGCCTCGTCGCCCCCCGTGCCCGCGCGGATTTCGAGCATCGCCGCACGCTCGTCGGCGGCATCGCGCGGCAGCAGCTTCAGCGCCAGATCGCGCTCGGCCCCTGGAATCGCGGCGCGAAGCTCGGCCGCCTCCTCCTCGGCCATCGTCCGCACTTCGGGATCGGCATCGCCCGCGAGCATCTCGATCGACACCTGTTCGGCGCGCAACCGCCGCAACTCCGCCGCCGCCTGGGCGACCGGCTCGAGCTCCGAATACTCCTTCGACAGCGCAACGAACTGATCGCGCGCGATATCCTCGGCCGAAAGCTGCCCCTGCAACTCCTCGCGCCGCGCTTCGATGGCGGCGATCTGTGCGTCGGAGATGGTTGGCGTCATGCGGACGATCCGCGGGCGAGATAAGGAAAATCAGGCCGAAAAGCCCGCTGAACGGCTTCGCGGACCTGTGCTTGAGCATCGGCACCATCGTCAAACATTGAGAGGAGTGTGCCACCGTGGCTCTCGGGCGTTGAACGGACAATGATTACACCACGCAGGCCACGTTTGCGCGCGACTTCGACTTGACGCTTTGCACTTCCTCGAAATGCGTTGTCGACGGTCAACCCGTTTAGCCTCAGTCTCGCACTCACCCGGTCGGCCTCCGGCTGTAGATCCTCCCGATCGGGTACGACTGCTAGCCGAATTGGCTGCTCGTTGCTGCCGATCAACATTCCCAACCGCTCGATCCCCGCAGCCCAGCCCACAGCCGGCGTATGCGGTCCGCCCAGCGTTTCGATCAGCCCGTCATAGCGGCCACCGCCCAGCACCGTTCCCTGCGCGCCGAGCCGGTCGGTCACGAACTCGAACGCCGTGTGCCGGTAATAATCCAGCCCGCGCACCAGATGCGGGGCGATCTCGTAGGCCACGCTCGCCGCGTCGAGACCCTCGCGCACCTTGCCGAAGAAATCCTCGGCCTCGCCTGACAGCACCATCTTGGGCGCACTTTCGGCGGCCAGGCGGTCGCGGGGGTCCTTGCTATCGAGGATGCGCATCGGGTTGCGCTCGAGCCGTGCGAGGCTGTCTTCGGACAGCTCCGCGCGATGCGCCTCGAAATGCGCGATCAGGCTCGCCCGCCACGCATCGCGCGACGGCGCGTCGCCGAGCGTATTGAGCTTCAGCGTCACGCCTTCGATCTTCAGTTCCTTCAGCAACTGATCAGCAAAGCACAGCAGTTCGACATCAGCCGCCGGTTCGGCTGCGCCGATGACTTCGGCGTCGAGCTGGTGAAACTGGCGAAAGCGCCCCTTTTGCGGCCGTTCGTAGCGGAACAGCGGGCCGTGCGTCGCCACTTTCAAGGGCGCATATTGCTGCCAGCCTTCGGTCAGATAGGCGCGCGCGATCCCGGCGGTGAATTCGGGCCGCAGCGTGAGGCTGTCGCCGCCGCGATCCTCGAAGCTGTACATTTCCTTCGACACGACATCGGTCGTCTCGCCGAGCGAGCGCGCAAAGACCGCCGTCGCCTCGAACACCGGCACCTCGACGCGGCCGAACCCGTAGAGCCGCCGCACCCGGTCGAAGGTATGCACGACGTGGTGGAAGCGCTCGGCTTCTTCGCCGATCATGCTCTGCGTGCCGCGGATCGGGCGGGGCGTTTCGATGCGTGCCATAAGCGGGCGTCCCTAAGCGCTATTGGCGCACAGGCGCAACACTGTCGGCGCGCTCTTCGCATGCGCCACGTTGGCAATCGCTGCGCGCGCAGCTACACTGCAGGCAATGCATCGCTTGATCGCCCTTTTGCTTTTTGCCATCGCCGCATTGGGGCTGATGGTCTCGCCGGTTGGAGCGTGTCAGGCTGCAGCCCGCGCGCCGGTCGTGGCAGCGCCGATTAGTGACTGCCATATGGCCGACACGCAATCGTCTGAGCAGCCAGCGACTGACCCGTTCGCCGAGGCGTGTTGCGACGTGATGTGTGCATCAGCGCTGGTCAATGCGTCGCACCAGTTCACCGGCTCGGCACATCCCGCGCTCACAACCCCGCCCTCCGTGATCACACTGCGCACGGTCGCGCACAGCACTGTGAAGCCCCCGCCCCGATCCTTCGTCTGACCTTTCGCCTTTCCTGAAACGGACATGAGGGAGCGCAATCATGCGCATCACTGTCGCTGCGTTCGCAGCGGTCTGCCTCTTTGCACCGGCTCATGCACGACCCGTCACTTTTCCCGGCGGATCGATGAGCATGACCGAAATCGACGACACCTCGATCCTCACGCAGATCGATCACACCCTTTCGCGCAAAATCGCGATCGGGGTCTATGGCCTGTCCGAAAATTCGGGCGAACGGTTATCGACGGGTGCGGTTGTCAACTATCTCGCGTTTCGCAAGAACACGCCGGACAGTCAGGCGAACGGCTATGTGATGGCGGGCTTCGGACCGTCGTGGTCGCGCCTCCCGAACGGTCGCCGCAGCGAAGCGGAGGCGTCGGGTTGGGTGGCGCTCGAAGCCGATTGGGAGACGCGGCGGCTGTTTGTCGGCGGCATGGCCAAGCTCTCGGTCGTGGGCCGTAGCGCAGAGGCGGGGTGGCGCGTCCGCACCGGCTTTGCGCCCTATGTCGCCAATTCCGGAAAGCTCCACACCTGGGCCTTCGTGCAGGTGGGGCGTGCGGCAGAGCCCGGCGCAAAGACTGAGATCACACCGCTCGTCCGCCTCTTCAAAGGGCCGATTCTGGTCGAAGCCGGGGCCTCGCTTACGGGCAAGGGCTTTGGAACGCTTTGGCTGTATTTCTAGACACAAAGGAATTTGATCATGACCAGGACATTATGTTTCGCAATCGCCGTCGCGCTCGCCGTCCCGTCGGCGGCGATCGCACAAGCACCCGCCGCCGTTGCCTCGAGCGGAATGGTAACGGTGAAAGTCAACGGCCTCGTCTGCGATTTCTGCATTCAGGCGCTCACCAAAACCTTCAAGAAATAAGCGGCGGTGGATGGCTTCCACGTCGATCTCAACGCCAAGGAAATCCACATGACGTTCAAGCCCGGGCTTTCGCTCGCCGACAGCCGCATCCGCAAGCTCGTCGCCGACGCCGGATACAATGTGGTCAGCATTGCGCGGGCGAAATCATGAGCACAGGCAGCTACGGCTGGCGCGAAACGGCCGCGCCGACGCTCGCGCTCTTCACCAGCGTCGGCACATTATTGTGCTGCGCGCTACCTGCCCTCTTGGTCACTCTCGGGCTCGGTGCGTCGCTCGCCGGGCTGATCGGGGCTTTCCCCGAAATCGTCTGGCTGTCCGAATACAAGGGCTTCGTTTTCGCGGTATCGGGCGCGTTGCTCGTCGGAGCCGCGATCGTGCATTGGCGCGCGCGCAATCGCCCCTGCCCCGCAGATCCTGCGCAGGCCCGCGCCTGCGCCAGGCTGCGGCGCGTGTCGCTTGGGGTTCTGGGCCTTGCGGCCTTGATCTGGGCTACGGGGTTCTTTTTCGCGTTCGTCGCGGCAAGCGTGTTGATCTAGGAGGTGCTTAGAATCAACGATGGTGGACAGGGCTGGATTCGAACCAGCGTACCCTTGCGAGAGCAGATTTACAGTCTGCCGCCTTTAACCACTCGGCCACCTGTCCATGTCGCGTGCGTCAGCGAGCGGTCGCCTTTGGCGAAACGCCTCTTGCCTGTCAACGCAGCCCAAGCATAAGCGTTTGCCATGCGGAAACGTCAACAGCAAGCCGGTCCAAGCGGTGCGCGCGTGCGGATCTGGGGGCGGCATGCCGTGCTCGCCGCCCTCGCCAATCCCGAGCGCGTCGTGCGCAAACTCTGGGGGACGCGCGAAGCGATCACCCGGCTCGAACTGCCACCGGTGCTGCCCGTGGTGTTTGCCGATGTCGCCGATCTCGGGCGGATGGTGCCGATCGATGCGCCGCATCAGGGCCTTGTGATCGAGGCCGATCCGCTCGAGGATATCTGGCTGGGTGACCTGATCGAGGCGGGCGCGGCCGACAGGCGCCCGATCCTCGTGCTCGATCAGGTGACCGACCCGCACAATGTCGGCGCCATCCTCCGCTCGGCTGCCGCGTTCGACGCGCTCGGGATCGTCACGCAGGATCGCCATGCCCCGCCCGAATCGGGTGCGCTTGCGCGCGCAGCATCGGGCGCGCTCGAGGTCGTTCCCTGGGTGCGCGTCGTCAATCTTGCGCGCGCGCTCGAGGAGATTTCCGAGGCGGACTATTGGCGGATCGGCCTGGCCGGCGAGGTCAAGACGACGCTCGGTGAAGCGTTCGGGCCCGCCAAAGTCGCGCTCGTGCTCGGCGCTGAGGGCGAAGGTTTGCGCCAGAACGTCGCGGCGCATTGCGATATCCTCGCACGGCTGCCGATCGGCCCGAAGGCTGAGAGCCTTAACGTCTCCAACGCCGCCGCAATTGCGCTTTATGCAACGCAAGAGCGAGGGCGGACCGCCTGACGGGCCGTTAGCGCGCCTGCTTGCGATAGAGCAGGATGTTCGTCCCCGCAGGCCCTGCCCAGCCGATACGGGACACGTAAAACCGGTTGAGCGCGGCGAGCATCCCGCGAACTGGTTCGGGAAAATAGTGAAACGATTCAAGCAGGTGCCCCGCCATCCTGCCGTGGGGCACGAACCCGCGGCTCGCCATCGCCTTGTCGAGCCATGGCCGGTCGATATGCCGCCAGAACAGCGCCTCGCCCTCGAAGATCATGCTGTGCTCGACGCCTTCGGGAGCCCGCTTGCTGGTGACCTTTCTGCGCTTGATCGTCTGCCACAACGTCCGGAAGGCGCGGGCTTCGGGCGAGCCGCTGTTGATTTCGGCGAGCACGACATAGCCGCCAGGCACCGTGACCCGCGCCAGCTCGTCGAGCGCGGGCACGATCGCGGGGATGTGCATGAGCACGCCCCAGCACAATGTCAGGTCGAACGCATTGTCGGGCAGCGTCAGCGCCGTAATGTCCTCGCGCTGGATCGTCACACGTTCGGCGATCCTGTGGCGCTCCATATTGGCCTGCGTGCGCGGCAGGATCGCCTCGGAATAATCGGCCGCCGTGACCCGGTAGCCGTGGCGCACCAGCCGCACCGTGTTCGCGCCGATCCCGCAGCCGATATCGAGCGCGCGCGCGTCGCGCTTATGGCCGAGGCGCTTCAGGAATTTGGCATAGGCTAGATCGTAAAACCGCTCGTTAGCGTCGGAGCGATACATGTCTTCCCAGGCATCATGAATGCCCGGCGCATTCATCTGGTTCTTGATGCGGTCGTCAAAGTCGCCGGTATCGCTCAAGCCCTCAGCTCCCTGTCCGCAACTAATGCTTAGTCTTCGGGCGCGATCGCAACCTGTAGCCCGTCGAGCTCCGCCGTGAAATCGATCTGGCACGAAAGCCGCGAATGCGCAGTGCGATGATCTGACGAGTCGAGCAGATCGTTTTCATCTTCGCTCATCGGCTTCAACCGGTCAGCCCAAGCATCGTCAACATGGACATGGCACGTGGCGCACGAGCAACACCCGCCGCACAGCGCCAGCAATTCATCCATGCCGCCATCGCGGATCACTTCCATAACGGACAGTCCGGTCTTGCCCTCAAGCTCCTGCGTCGTTCCATCGCGCCGTGTAACGATCAGCTTGGGCATGGGGGTAAAGCTCCGTGGCGGGTTTGACCGCGGCGTCATGCCGTGCGAGCGCGGGCAAATCAAGGAACGCGATCACCAATGGGTTTGTCAGCGGAAGTTTTGCGCGATCATCTCGATGCGCTCGGGCGAATCGAGCCTGCGTTTGCGCGCGCGATCGCAGTGGCCGGCTATCCCAAGCCGCGCGTCCGCCAGCGGGGGTATGAAACGCTGCTGCGCACGATCGTGGGGCAGCAGATCAGCTTCAAGGCCGCTGATTCCGTGTGGCTCAAGCTCGCAGCCAACATCGGCAACATCGCCGCCCCGCACGCGCTCTTAGCGCGCAGCGACGAGGACTTGCGGGCAGCCGGGCTGTCGCGCCAGAAAATCGGCTATGCGCGCAGTCTTGCGGAACTCGTCGCAACCGGCGCGCTCGACCTGCACGATCTGCCTGCCGAAGACGAAGCGGCCATCGCCATGCTCACGCAGATCAAGGGAATCGGGCGATGGTCGGCTGAAATCTACCTGCTGTTTGCCGAAGGGCGCCCCGATATCTGGCCGGCGGGCGACCTTGCGGTGCAAGAAGATGTCGGGCGACTGCTCGGCCATGATGCGCGCCCGAGCGAAAAGCGCGTGCGCGAGATTGCCGAAGCCTGGCGTCCCTATCGCGGGGCCGCCGCAATCTTCGCATGGCATCACTACAAGGTGCCGGTGATTTAGGGGTTGCCCGCGTTTGAGCGGCACACGGCAGCTTGCGCTGCCGTCACCAGCGGCACAAATCTGCCCCCGGCATATTTGAGTCCGCTGGTGACCCCTACGGGAATCGAACCCGTGTTTCAGCCGTGAAAGGGCCGCGTCCTAGACCGCTAGACGAAGGGGCCGCTAAAAGCGAGACGCGCGCATTAAGCAGCGGACATGCCCAAGTCAATCGCACCATGCGGCATCGTCCAAATGCAGTTCGGCCGCCGGGCGCGCGCCCCAATCATCGAGCTTCGCTCGCCCCGCAACCCATAGCCGCCGGTCGCGCGGCGCGCCGAGCAGCGCTTGCCCGAGTGCCGTGTCCGCACTGCGGAACGCAACGGTCTTGAGGCTGCGTCCGTCGTCGCCCGCCATCACGGCACGAACATGCCCGCCGCTGCCCACGATGTCGGCCTTGATCACCCGCATCGGCCCCGCTGCGATGCGCGGTGCCGGCCACCCCATGCCGTAAGGCCCGCCGACTTCCAGCGCCTCGACCAGCGCAGGCGTGACCCCGCCCGGTGCCACTACCGCATCGAGCAACAGCGCACGATCGGAAGCGGCGCGCGTTACATCGCCTTCAAGCCGCGCCTGAAGAAAATCAGCCAGCGCATCGACCTGGCCGCGATCGATCGTCAGCCCCGCCGCCATCGCATGGCCGCCGCCCGCGATCAGAAGCCCGCTGTCCTTTGCAGCCAGCACCGCCGCGCCCAGATCGACCCCGGCGATCGACCGCCCAGATCCCTTGCCGACACCATCGGGATCAATGGCGATGACAATCGCCGGTCGCCCGAGCTTTTCCTTCAACCGCCCCGCCACGATCCCGATCACGCCCGGGTGCCAGCCATCCCCGGCGACGACCACGACAGCGCGATTGCCCTGCCCGCCAACCAGCGCTTCGGCCTCGATCTGCACCCCGGCTTCGATCGCCCGGCGCTCCTCGTTCAGCGCATCGAGTTCGGCAGCGATCGCTTGGGCCTCGGCCGGATCTTCGGTCGTCAGCAGCCGCACGCCGAGATCGGACTTGCCGACACGACCGCCCGCATTGATCCGTGGCCCCAGCGCAAAGCCGAGATCGGAACACACCGGAGCCCGCGTCAGCCGCGCCGCACTGCGCAGGGCATTCAGCCCGACATTGCGCCCCGCCGCCATCACCTTGAGGCCCTGCGCCACGAACGCGCGGTTCAGTCCGCGCAGGCTCGCCACATCGGCAACCGTCCCGAGCGCAACGATATCGAGCAGGTCCATCAGCCGTGGCTCGGCCCGCGCCGCAAAAAACCCCCGCGCCCTGAGCGTCCGCACAAGCGCTGCCGCCAGCAGGAACGCAACGCCGACCGCCGCGAGATGCCCGTGCGCGGCCCCCGCCCCTTCATCGAGCCGGTTCGGGTTCACGAGCGCAAAGGCCGGGGGCAGCGCAGTCGCGCATTGATGATGGTCGACGACGATCACATCGACGCCCGCCGCACGCGCTTGGCCGAGCGCCTCGAAGGCTTGCGCGCCGCAATCGACGGTTACGATCAGCGACGCCCCACCCGCCGCGATCCGCACCAGCGCTTCACCCGAGGGGCCATAGCCCTCCATCAGCCGATCCGGGATATACGCCTGCGGAGCAAGCCCAAGGTCGCGCAAAACCCGGATCAGCAGCGCCGCCGACGTCGCGCCATCGACGTCATAATCGCCAAACACCGTCACCGCCTCGCCGGCAACGACGGCAGCCGCCAGCCGGTCTGCGGCGCAGTCCATGTCGCGGAAGATCGAGGGGTCGGGCATGAACGCGCGGATCGTCGGGTCGCGATGCGCCGCCAGTTCACCTGGGGGGCAGCCGCGCGCGAGCAGCAGCGCCATCACCAGATCGTCACCCGCACCGTCGCCGTGCCGCCAGCGCCACGCCTGGCCGGTAATCGAAGCGGTCACATTCATTGGGTGCATCGCCCACGCCTTCGCACAGCCAATGTCCGCCGCCAACCGCGAGCAGCACGCCTTCCGGAAGTTTAACCATTTCGGACTAACCGCACAGGATTGCCACGCATGGACCAGCTGTGTGCCGACCGAATTGACATTCCAGCGGCTGTTGCACGCTTCGCTTCGCCTGAGCGTCGCGCTCGCCTGCGCGCTGCTGCTCATGTTCGCGCCTGCACAGGCGCAGACCTGTGCCGGCGCAACAACCGCAGGCACGGCCCCTGTCGGATGGGAAAGCTACTGCTGGCTCGACATGACCAGCTACAATGATGCGACCGCACGCACGGCGGGCGGGCAGACGCTGGCGTTCACGCTCACCGATGGCTCGGTCTTCTCGATGAACGTCCGCACGACAAGCACAGCAGCGACCGGCGTGGCGGCGGTTGCAGCACCGTCATGGTCCGGGGCCGCCGTCGGCAACACGGCGTTCCTCGGCATCCCCGGTCGCCCGATCCTCTATGGTGCCAATGCGGGCAGCACCGTCACGCTCACCTTTTCGGCGATGACGATCACCCCGCCCTCGGGCGCGACCTCGGGCAATTTCATGTTCATCGTTGCCGATGCTGAATCGAGTAATGGCGGCGAATCGCTCCGCTACACGACCAATGGCGGCAACTGGATATTGCTCGATCAGGTCGATCCGATCTCGGGCAGCACCTACCCGACTTTCACCAACAGCGGGGCCGTTGTCGACGTGACCGGTGTGGGGGGCACGGTCGGCGCACAGATTTTCGGCTCGACAACGCCCGGAACCGTAACGACACAGATCGTCAACGGCGGCCTCCAGGGCGTGATGTTCGCCGTGCGCTTCGCCTCGATCCGGCTCAACAAGACGATCGTTTCGGGCCGCGTCGCCGCCGCCGATCAGTTCACCTATGCCATTCGCAACAACACCTCGGGAACGGCGATCGCAACGCGCACGACGAGCGGCGCGGGCAACAGCGGGTTCACGCCCGCAGTCGCCTCGCTCGCATCGGGCATCCCGATCCGGCTGACTGAAACCATGGCGGCAGGCAGTGCCAGCCCGCTGACAGCCTATTCGCCGCGCCTCACCTGCACGAACAGCAACACCGGTTCCACCACGCCGCTGCCAAACAATGTCGCGACGTCCGACTATGTGTTCGGCGCGCTCGTCTACGGCGACAACGTGACCTGCGCCTTCACGAACACGCCGTTCGCGCGCGTCCGCCTGACCAAGGCGCTCGGCGGAACGCGGGCCTTTCCCGCCGACCAGTTCACCATGAACGTGACAACGGGTGCCACCACCGTCGCAACGATCACGACCACGGGCACGGGCGCGACGGTCACCAATGCCAGCACACCGGTGACGCAAGTGACCGCAGGCACGCCCTATATCTTCAGTGAAGCAGCCGCCGGAACCACTGTCCTCAATTACTACACCGCCACAATGGCCTGCACGAACAGCTTTGCCGGCTCGCCCACCGCGCTCCCCAACAGCGTCGGCGGCAGCGTCACACCGGTGCTCGGCGACAACATCAGCTGCACAATCACGAACACGCCCCGGCCACCGCGCGCCGAGCTCACCATGACCAAAGTGTCCTCGGTGATCTCCGATCCGGTCAACGGCACGGCCAATCCCAAGCTCATCCCCGGCGCGGTCGTCGAATACACAATCCTCGTGACCAACGTCGGCAATGGTCCGGTCGATGCCAACACAGTGGTCGTCACCGATCCGCTGCCTGCGGTCGCCGGAACCACGCGCCTCGCGTCCTATGTGCTTGGCACTGCCGTCACATTCACCAACGGGCCGATCGCGAGCGGCCTGACTTACAACTATGCAACCAACGTCGGCTGGAGCAAAACTACGGGCGGCGGTGCGCCGTTCACCGCAGCGCTGACCCCCGATGCAAACGGCTTTGATGGCGCGGTGACCGGAATCCGCATCGCGCCCGGCGGCACGATGGCGGCGGCGACTCCCTCGGGCCAACCGAGCTTCACGCTGCGGTTCCGCGCCGAGATCAAATAACGCGCGCCACCAGATCGTCAGTCAGTGCGCCGATGCTCGCCTTTCACCCAGCGCACGGTGCCCGAACTCGAACGCATCACGACACTCTCGGTCGTCATCCGCCCGCCCGGCAGGCGCTTGACGCCATCGAGGAGCGATCCGTCGGTCACGCCGGTCGCAGCGAAGATGCAATCGCCCTTGGCCAGATCTTCCAGATCATAGATCCGGTCGAGGTCGTCGATCCCCCATTTGCGCGCCCGCGCGCGCTCGTCGTCGTTGCGAAACAGCAGGCGACCCTTGAACTGGCCACCCACGCAGCGCAGCGCAGCCGCCGCCAACACGCCCTCGGGTGCCCCGCCCGCGCCCATATACATGTCGATGGTCGTGTCCGGATCGGTGGTCGCGATCACGCCGGCCACATCGCCATCGGGGATGAGCATGATGCCGCAGCCCAGCGCGCGCAGCTCGGCGATCAGCTTTTCATGGCGCGGCCGGTCGAGCACGCAGACGATGATGCGTTCGGGTGCCACGCCCTTGGCCGCCGCCACGGCCCGCACATTCTCGGTCGGGGACTTGTCGAGATCGATGATCCCTGCCGGATAGCCAGGCCCCACCGCGAGCTTGTCCATGTAAACATCCGGCGCATTGAGCAGATTGCCATGCTCGGCCACCGCGAGCACGGCCAGCGCATTCGGCCCCGCTTTGGCAGTGATGGTCGTGCCTTCGAGCGGATCGAGCGCGATGTCGATCTTCGGCCCCTTACCGATCGCATTGCCCACTTTCTCGCCGATGTAGAGCATCGGGGCCTCGTCGCGCTCGCCCTCCCCGATCACGACTGTGCCGTCCATGTAGAGCTTGTTCAGCGCATCGCGCATCGCTTCGACAGCAGCGGCATCGGCTGCCTTCTCGTCGCCGCGCCCGACCAGCAGCGACGCCGCAATCGCCGCCTTTTCGGTGACGCGCACCATTTCGAGCACCAGGACCCGGTCGAGTTCGCCGCTTGCGGTCACCATCGTTTCATGATCCTCTGCCAGTGTTCGCGGCGCGTTAGGCGAGGGATATGGCAATGTCGAGAATACTGCTCTCGGCGGTGTTGACCGCATCGGGACCGGCCAGTGCCGACCCTGCGCCGATCCTCGAAAAATATTATGAAGCCACTGCGGTCGCGGTCCGGTGCGTTCGCCCAGCCGACAGTCGCGAGATCGTCGTCTGCGGTCGCCGTGCCGCCGATCGCTGGCGTGTGCCGCTCATCGAATATGCGGCAGGTGATCCGCGGACCGAAAGCGTGTCGGGCGAGCGCAACCGCCTCGCCAGCGAACCGAAACAGTCATGCGGCAATACCGCATTCTTCGGTCAGGCTGGCTGCGGCGGCATGGTCGGCGTCTCAACCCGCCTCGATCTGGGTGGCGGCAGCGCGGTCTTGCGCCCGCTCGCCGACTAGACGTCGAGGATCGGCATCCGCATCGCTTTGCCAACCAGGCTCGGCGACCCTTCGAGCCGGGCGAGTGCCGCATCGATCGTGCTTGCCGGGCCTTCATGCGTCGTCATGGCGACCAGCACGCCGCCATCAGGCGCCTCGCCGCGCTGGATCAGGCTTTCGATCGAAACGCCCCCGTCGCGCATCGCCGCCGTCAGTTCGGCCAGCACCCCTGCCCGGTCGGCGACCGTAAACCGCAGATAGGTCCGCTCGCGACGCGCGCCCGGGTCGGCGGGCTGCGCCACCGCCAGTTGCGCGACCGGCATCGCAAAGGCCGGCCCGCTCTCGCCGCGCGCCACGTCGATCAGATCGGCGACAACCGCGCTCGCCGTCGGCCCCTCGCCCGCACCGCGCCCTTCGAACAATAGCCGCCCGACGAAATTGCCTTCCGCGACCACCGCGTTCATCGCGCCCTGCACATGCGCCAGCGGATGCGTGAGCGGCACCAGACACGGCTGCACGCGCTGGAACAGTCCCTTGTAGCTGGCGTCCGCAAGCCCCACCAGCCGCACGCAATAGCCCAGCGCCCGCGCCTGCGCGATATCCCCCGCAAGCACGGTGCGAATGCCGCCGATGTGCACGCCCGCAAAGTCCACCCGCGTGCCGAACGCAAGGCTCGCCAAGATACTCAGCTTGTGCGCGGCATCGATTCCGTCGACATCGAACGACGGATCGGTCTCGGCATAGCCCAGTGCCTGCGCATCGCCGAGCACGTCGGCAAAATCCGATCCTTCGGCCTCCATGCGGGTGAGGATGTAATTGCAGGTGCCGTTGAGAATCCCGTAAACCTCACTCAGCGCATTCGCCGCCGCACCCTCGCGCAACCCCTTGATCACCGGGATGCCTCCCGCAACCGCCGCCTCGAACTTGAGCGCGGTGCCCGCCGTCTCGGCGGCTTGCGCGAGTTCGCTGCCATGGTGCGCGATCATCGCCTTGTTCGCGGTCACGAACGCCTTGCTGCCTGCAATGCTGGTCCGCGCCAGCGTGAGCGCGGGTCCATCTGCGCCGCCGATCAGCTCGACCACAGCCTCAACGTCGTCGCGTGCGGCCAGCGCACTTGTGTCGTCCACCCATTCGAAGCGCGCCACATCGACGCCCCGGTCGCGGCTCCGGTCGCGCGCATTGACGGCGACGATCTCGATCGGCCGCCCTGCCCGCCGCGCGATTAGATCGCGGTTCGCATCGAGCAGCTTGACGACGCCAGCACCAACGGTGCCGAGCCCGGCAAGTGCGATCTTGAGCGAGTTCCCCATACCGCGCGCTATCTACAGCAAGCCGATCTGGCGCAAGCGCTGCTGCAGATAGGCATCGGCGGTAATCGCCTCCGGATTGCGGTTCGGGTTGCCCGCCGTGATGCATCCCGGCAGCGTTTCGATCATAAAATCGCTCGCCAGATGCAGGAAAAACGGCATCGAATAGCGCGGCACACCGCGCCGCTCGGGCGGAGGATTGACCACGCGGTGCGTCGTTGATGGCAGCACGTGGTTGGTCAGCCGCTGCAGCATGTCCCCCACGTTTACGACAAGAGCGCCCGGCGGCGGCGCAATCGCCAGCCAGCGCCCGTCGCGGTCGAGCAGTTCGAGCCCCGCCTCCTCCGCGCCGAGCAGCAGCGTGATCAGATTGATATCCTCATGCGCGCCCGCACGCACGCCGGGAGCTTCAGGTGAAACCGGCGGATAATGCAGCAGCCGCAACACGCTGTTCCCGTCGCGCACCGGCTCGACGAACCAGTCGGGACCCAGCCCCAGATGGCGCGCGATCGCTGAAAGCAGCCGCGCGCCAACGGCATCGAAGGCGGCAAATAATTCGGTGAACACGTCCCGGAAATCCGCCGGATACTCGGGCCAGACATTGGGCGGCATCGAATCGGCGTAGCGATGCCCCGGTGGCAACTCGCGCCCGATATGCCAGAATTCCTTGAGATCGTTTTCACTGGCATCTTTGGCGATCTCGATGCCGAACGGCGTATAGCCGCGCGCGCCGCCGCGTGCTGCGCGATATCGGGCTTTCACGTCGGTGGGCTGCGCGAAAACGGCTTTGGTCGCCGCCCAGGCGCGATCGATCAGCGCCGGGTCGATCCCATGATCGGCAACGACCGCAAAGCCGAAGCGCTCGAACGACTGACCGAAGTCGGTCGCAAAAGCATCGGGGTCGGCCACTTGGCGGGCAAGCGACAATGGCGGCACGGTGGCAAGATCGAGCATTGCGCAACGATAGCTTGGCCTACGCGGCCTGCAAGCCAGGACGAGCCTGCCGGCCGCGCCTGTGTCACGCGACCGGCAGGCGCTCACACTACGGCTTGAGGATCATTTCCTGATACAGCGTCTGGCCCATCGACTTGCGCATGACGCCGCGTTCGCCTGCGCCCTTTGCCATCATATAGGGATCCGATTTGGCCCAGGCAAAATACTCTTCGTCACGGCGCTTGGTTTCTTCGTTCGAAGGCCAGTCCTTGAACTCCGTGATCAAGATCAGATCGGGCTCGCCATCGCGCGCATGCGTGCTCGATAAAACACGATAGTTGACAATCCAGCCCTTTGATTTTGCGTATTCCTGCTGCTTCTTCCATTCCTTGGCAAGATACTCGATATAGGCGGGGCCTTGCCCAGGAAGAACGTCGATCCGGGAAACTTCCCAATAATTGCCATCGTCAGCAGCCATGCGCTGCTGCGCCTGGATTGGCGATGTCAGGAGAAACGCTGCGGCAAAAGCCGCAGTGACGAGAATGCGAACGGTCATTGCGTGTATCCTCTCTAAGGCCGCGCCTTGAGCGCGGTTGTTATTGTTTGCGCACGCACCCGAACCGGTAGCATGCCCGCGACCTTATAAGGATCACGCTGCCCGCCCGCAGCCTATCAACCATTCTTTCGATTGCAAAACAAGCCTTTGGATCAAGCTCCGCGGGTCGCGAGGCTCTTCATGACTTCGCCGTGCAGCCAGATGTTCATCGTGGCGGAATCATTGGTATCGCCGGTGTAGCCGAGCTCCTTGGCCAGCTCGGTGCGGTTCGCCAGGCTCGAATCGAGGTCGAGCAGCTTCATGAGATCGACGATCGAGGTCTTGTAGTTCGACGGCGCGCCCTTGGCTTCGGCGATAGCGGACAGCCGCGCATCGATGTCGGCAGCAGTCGCGGGCGGCGGCGGCGCGGGCGCGGCAACCGGAGCTGCAGGCGCGGCTTCGACTGCGACCGGAGTGGGCGCGGGAGCCGCTTCTGCCTTGCCGAAAATGGCGTCCTTGATCATGCCGAAAATGCTCATGTGAAACTCCCTGTTGCTGAGATTGAAGACGAGAAAGCGAAGGTTACAAGGCGTTTGTGACAGTTGCCAGCGCAAATGCCCGAACGAGCGATGGTGCAGCGTTCACGTCTGCGCGCGAAGCACCCGCCCGGCCACGGCATCGAGCTTGGCCAGCAGCGCAGGATCGCGCGCCTCGGGTGCTGTGATCAGCGCAAAATCGAGATTGGTGTCGATCGGCGAGGGCGTCCGCTCGGGCGGCAACGCGTGCGCCAGCGCCAGCACCAGTCCGCGCGCTGCGTCTGCATTGCGCCCCAGCTGCGCGATCACTGCACTCACATCGACATGCGCCTCGCCCGCGCGCCAGCAATCATAATCGGTCACCATGCCGACCAGCGCATACGGCAGCTCGGCCTCGCGCGCGAGCTTGGCTTCGGGCAGCGCCGTCATCCCGATCACATGCGCGCCCCATTGCCGGTACAGGCGCGATTCGGCGCGCGTTGAAAACTGCGGCCCTTCCATGGCGAGATAGGTCGCGCCCTCGGTCACATCGGCTCCGGCATCGCGCGCCGCGCTTGCCACGAGAGCGGACAAGCGCGAGCATATCGGGTCCGCCATCGATACATGCACCACCATGCCGGTTCCGAAAAAGCTCGGTGGCCGTCCCTTGGTCCGGTCGATGAACTGATCAACGACGACGAACCGGCCCGGCGGCAGGTCTTCGGCCAGCGAGCCGACCGCCGAGACCGAAACGATATCGGTGCACCCGGCGCGTTTCAGCGCATCGATGTTGGCGCGGGCATTGAGGTCACCCGGCGCGATCCGGTGCCCCCGGCCATGGCGCGGCAGGAAGACGAATTTGACGCCCGCGATGTGCCCGACGAGCAGTTCGTCCGAAGGCGCACCCCATGGCGTCTCGACCGCGATCCACTGGGCATCCAAAAGTCCCTCGATCGCATAAAGCCCCGATCCACCGATCACGCCGATGCACCAATCGCTCATGCGTCTCCGCCCCCCGGATTTAGACAGCGCTTGTTCATGCCCCCCGCCTATTGCACGGTAGGATCGACGCCAAGGTCGCAGGAGGTTCAATTTGCGCATTATTCTCGCCGCACTCGCCATGGCCGTCGTGCCCGCGCAGGCCGCGTCGCCCGTCACCGGCCGCTGGCTCACCGTCGAGAAGGATTCGGTCGTCGAAATCGGGGCGTGCGGCAACGCCGTCTGCGGCCGCATCGCGCGCATCCTCAAGCCCACTGACGATGGCAAGCCCGCGATCGACAAATACAATCCCGATCCCGCGCTGCGCGCCCGCCCGATCGAGGGGCTGGTGATCCTGTCGGGCTTCACGCCGTCGGGTTCGGTGTGGAACGGCCGGATTTACGATCCACGCTCGGGTAAGAGCTACAAATCCAAACTCGCGCGGAACCCCGATGGGACGCTCAAGGTGCAGGGGTGCATCGCATTCCTGTGCCAGACGCAGACCTGGACGGCGGCACGCTAATCCTGCCCCTACCAGTCGGGATCGTCCATCCATGGCCCGAAATGCGGCATATCGGCGCTCACCCGGTCCGGGTAATGCGCAGCCCGCTTTTCAAGGAACGACGTCACACCTTCGCGCGCATCGGCGCTGGCCCCGCGGGACCAGATCAGGCGGCTTTCGAGCCGGTGTGCGTCCATCGGATGCGCGGCGCCCATCATCCGCCACATCGCGTTGCGCGTCAGCGCGATCGACACCGGCGCACTTTCGGCAGTCAATTCATGGGCGAGATCCCGCGCGGCAGGTAGCAGATCGTCGGGTGCATGGATGCTCCGCACCAACCCGCCCTTCAGCGCCTCGTCCGCGCCGAACACGCGCCCCGAATAACACCATTCGAGCGTCTGTCCGATCCCGACGAGTCGCGGCAGGAACCAGTTCGACGCCGCCTCGGGCACGATTCCGCGCCGCGCAAAGACAAAGCCAAAGCGCGCGGCTTCGCTCGCCAGCCGGAAGTCCATCGGCAGCGTCATCGTCGCCCCGATGCCCACCGCCGCGCCGTTGATCGCGCCGATCACCGGCTTTTTGCAGGCAAAAACACGCAGCGTCAGCTTGCCGCCGCCATCGCGGATGCCCGGATGCTCCCAGTCGACCGATCCGTCGTCGCGCACCGGCGATGCCTCGCCCCAGCGCCCGCCGCGTTTTGCATAGTCGAAGGTCGCATCCCCCGCGCCCAGATCGGCTCCTGCGCAAAACGCCCGCCCCTCGCCGGTCACGATCACCGCGCGCACCGCGTCGTCGGCATCGGCGAGGTCGAACGCCGCGATCATCTCGGCCATCATCACCGGCGTAAAGGCATTCATGCGCTCGGGCCGGTCGAGCGTAATCGTCGCAAGGCCGTCGCTTGCTTCGTAACGGATCGTCTCGAAGCCTGCGCTCAATGCGCCAGCGACTTGTTGATGTCCTCGACCATCTTCTTGGCGTCGGCGAGCAGCATCATCGTCTGGTCCATGTAGAAAACGTCGTTGTCGACGCCCGCATAACCCACGCCGCCCATCGAGCGCTTGATAAAGAACACTGTCTTGGCTTTCTCGACGTCAAATACCGGCATCCCGTAAATCGGCGAGGACTTGTCGGTCTTTGCTGAGGGATTGACGACATCGTTCGCACCAATGATGAATGCGACATCGGCCTGCGCGAACTCGCTGTTGATGTCCTCGAGCTCGAAGACCTCGTCATAGGGGACGTTGGCTTCGGCGAGCAGCACGTTCATATGCCCCGGCATCCGCCCCGCGACCGGGTGGATCGCATATTTGACCGAGACGCCATCCTTCTTGAGCAGGTCGCCCATCTCGCGCAGCGCGTGCTGCGCCTGCGCGACTGCCATGCCGTAGCCGGGCACGATGATCACGCTCTCGGCCTGCGCCATCATATAGGCGGCATCCTCGGCCGAGCCGCGCTTCCACGGCCGGTCGGTCTTGGCTTCGCCACCGCCCGATGCGACCGCGCCGAAGCCGCCCGCGATCACCGAGATGAAGCTGCGGTTCATCGCCTTGCACATGATGTAGGAAAGGATCGCGCCCGACGAGCCGACGAGCGCACCGGTAATGATCATCGCGGTGTTCTGGAGCGTGAAGCCCATCGCTGCTGCCGCCCAGCCCGAATAGGAATTGAGCATCGAGACGACGACCGGCATGTCCGCGCCGCCAATCGGGATGATCAGGAGGAAACCGATGAGAAACGCCAGGCCTGTGATCGTCCAGAACACCCAAGGGCTCTGGTCCTGCGTGAAATAGGCCGTCAGCCCGACGATGGCGGCCAGCGTTCCAAGATTGATCACATGGCGCGCAGGCAATAGAATCGGCTTGCCGCTCATATTGCCGTTCAGCTTCAGGAACGCGATCACCGATCCCGAGAAGGTGATCGCGCCGATCGCCGAACCCAGCCCCATCTCGACGCGACTCACCGGCCCGATCAGGCCGTCCGCACCGAGGATGCCAAACGCCCCCGGATTGAGGAACGCCGCTGCCGCAACCAGCACCGCTGCCAAACCGACCAGCGAGTGAAACGCCGCAACCAACTGCGGCATGTCGGTCATCTTGATGCGCCGCGCAGTCACGATGCCGATGACGGCGCCGATGGCGATGGCGGCGAGGATTAAAACAGCCGCAGACCCGTCCACGTCAAATCTGTCCCGCCCCGGACCAGTGCCGTCGGCAATCTTAACGGTCGGCACATGCGTGACGAGCGTCGTCACGACCGCGATCAGCATGCCGATCATGCCGTTGCGGTTGCCCGTCTGGCTGGTCGACGGTGACGACAGCCCGCGCAAGGCAAGGATGAAGAAAACCCCCGAAATGAGATAAGCCAGCATCGCCCATGCGGGCGTCGCGCTCGCGGCGTGGTCCATCCCCTATTTGTCCTTCTTTTTGTACATGGCGAGCATCCGCGCCGTCACTGCAAAGCCGCCGAAGATGTTGACGCTCGCCAGCACCACGCCGAGCAGGCCCAGCCATTTCGCAAGATCGCCCGCTTGCCCCGAGCCTATCGAAGGTGCCGCCGCCGCGATCAGCGCGCCGACGATGATCACGCTCGAAATCGCATTGGTCACCGCCATGAGCGGCGTATGAAGCGCCGGCGTGACCGACCAGACGACATAATAGCCGACGAAGCAGGCCATCACGAAGATGGAGAGGATACTGATGAAGTCCATGATTACTTGGCCATCCTATCGATAAGGTGCGTCTGCAGCGCGTTGACGTCGGCACCGCGGCTCAGCTTGAGCGTAACGGGTGGCGACCCTGACAGCGTCATTGTGAATTCGGTGTCGAGATCGAAATGCCCGGCCGACTCCAGCGAGAAACTGCTGATCGCGCGGTAGGGGATGCTCGTATAGCGCTTCTTGCTGCCCGTGACGCCCTGGACGTCGATCATGATCACGCGCTTGTCGGTAAACAGGATCGTGTCGCGCACCATCTTGAACGCGATTCTGACGCTCTCGCCTGCGGCAAGTGCATGCGCGAAGTCTCGCGCGGCGCTTTCAGGATCAGCTAAGGTCGCGTTTAGAAAGCCCATGTCGGTCTATGCCGCCGACTTGACCGGATGCGTCATATCGCCACGCCCGGCAATCAGACCCGCAATGGAAATGTCCTCATCAATCTCATCCCAATGCAGGCCGCACCGGCTCAACTCGCAGGCATTTCGCTGTTCGGGTGTGGCATGAAAGAGGCGCGGAAACCATGCCAGTGGAATGCCCAGCGTCCGGCCATCCTCCAGGTCCACCCACATCGCGTCATCGTCGAACCGTACTGCCGTCGGTTCGGGCGAGGTAGCCATCGGGTCAGGCGAAAAAGTCATTCCATGCCCTTTCAAGTTCTTCGCGATTGTCTTCAACCAGTTTCTGCGCTCGATTGAGCTTTGAACTGTTCAGTCCGCGATTGAAGGTCAAAACGACTTTGGGCGATATCCAGAACTTCGCCTCGTCCCTGCCGACCTTGACGTGCACATGCACGGGTTCGCGAGGATTGCCTTCATTTCCGTAAAACAGAAACTTGAAGCCGTCGATCCGCAGGACGACCGGCATCAGCTTGCAAGCAACCTCTCGCTCACCAGCTTACCACCCTGTGTCAGCCGGATCGCATTCCCGATCTCCTCGTCGAGCACCGGCCGTCCCGCGTCCTTGTCCCAGAAGGCCTGGATGAAGATGAACAGGTTGCGCGCAAACAGTGCCGACGCGTCGGCCGCCAGCCGCGAGGGCACGTTCCTGTGCCCGACGATCTTCACGCCGTGCACCAGCGCGACCTCGCCCGCGACCGCGCCCTCGACATTGCCGCCCGCCTCGACCGCAAGATCGACGATCACCGAGCCCGGCTTCATGCTCGCGATCTGCGCGTCCGAGATCAGCCTTGGCGCCGGACGTCCGGGGATCAGCGCCGTCGTGATCACGATGTCCTGCTTGGCGATATGGCTCGAGACCAGCGCCGCCTGCGCCACCTTATACTCGTCGGACATTTCGGTCGCGTAGCCGCCCGATCCTTCGCCCTCGATGCCTTTGACGTCCTCGACGAAGATCGCCTTGGCGCCGAGCGACTCGATCTGCTCCTTCGTGGCCGAGCGCACATCGGTGGCCGAGACCTGCGCCCCCAGCCGCCGCGCGGTCGCGATCGCCTGCAGCCCGGCCACGCCGACGCCCATCACGAAGACGCGTGCGGCGTTGATCGTCCCCGCCGCCGTCATCATCATCGGGAACGCGCGACCATATTCGCCTGCCGCATCGAGCACCGCTTTGTAGCCGCTCAAATTCGATTGCGACGAGAGGATGTCCATCCCCTGCGCACGCGTGATCCGCGGCATGAATTCCATTGCCAGCGCCTCGACACCGAGCGCGGCATAAGCATCGACGCGCGCCCGCTCACCGAAGGGATTGAGGCTCGCCGCAAGCCATGCCCCCGGCTTGACCCCCGCCAGACTGTCAGGCGCAGGCCCCTGAACACCGAGCAGGATATCGGCGTCAGCGATCACGGCATCCCGCGACGCAACGGTTGCCCCCGCATCGGCATAGAGCGCGTCGGCCACATTGGCACCCGCGCCCGCGCCATTCTCAACGGCAACCGAGGCCCCAAGTCCGATGAACTTCTTGACCGTCTCGGGCGTCGCGGCAACGCGCATTTCGCCCGCCGCGCCTTCTTTTAAGACGGCGATCTTCACCGGGTGATCACGAACAGGGTAACCGCGGTCACGAACGCCGATACGATCGTGCCGGTTTTCAGCCACCACATGAACCGATCGTAGGATTCACGGTGTTCCTTGAGATTGCCGTTCGCCTCGCCTTCACCCGCCATTGGACCGCCTTCACAACCATTCCGTCGGATAACGCCTTAACCGCGACCGGCGCGGGCCTCAAGCCTTGCAATGCCACACCACGCGGCCTTCACTTTCTGCTGCATGAACAATCACTTCAGCCTGGCGTTATCCGCAAACGCGTATCGTTCACCTGAACTTTACAGTTACCAAATAAAGGGTGGGGCCTTGACTGGGATTGAATTGGGGGCAGCCTTGGCGCCGAACGGCACACGTTTGCTGATGCTCGTGGATGACGAGCCGGCGCAGGTCCGCCTGACGACAGCGCTGGCCGCGCGCGCAGGGTGGCGCACGCTGGTCGCACAGGACGCCGAAACCGCCATCGCCACGCTGGGCACGCGCGATGGCATGATGCTCGATGTCATCCTCATCGACGGGGCCGATACCGCCGCCGCCGATCTCATCACCGAACTGCGCGCCCGCCGCCCGGCGCTTCCTATCCTGACGATGACCGCGACCGACAGCGTTTCGGTCGCGGTGGAGGCCATGCGCGCCGGCGCTTCGGATTTCCTTGTGAAGCCGATTGCACCCGATCGGCTGCTTGCCGCGCTCGATGCGGCGATGGCCGAGGGCGGCAGCAGCGGCGAACTTCGTCCGCTGACCGAGAAATTCACCGCACCGCTGGGTTTCGACGAGATCGTCGGCAGCGCGCCCAAGTTCCGCGCCGCGCTCGCGATTGCCGCCAAGGCCGCGCGTGCCCGTTTGCCCATGTTGATCGAAGGCGAAAGCGGCGTCGGCAAGGAAGTCGTCGCCGAAGCGGTCCATGCCGCCTCCCCGCGCGCCAAAAAGCCGATGATCCGCGTCAATTGCGGCGTGCTGCCGTCCAACCTGATCGAAAGCGAATTGTTCGGCCATGAGCGCGGCGCGTTCACAGGGGCTTTCACCCGCCAGATCGGCAAGTTCGTCGATGCCGAGGGCGGAACGATCTTTCTCGACGAAGTGGCCGACATGCCGTCCGACGCACAGGTCAAGCTGCTCCGTTTCCTGCAGGCGGGCGAGATCTGCCCGATCGGCGGCCGCGCGCGCGAGGTCGATGTCCGCGTCGTTGCCGCCAGCAACTGCTCGCTGATCGAAGAGGTCGAGGCTGGCCGCTTCCGCGAGGATCTTTACTATCGCCTCGCCGTCGTCCAGGTCACTATCCCGCCACTGCGCGATCGTCAGGGAGACGTTCCCGCGCTCGCCCGCCACCTGCTTGCGCGCATCGCCAAGCAACCGGGCTTGCGCGATCTCGGCATCACCGACGAAGCGATGGCGCTGCTCGGCGGCTATGGCTGGCCCGGCAACGTCCGCCAGTTGCAAAACGCGCTCTTCCGTGCCGCCGTCCTGTGCGAAGGCGACGCGCTCACCGCCTCCGATTTCCCGCATATCGCCAGCCAGCGCTCGGCCGCGACCGCACTCAACGGCGCGTTCAACGGGGCGGGCGTCACGCTGTTCCAGGCCGACGGCAACCTGCGCCCGCTCGACGCCATCGAAGCCGACGTCATCCGCCTCGCCATCGGCCACTACCGCGGCCGCATGACCGAAGTCGCGCGGCGACTGGGCATCGGGCGCTCGACCTTGTATCGAAAGCTCACCGAACTGGGGATTTCGGACGCGGCTTGAGGGTTGATCCTTGACAAATTGAGTCCGGCACGACATCTGCTGACCATCGGAGACAGGCCATGACGAAGTTCGAAGGCGTCCGCGACTAACCCTTGCACTGCTCGGCAGCCATGGACGCGTTTGCCATTGGGTTGCCCATCATATGCGTTGTCCTTCCCGAGCCATCGTGGTGGGCCTTTGGTCTAGCGATCCTTACCCCAGTAATCGGCAGTTCTGCTCTTTATTTTGCGCACCTGAATCTCGTCAACGCACGCACGATTGCGCGGAATAAAGCAACGCTCGACCTAATCGAGAAGAAAGAATCGACCGAATATTATCGAGCGGTCAACGAGCGCTTTTCCAAGCTGCGCCTGCGCAAGGGATTTGTCCACCTCAATGCGCCGCGAACGAAGCTGGATAAGGCCGATCGCCAGGCAGTCATCGATTACCTCAACCATTACGAGCTGATCGCCATGGGGATCGAGCGCCGCATTTTGGACGGCGGCTTTTACAAAGCCTGGATGATTGGTCCTTTCGTGCGCGACTGGAACGCGGCCTCACCGTGGATCCAGAATGAGCGCTGGCGAGACGATGGCAAGGGCGACTGGGAATATCGGGCCACGATTTTCGGTAGCTTTCAGAAGATCGCCTGCTTGTGGTCCAAAGATGCAATTGTCCTCGACCACACGACCGGAAAACCCGTCGGCGCTCCAGTCGGTCCTGGCGATGAAGCGCTCCCCTCGCCCCGCCCCATGAGCTATCTGCTCGACGAATAGCCTACCCGCTCAACCCCCGGTCCCTCAGCCCGCGCCACACCTTCAGCGCCTGAACCGTCTCAACCACATCATGCACGCGCACGATTTGCGCACCCTGTTCTACGGCCTTCATCGCGACCGCAATACTCCCCGCCAGCCGCTCGCCCACCGGTGCCTCGCCCGCGAGCGCGCCGATAAAGCGCTTGCGGCTTGCGCCCACCAAAAGCGGGCAGCCGAGGCCGTGAAACAGCGCAAGGCCGTTGAGGATCTCTAAATTGTCGGACACGCTTTTGCCAAAGCCAATGCCCGGATCGACGATCAGTCGCGCCCGGTCGATCCCCGCCGCTTCCAGCGCCCTGATGCGCGCCTCCAGCCAGTCATAGGTATCGAGCAGTGCATGACCACCGCTGCTTTCGTGCGTCGCCGCATCGGGCCAGTGCATGATCACGATCGGGCAGGTCGCGCGCGCCATCAGCGCCACCGCCTGCGGATCGAAGAGCAGCGCCGACACATCGTTGACCATCGCCGCGCCCGCCGCGAGCGCTGCCTCCATGACCGCAGCCTTGCGACTGTCGATGCTCACCGCCGTGCCGCTGCGCGCGAGCCGCTCGATCACGCCCTTGGTCCGCGCGATCTCATCGCCTTCCCACACGTCCTTGGCGCCCGGTCGCGTCGATTCGCCGCCGACATCGATCAGCGCTGCTCCCGCCGCCGCCATCGCAACGCCGCTGCTGGCGGCCGCATCAGGATCGTCGCCATGCTTGCCGCCGTCGGAGAAACTGTCGGGCGTCATGTTGAGAATGCCCATCACGCGCGGCTGGTCGAGCGGGATGGTCCGGTCGCCGAGCCTGAGCGGCGGGCGCGGCGCAGTGATCCGCGCGATCAGCGCGGGCGGTGCCTCGCCAGCGATCCGCTCGACCGGAACCAGCCGGGCGGGCTTCCCGCGCTCGATCACTTCATAGGCCGCGAAGAACTGCATTCCCCCCGCGAGCCGGTGCACCTGCCCATCAAACCCGACCGGTGTATCGACGAATGCCGTGGGGCGCAGATAGACCGTCATCACGCCGCGATCCGCGCAAACACGGCTTGCAGCTCATCGGCCGAGGCCCGCTGCAGTGCCCCATCGGCCACCTCATCGATCGACCACAGCCAAGACCGTGCCGGGTCGTCGCGCATCGCCCAATCGGGGAACAGTCGCGTCTGCGCGGTGCCCGACCACAGCCGCTCGGCCTGCAGATGCCGGTCGTCGGCCACGATCTTGCCGTAAAGCGTTTCGATCGCCGCCGCCTCGCCTTCGAGCATCTGGAGATAGAGGTCGGCGCGCGCGATCAAGCAGCCGGTGACCCCGTCGCGCGCATTGTTGCGCCGCGCCTGGACGAGAATGCCGCCGAGCATCGCATCGTCGAAGCCGAAGGGCTGCGAGGCGTAGATCAATTGAAAAATGGCCATGCGGCAGCTTAGGCGGGCTTCAACCGCCCGTCCATCAAGGCAGAGTTGCAAGCAGATAGGCCTGACGCGCGGCATCGATCGGCCTCGCCTCGCCACGGTCGTCGAAGTGCCAAAAAGTCCAGCCGTTGCAGCTTGGCGCGCGCTGAACTTCCGCACCGAGCTTGTGGATCGAGCCGGTTACCGTGCCCATGGCGAGCGACCCGTCGGCGCGCACGGTCGCGGTCCAGCGCCGCCGCGCATCGAACAACTCCGACCCCGCCGGGATCAGCCCGACTTCGACCAATGTGCCGAACGCGACCTTCGGCGCGCCCTTGGGCGACATCATCGTCGTCACCGCGCTTTCGTCGAGCGGCAGCGCGGCGGCGATCCGTTCGCGCGCCACGTCGCAATAGGTCGCGTCGCGCTCGATGCCGATCCAGCGCCGCCCCAGCCGCCGCGCGACCGCGCCGGTCGTGCCGGTCCCGAAGAACGGGTCGAGCACAACATCGCCGGGCTTGGTGCAAGCGAGCAGGATGCGGTAAAGCAGCGCCTCAGGCTTTTGGGTCGGATGCGCCTTGGTGCCGCCGCGCTTGAGGCGCTCTTGCCCGCCGCAAATCGGAAAGCTCCAGTCCGAGCGCATCTGCAGTTCATCGTTCAAGGACTTCATCGCGCGATAGTTGAACGTGTAGCGCGAGGCCTCGTCGCGCGCCGCCCAGATCAGCGTCTCGTGCGCATTGGTGAAGCGCGTGCCCTTGAAATTGGGCATCGGGTTGGTCTTGCACCAGACGACGTCGTTGAGGATCCAGAACCCCGCATCCTGCAGCCGCGATCCGACGCGGAAGATGTTGTGATAGCTGCCGATCACCCAGAGCGTGCCATGGGGCTTGAGGATGCGCCGTGCCTCGGCAAGCCAGGCGGCGGTGAACGCATCATAGGCGGCGAAGGTCTCGAACTTGTCCCAGTCGTTGTCGACCGCATCGACACGCCCGCCTTCGGGACGAAACAGGTCGCCGCCGAGCTGCAGATTATACGGCGGATCGGCGAACACCATATCGACACTGGCATCGGGCAGCCCCGCCATCGCCGCGATGCAATCGTCCATGATGAGGCAGTCAAGCGGCAGAGCCGCTGCCGGGGCCGCGCCCTTCAGCCGTTCGAGAACCCCCATTGCCCGCCCCTCTCCGGTTGCCCCTCATCGTGAGTCCGCGCGACTCCGCGGTCAAGAGCAGAGTTAACAGCCAGTCTTAACAATCAGCGAAAGCGCCACGGAACGAAACGAGTCTCCCACGAGATATAGGGGCGCAGCCATGCGGAGGACTCAAGACTTGGTGTGTGGCCTCAAAGACTCAGCTTAACGAAAAGGCGCATCGGGCGACGGGCGCGAAGCTCCGGCGATGAAGCGGCGTCGGCCCATGTGCGCGCAGTGCGGCGAGGTGGGCGGGCGCGCCATAGCCCTTGTTCGATGCCCAGCCATATTCCGGATGGTCGGCATGCGCTGCGATCATGATGCGGTCGCGGTGCACCTTGGCGATGATGCTCGCGGCCGAAATGCACGGCTCGGTCGCATCCCCACCGACAATCGCGCGCACAGGCCAGCGCCAGCCCTCGATGCGCCCCTTCGGCGTCAGATTACCGTCGATCAGCACCTCCAGCGGATCGCAGCCGAGCTTGGCGCAGAGCGCCTCAACGGCACGCGTCATCGCCAGCATCGTCGCGCCGAAAATGTTGAGCCGGTCGATATCGGCGACATCGACCACCCCCACCGCCCAGTGGCAGCGCCGCTTGATGACGGCTCCCAGTTCACCGCGCCGCGCGGCCGAGAGTTTCTTAGAATCGTCGACTCCAGCCGGACGCGGCTTGCACAGCACGACCGCCGCCGCGACCACCGGCCCGGCCAGAGGCCCCCGCCCCGCTTCGTCCACCCCGGCAATCACAGGGCACCGCGCATAGATGAGCCGGAGCGGATCATTTTGCCGTAGCAGGCACTAGGGTGATATTGTGATAGGCACCGCCGTCGCCGTCAGCCGTAAAGCGGACCGGGACGTCGATCGTTTGCTTGCACATCTCAATCGGCCAGACTTCGCTCCATGAGCCGACATAACGAACGCCGTAAACGTCAGGACCAAGATCAGCCTCTTGCATGCTGACGCGTGTCACCCCCAGCTTGGCAGTCTTCTCATCGTTGCACGTGATTTTGTCGCGATCGAGCTTCAACTTTGCCGCAAGCATTGCGAATTGAAGCGTGTCGCCAATCAACGATTCCCAGGCATGCGATAGACCGCGATTGACACGGAACGTCCGCAAGCTGCCATCGCCCGATTGCACGGTCATATACCGAACCGGTCCGCTATCGCAGCCGGGGTGACGGACTGTTGCGGTCCAGCCGTTCCTGATCTGGCCGGCAACAATGCCATTGAAAACGTAGCGGTCAGCCGTTGCCGATGCGACGGCATCGACCTCGACGGTCAGACGCGCGCAGCCATCACCGGGCTTATAGTGCGCGGCGGCCGCTTTTTCGATCTCGGCAACAAGGGTTTTGCGCTCGGGTGCCGGTGCTGCTGCATCCCATTCACTGAGCTTCTGGCGCACCATCGGGTGCTGCGCCTGGAGCAGGCCCGGCACCGACAAGGCGGAGCAAACGGCGAGCAATCGCAGGAAGGGCATGGTCGGCTCCATTATGAATTGTTGATTCGCCAAGGCGGGAAACGGCGGTTTTCCAGCGCTTGGTAAAGCAGCACGCGGTTGCCCGAAGGATCGAAGGTCCAGGCCTCGCGCCAAAGCCAGGGTTGATCCACCGGGCCTTCGAAATCGATGCCGGCCGCCCGCGCCGCCGCAACCCGCGCATCGAGATCGTCGCATTCGAAATTCACGCCCGCATCGTCGCCATGCAGCGAGAGGGTCGCACCGCCCGGCACTTCGAAGCGGGCATAGCCGTTGGTCGGACTATCGACGATCAGCGTCAATCCGAGCTTCCGATAGAAGTCGCGCGACGCTGCATAGTGGCGATGCGGCATTACGAACTGATTGAGGCGCATATCGGGGCCGAGGTCGAGGCGGACCTTCTGCTGCCCCATCGGCCCGTGACCCTGCCCGAGGCCCGGCGCTTCGCAAAGTGCGATGCGCACGAAAGCCACCGCGCGCTCGAACGCCGCGACGATGCCCAGCCCTGCGCCCAGTCCGCAAGCAAGCGCGCTGGCGAGCGTGCAGCCGGTGCCGTGCGTGCTCGTCGTCGCGATGCGTGGCTTGCGGATTTCGTGGACGAGGCCGGTTGCGGACAGCAATTGGTCGGTGATTTCATTGCCCTCGCTGTGCCCGCCCTTCAGCAGGAGCAGGCAACCATGGCGCAGGACCGGCATCGTGCCGCCCAATGCGTTCAGCTCTGGCAGGTTAGGCGTGACGACGCCAGCAATCGCGATCAGCTTGTGGAATGCTGCGATCGTGCGCGCGTCCGCCAGCGCCGCCCCGCTCGTTGCGACCATCACCGGATCGAACACGATCGGCACGGCAAGCCGCTTGAGATAGTCCGCCACCGCCTCGGCAGTCTCGGCCGAACCGATCATGCCGATCTTGACGGCATCGACGCCGATATCGCGGACGCAGGCATCGATCTGCGCGATCACGATCTCGGTCGGGATCAGGTGCACCGCATCGACGCCCAGCGTATTCTGCGCGGTGACCGCCGTAATCGCGGTCATCGCATGGCCGCCGAGCATCGTCACCGTCTTGATATCGGCCTGAATCCCCGCGCCGCCGCCCGAGTCCGAACCCGCAATCGCAAGGATACGCGGGGTCATCCCTTGAACCGGCGCACGCTGGACGCCGGATAAGCCGCAAGGCGCTGTCCCACGCGCTTGGGACGGGGTACGAGACCGCCGCCGCAATTGGGACAGCGAGGCGGGGCGCAGATCGCGCAGAAAGTGCATTCGAACGAGCAGATCAGCGCACCATCGGCATCCGGCGGAAGATCGCGCCCGCACAGCTCGCAATCGGGACGCATCTCAAGCATCGGCACCACCGCTCTCGCGGTCATAATAGTCGACCGCAGTTTCAATTCGGAACATCTCGCGCAGGACCCGCTCCCCGCGCTTCCCGGCAACGACGCTTACCTTGCCGGAATCGGGATATTCACACGATTCAACTTCGGCGATCGTCGACACCGCAAGGTAACGCATCGTCTGCGTGCCGGTGTTGATGATCTGATGCGCGACGTCGGCACCTCCCGGCGGGCAGGCAATCACGTCATTCGCACGAATCGGCAGCCGCCGATCGCCAAAGCGCAATTCGCCCTCACCTTCGAGGATGAAGAACATCTCTTCCTCAGCGTGATGGCTGTGGAAGGGGCATTGCACCTTTCCGGGCGGAAGGACACTGAGGTTGTAGCCCAGCTTGCGCGCACCGATCAGGTCGCTGATCGTCGCCCTGCGCGATGTGTAGATCCCGTTGTCCTCGATATCATCATATTCGAGAGCATCGAGATTGACGACCGGGCCGCGACTGACCGCCGACTCCATCACGCCGCCTCGCGCACCGCGTCGCAGATCATGTCGACGACGCGCTCAACCTGCCCGGCATCGTCGCCTTCGGCCATCACGCGGATCAGCGGCTCGGTGCCTGAGGGGCGGATAACGAGGCGGCCTGAGCCGTTAAGCTCGCCCTCGGCCGCCGCGATCGCCGCCTTGACGCGTATATCGTCGAGCGGCTTGCCGCCGCCGAAGCGCACGTTCTTGAGCAGTTGCGGCACAGGATCGAACAGGTGCAGCATCTCGCTTGCAGGCTTCTGCACGCGCACCAGTTCGGCGAGCACTTGAAGGGCTGCGATCAACCCGTCCCCGGTCGTTGCATAGTCGCTCAGGATGATATGCCCCGATTGCTCGCCGCCCACGTTCAGCCCGCCGTTGCGCATCGCCTCGAGCACATAGCGGTCGCCCACCTTCGTGCGGTGCAGCACGAGCCCTGCGCCCGCCAGATGGCGCTCAAGCCCGAGGTTCGACATGACCGTCGCGACAAGGCCGCCGCCGGTGAGCCGCCCGGCGCGCGCCCAGCTGCAGGCGACCAGCGCCATCAGCTGATCGCCATCGACGATCCGGCCCTTCTCATCAACAATGATCAGCCGGTCAGCGTCCCCGTCGAGCGCGATCCCGATATCGGCTCCGCTCGCGACGACGGTTTCCTGGAGCAGCGCAGGTGCCGTCGATCCGCAATTGTCGTTGATGTTCTTGCCGTCGGGCGTCACGCCGACCGCAATGACTTCGGCCCCGAGTTCCCACAGCGCCGAGGGCGCGACCTGATAGGCAGCGCCGTTTGCGCAATCGATCGCGATCTTGAGCCCGTCCAGCCGGAGCGCTGCCGGAAACGTCGATTTCGCGGCATGGATATAGCGGCCGCGCGCATCCTCGACCCGGCGGGCGCGACCGATGTCGGCCGGCGCGGCAAGCCGCGGCTCTTCGCCCAGCAGCATTTCGATCGCGGCTTCGGCGTCGTCCGACAGCTTGTAGCCATCGGGGCCGAACAGCTTGATGCCATTGTCCTGATAGGGGTTATGGCTGGCCGAGATCATGACACCGAGATCGGCGCGCATCGACTGGGTGAGCATCGCCACCGCAGGCGTCGGCATCGGCCCGAACTGGACGACATCCATGCCGACGCTGGTGAAGCCCGCGACCAGCGCGTTTTCGACCATATAGCCTGAAAGCCGCGTGTCCTTGCCGATCACCACGCGGTGCTTGTGATCCCCGCGCAGGAAGAAGCTGCCCGCCGCCATGCCGACACGCATCGCCATTTCGGCGGTCATCGGGCTGGTGTTGGTGCGTCCGCGAATGCCGTCAGTGCCGAAGAATGTGCGTGCCATAGGCCCTCCCGATTTGGTTCTTACCGCGAAAACCTTACGCATTTCCAGCTTTCGCGTGCGGCTGCGACCTGCCAGAACGGCGCGAATGTCCAATGCCACCCGCATCCTGCTCGCACTCGTCCTCGGTCTCGCCCTGGGCGTCGCGGGCAGCGCCACAGCGCCCGCGCTCGCCGCCCGCGCCGCTGACCTTGCCGATCCCGTCGGCGCGCTCTGGCTCAACGGGTTGCGGATGACGATCGTGCCGCTGGTCGTGGCGCTGCTGATCGTCGGCATCGCGCAGACGGCCGAGGCGGCGCGCGCCGGGCGCATTGCGGGCCTCTCGTTGACCATTATCGTCACGATCATGAGCCTGTCGGCAGTGATGGGTGCGGTGCTGATGCCGCTGATCCTCGATCTGTTTCCAATGCCTGCGGACTCGGCGCGCGAGCTGCGCATGGCGCTGACGAGCGCGCCCGCTATCGCGCCCGTGCCGCCGTTCGGCAATTTCCTGCGCGCGCTGGTGCCGACGAACCCGATCGCCGCTGCCGCCAACGACGCGATCCTGCCGCTGATGATCTTCACGACGGTGTTCGCGTTCGCCTTGACCCGGCTACCGCCCGAGCCACGCACGACGCTCACCGGCGTGTTCGCCGCCATCGCCGATACGATGCTGATCGTGATCGACTGGGTGTTGCGGCTGGCTCCCATCGGCGTGTTTGCACTCGCGCTCGTCGTCGGCGCACGGGCCGGCGCGTCGGCGCTGGGCGCGCTGCTGCATTATGTCGTCACGGTTTCAGCGGTCGGCATTATCATCGCATTGTTGGCGTATCCGCTGGCGATGATCGGCGGGCGGATCGCGCTGGGGCGGTTCAGTCGCGAGATCGCCCCCGTGCAGGCGCTGGCGATCTCGACACAGTCTTCGCTCGCCTGCCTGCCGCTCATGGTCAAGAAATCGAAGGAGCTCGGCGTTTCGCCCGCCACGGCCGATGTCACGCTGCCGATGGCTGTAGCACTCCTGCGCGCGACCGGCCCAGCAGTGAACCTGGCGGTGGCGCTTTATGTCGCGAACTGGTTCGGCGTCGAGCTCGGCCCGGCGCAATATGCAGTCGCCATAGTGGCGGCAGCGCTCACGTCGATGGGTGCGGTCTCGCTGCCCGGCACGGTCAGCTTCGTGACCTCGATCGCGCCGATCTGCCTTGCCATCGGCGTCCCGATCGAGCCGCTGGCGCTGCTGATCGCCGTCGAGACGCTGCCTGACATCTTCCGGACACTTGGCAACGTTATGCATGACGTTGCAGTGACCACCACAGTTGCGCGCCGCACCGGCACCATGGAGACGCCCGATGAAGTATCGCTCGCTCGGACCTGACCTCACTGTCTCGGCGATCGGCATCGGCTGCATGCCGATGATCGCGGAAGGGGGGAACATCACCTATGGTGCCGCCGCCGATCTCGACGAGGCGACCGCGACGATCCACCGCGCAATCGACCTCGGCGTGACGTTCTTCGATCCCGCCGAGGTCTATGGCCCCTACACCAACGAGGAACTCGTCGGCCGCGCGATCAAGGGCAAGCGCGACGGCCTGGTGATCGCGACCAAGTTCGGTTTCAGGATCGGGCCGGGCTTCGGCACCGACGGCAGCCCCGCCAATGCGCGCAAAGTCGCCGAGGACTCGCTCAAGCGCCTCGATATCGACGTCATCGACCTGTTTTATCTGCATCGCGTCGATCCGGACACGCCGATCGAGGACACCGTCGGTGCCCTGGCCGAACTCGTGCACGCGGGCAAAGTCCGCCACATCGCGCTGTCCGAAGCTGGTCCCGAAACGCTGCGCCGCGCTGCCGCGGTCCACCCGATCGCCGCCCTGCAAAGCGAGTATTCGCTGTGGGAACGCGATGTCGAGGAGGAGATCCTGCCGACATGCCGCGAACTCGGCATCGGTTTCGTCCCCTATTCGCCGCTCGGGCGCGGCTTTCTCGCTGGCGGCATCACCAGCCTCGATCAGCTCCCCAAGAACGACTGGCGCCATAATGATCCGCGCTACTCGGCCGAAAATCTGCCGCAGAATCTCAAGGTCGTGGACGCGATTGCTGCGGTCGCCGAGCGTCACGGCGTCTCGAACGCGCAAGTCGCACTCGCCTGGCTGCTCGCACAAGGGGACGACATCGTGCCGATCCCAGGCACCAAGCGGCGCGCGACCATGGAGGACTCAGTGGGAGCAGCGGACCTGATTCTGTCCGCCGACGACATCGCCGCACTGAGCGCCGCCTCGCCGCGCGGCGCGACGGCCGGCCCGCGCTACGGCGAACGCGGGATGCGCATGGTGAGACTTTAGTGAGCGGATGGTCTGTGATAAACTGATGCAATGACCTTGCCCTTTTTTCCGCCGAATCTGCCTCGCGTTGCCAGGCTGCGCGTCGAGGATTTCATGCTGCTCAATGAGAATGGTGCCTTCAGCGAATACGCCAAGAGCGAACTGATCGATGGGGAGATCATTTGCATGAATGCACAATATTCCCGCCATGGCCGCGCCAAGTCTATTTTTTCACAGCGACTTGCGGCCGCTGCTGCGGCGGCAAATCTGCCCTACGAAATCTGGACCGAAACGGCAGTTCACCTTTCGGCCGACTCGATGCCCGAACCCGATATCATTCTGACCGACTTTCGTGGACAAGGACCGATCCCCCTCGAAAGCGCGGCATTGATCGTCGAGGTGTCAGACACGACCGTCGATTACGATCTCGGCCGCAAGGCACGGATCTATGCACAGGCCGGAGTTCGCGAATACTGGGTGCTTGACGTTGAGAATGCGCGCCTCGTCGTTCACCATGCTCCCGAAGGCAGCGCTTATACGAGTAAGACCGAATTCCCGCTCGGAATTATGGCGCAGTCGATAACGATCGAAGGCCTGATCGCCTCGACCACAGACCTCGTCGACTAGAGCCACCACCATATCCCCGCGACTGGAGCACCCGCCCAAGGATGCGCCCAGCTCGCGAGCAGCCAAAGCACCGTGCCGCCGACGAGCGCCGTCCGCCCCGGCCATGCGCCGCCCTTGGCAAAGGGCACGAATGCCGTGCGCGCGACCCAGTCCTGCCACGCAGGGCCCATTAGCACCGCCTTCTTGGCGTCCTGCCCCGCTGCGCCCACCAGCGCGAGAAGGGCGATTGCCCCGGTCAGCAGCATGACCGGCGGACGCGGGCTGACGAGGACATGCGCGAGCGCCCACAGCGCAAACGACCACATCATCGGATGGCGCGTGATCGCAAACACGCCGCGCGCGGGTCCTGCCGCGAGACTTTCGGCGCGCGGATCGGGAAGGGCCGGATTGCCTGCAAGCGACCCGACAAGCAGCACGCTTGCGGCAAACATGATGACCGTCGCCAGCGCCTGCACGCCCTCCCCCGGCGGCCACGCATAGGCCCCCACCGGTGCCTCGCGAAACGCCCAGACCACCCAGCCGAGCGTCGCGAACGACACCAGCGAATAAACGATCATGAAGCCATTACTGCCCAGCTGCGCCACCATGGCCCTGCGCAGCGGATGCGACATCAGGAGATGCGTGCCGACAAAGGCCGCAAGGGCAAGCGCGAGCGCGGTCAGCGTTCGTACGCCTTGGGCAGTGCAGCTTCACCCGGCTTGCGATAGCGATCGCGCAGCCGCGTCTGCCGCGAGGCAAGGCTCTGCTCGACCCCGTCGATCCACATCTTCTCGACTGCGCTCGAAAGCTCGAGCGGATCGCCCGACCAGATCACGACATCGGCGCGGCGACCCGGCCGCAGCGAACCGATCTGATCGCCGAGCCCGGCAATTTCCGCAGGCCCGGACGTAATCGCCGCAAACGCATCGGCCCAGGTCAAGCCGGTCGCACCCGGAACCCGGGTCAGCGCCACCAGATTGCCCGCATATTGCACGCTGTGCTGCGCCTGGCGCGCGTCATTGTCGTTGATCATACCGAGCGCGACCGTCACGCCCGCCGCCTTCATACGGCCGATGTTGGACTGGGTCGCAGCCAGACTTTCGAACGATGCTGGCAGGTTGCTGAGCGCCGAGGCGATCACCGGGATCTGTGCTGCGGCCAGCTGGCGCGCAACCGTCCACCCTTCGGTGACGCCGACGAGGACGAGGCGCAGCGCGGGAAATTCCCGCTTCAGCGCGATCATCTGCAAGATATCCGGCCCGCTTTCGACGTGGATATACAGCGGCATCCGGCCCTCGACGACGGGCACAAGCGCGGCGGCATCGCGCCGCAACAACATCGCGTCCTTGCTGCGGCCGTCATAAGCGGCTGGGTTGCGCGCATAATCGCGCGCCTCGGCAAGCGTATTGCGGAAAAAGGCGTGCGCGGCCGCCCGGCTGCCGCCCGCTCGCGACGCGCCGGTTTCGCCGAATTCGACAAACTGGAACGCCTGTCCCCGCGTCACCGCGTCGGGATCGGCACCGGTGTCGATCACGGCACCTTGCCCGGCGAAGAGGCTGCCCGCCGTCTCAGGCGCGACGATCGCGCGCGTCACGCCGCCGCCACGGCTGACGGCGATGGCAGGAACCCCGGGATTAATGGCAGGCGCAATATCGATCGACGCCGAAAACGGCGACCCGCGCGCGACTGTATCGTTGGTTTCATCGACGGCATCGACGCCGACGAGTCCAAGCCGGGAAAACCCTGCGACGATCCCGGCGGCCACCCATTTTCCAGTGGCATCGATCGTTTGCGCGCCCGGCGGGACGGCAACGTTCGCGCCCGCAGCCACGATGCGCCCGTCGCGCACGATGACGGTGCCCGGCGCGGGGACCGAACCGTCGCCGACGGCGACCGTGCCGCCGGTGATGGCAATGGTCTGCGCGAACGCCGGAGCACCCGCGAGTAGCAGCCCGACGATGACGCTGCGGATGCCGAGCGATGCCATCATTTCACATCCCCTTCGCCGACCTGGCCCAGCTCGAAATCGCTCACCGGCCGTCGTCGCGGATCGCTTGCGTCGTAGAGCAGTGCGCCGTCGATCCAGACGCGATCGGGGCGCGAATAGACACTGAGCGGATTGCCGTTCCACAGCACGACATCGGCCATCTTGCCGGGCTTGAGGCTGCCGGTCGCCTTGTCGATGCCCAGCGCCTTCGCCGGATTGTAGCTGAGCCAGGTCCACGCCGTTTCGTCGGTCACATCAATGCCGATGCGGCGTCCGGCGGCGAGCGCCTTGGCCGCTTCCTGATTGAGGCGCTGGATACCGTTCTCGTCGTCCGAATGGACGATGGCGCAAGCCCCGGCGTTGTGGACGAGCGCGATGTTTTCATCGACCGCGTCATAGCTTTCCATCTTGAAGCCCCACCAGTCCGCCCACATCGCGGAGCAGGTGCCGTTGGCTTTCAGCAGATCGGCGATCTTGTAGCTTTCGACCGCGTGGTGGAATGCCGTCACTTTATACCCGAACTCCCGGGCCATATCGAGCACGATCGCCATTTCGTCCGCGCGGTAGCAGTGGTTTTGCACCAGAATTTCGCCGCGCAGCACGCCCGCGAGCGTGTCCATCGCGATGTCACGCGTCACCTCGCCCGCCCCAGAAACATTGGCCCTGTCGAGGCGGCGGCGATATTCGACCGCCTTGGCCCAGGTCGCGCGGTTGACCGCAACATTGCCCATGCGCGTGGCGGGCGGCTGGTTGCGCGATCCATAGACGCGCTTGGGGTTTTCGCCGCACGCCATTTTGAGGCCGTAAGGGGCCTGCGGGAACTTCATGCCCTGCACGGTGCGCGCGTAAACATTCTTGAGCGTCACCGAGCGCCCGCCGAAGAGATTGGCCGAGCCCGGCAGGATCTGCAGCGCCGTGACGCCACCATTGGCAAGCGCGCGGCTGAAGCCGGGATCCTGCGGCCATACGCTGTGTTCGGCCCACACTTCGGCGCGGACCGGCCCGGTCGCCTCATTGCCGTCCGAATGCGCGCTGACACTCGGGGTCGGGTAGTTGCCGAGATGCGAATGGATGTCGATGATACCGGGCGTCACCCATTTGCCCGTCCCGTCGATCACCGTCACCGAATCGGGGATCGGCGTGTCGGGACCGCCGACGCTCGTGAGCTTGCCG
>JBJXFA010000053.1:0-21124 GCA_046153865.1 Sphingomonadaceae bacterium
CGGGTCGGCGCCGTGCAGCCTTCGAGATAGCTGACGTAAGACCCGCGCTCGGCGATGATCAGCGTGCGCTCGAACTGGCCGGTATTTTCGGCATTGATCCGGAAATAGGTCGACAGCTCCATCGGGCAGCGCACGCCTTCGGGGATGTAGACGAGGGTGCCGTCGGAAAAGACTGCGCAGTTGAGCGTTGCGAAATAATTGTCGCGCATCGGCACGATCTTGCCGAGCCATTTGCGGACGAGATCGGGATATTCCTTGATCGCCTCGGATATGCTGCGGAAGATGACGCCCGCTTTCTCAAGTTCGGCGCGGAAGGTCGTCGCGACTGAAACCGAATCGAACACCGCATCGACCGCGACTCGCCGTGCGCCCTCGACGCCTGCAAGCATCTTTTGCTCTTCAATCGGAATGCCGAGCTTTTCATAGACGCGCAGGATTTCGGGATCGACCTCGTCAAGGCTGCCGAGCTTGGGCTTCGCCCGCGGCGCGGCGTAATAATAGGCATCCTGATAATCGATCGGCGCGATGTCGAGCTTGGCCCAGTCGGGCGCCTCCATCGTCTGCCACATGCGGAAGGCCTTCAGCCGCCAGTCGAGCATCCACTGCGGCTCGTTCTTCTTGGCGCTGATAAAGCGCACGGTGTCTTCGGTCAGCCCCTTTGGCGCGAAATCGGTCTCGATGTCGCTTGACCAGCCGTGCTCGTAATCGGCAACCCGCTCGGCGGCTTCGCGCGCCGCCAGATCCTTTACAGGTGCATCGGTCATGATCGCGCTCCCGCCGCAAAGCGGTCCTCAATTTCCTTCGTGCCTTTGTGGCTTCGTGTGAGAAGAATTGTTTCACACGAAGCCACAAAGGCACGAAGGAGGTGGAAATTTTCGGCTGCGGCGCTGAGAATAGTCATGCCCGTCCCCCCGCAAGCTGGGTAAGCGGCACGGCGGCGAGTGCGCCGCGCACTGCGATGTTGACGACGCTCCAGTGTGGCTTGACCGCACAATGATGGTCGAGCGCGCAGGCGTCGCGGCTTTCATCGACGCAGGTGGTCATCGCGATTGGCCCTTCGACCGCCTCGATGATGTCAGCCAGGCTGATCGCCGCCGCCGGGCGCGTCAGCTTGAAGCCGCCGCCGGTGCCGCGCAGCGACGACAACAAGCCTGCCCCCGCCAACCGCTGCATCAGCTTTTGCGCGGTTGGAAGCGGCACGCCGGTTTCGGTGCTAAGCACCGCCGCAGAAAGGCGTGCGCCGCAGCCATGGCGCGCGGCGGCGCTCATCATCACGACGGCATAATCGGCAAGGCTGGAGAGTCGCATGCGAGTTAAATCGGACTGATTCTGTCCGATTGCAAGGGTCGCTGCCGCGACAAAGCTTGATTTCGGGGCAAAAAGAAAGCAGCCCGGATAGCAAGCCATCCGGGCTGTAAGGAGAAAGGTGCTCCGGACACGTCCGGCAGCCCTTCGGGTCGCAACGGTGAGCTACGCCTCCGGCCCCGAGTCGTATTGGATGGAATCGACATGAACGGGTCAAAAGCGTCATGGTTCTAAATTTGGTCAACTATCGGGAAGCATTGTGATATTTCGCACGTTCACGGTCGTGAGGAGCCGCTTTTGAGCCTAGTGTTCGATGCTGTCCGGCCCGCCTTGTTCATGCTTCGTCCCGAAACGGCACATCGCGCGACGATCGCGGGCTTGCGGCTGCTGCCGTCGCGCTCCCCGGCATTGCCCGACACGCTTGCGTGCCGGGTCGCGGGGATCGACTTCCCGTCCCCCGTCGGTCTGGCAGCGGGGTTCGATAAGGATGCCGAAGTTCCCGACGCGATGCTTGGGCTGGGCTTCGGCTTCGTCGAAGTGGGCACGCTGACGCCGCTCCCGCAAAGCGGCAATGCCAAGCCCCGTCTTTTCCGGCTCGTCGCGGATGCCGGCGTCATCAACCGGCTGGGCTTCAACAATGGCGGGCAGGCCGCAGCGCTGGCGCGACTTGAAGCGCGGCGACGCGATGGCGGGATCGTCGGCGTGAATATCGGCGCGAACAAGGACAGCGCTGACCGGATTGCCGATTACGTCGCGGGCGTAAGCAAGATGGCGGCGGTGGCCGACTATCTGACGATCAACATCAGCTCGCCCAACACGCCGGGCCTGCGCGGATTGCAGGATGCGGGAGCGCTCACCGAATTGCTCGATGCCGTCAATGCCGTCAATGCCGTCCGTGCAGCCGACGGGCCACCGCTGTTCCTCAAGCTGGCACCGGATCTGGAACCGCCGGACATCGACGCCATCGTCAAGGTGGCGCACGGTCGCGGCACCGCGCTGATCATCGGCAACACCACGATCTCGCGACCGACGCTGCGATCCGCCGCGTGCGCCGAAACCGGCGGACTGTCTGGCGCGCCGCTGAAAGCGCTTGCCATGCAGCGGCTGCGCGATTTCCGCGCGGCCAGCGGCGGCGACATTGCGCTGGTGGCAGCAGGCGGGATCGATGGCCCCGAGGAAGCCTATGCGCGCATCCGGGCCGGGGCTTCGCTTGTCCAGCTCTATACAGCGCTGGTCTTTCAGGGGCCGGGCCTTGCGATGCGGATCGCTCAGGGGCTTGCAACGCTCCTCGCGCGCGACGGCTTCGCCACGATTTCCGATGCCGTCGGGGTAGACGCGGCTTAGTTTCGCCGCCTAGAGTCGTGCGATGATCCGCTTTGCGCTTGCCGTCCTCGCCTTCCTGCTGCCGTCGAGCGCGCTGGCCGCCGGGGGCGTCGTGTCGTCGGCCGATCCGCGCGCGACCGCTGCGGGGCAGGACATCCTCCGCGCAGGGGGCAGCGCGACCGATGCGGCGCTGGCGATGATGCTCGCGCTCACTGTGGTCGAGCCGCAATCGTCGGGCATCGGCGGCGGCGGCTTCATCGTCCATCATGACGGCAAGCGCGGCACGATCGCGACGATCGACGGCCGGGAGAAGGCCCCGGCTTCGGCGACGCCCGAGCTGTTCATGCGCGACGGCAAGCCGATGGGCTATATGGCAGCCTTCCCCGGCGGCATCTCAACGGGCGTCCCCGGCAACATCCGGCTGATGGCGCAGGCGCACGCGCGCTGGGGCAAGCTGCCCTGGGCGCAGCTGTTCGATCCGGCCATCCGCCTTGCCGAAGGGTTCGAGATCAACGGCACACTGGCGGCTGCGCTCAAGCGGCTGGCCCCGCTGTGGACCGATTTTCCGGAGGCGCAGGCGCTGTACTGGCAGGACGGCAAGCCGAAGGCGGCGGGCACGATTCAGCGCAATCCGGCGCTCGCCGAACTGCTGCGCGCGGTCGCGGCGCAAGGTCCCGATGCGTTTTACACGGGCAGGCACGGGCAGGCGATCGTCGATGCCGTGGCGCGAAGCTCGAAGAACCCGACCGCGCTGACGCTCGCCGATCTGGCTGCGTATCGCGCGGTGGACCGCGACGCGGTATGTGCGCCTTATCGTCAGTTCAGGGTCTGCGGCATGGGCCCGCCGTCATCGGGCGCGACGACTGTCCTGCAGATGCTCGGGATGATCGAGCGGTTCGATATGAAACGGCTCGGCAAAGCTTCGCCCGACGCGTGGCATGTTATCGCCGAGGCGATGCAACTGGCCTACGCCGATCGCGAGAAATGGCTCGGCGATCCCGATTTCGTCAGCGTGCCGGTGACAGGGCTGATCGACCGGGCGTATCTCAAGCGGCGCTCGGCGTTGATCGCGCCGGGCAAGGCGCTGGGCACCTATGCGGCGGGACTGCCGCCGGGCGCGCAGGCACGCACCGCGGGCGTTTCGGGCGAGGTTGCCGGGACGACGCATTTCGTCGCTGCCGACGGGGCAGGAAACGTCGCGTCGATGACCTCGACGATCGAGGGTCCGTTCGGCAGCCAGCTCGTCGCCAACGGCTTTTTCCTCAACAACGAACTGACCGACTTTACCTTCACGCCGGTCAAGAACGGCGCGCCCGTTGCGAACGCGCCTGCCGCAGGCAAACGGCCGCTGTCGTCGATGTCGCCCACGATCGTCTATGACCGCAAGGGCCGGGTCGTGTTCGCGGTCGGCTCGGCAGGCGGCAAGCGGATTATCATGCATGTCATGAAATCGCTGGTCGGCTACATGGACTGGGGCCTGAGCGCGCAGGAGGCAATCGCCTTGCCGAACATCTATTTCGGCGGGCAGGCCGTGCTGGTTGAAAAGGGCACGGCCCTCGATGCGATGCGGATCGCATTGGCACAGCGCGGGCACACCGTTGTCGCGTCCGATCTCGGCTCGAAGCTCAACGCGCTTGAGCGGACGCCGACCGGTTGGCGCGGTGCCGCCGACCCGCGCAGCCCGGGGAACGCGCTGGCCGAATAATCACGGACGCGGGAGCAAACACCCGTGCCGCATGGAGAGCGAATGCGACAGTTCGAACAGTTCCCCAATCTCGTCGAGATGTTTTTCGCGCGCGCCGCCGAACAGGGCGATGCGCCGTTTCTGTGGCACCGATCGGGCGGCACCTGGCATTCGCGAAGCTGGGCGGAGACGGCGCGGGCCATTGCCTCGCTTGCGGCGGCGCTGACCAAACTGGGCGTGACGCGCGGCGACCGGGTGATGCTGGTCAGCGAAAACCGCCCCGAATGGTGCATTGCCGATATCGCGATCATGGCGGCGGGCGGCGTAACAGTGCCGACCTACACCACCAACACCGAACGCGATCACGCGCATATCCTCGAAAATTCGGGCGCGACCGTGGTGATCGTGTCGACCGCCAAGCTGGCACGCATGCTGATGCCGGCCGTGCTGCGCTCGACGCAATGCAAAACCGTGATCGGCATCGAGGATATCCGCATCGGTCAAGCGGGCGATGTTGCCTTCCACGACTGGGCGGCGCTCATCGCGGGCCAAATTCCCGATGTCGCAGCGGTGCGCGCGGGCGCGACCTTCGCGCGCACCGATCTGGCATGCCTGATCTACACGAGCGGCACCGGCGGGAGCCCGCGCGGCGTGCGCCAGCATCACGGCATGATCCTGCACAATGTGGCCGGGTGCATCGACATCTTCATTCATGATTTCGGTTGGGGCGACGAGGTGTTCCTGTCGTTCCTGCCGCTCAGCCATGCCTATGAGCATTCGGCGGGGCAGTTTCTGCCGATCGGCCTTGGCGGGCAGATTTATTATTCGGAAGGCCTTGAGAAACTCGCGGCGAACATCGAAGAGGTGCGCCCGACGATGATGGTCGTCGTGCCGCGCCTGTTCGAAGTGCTCCGCGCGCGCATCGTCAAGACGATCGAGAAACAGGGCGGCCTTGCCCCCACCCTGCTCAAGCGCGCACTGTCGCTGGGCGCCAAGGATCTGGGCAAAGGCATCCCGTTTTGGGACAGGCCGGTCGATTTTTTCATCAAAAAGACGCTGCGGCCCAAGGTGCAGGCCAAATTCGGCGGGCGCACCAAAGCGCTGGTCTCGGGCGGCGCACCGCTCAATCCGGAAATCGGCGTGTTCTTCCACGCCCTCGGACTGCCGCTCCTGCAGGGCTATGGGCAGACCGAGGCCGGCCCGGTGATCTCGTGCAACCGCCCCAAAGTCGGCATCGCCATGGACACCGTCGGCCCGCCGATGAAGGACACCGAGGTCAAGATCGCGGCCGACGGCGAAATCCTCGTGCGCGGCGAGCTCGTCATGCAGGGCTATTGGCGCAACGACGCCGAGACCGCGCGCGTGCTTGTCGACGGGTGGCTGCACACCGGCGACGTCGGCCATATCGATGCCAAGGGCCGCATCGTGATCACGGACCGCAAGAAAGACCTGATCGTCAACGACAAGGGCGACAATGTCGCGCCGCAGAAGATCGAGGGGATGCTCACGCTCCAGCCCGAGATCATCCAGGCGATGGTGGTGGGCGACAAGCGGCCACATCTCGTCGGCCTTGTGGTGCCCGATCCCGAATGGCTGATGGAATGGGCCGTCGCCAACGACGAAAAGCCCGATTGCCCACAGCTGTGCGACAATCCGGCGGTGCACCGCGCGCTGATGGCTGCGGTCGACCGGGTGAATGCCGAACTGTCAGTGACCGAAAAAGTGCGGCGCATCACGGTGACCGCCGATGCCTTCACGGTCGACAACGAGATGCTGACGCCGTCGATGAAAATCCGGCGGCACAAGATCAAAGAGCGCTACAGCACGCGGCTCGATGGGCTTTACAAGACCTAGCTCTTCGGCGTGCGATATTCGGTGAACGCACCAAAGGTGCATGCCCCAGCACCGAAGCCGCCCGTGCGTTCGACGAGGCGCACGAGGTCGCCGGTGCACACTTGCGAACTGCGCACGTCGATGACGAGGATGTAGTCGGACCGGTATTTGAGCGGGCAGCCGCGCATTTCGGAGATCCAGAGCCGCGCGCGGTTTTGCCGATAGACGATGGCCTCGCGGAAATATTCGCCGCTGCTGGCCTCGCGGACCGGGATGCAGCGGCGCGATTCGCCGGCCACTTTGCCCGCGAGCGCTTCGGTCAGCTTGGGATCGGGCCCGGCTGCTTCGGGCGGCACCGTCGCGCAGCCAGCGGCCAGAAGCATTAGGGTCAAGGCAGGCAGGCTACGCATCATCGTCTCCTTTTCGGGCTAGCCCCTGAAACTGTCCTTGGCGGCGCGGCGCTCGGCCAGTTCGGCGACGCTGTGCGCGCGCATGAACGGGTTGGTTGCGCGCTCGAGGCCGATCGTCGTCGGCACCGTCGGTTCACCGCCCAGGCGCATGGCATCGACAACAGCCATCCGGTCGATCAGCGCGGCATTGTCGGGCTCGGCGACCAGCGCGTAGCGGCCATTGGCCTGCGTATATTCATGCGCGCAGTAGATACGGGTCGCGTCGCCCAGCGCTTCGAGCGTGCGCATGTTGGCAAACATCTGGTCCGCCGTCCCCTCGAACAGCCGACCGCAGCCCATGGCGAACAGCGTATCGCCGACAAAGGCAACATCCTCTGTCCCAAAATGATACGTGATATGCCCCGCAGTGTGCGCGGGCACGTCGATCACCGAGGCGGTCAGCGCGCCGAGCGTCACTGTGTCGCCCCCCATCACCGTCCGGTCGAGCGTCGGGATGCGCGCCGCTTCGGCAGCGGGGCCGGTGATCATGCACCCCGTTTCAGCCTTGATCGCGGCATTGCCGCCGGTGTGATCGGGGTGCCAGTGCGTGTTCCAGATGTCGGTGATCTGCCAGCCGCGCGTGGCCGCTTCTTCCAGGACCGGCTCGGCGACGGCGGGATCGACGACCATCGTCGCGCCGCTCGCGCGCTCGTGCACCAGCCAGACGTAATTGTCGCTGAGGACGGGGATGCGGACGATCTCAAGCGCCATCGCGCGTCGCCTCCGTTTGCCGATCGACGATCAGTTCGCCGACGCGCAGGCGACCGACCGAAAGTTCGCCGATGTCTGCACGTCGAAGCGACAGCCGTCCGATAGCGAGTCGCCCGATCGCCAGCGCGCCCACTGCGACCGCACCGAGCGCAACGGCACCAAGCGCCGCCACCGCGAGCGCTCCCGCACCCGTGGCGCTCGCCCCGGTTGCCGCCGCTCCGGTCGCCGAAACAGCCTGCACCGCGTTGGGCGAAACCGCCACCGTCGATGTCTTGCCGCCTTGCATCACCAATGGCCCGTATTGGGCATTGACGCCCAGGGCTCCTGCGGCGGAAGGTGGCCGGTCTGGAGCAGTTCGATGGAGATATTGTCGGGCGTGCGGACGAACGCCATGTGCCCGTCGCGCGGGGGACGGTTGATGGTGTAGCCTGCGTCGAGCAGCCGCTGGCAGGTGTCGTAAATGTCGTCCACCCGGTAGGCGAGATGGCCGAAGTTGCGGCCCTCGCCATAGCCCGCCTCGTCCCAATTGTGCGTGAGCTCCACCTGCGCATCCTCGTCGCCGGGTGCCGCAAGGAAGATCAGCGTGAAGCGGCCCTTCTCATTGTCGAAACGATGCAGCTCTTTCAGCCCGAGCAGGTCGAAGAAGCGGACGGTCGCCTCCGGGTCCGACACGCGGATCATCGTGTGGAGGTATTTCATGCCCCCACTATAGCGCATCGCGCGCGCCGCACGAAGTCAAGTTTCATCCACTGGCGGCGATTTGACGTCACATTCATGAAATATCGAATCGTTAATTTTTTGGTTAACTCGATGGGGGGATATCCGATGAAGTCAGGTCGCCTGTTTGCTCTTGCCGCGCTCATGGGATGTGCAATGCCCGCGCACGCCGCCGTCACCTTTACGGGCGAGTTCGCTGTCGGCGGCAGCACGACCGACCTTTCGGGCCTCGGCGCGGCGCTCGGCGCGAACCGGCTGAGCTTCGGCTCCGACCTCGTTTATGACAGCGCAACCGACTTGTTTTACGGGATCACCGATCGCGGCCCCGGCGGCGGCGTGCTGTCGTTCGCCCCGCGCGTCAACGTCTTCAGCCTGGCAACGAACAGCGCAACGAATGCGATCACCGGCTTCACGCTGCAGGAAACGATCGTCTTCAAGCGCAATGGCGTCGCGTTCGACGGGCTCAACCCGTTGCTGCTTAACGGGAACGCATCGGTGCTCGGCCAGTCGTTCGATCCCGAGGGCTTCGTGCGGCGCGCCAATGGCAACATGCTGGTTTCGGACGAATATGGCCCCTCGGTCTATGAATTCGATGCTGCTGGCAACTTCGTGCGCGCGTTCACCACGCCGGCCAATCTCGTTCCGAAAAACGCCAATGGCGACACCGATTATGTTGCGGGACGCACGGCCACCGCGCCCGCGCTCCCCATCGTCAACGGCCGCCAGGACAATCGCGGCTTCGAAGGGCTGACGCTTTCGCCCGACGGGACCAAGGCCTATGCAATCATGCAGGATCCGCTCGTCAACGAAGGGTCGCAGAACGACGGCCGCCGCAGCCGCAACCTGCGCATCGTCGAATTCGACGTCGCCAGCGGCACGGCGACCAAGCAGTTTGCCTACGTCCTCGAATCGCTTGCGGACATCAACGCGCGTGTGCCCAACAACACCTTCGGGGCCACCGCGCAGGGGCGCAACATCGGCGTCTCGTCGATTACCGCGCTTGCCGACGGTTCGTTCCTCGTGATCGAGCGCGACAACCGCGGCCTCGGCGTCGATGATCCGACGGGAGCCAACCCGGTCAGCACCAAGCGCGTCTATCGCATCCGCCTTGACGGCGCGACCGACGTGTCGAACGTCAGCTTTGCCGGGTCGAACGATCTGCCCGCCGGCGTCATCGCGGTCAGCAAGGCGCTCTATGTCGACGTGCAGGCGGCGCTTGCGGCAGCTGGGCTCAACCCGCTTGAAAAGATCGAGGGCCTGTCGTTCGGCAAGCCGCTGGCAGACGGCACGCTGACGATGTTCCTCGTGACGGACAATGACTTTTCGGTGACGCAAACGGGCGCGGGCACGCAACTCGACGTTTGCACGAGCGGACCGGGCGGCAGCAGCACGCAAATCGCGCTCGGCGATCCCTGCCCGACGGGTCAAGCGCTGATCCCGTCGCTCATTTACGGGTTCACCGTCGATGGCGCGCAGGCCGTGGGCGTCAACCCGGTGCCCGAGCCTTCGACCTGGGCGATGATGATCGCAGGCTTCGGCATCATCGGCGGTGCCCTGCGCACGTGTCGCAAGGCCGCCTTCGCTTAAGCCTCACGGAACGCTATCTCCCGCTGTCGGTTGAGCGGCGGGAGATCGGCTTGAAACACGTCCACCTCATTTACAATCCGGCGTCCGGCAGTGTCGGGACTGGCACGGTCGATGCGATCACCGCTGCGGTCGCGGCAGCCGATGGTCGTATCGATGCGGTGACGTGCTTTCCGGACGATGCCCTGCCCACGGTTGCCGACCTCGAGGGGATCGACACGGTGATCGTGGCCGCAGGTGACGGCACGATCAACACCGCCGCCAAGGCGCTCGACGACTGGCCGGGTCGCATGCTCGTCCTGCCCGGCGGCACCATGAACCTGCTGCCCAAACTCCTCCATGCAAGCACTGACAGCGCTGCCATCCTGCCAAAAGTCCGCGACGCCGATGCCCGACCGCTGGCGACAGTTTCTGCAGGCGAGCAACGCGCGCTCGTGGGGGCATTGATCGGGCCAGCAGCGATCTGGGTTCATGCCCGCGAGGCCGTCCGCAAGGGCCGCTGGCACCGCTTGCGCCGCGCGATCGGGCTGGCCTGGACGAAGAGCTTCGGTCACTCGGTCCGCGTGATCGAAAATGGGAAGCGCTCGCGCAGCTACCGGGCGATCTACATCGCGCCCGAGGCGGACCGGCTGCGCGTTGTCAAAGTCACGGCGCGCGGCTGGCGCGACGGCGTCGCGATCGGCTGGTATTGGCTGCGCGGCAATGTCGTGGCAGCCGAAGGCGTGACTGAGGAAATGCTCGATTCGCTGACCCTGGCATCCTCGCGCCCGACCTTCGCGCTGTTTGACGGCGAGCCGAGCCACCTGCCCATCGGCACCGTGATTGCGCCCGGAACAACGCGGCTCGCCTTCGTGACGACCGCGCCGTGACCACATTGTTCCACATTTCCGATCTGCATTTCGGCCGCGAGGACCGCGCCGCGCTCGACTGGTTTGCGGAGCGTGTGGCAAGCGACAGCCCCGACGCGATCCTGGTGACCGGCGACTTGACCATGCATGCCCGCGCGCATGAATTCGCGGCGGCAAGCGCATGGCTGGCCAGCCTCGGCCGCCCGATGACGATCGAGGTCGGCAATCATGATCTGCCCTATTTCAACCCGATCGGGCGGATGATCGCGCCGTATCGCCGCTATCAGCGCCTCGAAGCGGCGATCGAAAAACCGCTCGATCTGGCGGGCGTCGCGATCATCCCGCTGCGGACGACCGCGCGCTTCCAGTGGCGGCGCAACTGGTCACATGGGCGCGTTTCGCGGCGGCGGCTTGCGGTTACGGTGGCGACGCTTCGCGAAACGCCGCCCGAAACGCTGCGCCTGATCACGTGCCATCATCCCCTGATCGACAAGCCTGGCAGCCATACCGAGGGCCGAACGCATGGCGGTCGCGAAGCGCTGCATGCGCTCGCCGCAGCGGGCGCCGATGCCGTGCTTTCGGGCCATGTCCACGATGCGTTCGACGTGCATTGGAACGAAGGCATGCGCCCGGTGCGCCTCATCGGCGCGGGCACCCTGTCCGAACGGGTGCGCACGACGCGACCCTCGTTCAATGTGCTGACGATTGCGGACAATGCGCTCGATGTCCGCTTCGAGACGATGGCCTAGGCGGTGTTACCGAAGAAAATGTTCGGCGATGTCCTGGGCGATTCGTGCTGGGCGTAGGGTAGCGGCATCGAGGCAGCACCAGCTCGACTTCACCTCGGCGAGCACGTCTTCGCCGCGCTTGATCAGCGTCGAATAAAAGGCGCGCACGCCCTCGACCTTTTCGAGCATTACGGTCGCGATCACCTCGTCATCGAGAAACGCGGGCTTGCGGTAAGTGATTTCATGCTTGAGCGCGACCCAGAGGTGCTCGGCCACGGCGGCAGGCGGCGCGAGCTTCTGCCAATGCGCGACGACCGCATCCTGCACCCAGTTCAGATAGCGCGCGTTGTTGACATGCCCCATGAAATCGATGTCCGCAGGGAGAATCTGGATGGGGTGCGCAAGCGTGCGGGACATGCGCCGAGCTTACGCCGACGCGGTTAACAAAGCTAGCCGCGACCGCGATACCCGGGCACGTTTTGATCGGGGAGCCACAGCCCCTCGGGCGGCGCGCCCGACTGCCAGAACACGTCGATCGGGATGCCCCCGCGCGGATACCAATAGCCGCCGATGCGCAGCCAGTGCGGCGCCATCTCCGCAAAGAGCCGCTCGGCGATGCCGACCGTGCAGTCCTCATGAAATGCCGCGTGATTGCGGAAACTGCCGAGAAACAGCTTCAAGGACTTCGATTCGACGATCGTTTCGCGCGGTGCATAATCGATCACGAGATGGGCGAAATCGGGCTGGCCCGTAACCGGGCACAGCGAGGTAAACTCAGGCGCGGTGAACCGCACGAGATAGGGGCGACCGCGGCGCGGATTGGGGACGTAATCGAGCGCAGCCTCGGCGGGCGAGGCGGGGAGCGGAGAGGTTTGGCCGAGGAATTTGGGAGTCATGAATATCCATTACCTTACAAATCCACTGCAGCAAGCCGCCGCGCTTGACCTCAAGCGGCTGTGGAACATAGAGTGAATCGAGAGTGAAACATCAGGTCAGCGAAATTATGTACTCGATCGAACTTTGCGCTGGCGCTGGCGGGCAGGCACTTGGCCTTGAACAGGCAGGGTTCCGCCACCAGGCGCTTGTCGAGATCGACAGCGATTGTGTCAAAACGCTGGAACACAATCGCCCGCTTTGGCGTGTGCATTGTGACGATATGAACCATTTCGATGGACGGCCCTACAAGGGTGTTGACCTGTTTGCGGCTGGCCTCCCCTGTCCGCCATTTTCGCTGGCAGGCAAACAACTGGGGGAAAGCGATGAGCGCAACCTGTTCCCGGCCGCCATCCGGCTGATCGATGAGATTCGGCCTAAAGCAATCCTGATCGAGAATGTCAGGGGATTCTTGTCTGCCGTGTTCGAGGACTATCGACGAGCATTGAAACGTGATCTCGAGTTGTTGGGCTATAAAGCCGAATGGAGACTGCTTAACGCATCGGATTATGGCGTGCCGCAATTGCGGCCTCGTGTCGTAATCGTGGCGGTAGAGCGCGGCATGTCCGACATGTTCGACTGGCCAACGGCACAGTCCCACAACCCCGCGACCGTCGGCGAAACGCTCGTGGACCTCATGGCAGCCAATGGCTGGGCAGGGGCCAAGCGCTGGGCCGACAGGGCAAATGAGATTGCGCCCACCATTGTGGGGGGATCGAAAAAACATGGGGGGCCGGATCTCGGGCCGACACGCGCGCGCCGCGCGTGGGCGTCGCTGGGGGTCGAAGGTCGAACGATTGCCGAAGCCGCTCCGGCTGCCGAGTTCGCCGGGATGCCGCGCCTGACCACGCGAATGGTGGCACGGCTTCAAGGGTTTCCCGATGACTGGCATTTCGTCGGGCGCAAGACGGCTTCGTATCGACAAATCGGCAACGCGTTTCCGCCGCCGGTAGCGCGGGCCGTCGCAAGTAACTTGATGGTCGCGCTAAAGTGCCGACGGGCTTTCCCGACAACGCTGGCAGCTTGATGTCGGCGCGCAAGAAACTTCGAGCGCACTTCCTTGCAAATATCGGGCGCGTGATCGGAAGCGAAGAGCTTCGCGCCGCGTCCGGCGGAATTTCCGAATGGGCCAGGCGGATCCGCGAACTCCGTGACCAAGAAGGCTATCGCATTCTGACGCACAACGACCGCAGCGACCTGAAACCTGGCCAATATCTGCTGGAATCGGCCAAGCCCGATCCGGCATTCGATCGCACGATCTCGAAGGAAACGCGCTCGATCGTGCTCGCGCGAAACGGCTTCACGTGCCAAATGTGCGGCGCGGGGGCTGGCGAGCCGCATCCGGATGACAGCGGACGCAAGACACGGCTCCATTTGGGGCATATCGTCGATAAGTCGATGGGCGGTGGTGACGGCCCCGACAATCTGCGGGCCCTATGTTCGATCTGCAACGAAGGCGCATCCAACATCACGCCCGACCGCCCTTCGCTGATCAAGTTGAAGGCATTGGTGCGCAAGGCCAATGGGCCTGATCAGCGGGCACTGCTCGACTGGCTGCGCGGAAAATATCCCGACAGCAGCCGATGACCACGCTCATCCCCATTCTCGGCGATCAGCTTTCGCTCGATCTGTCGTCGCTGGCGGCCGCTAACCGCGCGGACAGCGTCATCTTGATGATGGAGGTGGCCGAGGAGGCAACCTACGTCCGCCATCACAAGCGCAAGATCGCGTTTATCCTGTCGGCGATGCGGCATCATGCCGCGGCTTTGCGAGCGGCGGGGTGGACAGTCGATTATGTGCGGCTCGACGATCCCGACAACACGGGGAGTTTCACCGGCGAAGCCGCGCGCGCGGTCGCTCGGCATGCGCCCGAGCGCCTGATCGTAACCGAGGCAGGCGAGTGGCGCGTGCAGGCGATGCTCGAGGCGTGGGAGACGCTGTTCGGCATCCCCGTCGCCATCCGCGCCGACACGCGGTTTATCGCCAGCCATGCCGAATTCGCGACCTGGGCGGACAATCGCAAACAACTGCGCATGGAATTCTTCTACCGCGACATGCGCCGCAAGACCGGGCTGCTGATGGAGGGGGCCAAGCCCGAGGGCGGCGAATGGAATTACGACAAGGACAATCGCAAACCTGCCAAAGCCGACCTGCTGATGCCCAAGCTGCCGCAGTTCGAACCCGATGCGATCACGCAGGACGTGCTAGCCCTGGTCGCGACCCGCTTTGCCGATCACGTCGGCAGCCTCGAGAATTTCGGTATTGCCGTCACCCGCGCGCAGGCGCTGGCCGCGCAGGCACATTTCCTCGAGCACGCGCTGCCGCGCTTCGGCGATTATCAGGATGCCATGCTGACCGGCGAGCCGTATCTCTACCACGCGCATCTGTCGTTTTACCTGAACTGCGGGCTGCTCGATCCGCTCGACCTGTGTCGCGCGGTCGAGGCCGAATTTCGCGCAGGTCGCGTGCCACTCAACGCTACCGAGGGCTTCATCCGCCAGATCATCGGCTGGCGCGAATATGTGCGGGGCATCTATTGGTGGTCAGGCCCTGATTATGGGAAGCGCAATTTCCTGAATGCCACCCGGCCGCTGCCCGCGTTTTATTGGACGGGCGAGACCGAGATGCACTGCATGGCGCAGTCGATCGGCCAGACGCTCGATCTGGCTTACGCGCATCACATCCAGCGGCTGATGGTGACGGGCAATTATGCACTGCTGATCGGCGCGCACCCCGATGACGTCGATCGCTGGTATCTCGAAGTCTATGCCGATGCCTATGAATGGGTCGAGCAGCCCAATACGCGCGGCATGATCCTGTTTGCCGATGGCGGCCTGCTCGGCTCGAAGCCCTATGCGGCGTCGGGCGCGTATATCAACCGGATGTCCGATTACTGCGCTTCATGTCGCTATGATGTGAACCAGCGCACCGGCCCCGACGCCTGCCCGTTCAACGCGCTCTACTGGGACTTTCTGGTGCGCAACCGCGACAAGCTCGGCAGCAATCAGCGCCTCGCCATGCCCTACCGCAACTGGGACCGGATGAGCACCGATACGCAAGGCGAATTGCAGACGCAGGCGGCGGCCTATCTGCAAAGTCTCGACGCAGCCCCCGGCGGCGATTAGAGGCGGGCCAACGACAAGGAGTGATGCATGGATTCGCTGGTATCGACCGAATGGCTCGCCAATGAACTGGGGGCATCCGACCTCCGCGTGGTCGATGCGAGCTGGCACCTCGATTCCCGCGATGCCGCCGCCGAATATGAAGCGGGACATATTCCCGGGGGCGTGTTCATGGACCTGGGTGGCCTTGCCGACAGCACGAGCGATTTGCCGATGATGCTGCCGCAGGCGGAGAAGTTTGCGAGCCGGATGCAGTCGCTGGGGCTGGGCGATGGCAGCCGCATCGTGCTTTACGACGATTCGGACCTTAAGAGCGCCACACGCGCCTGGTGGATGCTGCGGCTGTTCGGCGCGCATCAGGTCGCGATTCTTGATGGCGGCCTCGCCAAATGGAAGGCCGAGGGGCGCGAGTTGACCGCGGGCAAGGAAAGCTTGCGCCACCGGCACTTCACGGTGTGGAAGGACGCGAGCCACGTCCGCAGCAAGGAACAGATGCTCGCGCTGCTCGAGAGCAAGGCCGAGCAGATCGTCGATGCGCGTGGAGCCGCGCGGTTCGAGGGGCGCGAAGCCGAGCCGCGGCTGGGCGTCGATCCCGGCCATATGCCGGGCAGCCGCAATCTGCCGATGGCGAATCTCTACAATTCTGATGGCACGTGGAAAACCGGCGACGCGCTACGCGCGGCTTTCGCGGAGGCAGGCGTTGAGCCGACCCAGCCGATCGCGGCCACCTGCGGCTCAGGGATCACCGCCACCGCCATCGCCTTTGGTGCGCACCTGCTCGGCAATGACAGGGTTGCGGTTTACGATGGAGCGTGGAGCGAATGGGGTGCCGACAAGGAGACGCCCAAGGATATCGGCCCGGCATGAGCCAGGGCGAAAGCCTGCGGCCCGACACGACACTGGTTCGCGGCGGGCGCCGGAAAGAATGGACGGGGCATACGGTTAACACGCCCATTCACCGGGCATCGACGATCGTGTTCGACACCGTCGCTGAACTTGACGCGGCAAAACCCGGCCTCGGCCAATATTATTACGGGCTGCACGGCACACCGACGCAATGGGCGCTGGCCGAGGCGCTGACTGCGCTTGAGCCGGGTGCTGCGGGAACCATGCTCTATCCTTCGGGCCTGTCGGCGGTCACGACGGCACTGCTCACCGTGCTGCGCCCCGGTGACACGCTGTTGATGGTCGATTCCGTCTATAACCCGACGCGGCGCTTCGCCGATGGCGTTTTGAAGCGCATGGGGATCGCCACGCAATACTACCCGGCCGAGGCCGATCTTGCGGCGTTGTTCACCGACCGGACGCGTGCCGTGCTGATCGAAAGTCCCGGGTCGCAGACCTTCGAGATGCAGGACGTCCCCGCCATCGCTTCAGCGGCGCGCGCCGCCGGCATCGCGACGATCCTCGACAATACCTGGGCATCGCCGCTGCTGTTCCCCGCGATGGCGGCGGGCGTCGATATCAGTGTCATGGCCTGTTCGAAATATGTCGGCGGGCATTCGGATCTGATGCTGGGTTCGGCCACGGCCACTGCGGCGTGGTTTGCCAAACTCGAGCGCACGACGTTCGATCTGGGCATTTGCGTCAGCCCTGACGATGCCTGGCTCGGCGCGCGCGGACTGCGCAGCATGGGCGTCCGCCTGCGCGCACAGGGCGCGGCGGCGCTCGCGATCGCGGCCTGGCTGGAGACCCGGCCCGAAGTCGGTGCGGTCCTGCACCCCGGCCTGCCGTCATCGCCCGATCACCCGCTCTACAAGCGCGATTTGAAGGGGTCCGGAACGGTTTTCAGCTTCGCCTTCGCCGGCGGCGACATTGCGCGCCGCACGCGCTTTGTGGAAGCGCTGCAGCTGTTCGGCATCGGCTATAGCTGGGGCGGCTATGAGAGCCTCGTCACGCCGGTCGGCGACGATTGCACGCGGACCGCGACTGCGCGCACTTGGCCGGGGCCGATCGTCCGGCTGCAAATCGGTCTTGAAGACCCACAAGACCTTATCGAAGATCTCGAGCAGGCGCTCGCCGCCGCCTGAGTGTTGCGATTGCGCAACAGCCGCGCGCCGCGCGACGGCCCCACGCACTTTTTTGTTGTGCGATGCACAAAATGACGGCAGCATTCACGCGTCGTTGCAATCGCCGCCCGGCTTCAGAGGTGCGCGGGGCAAGACGCAGGCGGAACCCGATTAGACCTTCGAAAGGGATTCCAATGCGCATTCTCGTCGGCTGCACCGCCAGCCTGCTTGGCCTTTTGGCCGCAAACTCAGCCCTGGCGCAAGAGAGCGATCCGCCTCTCGCCATCACGATCAACGGCACGGCGACCTTGGTGAGCGACTATCGCTTCCGCGGCATTTCGCAGACCGACAAGAAGTTCGCCGTCCAGGGCTCGCTCACGATTACGCACGAATCGGGGCTCTATGCGTCGGTCTGGGGATCGTCGGTCGATAGCTATGTCACCGCAGCGAGCGATCTCTATGCGGGCGGCAATGGCACCAGCTGCTGCGTGGCGCGCCAAGAAATCGATCTCATCGTCGGCTTCAAGAAAACGCTCGGCTCGGCAACTGTCGACGTCGGCGTGCTCTATTATGTCTATCCCAAGACCAAAGCGCCGGGCGACGCCACCAGCTCGGACTTCATCGAGCCTTATGTTGCGATCTCGGGCACCGTCGGCCCGCTTTCCGCCAAGGCGACCGTCAACTATGCGCCCAAGCAAAAGGCGCTGGCGCTCGACCAGATCGGCCCCAAGCAGGACAATGTTTATGTCGCCGGTGATTTCTCGGTGGCGATCCCGAACACGCCGGTCAGCCTGACCGCGCATATCGGCCACAGCTTCGGCCCGAGCTGGCTCAGCACCACCGATGGCGGCCTGAAGGACGAATACACCGATTGGGCGCTCGGTGCGTCGGTCACCTTCAAGGCGCTGACGCTCGGCGTGCAATATGTCGATACCGACACGCGCTTCTTCGTGCCGTCGGGCAAGGACGCGGCCAAGGCCGGCATCGTCGCGACGCTCGGCGTGAGCTTTTAGGATATGGGGGCGGGGCCCGCGCTGTCGGGGGCGGCGCGGGCTCAAACGCCGCTAGAGTCGTTTGCAGTTTGGTTGAGCCAACAACACCGTTCGCCCTGAGCTTGTCGAAGGGCCGTCCTTTTCTTTGGCCAACGGCGCAGAAGAAGGACGGGGCTTCGACAAGCTCAGCCCGAACGGCTTTCCCCAGATTCCATTCGACGGAAACCGACCCTAGTTCTTCGGGGGAACCGTCGCGCGAGCGTCCTGACCGTCACCCGGTGGCGCAGCGACAATGTCACGCGTCACCGAACCCTTGTCGACGACGCTGGTTTCGGGATCGCCGACGTCCGAACGGATGCCGGTGGCCGCGCGCAGTGCCCCTGCGCGATTGAGCGCATCGGCCTCGGTCGCGCTGCGCGCAGCGGGGCCACCGAACATTGCCTGCAACGCCTGCGTGCTCGAATCGGCAGCGCGCGCCTGCGGCGTTCCCGGCGTCGGCGGGCGCAGCGCAAAATCGGGAGGAACAACCAGCGGTGCGGCGCGCGTTACCGCGAATTCATCGGGGCGGGTGCGGTTGAACAGCCCCCCGGTCGAGCCGCAGCCCGCCAGCATCGAAACAAGCACCGCAGCGGCCATCAGTTTACGCATGAGAATCTACTTTCGCCTTATTGTCATCAAGAACGGTCGCGCACCAGGAACGCCCGGATGAGCAGGAGGATCACGCCGATGGTTATAGCCGCATCGGCGACATTGAAAACGAGAAACGGGCGGAAGTCGCCAAAATGCAGATCGGCGAAATCCACGACATGCCCAAAGCGGACGCGATCGAGAATATTGCCCAGCGCACCGCCGAGCACGAGGCCGAGCGCAAACACATCCTGCCGGTTTTTCTCGCGCCACAGCCAGATGAGCACGCCGATCGTGATCACCCCGGTCATCGCGACGAGCAGCCAGCGCCCGGTGTCGGTGTCCGCGGTGAGCATGCCCATCGAGACGCCGTAATTCTCCACCCAGGTGAGATTGAAAAACGGCAACACCTCAATCTGCCCGCGCGCTTTCAGGTCGAGCGGGACCATGACCATATATTTGGCGAACTGATCGGCGGCGAAAACGATTGCGGCGATGATGAGACCAAGGAGGCGGCGGTTCATGCCGGGAACCCCCGCGCGGCAGCGCCCCCAATCCTTCCTTCTTCTTCCTTCGCGTCTTCGCGGCTTTGCGTGAGTCCCACGCGATCCCGACGTACGCGCCGCAGGTCGAGAGGAAAGAGGGACTCACGCAGAGACGCAAAGCCGCAAAGAGAAGCCGTAACGTTAGGCACCAAGCACCTCAGCGCAACGGCCGCACAAAGCGCCGTCTTCGGTCACTTCGGGGAGATGCCGCCAGCAGCGCCCGCATTTTTGGTGGATGGTTGGCATCGCTACGACACGCGCTTCGGAGGCGCGGCCAGGGATATAGCCACTCGTAACTTCGTCGACTATCTTCACTCCACCTGAGATGAATAGCTCTGTTAAATCAATGGAAGATAGAAGTTGGCGATGCTCGGTATGATGAGGATCGATGTTGATCATCGCAGCCAAACTAGAGCCGACAAGTTTGCCACTTCGAAGGGGCTCGATGGCTTCACTCACGTCGGAGCGGTAGCGACGTGCCAAGTTCCACTTCTGCACCAACTCGTCGCCCCGGACTTGATCCGGGGCTTGGCTTTCTTCTCTGCCACTCGCCGAAGAAAAGCCTTGGCCCGCATCAAGTGCGGGCCGACGAAGATTGGACAGGATCGGCCATTCGAGCAGATGCACACTGCCCTCGTCCGGAAACCGCGTCGCCCAAACCTCCTCGCTCGTGAACACCAGCACCGGCGCGGCATAGCGCACCAGCGCGTGAAACAGGATGTCGAGCACGGTGCGATAGGCGCGGCGCTTGGTCGTCTGGTAGCCGGTCGCCGGGTTCACTTCGCAATAGAGCGCATCCTTGCGGATATCGAAGAAGAAGGCCGACAAGTCATTGTTCGCGAACTCGCTGAGCAGCCGCGTGTAGCTGTTGAAATCGAAGTCATCCACCGCCGCGCGCAGCTTGCCGTCCATCTCGGCGAGCAGGTGCAGGATATACCGCTCGAGCTCGGGCATGTCCGCCACCGCCACGCGCTCGCTTTCCTCGAACCCCTCCAGCGCCCCCAGCAGATAGCGGAAGGTATTGCGCAGCTTGCGATACTGGTCCGACACGCCCGAGAGTATTTCCTTGCCGATCCGGTGGTCCTCGGTGAAATCGACCGACAGCGTCCACAGCCGCAGGATGTCCGCGCCGCTTTCCTTCATCAGGTCGAGCGGATTGATCGTGTTGCCGAGCGACTTGGACATTTTCATGCCCTTGGCATCCATCGTGAAGCCGTGCGTCAGGACGGCCTTGTAGGGTGCCCGCCCCCGCGTCCCGCAACTTTCGAGCAGCGACGACTGGAACCAGCCGCGATGCTGGTCCGATCCTTCGAGATAGAGGTCGGCGGGGGCCTGAAGATCGGGCCATTTGCCTGATTCAAGCACGAAAGCATGCGTGCAGCCGCTGTCAAACCAGACGTCGAGGATGTCGGTGACGCGCTCGTAATCCGCCACGTTATAGGCAGCCCCCAGGAAGCCCTGCGCCGCCTCGTCAGTCCATGCGTCGACGCCCGCTTCGCGCACCGCCGCCACAATGCGCGCGTTGACTGCGGGGTCGTTCAGATATTGCCCGGTCGTGCGGTTCACGAAGAGCGTGATCGGCACGCCCCAGGCGCGCTGGCGGCTGATCACCCAGTCGGGCCGCCCCTCGACCATCGAGCGGATGCGATTGCGGCCCTTTTCGGGGACGAAGCGCACACGGTCGATCTCGGCGAGGGCGGTGGCGCGGAGCGTC
>JBJXFA010000055.1:0-16138 GCA_046153865.1 Sphingomonadaceae bacterium
TCCCGAGACCAGGCAAGGGTGTTCAACATCGACAGCGCGGTCACAAATCGTCCCTTCGCAAAGACATTCCTGCGCACCGGCGAAGCGTGGTTGGCCGACGATGCCGCTTTCGATGTACAGATCGGCAAGCGAACAGATGAGCGACGCAGCACCGCCCGGGGCAAGGCGCTCGCCGCCGGCGATGTGACGATCCGAACCGTCGAACGCCGGCAATTGTTCATCGGTGACGAGCCGGTCGGCAACGTATTTTAATAGCCGGCGCCATCCGATCACCGCGATCAACAAAATTCCTTGGTGGCGGCCGACGCCGGCGCCTATCTGGGCGGCATCAGCGCAAGGGAAGCCAACCCATGGATTTTGATCTGTTCGTCATCGGCGCCGGTTCCGGCGGCGTGCGCGCGGCGCGGATCGCCGGCAGTCACGGCGCCCGTGTCGCGATTGCCGAGGAAAGCCGCGTCGGCGGCACCTGCGTCATCCGCGGCTGTGTCCCGAAAAAACTGCTCGTTTATGGCGCGCATTTCGCCGAGGATCTCCATGACGCGCGGCGCTTCGGCTGGACTGTCCCCGAACCCGGCTTCGATTGGCCGACGTTGCGCGACAATGTGCTGCAGGAGGTGGACCGACTAGAAGGTATCTACGGCGAGACGCTCGCGAACCACAAGGTGGCGGTCATCAAGGAGCGCGCCGTGCTTAGTGGTGCCAATGCGGTTACGTTGGCCAGTGGGCAGACAGTGACGGCCGAACGAATCCTCGTTGCGACCGGCGGCTGGCCGATGCGGCCCGATTTCCCGGGGGCCGAGCACGGGATCACCTCGAACGAGGTTTTCCATCTTGAGAAACTGCCGCGACGTGTCGTGATCGCGGGCGGCGGTTATATCGCGAATGAGTTTGCTGGAATTTTCAATAGTTTCGGAGCAAGGGTCACGATCGTCAATCGCGGCGACACGATCCTGCGTGGTTATGACGAGCAGATCCGCGACCGGCTGCTGCAGATTTCGATGACCAAGGGCATCGAGTTCCGGTTCAACGCGCCGTTCGAGGGCATTGAGAAGAATGATGACGGCACGCTGACCGTGCACAATCGCGGTTGCGACGAGATTATCGCTGATCTGGTTCTTTTTGCGGTCGGTCGTGCTCCCAATGTGGCCGGGCTGGGGCTCGACGCGGTGGGTGTCGCGCAGCGGCTGAACGGAGCCGTCATCGTCGACGATGACAACCAGTCGAACATCGAAAGCATTTTTGCGATCGGCGACGTGACCGACCGCATTCAGCTAACCCCTGTGGCGATCCGCGAGGGTCAGGCCTTTGCCGACACGATGTTCGGCAACAAGCCGACCCGCGTCGATTACGCCAATGTGCCGAGCGCGGTCTTCAGCCATCCGCCGCTCGCAGGCGTTGGCATGACCGAAGCGCAGGCGCGCAATTCATTGGGTTCGGTGAAAGTCTTCACCTCCGATTTCCGCCCGATGAAGAACGTGCTGGCAGGACGCAACGAGCGCGCGCTTTACAAGATGATCGTCGATGCTTCGAACGATGTTGTGGTCGGGCTGCACATGATCGGCCCCGATGCCGCTGAAATCCTGCAAGCCGCCGCCGTCGCGGTGAAGGCCCGGCTCACCAAGGCGCAGTTCGACGACACTGTGGCGCTCCACCCGACGATGGCCGAGGAGCTGGTGTTACTCAAGTAGCTTGGCAATTTTAGCGCAGTAGTGTAAAAGCACCGACATGGCACAGATGAACATTTCGCTTCCCGAAGGTCTCAAAGCCTGGACGGAATCGCGCGTTGCCGAAGGCGATTACAGCAGCACCAGTGACTATATCCGCGATCTCGTCCGCCGCGATCGCGAGGCAGCTCGCGAATTGGCCTGGTTGCAGACCGAGATTGACGGTGGGTTGGCGTCGGGCGTCCATCCCGGCACGCCGCTTGAAATTGTTGAAGGCATTATCGTCGAGAGCCGCGCGCGTCGTGCCGCTTGAGATCATTACGCTCCGCGCGGCGCGTAACGATCTGGCTGAAATTCTGGCCTTCAGTATTGAAACCTGGGGATCGGCCGTCGCGGAGGCCTATGTTCGCGGACTCGGGCAAGCCATTGCGCTCCTTGCGGACTATCCGGATCTTGGCACGCGCGTGACCGGTATCCGCCCGCCGATGCGCGTTCATGTCCACCGCAAGCACCGCATTTTCTACCGCCACGACACGCAAGCGGTGACGATCGTGCGCGTCTTCCATATCGCCCGTGATTCACTCGCCGTTCTGATCTGACCGGAGCAGCCATGTCGCGCCTCGCCCAATCGCTCGCCGATGCTGTTGCGAACCCTGTGCTCGTCGAGGCCGCGCTGGCGCTGCATGACAATCGCATCGCCGAGGCCGAGCCGCGCCTCCGCGCCGAACTCAAGCGCGATCCTTTCAATGTCGCGGCGATCCGCATGCTTGCCGAAGTTGCGGGGCGCATCGGGCGCTACCGGGATGCCGAGACGCTGCTTCACCGGGCGCTCGAGCTCGCACCCGATTTCGCAGCGGCGCGCGCTAATCTCGCCACCTGCCTTTATCGCCAAAACCGCCCGACCGAAGCGCTGGTCGAGCTCGACCGGGTGCTGGCCGACGACCCCGACAATGTCGGCCACGCCAATCTGAAAGCAGCCGCACTTGGGCGGATCGGCGGTTTCGAGGAAGCGATCGCACTTTACGCCGAAATCCTGAAGGCCGTGCCGCGCCAGCCCAAGGTCTGGATGAGCTATGGGCACATGCTCAAGACCGTGGGACGGCTCGACGACGGTATCGCCGCCTATCGCCGCGCGATAGCGATTGCGCCGACGCTGGGTGAAGTCTGGTGGAGCCTGGCCAATCTCAAGACGGTGCGCTTTTCGAATGAGGACATTGCGGCGATGCGCGGCGCACTCGATGTCGCCGAGCTGCCCCCGGAGGACCGCTTTCACCTGCATTTCGCGCTGGGCAAGGCGCGGGAGGATGCGGGCGACCCCGCCGACGCCTTTCGTCATTACGCGACTGGCAATCGGCTGCGACGCGACCTCGTATCCTACGACGCCGAAGAAACGACGCGCGCGGTCGATCGCAGGATCGCGCTCTACACGCGCGACCTTTTTGTAGAGCATGGCGAGCAGGGCTGTCCCGATCGTGCACCGATCTTCGTGCTCGGCATGCCGCGTTCGGGATCGACACTCGTCGAGCAAATCCTCGCCAGCCATTCGCAGGTCGAGGGGACATCCGAACTGCCCGACATTCCCGTCCTTGCGCGCCGGTTCAAGGACGATGACTTTAATGCTGACCAGCTCGCGTGCCTGGGCGCAGAGTATCTCGAGCGCGCATCGGTCCAGCGGCACAGCGGCCGTCCGCGCTTTGTCGACAAGCTCCCGAACAATTGGCTGCATGTCGGCTTTATTCAACTGATCCTGCCCAATGCCACGATCATCGACACGCGCCGCCATCCGCTCGGCTGCTGCTTTTCGAACTTCAAGCAGCATTTCGCGCGCGGGCAGGGCTTCAGCTATGATCTGGCCGACATGGGGCGCTATTATGCCGATTATGTCCGCCTGATGGCGCATTTCGATCGCGTTCTGCCCGGACGGGTTCACCGGGTGAGCTATGAGCGGATGGTGAGCGACACTGAGGCCGAGGTGCGCAGCCTGCTCGACGCGTGCGGCCTGCCCTTCGAAGAGGCGTGCCTGCGCTTCCACGAAACCGAGCGCGCCGTGCGCACCCCCTCCTCCGAGCAGGTGCGCCGCCCGATCTTTCGCGAGGGAACCGAAGGCTGGCAGGTGTTCGAGCCCTGGCTCGGGCCGCTCAAGGCAGCGCTCGGCGCGACATTGACCGCTTATCCTAAGCCGCCTGCTTCGTGACAAAATTGCAACAGCAGTGAAACGAACGCGACAGCGACCGCATTGGCCGTTGACGCACGCGCATCAGCAATTCAGCCTTCGTGCAAATCAAAAGGGAAAAGCCATGTCTGCACGCCGCCCACTCGTCGCGCTCTTGCTCGCGAGTAGCGCCTATGTCGCATTGCCTGTCCAGGCGCAGACCGTGGCTCCCGAGGAAGGCCTTAACGACGAGATCATCGTGACCGCGCAAAAGCGTGAGGAAAGCCTGCAGGATGTGCCGATCAGCATTATTGCTCTCGGCACGCGCAAGCTCGACCAGTTGAACGTGACAAGCGTCGAACGCGTAACGCAGCTGCTTCCCAGCGTCAGCATCCAGACGACGCAGCCGGGGACGACCAAAATCTACATGCGCGGGATCGCATCGGGCGGCGATGGCAATCATTCGGGCCCGCTGCCGTCGGTCGGCGTTTATCTCGACGAGCAGCCCGTGACGACGATCATCGGTGCGCTCCCCATCAACACGTACGACATCGCGCGCGTCGAGAGCCTGGCTGGGCCGCAGGGCACGCTTTACGGCGCATCGAGCCAGGCGGGCACGATCCGCATCATCACCAACAAGCCGTCAACGGCGGGATTTGAAGGCCGGGTCGATGGCGAGCTGAATACCGTGGACGAAGGCGATGTCGGCGGCCGCCTTGAGGGCATGCTGAACTTTCCATTGTCGAGCAATGCTGCGCTTCGCGTTGTTGGTTTCTACAAGCGCGATGCGGGCTATATCGACAATGTCTCGGGCACGCGGTCCTTCCGCAACGGCACCGGCACCGGCGGAACGCCTGCCGACTTCGTCGGCGGCATCACTGTCGACAATGCGGCGTTCGTCGAAAACAATTTTAACGCGACCGACACCTTTGGGGGCCGCGCCGCGCTCAAGATCGATCTTGACGACAACTGGACGATTACCCCGACCGGCATTTATCAGGAGCTGCGCAGCCGGGGCGTCTTCGGATATCAGCCATCGGCCGGCGATTTGAGCGTCCAGCGCTTTTATCCTGATTTCAGCCGCGACCGCTTCTGGCAGGCCGCTTTGACCATCGAGGGCCGGATCGGCAACTGGGACGTAACCTATGCGGGTGCCTATCTGGAACGCAAGTTCAGCGCTTCAACCGACTACACCGACTATGCCGAAGCCTATGACAGCCTGTATGAAAGCGCGGGCGGCATTGCTGGCTATTTCGGATTCGTGAACGGCGCCGGGCAGACCATCGATCCGCGGCAGTTCGTGACGAGCAATCCAAAATACACCAAGTTGAGCCAAGAATTCCGGGTCGCTTCGCCGACCGAAGAACGCTTTCGCGTGATTGCAGGCGCATTTTATCAGCGGCAGACTAACGATATCGACGAGCGTTACAATGTTCCCGGGCTGGCGGCCGACGCGTCGGTAAACGGCCTTCCCGGTATCCTGTGGCTGACCAAACAGAAGCGCGTTGATGTCGATTACGCGGTGTTCGGTGAGGCTGCGTTTGACATCACGCCGCAACTGACGCTGACCGCCGGCGGACGCGGCTTTATCTATGACAACAACCTGATCGGGTTTTTTGGCTTCGGCTCGCCGAGCGCGGTCGGCGGGCCGGGCGTCGGACGCTGTTTCGTCGATGCGGCGGGCAATTTGCTGCCATCGGTCATTGCGCCGGGGCCTTGCCCCAATCTCGGGACGCAAATCCTTGACGTGAATGGGTTGCCGACGACCACTGTCATCCCGAAAATCGCAAGCGGGCAAGGCTTCACGCACCGTGTGAACCTGACTTTCAAGCCGACCGACGGCGTGCTGCTTTACGGGACATGGTCGCGCGGATTTCGTCCCGGCGGTATCAACCGTCGCGCGGGGCTCGATCCCTATGGCGCGGACTTCCTGACGAATTACGAACTCGGCGCCAAGCTGACGTTTCTCGGCGGGCGCCTTCGCCTAAACAGCGCGCTGTACCAACAGGAATGGAAGCAGTTCCAGTTCGCTTTCCTGGGTCAGAACAGCTTTACCCAAATCCAGAACGGGCCCAATGCGCGCATTCGCGGGATTGAAGTTGATGTGAACTTCGTGCCCGTGACCGGCCTGACCCTGACTGCTGCGGGTGCGTATAACGACGCGAAGACGACTACGAATCTGTGCTTTGCGTCGAGCCCGGCAGCCGATTGCGGTGGCGCCGCCAACATTCAGACGCCGACCGGAACCCAACTGCCGATCACGCCAAAGTTCAAAGTGAACGGCACGGCGCGGTACGAATTTGACGTCGGCACCAATACGAAGGCGCATGTCCAGGCGATCGGCTATCACGCCAGTTCGGCACCGTCCGATCTGCGCCCGGCCTTTGCCGCCGTGTTCGGCCGGTTGCAGTCCTATACCTACGCCGATTTTGCCGCAGGGCTAGACTTTGGGCAATTCTCGCTCGAAGCGTTCGTCAACAACGCGTTCGACGAGCGGGCAGAGGTGTCGCGCGGAACAGCGTGCAGCGTCTGCACTCGCGTTTATGTCAACACGGTCATCCCGCGAACCATTGGATTGAGGGCCGGAACGAAATTCTGAACGTGGCGAGCGGGAGCGAACCTTCTCCCGCCCGCCCTTTCGGCCTCTGGACGGCCGCATCGCTCGTCGTCGGCGGGATGATCGGTGCGGGGATTTTCATCCAGCCCGCCCAACTTGCGCCTTATGGATGGACCGGCGTTGTCGCCTGGGGCTTTGCCATCCCCGGAGCCATGCTGCTCGCCTATATCCTCTCGTGCCTTGCGATCGCGCGTCCGGCCGCAACCGGCGCAGTCGCCATCGTCAGCGAGGCGCTCGGGCCGATCCCCGGCCTGCTTGTCGGGTGGAGCTACTGGGTCGGTGTCTTTTCGGCCAATGCGATCATCGCGTTGACCGCGGTGCGCTACAGCGCGGCGTTCGTCCCGGCGCTCACGGCAACGCCGCTCGCCACGGCGCTGGGGGCAACGACCTTGATCTGGGCGCTGACCGCGCTCAATCTCGGTGGTGCGCAGGGTGCGGGGCGTTTCCAGCTGGTCACGACCGTGCTCAAGCTGCTGCCGCTCGTCGCGGTCGTGCTCATCGTTGCGGGCCTGGCACTGACCGACAGCGCGCGCTTTGCGGCCAATCCGCAGACCCCTTTCTATGCCGCCGATCTCACAACGGCGCTGACGCTGACATTTTTCCCGCTGGTCGGGTTCGAGGCGGCTGCGCTAGCGGCTGAGCGCGTCCGTAACCCCGCGCGCAACATCGCCCGCGCTACGCTTTACGGAACCGCGCTCACCGGTTTTCTTTACGTCGTTATTACCAATGGGGTGATCTTTGCGCTACCGCAGCAAACCGTTGCTGCAGCGGATGCGCCGATCGCGCTCTTCGTCGAGAGCTTCTGGGGTCGCGGGGCGAGCCTGGCCGTCGCGGCATTTGCGGCGATCGCCGCAATCGGCTGTCTCAACGGCTGGGTGCTCATGCAGGGCGAAGTCCCGCTGGGCATGGCGCGCGCGCGGCTGATGCCGGCCATTCTTGCGCGCACGAACGACCGTGACGTGCCGACGGTCGCGATTCTGCTCGCCAGCGTGTTTGCCAGCGTCCTGATCCTGTCAGGAGCGGTGCCGGGGTTCACCGGCGTGCTGACCTTCATGCTGCAACTGACCACGGCTGCCACGGTCTGGCTCTATGTGGGGGCCTGCGCCGCCGCGATCGTGCTGGGCGTCGCGCGGCGCGCGGCGGTCGTTGGGCTTGCCTTCTCAGCCTGGGTGCTCTGGGGTTCGGGCACTGAAGCCCTGCTGCTCAGCATCGTCCTGATGCTGACGGCGATCCCGCTCTACTGGTTGCGCCCGCGCGGCTGACGGGTGCCGGCGATCGCCTGAAGGTGGTCGCCGATCATGGCGCGGAATGGCGGGAGGAACAGCAGGACACCATTGCCGAGCAGCGTCGTCAGACCGAAGCCGACGAAATAATTGGTATCGCGCACGACGAAACCAAGAAAGAGCATCACGGCGATTGAGGGGACGAAGAGGAAGAGGATGAACGCGAACACGCGCAGGACGACGAGGATTTGCATACGGGCTACCCAGCTGTGCGACGGCAAAACCGCCATTTGGTCAATCGAGACGAACTGACCAAAGTGCCGCAAACGACCAGGGTGCCAGAACAGAGCGAAGCCGTGACTATGGCAGCGCTGGCGGCGATCTCAAGCGGCTTTTCGGCTCAGAGTTTGATGACGAGAGATCAACTTCAACCGCTGCGCTCGGGGAAGCGGGTTCTGCGGGATTGATTACGCCTAGCCGAACAGCCGCCCTGCGAATGACCGATCCTTCAGGATTTCGCGCGCTGCATTGTGCCCCGGCGCGCCGGTCACGCCGCCGCCGGGATGCGTGCCCGAGCCGCACATGTAGAGGCCCTTCACCGGCGAACGGTAGTCGCCGAAGCCGAGCATGGGCCGCGCGGCGTAGAGCTGATCGAGCGACATGTGGCCGTGGAAGATGTCGCCGCCGATCAGGCCGAACTTGCGTTCGAGATCGAGCGGCGAATGGATTTGCCGCGCAATGACGGCTGCCTTGAAATTCGGGGCGTGCTTCGTGACGGTATCGATGATGTGGTCGGCGACCTCCTCACGGACGTCGTCCCAGGCTTTGCCGTCGGGCAACTGCGGCGCGAATTGCTGGCAGAAGAGGCTGGCGACGTGCTGGCCGGGGGGCGCGAGGCTGTCGTCGATCGAGGAGGGGAGCTTCATCTCGACGATCGGTTCGCGCGACCAGCCGAAGGTCCGCGCGTCGGTGTAGGCGCGGTCCATGTAATCAAGGCTCGGCGCGATGATGATCCCGCAGGTGTGGTGCTCGGCAACGTCGGTGCCGGGGAGGACGCTGAAGCTCGGCAGTTCGCTGAGGGCGACGTTCATCCGGAAGGTGCCCGAGCCGGTCTTCCACTGATCGATGCGGCGCTTGAAAGCGGGGGGCACGTCGTTGGCGGGAACGAGTTGCTTGTAGAGCAGCGAGGGGCCGACGTTGGCGGCCACGATCGTTGCGGCGATCTCCTCGCCCGATTCCAGCCGGACGCCTGAAACTTTCGCGCCGTCGATCAGAACCTGCGCCACAGGAGCCTCGAGACTGATCTCGACGCCGGCCTCGACGCAGGCTGCCGCCATCGCCTGCGTGATTGTGCCCATGCCGCCGACGCTGTGGCCCCACATCCCCTTCTTGCCGTTCACTTCGCCGAACACGTGGTGGAGGAGGACATAGGCGCTGCCCGGCGTATCGGGCGAGGCATAGTTGCCGACGACGGCGTCGAAGCCGAACGCGGCTTTCACTGCGTCGCTTTCATACCAGCCGTCGAGGAAATCGCGGGCGGACTTCACGAACAGGTCGAGCACATCGCGCTGCGCTTCGAGGTCCATGCCCGCAACGCTGCGGCCTTGCCCCGCGGCAGCGAGCAGCGCGCGGAGGCCGCCGCCGGCATTGGGCGGGGTCTTGAGCGCGATCCCGCGCAGGACTTCGGCCACGCGTTCGAGGGCTTCTTCGTAGGCGGGGAAGGTATCGGCGTCCTTTTTCGAGAAACGCGCGAATTCCGCCTGCGTCCGCGCGGTGCCGCCGCCGAGCTTGAGGTAATCGTTGTCGAGCGGGAAGAAGTTCGAGATCGTGCGTTCGATGATCCGGAAGCCGCGCTCGTGCAGGCGCATATCGGCGATGACCTTGGGGCGGAGCAGGCTGACGGTGTAGCTTGCCGTGGAATTGCGGAAGCCGGGCGCGAATTCCTCGGTGACGCAGGCGCCGCCGATGATGGCGCGGCGCTCGAGGATACGGACCTTGAGCCCCTGGCGGGCGAGGTAGAAGGCGCAGACGAGGCCGTTGTGGCCGCCGCCGATGATGAGCGCATCGTAGCGCGCGGTCATGCGCGGCCCCATCCGGCGGGAAGGCGTGTGTCGCTGCGCAGTTCGGGCAGCGCATGGCGCATCCGCCGCGCAAATCCGCGCAAGCAGACTTCGCTTGTGCCGAGTGGCCCGCGCACGAAGCTCGCCGATTTCATGCCCGCCTGCATCCGCTCGACGAGGCCGGAATCCTCGGCGGACACCGCGCGATTGATGCGCCAGTTGAGATAGCGCGCGGCGCGCATTTCGCGGCGGCTGTCGGGAATGGCATAGGCGATCTCGCGGATCATCGTCTCGGTGGGGGAAATGGGCAGGAACTGCATGAAGTCCATCTGATCGGGATAGATGTCGAACGCGGTGTTGGGCCAGAGCTTGTAGTAGAACCACACGCGCTGGCGGTCCTCGGGGAGATAATCGACGCGTGGCAGCGTCAGCCGGTAGGCGCGCTCGGACGGGCTTTCACGCGGGTCTTCGACCAGCGGCCCACCGAGCCGGTCGACCCATTCGCCCGCCTCGACACCGTAATTGTGCGTGCCGAAAAGCCGCTTGAGCCCCGGATGCGCGACCGGGATATGCAGGCCGTCCGAATAATTGTCGCTGATGTTCTTCCAGTTGGCAGGGCGCGGCCGCAGCGTGACCCGCCCGATCGCGCGCATGTCCTCAAACCGATATGGTTCAACTTCGGCCTCATAAGGTGCCATCATTTCAGCGACCGAAACCGGCGGCGTGTCGATCGCGACGAACACGAAAGCCCGCCAGACTTCGACCCGATATTCGACGAGGCCATGATCGGCGAGTTCGAGACCGGGATAGTCGGCGCGATTGGGAACGCCGCTCAGCCGTCCGTCGAGTTCATAGGCCCAGGCGTGATAGGGGCAGATCAGCTTGGCCGCACAGCCCTGATGCCCGTCAAGAATGCGCGCGCCACGGTGGCGGCACACATTGGCAAACGCGCGCACCTGCCCGTCGGCCCCGCGCACCGCCACGATCGATTCACCCATCACGAGCAGCGATTGCCATGCGCCCGGTGTCGCAATGTCGCTGAGATGACAAACGAGCTGCCAAGACTTGCGGAAAATGCGGCTGCGCTCGGCATCGAGCACATCCGCGTCGTCATAGGACCAGGCGGGCAGGGCGTCCTCGTCGCTCGCAGCGTGAGCAAGGGCTTCGTTCAAACGTGCAGCGGTCGCCATGGCGTGGTTTCTCCCGCACACATCCTGCCCGACTTCGCCTTTTGGGGCAATGCTTAGCGGCGGGTGAGGCCCAGCGCGGCGAGGCTGTCCTGATCGAATTTCAGGCGCAGCGTTACGTAGGGGCCGCTGCGCGTGTAGCGCGCGTCGGCATAGTCGCGGTCGTCGAAGCCGAGCACGTTGTAACCTAGCGTGATATAGCTGTTTTTGAACGGCGACAGGCTGATCGACGGGCCACCCGAATAGCTGAGCGCGCGGCCGCCATTGCTTTCGCGGACGGTGCCTGCCGCGCCGATGTCGATCGTTTCGGAAAGGTCGAAGCGGATGTCTGCGCCCACCACGTTCGACCAGCCCTTGAGGTCGTCGGCGCCGATCCGGTCGCTGACGTAGCGGGTGCCCCAGAACAGCGAGACTTCGCTGCGGCCGAGGTAGCGGCCTTCGGCGCGCGTTACGGGCGACCAGTTGACGCTGAGGCTGTTGATGATCCGTTTCGACGATGCGCTGCCGGTGACGAGCGACGGCGCGCCGCCGACCGGGCCGGGAAGGCCGGCGGTGACGCCGCTGACGCTGTCGCTGCGCAATTCGAGCTTTTCGAGCCACGACCAGCGGCTGTCGTCGGGGCGGTTGGCCCAACTGACCGCGAGCGTCGTCGCCTGGCTGCGGGGGCCTGCCTTGTCCTCGGCGCGGAACCAGCTGAACTGGCCGCCGAGCGCGCGGCCTTCGCCCAGCGAGCGCAATGCCGAGACGGTCAGGCCGTAGCGGTCCGAACGGTCACCGGCGCGGGCTTCGGCGCGCGCGGCCATGCTCCAGCGATCGCCGCGATAGGTCGCGCCTGCGGTGATGGCGGTGAAGTCCTCGCTCAACGTGCCGTCGCTGCCGATGAAGCCGCCGCTGGCGACGGGCTGGGCGGGGTTGAGGACGCGTGTCGCGTCGATGCCGCCGCCCAGCGTCTTGATGCCGTCGAGCGTAAGATCGACGGTCCAGCGCTTGCCTACGGGCAACGACTGCGACAAGCCATAAGCGGCAAAGCTGCGCGGGCCATATTCGGCGATGGCCTGCTGGTTGGCGCTTGCGACGATGCGCGCGCCCGCCCAGGGCTTGAGGTCGAAGCCGATACGGGCGGTGCGCGCGTCGACGGTTTCGCCCTTGGCGATCTCGTAGCTGCCGACCACGGCGACTTCAGGCGTTAAGGCAAAGCGCGCGCCGACCCGGTGGCGCGCGGGGACGTCGATGCTGTCGTCCTTGCCGCCGAGCGCGAATTCGGTCTGCGCGTCGAGTTCGAGGCGGTTGCTCAGCAGCCGCTTGGTTGCGCCGAGCTGCGCGACGGTCGACTGCGCGGTTCGGCCATCGGCAAGGCGGTCGTCGGCGAGGGTCAGTCCCGCGCGCAGATCGATGCTCTTGGCGCGATACTCCACCCGCGCTTGCCCGGCCTGGCGACGTGCGCTCGTGCCGAGATAGTCTTCCTGCCACGCACTGCCGATCAGCGAGAGATCGGGCGTCACGCGCACGCGCCCGTCGAAGCCGAACTTGCGTGTGCTCGTTTCCGCGCCGCTCAATTGGCCGACGCCAAAGCCTGCCTGCTGCTCGCGCGCATAGGCGAGGACGTCGAACTTTGAGCCGTGATGCTCGGCTTCGATCAGCCAGGCATTGGCCGGGCCGGTGTCGGTCGCGGTCGATCCGGCTTTGGGATTGCTGTCGCTGCGCGCGAATTCGGCGCGGATTTCGGTCTGTGCGTTGGGGGTGAAGCGCAGGTCGACGCCGCCGACGTTGGTCTTCGAAACGTCGGTCTCGTCATGGATCGCGCTCGCGCCGACGGTAAGCGTCTTGGCGCTGTTGCTCCACGTCGCGCGGCCGCTTGCATTGACGACGCGCTGGGCAATGCCGTCGACCTCGTAATCGGCGACGATGATCTGCGGATCGAGCAGCGACGAGCGGCTGAGCACGGGGCTGCGGAAGCGCAATGTGCCCGCCACATAATCGATGTCGTAATCGATGTGGCGCACGAGCACTTTGGTATCGACGATCCGGTTCGAGCGCAGCCGGTCGCGCGTCTCGATGCTGATCCGCTCGCTGTTCGGCAGGATGTTGCGCGCGGCGAGCGCATAGGGGCCCGACAGGCCGTTGCCTTGGATTTCCTCGCGGCGGTGGCGATAGGGGGTGTCGGCGGCAAACGCGGTCGCGGCGACCTGCTCGCTGCGATACTGCGCCTTCACGCCGTTGAAGCTGCGCACGTAACGGGTCAGTTCGGGCTCGACCATGCCGGTCTCGAAATCGCCGAACAGCGCATAGAATTGCGGGCGCTCAAGGCGGACGTAGAGCTTGCGCACCGAGGCGGCGTCGTAGCGGCGCTCGCTGCGGTCGGCGTAGATGGTGTAATAGGCCTGCGGATCGATCGTGCCGCCGAAGCGCGCCTCGTCGCCGGTCTTGGCGCTGTCATAAGCGAGCGTGAGCAGCCATTTGCCCTGGACCCGGCCCTTGGCATAGAGCGCGACGCGGCCCGAGGTGATCCATTCGTCGGCGTTTGCAGGCAAGTCGCGCAGGTTGCGTTCGACGCTGTTGAAGCCGACGGTGCCTTCGGCGAGACCGACGACGGTCCACGGGCGATTGCCGGGGGTCAGCCAGCCGTCGATGCGCTGCGTGCGCGCGACTTCGCCGTCGCGGAACGGGAGCGTGATCGTCAGCGCGCCCGAGGCGGTGGTCGGTTCGAGTTCGATATAGGCAAGGCCCTCGTCGCCCTCGACGCGCCAGACGGGGCGGGCGCGTTCGAGTCCGGCGAGCTGGCGGGCAGCCTGCGCATCGGCTTCGACGGCGGGGTAATAGGGTGCGGGCACGCGGAAATCACCGACGAGGCCGTGGTGGACGGGCTTGCCGTCGCGATCGGTCATGCGCAGCGCAATGACCGGGCGGGTGACGCCGTCGGCGATAAGCACCGATTTCTCGCGGACGAGTTCGGCGCGCATCGCGGCATTGGCGTAATGAACGGTGCGGGTCAGCGTCTCGACCAGCGCGCCGCTCGCATCGCGCACTTCGGCGGTGAAGACGGTGTCGCGGCTTTCGAGATCGAGCGCGCGCCAGTGCGTCGTCGCAACCGCATTGTCGCCATTCTTGCGCGTGCCGTCGAGCGCGAGTGCGTCAACCGGCTTGCCATTGGCGAACAGTTTTACTGTCTGCGTCGGCAGATGTTTGATGACGACACGGATCGCCTTGGTGCGCGGGTTATGATCGGGTCCGGGGAAGAGCCAGGCAATGCCGGGTGCTTCGTTTTCCAGCCAGTTGCGTTCGGCTCCCGCTGCCTCGGCATCGGACGCAGCGGGCGTGCGCGGTGCCGCGGTCGTGGCGGGCAGCGCCGCGTTGGTCCCGGCCTGTGCGCGGAAATCGACGCGGACGAGCGCACCGCCCTGGCCGGTGACGAAGCGCGAGATCGCGCTGCCGCCGCTGCGGGCATTGCGCGTGCAATCGGCGGGCACCAGCGATGCACCCAGCGTCGAGGCATCGAACTGGACGACATGCATGCCCGGGACGACGCCTTCGAAATGATAGCGGCCATCGGGATCGGTCACGGCATAACTGCCGTCTTCGAGCATCACGCGCACGCCGCCGATGCCGTTTGCCGCATCGGGATCGACTGCGCAGCCGCCGTCGGTGATGCGTCCGATGATCGTCATGCGGTCGCTCAGGCCATCGCGCACGATGCGAACGGTTGCGTCGGCGACCGCGCTCGTCGTCCCGCGGCTGTCGCGCGCCTGGGCACGGTTGAGCGTCTGGCCGGGCTTGGCATCGGGGCGGACTTCGAGGAGGTAGGTGACGGTGCCTGAGGCCCGTGCCGCAAGCGGCGGAAGCGAAATGGTGAGATCACGACCATCCGGGCTAACCGTATAAGTTTGTAAGGCGTCATTGTAACGAACCGAGTTCGCCTTGAGCCGCATCGTATCCGGCAAACGATCGTTGACCGTAACGATGCCCGTCGTGCGCGTCGCATCGCCGTTGGTGACGATGATGCGATACTGGACGGCATCGCCCGGCACGGCCACAGCCGTCGATGCCGATTTGCGCAGCGTGAGCGCGGCGCCCGGCCGGTCGATCGGAATGTCCACACGGACAGGGGCCGGATCGAACACGGGGAATGGCTCGCCATAGGAACCCGCGATGATCGTAAACGGCACGCCGTCAGGACGCAGCAGGCCCGCGAGTTCGGCGGGTGTGGTGAGCGAAGGCGCGGTATAGGGTGTTGGCGGTTCGACCACGACACGGTAGCGCCCGGGTCGCACGAACGGAAAGCGGTAATCGCCCGGGGGAAACGCATAGGTTGCGCCGCTGGAGTCGGTCACGGTCGATCCCGTTATAACCGATGAGGGAAACCGGGAGACTGCATCGTCACCAAAAACGATTGCTGGCAGCCCCGTTGCGTCGTCGATCAGCGTAATCCGGACCCCGGGAATGGGCGTGCCGTCGGCACTGTCAAAGACGATACCGAACGGATCGATGAGCACCTCGATCGGAGCCATTGCGATCAGCGAGCCGTCCAGCGGACGCGTGCCTTCAAGATTGAGGACATCACCGGGATGCAGCGAAAGCTGGCAATCGTTCGAAACCGGGGCGGGAGGAACCGCAGAGGTTCGTATAAGGCCGACGAAAACGCTCGTATTGGCACCGGTCTCGCGAAGGATAAGCGTTTCGGAATCGCCGCCAGGCGTGGTCAGCGTCACCAGCATCGTGTCGATAGTGTCGGCGCGCGCGTTGTCGGCGACTGAGGTAATGCCGACGATCAGCGGCTCGCCGGCACGCACTTGCGTCGTTCGCTCGACGCTGGCGGGATCGCGCGGCGTATTGGCGAAGGCGCCGTCGATGATGACGGGGATGTCACCGCCGCTGCCGCGACAGATTGTTTCGGGAACCGGCAGCCGTTCGGCGTTGGGGTCGCTCGAAAAGTTGAACGTCGCGAGCGATAGCGTCGCGCTCGGGCGCTCGATCATCAGATCGACGCGGTTCGAAGGCGTGGCGACCGTGGTCGCGCCGACGCTCCATTCGAGTTGCGCGGTGTTGCTGATCGTTTGGGTGGCAGCGGGCGACACTGCCAGCGCAAACGATGCGGCCAGGGTGGCCATTACGGCCTTCAAGTGATCGATCCCTGTCCTCATCACAGTCTTATGCTGCTGCAAGCGAGAAGCTCCAGCAGCGCCCTTCAAGTGCTTGACCGGCGGCCGTGCAGCCACCGGAACGCGTTGAAGCGGCGTT
>JBJXFA010000060.1:0-15106 GCA_046153865.1 Sphingomonadaceae bacterium
CTTCCCTTTTCCGCTGGCATATCAATCTCCTTGTTTGCAGAAGAAGTGCCACCCCCAGCCCCTCCAGCAAGGGCTGAAGGGGAGCCACAGCGCACTGCTTTCTCCCCTCCACGCCTTCGTGGAGGAGTGTCGGGTCGGTCATCGCCCCGCGATGACCTGAAACAGCCGGGGGCTGTTTCACCCGACACTGGGGGTGGCCCCTTCTTCTTCTAAAACCCCGCCAAAACCCTGACCCGGTGCTCGATCCGCGCCACCCGCGCCCCGTCGCCCGCATCGGCGGTTCGCGTCCGCACGAACACGGCGCTCGCCACCCGCCATCCGCCGATATCGCCGCCCAGCGCCGTCCCCGCCGCCTCGACTGCGGCCACCAGTCCCGGCAAATCCGCCCGCTGCCCGCGCGCCACGCGCACGGTCACGATCGTCGTCACTTCGCGGCCAACCTCGGTCTTGGTGCTCCAGTCGCTAGACCCGGCCGGTTCGACAGTAACGCGCGGCAAAGTGCTCACCCCACCAGTTCCGTCGCCAATCGCAACGCACCCCAGCGCACCCAGCCCGCGCAAAAGCGCCGCGCGCACCGCGTCAATCGCATCGCTCATGACAGCCGCACCCGCCGCGCCCCGCGCCACAGCGCCAGGATCGCCTCAGTCGCCACCGGCGCATCGGCCCGATCGCGCGCCCCATACCAAAGCGCGACCAGCCCAATAATGCCCTGCCGCAACCCCGCCGGAATCGCATGCCACCGCGCCGCCTCGCCAGCGGTATAGTCAACGGCCATGCGCAGCGAGCGCGGCAGCGCCAGAAACCGGATCAGCCCGCGCGCCTCGGTATCGAGATCGATGGCATAATCGCCCGACGGCAGCACGGTCTCGCTGCCGTCGATCGCCAGTGCACTCACCCGCGTGATCGCCGAAACCGGCGCGCTGCCCAGCGTCCGCCAGCACGATCGCGGCGCGACGATCTCGCGCACCGCGCGATTGATCAGCATCCGCCCGGTAAAATCCTCGCAATGGCCGATCGCCGTGATCATCAGCCCCGCAATCAACGCATCGTCGCAATCCTGGCCGACCCGCATGAAATCGCGCGCCTCGTCGATTGCATCCGCCGTCAACGGCACCGCACTTCGCGTCATCATCGCCGCGCTCCTTCGTTTGAAAAAGAGATGTCAGAAAAGTTCCTCCCCGGAACGGGGAGGTGGCCCGAAGGGTCGGAGGGGCCGGGTAAAGCGCGCGCGAAAGCCCCTGCAGAGCGGCGCGCTACGAGCAAACCCTCCGTCACGCTCCGCATGCCACCTCCCCATTCCGGGGAGGATCGCTTCAGGTTGCTGTCAAATCTCGCGCCACCGCAGCAACGACCCCGCCCGCAGCGTGACCGCACTCGCGGCCACTTCGCTCGCGAAGATCACGTCGAGCACGCCGCTCGCGCTCGTCCGCCTGCGCCAATTGCGCCACAATCAATGCATCACTCATGAAAACCTCCCTATTCCGCGCCGCAGGCAGAAGAAGACGGCTCACACAAAGCCGCAAAGCCGCAAAGGAGTACAATCCCTTCGCGTCTTCGCGGCTTCGCGTGAGGCCCCCTTCTTCGTCTCCCTAAACCGTCGCTTCGCTCACCGGCACAATCCCCAGCATCGCCCGCTTCTCGGCATCGCTCAGGAAAACCTCGGGTCATAATCAGCGGCATGCCGCTTTTCCTGCAGAACGACGAACGCATTGGCGAAATCTTCGATTTCTTTTGGGAATTGGCGGATTATCGAGCGCGTCTTGCAGGCTTCTCTGGCAAAGCCGTGACCCAGCGCGCGATACGTTTGCCGCCATGCATGTTTGCTGCGCTCCGATCCTACACCCCCAACCAACATGTCGGCACAACTTCGAGCGAGGCAGTGGAACACTGCGTAATAGACCGTGCTTTGCGCTCGTCGGAGCCTCGCGTCGGACGGCCGACGCGACGGCGATGCCATAAGCGCCTCGGCGACCTCCAACAGGTCAAGCGGCTGCAGGGCGCGACCTCCGGTCATCGGCAGCCGAACGAAACGTCAGAATTGGAAAAGGCTCACGATCGTCGAACCGCGCCAGAACGTGTCGAGCAAAGCCGGAGAGCTTTCGGCCTTCCAGCGTCTTCGTCGTCGAGAGCACCAGAAGAACGCGCCAGATCGGATCGCCGTCGGCATCCTCGTCGAGTTCGGCCTCCACACGTTCCACACCGACGTTGCCAAACTGCTCGCGCGCGACCTCCGTCACAAGCTCCCTGATCTTATCGGCGTCCATAATCCCATTCATACACACAAAGGACCAATTGCCCATAGCGTTCAAACCACCCGCACCCCCGGTCGCCCTGCCATCCGCCCGAGCAACAGCTCGGTCACTGCCCACACCAGCGCATCGGCGCGGTCGGGCGATCGGCCCGGTCCTTCATAGCCGCCGCCCGCAATCAGCCCGCACAATTCGTCCTCGAGCGCCGGAAACGCGCCGACGTGCTTCACGCGCCCGCGCTCGTAAAGCGCCGCCACCGGCTCGGCGCGCGCCACTTTCCCGCGTGAGGCATGAACCAGCCGCACCGGCAGCCCGCTTTCCGCAGCGCGCAGGACACTCATCACCATATCGCCGCCATTATTGGCTTCGGCAATTACCCGATCGGCACCATGGCGCGCCGCGACCCCCGCCACTACCCCCGCCCAACCCTCGGGCGAAAGCCCCGAAGCGCTCGCATCCTCGATCACATAGGCGATATCGTCCGCGCCCAGCGCGACGCACACGATGCCACACGCATCGCCCGCCGCGCTGGCCGGGGGGTCGACGCCCACCACCACGCGCCGCGCCGCACCCATCGCGCGCACCCGGCATGCCTCGATCATCGCCCGCGTCCAAAGCGCACCCTCGAAGTCCTCGATCAGCACCCCGTCGAGTTCCTGCCGCCCCAGCCGCGTGCCGCCATAATCGGCTGATACCGCCTGCAGGAACGCGGCCGAAAGCTGTTCGTTCTCCGCCGTCCGCCCGCCCGTCACCACGGTGTCCGCCGCATCGCGAATGCGCTTGAGCAGCGGCACGGCGCGCGGCGTCGTCGTCACCACGGTGCGCGGCCGCGCGCCCAGCCGCAGCCCCAGCTGCAAATTGGCCCAGGTCGCCTCGCCATAGCTCCATTTGGCCAGCTCGTCGCACCACGCGATATGATGCTGCGGCCCCCTCAATTTCTCGGGGTTCTCCCCCGAATACACAAAGGCCTGCGCGCCTGATCGCCACACCAGCCGCCCGCGCCCCGGCTCCCAGCGCGGGCGCACCGCCGGGTCGGCGATCGCCAGCAGCCCGCTCTCGCCTTCGATCATCACGTTGCGGGTTTCCTCGATCGTCGCCGCCACCAGCGCGATCCTGAGCTTTCCGTCGCGTTCGGCCTGCGCGCGAACCCATTCGGCTCCCGCGCGTGTCTTGCCAAAGCCGCGGCCAGCCATGATCAGCCACGTTCTCCAGTCGCTCGGCGGCGGCGTCTGCGCCGGTTTTGCCCAGAATGGCCAGTCATAGCGCAAGCGGCGCGCGCCCAGCTTCGCGACCGTCGCCCGCCACGCGTCCGGCTTCATCCGCGCCAATTCGGCGGCGGTCATTCGTCCGACACTGCGGAATTGCGCGCCGCAATCCGCTCGATCCGCCGCGTCACCTCGCCTTCGTCGTCGCCGCTCTCGCCCGTCAGCGGTTCGTTCGATCCCATGGCGCGTGCATAAATCTCAGGGCGGCGCATCTTGAGCAAAAACATGCCAAGCGTGTCCGAATACGTCCGCGTCGTCCCGATCGTCTTGCCGCCATAAACGATCGGCTTCTCCACGCCGTTAACCGCACGGTGCAGCAGCGCGCCTTCGAGATCGTCGAGCGCGGCGTCGATCGCCGCGTCCCACGCCGCGCGAAACGTCTCGAACTTGGCGCGGTGGCGATAGACCGTCGAGCTTCCCATCCCCGCCTCGCGCGCGGCCCGGCTCACATTCGCCGTCGCCGTCAGCACCTTGATAAAGCGCACGCGTTTTGCCGCCGCCGTTTTCGGCGACGTTTTGGCCTTTGCCCGCATCACAGTCTCCAGGAACGTCCCTACCGCAAGTCGCCGCTGCGACTCGCAATTCGTCATCGTTCCTGATATGTACCCAATCAGCGTGACGATGTCAAGTATTATTTGCCATATGGGTTATCCAGGCCGATCATTTTCTTGTCGCGCGCGATCGCATCGGCAAAGCTCGCCCGCCCCAGGATCGCATGCGCATAGCCATGCAGCTTCGGGTGCGTCGCGGCATCGGGCATCAGCCCGGCATAGCCCGCGTTGACCAGCGGGGCCGCCACCGCAATGTCCGCGATCGTCAGCCGGTCTTCGATCAGATAGCCGCTCGCCGGGATCGCGCTTTCGAGGTAATCGGCGATTTTCGGCCAATGCTCGGTCGCGCCCTTGTCCGCCGCAGCAGTATCGGCCGGCATCCCGAGCATCGGCGCGAGCACGCGATTGAAAAACACCGGGCCGAGCTGCCCGACCATGATCGTGTCGGCAAATTCCTCGAACCAGATCGCCCGCCCCCGCGCGCGCGGTTCGCTCGGGATCAGTTCGGGTGCGGGGTGCAAAGCCTCCAGATAGGTGACGATCGCGGTCGAATCGCACAAGCCATAGTCGCCGTCCTCAAACGCCGGGATCTTGCCGAACGGACTCAGCGCCATGAATTCGGGCGTCTTCGGCCCGATCCCCACCGCGCGGTATTCGAGCGCCAGCCCCTTTTCGGCGGCATAGACCAAAACCTTGCGGACGAACGGCGAAACGCTGGCACCATGAAGGATCATGCGGGCTCTCCTGTTATCGATGCCCAAGCCTAGGCGGCGATCATTTCGGTTTCAAGACGAGACTGAGCGCGCGATGCGCAGATTTAGCGGCGCTAAATCGAGCGAAAGATCGCGCGCGCGGCCGGCCTCGCTTCAAAGCGAGGACCGACGGCGCGGCTTTGCCGCGACGATGCCAATTATAAGTCGAGCGCCACCTGTTTATCAGCATCGCCCTTCGCCGCCGCCGATTTCACCGCATCGGCGCGCGCCATCGGCAGGTCGAGGCGGACGTTGTGCGGCGCGAAGAGTTCGGCAACGAACACGATTTGCAGCCGGTCGTCTTCGCGATTGAGCATGGGGTGTTTGAACTTGCCTGCGGCGGCAATCTCCTCGCGCATCGCCTTGCTCACGGGCATCGGCCCAGTGCAGATCAGAAAGCCGAACTCGGCCTTTTCGCGCTGGCGGTCCGAATTGAGCGTGGCGAGGTCGCCGCGATTGCCGGGCCGGGATTTGACCTGGAAGATCGCCTTGCCGTTGGTATCCTTGTCGAGCAGGAAATAGGCGATCCCGTCGATCCCGCCATCGGCGCCCTTCTTCTCGTTGATCCGCGCCTGGTTGCGCGAGAAGGTGAGCACCGCCCATTTCTCGAATTCCTTGCGCGTCTTGTCATCCTTGCGGTTGGCGAGCGCCATCGCGCTTTCGATGTCCTTGGGCACGCCGTCGAGCTTGATCGAGGCTTCGAGCGCGGGCCAGTCGTCGGGGTAGCGGTCGGCGAGGCGCTTCAGGATCAGCGCGATCGACTGATAGGTGATGTCGATCCCGATCCACCGCCGCCCCAGCCGCTGCGCGACCGCGACGGTGGTGCCGCAGCCGCAGTAGGCGTCGAGCACGGTATAACCCTCGTTCGACGAGGCGCGGATGATGCGCTCGAGCAGGGCTTCGGGCTTTTGGGTGGGGTAGCCGAGGCGTTCTTGGGCGCGAGCATTTATCGGTGGGATGTCAGTCCAAATTGTCCCGACACGCGTTCCAATCTGCTCGTCTTGATAACGCTTAAATCTTGGCCGCTTAGCCGTTTCAAAAGAACCATCAGACCTGGTTGGATACCAGATCAAACCTTCTGCATCGAGTTGGGCCATTCGTTCTCTAGAATACCGCCAGCCCATCGATGGGCACGGAAACCCCTTCCACTCATACATCATATTTGGCCGCGGGTTAGGGCTTATCATCGAGGTGAGCTGGTATCGCCGCCCAACTTCATCCGTCTGGCTGTAGTGTGACGCGAGATACTTATCTGAATGAGGCTCTAGCGGGTCGTTCCAAGTGAAGGTTGCCCCCTTGGTGTAAAAGAAAATGGTATCGGACACACGGCTCCACGTCTTACTGTCACCGTGCACGCCAGTGCGCTTCCAAACCACCTCGTTTCGATAATCCCCGCCCTGCCCACAGAACACCGCATCGAGCACCAGCTTCAGATAGTGCGAGGCGGTCGGGTCGCAGTGGAGGTAGAAGCTGCCGGTGGGTTTGAGGACGCGGTGGATTTCCACGATGCGCAGCGTCATGTGGACGAGATAGGCGAGCAGCGAGCCGCGCCCGAGCACCTTTTCGAGGCCGCGGATCAGCTCGACCGTCTGTTCGGTCCAGCGCGTCGCGTCCGCGCCGCCGTGCAAGCGTTCGATGTCGAGAATATAGTCGATCCCCTCGACCGCCTCGTCGCCCCAGTTCCACGTATCGACAAACGCCTGCGCCTGCGCGCGGTCCTCGCTGCCCTGGTTGTTGTAGATCTGGAAATAGTTGCGCTTCGAATTAAAAGGCGGATCGATATAACACAGATCAACACTCTCCGCCGCGATCTTGCGGCGGAGGACATCGAGATTGTCGCCGTAATAGAGTTCGTTGGTCATTCGGCCCTGCGTCGCCCGGCGATGTCGATAAAGCGCTCGATGACGCAACGCCAAGTCGCTTCGTCCAATCGGCCCAGCGGCACGGCCGTCGCTTCGAGAAACGTCGACATCTTGGCGGTGCGGACGGCCGACGGTATCGGCAGCCCGATTGCTTGATAGTCCTCGATCACCACATCGTCGGGCCAAGCGGCCCTTTCACTGCCCGTGATCATCGAAGCCCAGAACAAATCGAAAGGGCCGCCGATGTCGGTTGCGATAACCACGGCCGGTCTGGACCGGCGTCGATTGGATTCAACATACGGGAAATCGACCCAGACGACGTCGCCCGGCGTCACGATGCGCGATTGCCTGGTCGCGGGAACAGCGTCTCGAGAATATCGAATGCGCTGTCGGTTTCGTCGGACCATTCGCTGAAGGTCGAAAGATTGGCGATGAAGGGATCGGGGCTCGTTGCCCGCGTCAGGATGACGCGATCGCCGTCGATCTCATAGGCCACATCGTCGCCGACTTCGAGGTGCAACGCCTCGCGAACGGCGCGCGGAATCGTGGTCTGCGCCTTGCTGGTGATGCGCGAATGGATCATGAATGCACCGTAAGGGATTTCCTTACTCACGACAAGCCATAGCCATCCGCCAGCCGATCAAGCGCCAGGCTCAGCACCAGCCGACCGCTCCGCACCGGCCAGCCGAGCGCTTTTTCGCTCACCGGCAGGCTTTCGTTCGCGCAGATCGTGCGCCACGCAATGTCCTTCAGCCCCGGCCCGAGCGCGGCCATCGCCGCGTCGAACCGCCGTTTGGCGCTGATCTGCGCGGTGGTCGGGTCGCTGTGTTCGGCGGGGCCGCGCGCGCCTTTCGCGGTCGGGCTCGCGTCCCAGCGCATCGTCACGCTCGGGGCAAGGCACGCCCGCTCATAGTCCGCGCGCAGCCGGTCCCCTGCCTCAAATTGCCGCGCATTCACCAAGCCGCGCGCCTTCAGCCAGCTTAAGGGGCTTTCGCGCAAGTTCACAGTGACACTTCTCCCTCTCCCCTTGGGAGAAAGCGACTCGCCCCCCAGGCGAGCGGGGAGAGGGCTCCCACTGCCCGAAACCCACCGCTCCACCAGCTCCTGCATCGCCACTCTCCCGAATCACCTGTTTTGCTCTTGCCAAACAAACCAGACTGTAGGACAGCGAAAACTCCATATGGGTTCAAGGGAGCATCATGATGATAACCCGGATACGCGAAGTCCGCCGTGCCAAGGGCATGACATTGCTCGATGTCGCCAATGCCTGCGTGCCGCCGACCACGGCGCAGACCATCGGCCGTCTCGAAACCGGCACGCGCACGGTCAGCGTCGGCTGGCTGAACCGGATCGCCGCTGCGCTCGGCGTCACTGCGGGCGATCTCGTCGAACTGCCCGAGCAGGCAGCGCTTCCCGTCGCCGCGGTGCTCGGGCCCGACGGGGTTCAGGCTCCGCGCCGTCCCGCCGTCGTCGCGCCGCCCGCGCCGCTGCCCGGCATGGTGGCGCTTATCGTCGAGGCGGCGGTCGGCGAGTATCGCAGCGGCGATCAGCTCTGGTGCCAGCGTGTCGGCCCGGAAGATTTCCGGCTCATGCTCAATCGCGACGTGCTCGTTCCGCGCCCGGCCGGCCGGTTCATTTTCGGGCGATTGATAAACCGTGATGGCACGATGTTGCAGATTCTGCCGCCCGGTGCCGGGGGCAAGCAGCAGGTCGTCACCGATCCGCCATGGGCTGCTTACGCCGTCCGCCTTGTTCGCGACCTCTAGGCGCGATAAGGCTGTCGCCGAGGGCGCTTAGCTCAGTTGGTAGAGCATCTCGTTTACACCGAGAGGGTCGGCGGTTCGAGCCCGTCAGCGCCCACCAGCATGCCCGTTCAGATCGGGATGTCCCCGTTGACCTTGGCGGCACGTAGATAGGCGGTCATGCTCGCCATTGTCGCGTCTGCTAGATCAATGAAAATCCGCCGCCCGTCGTCGGGGTCGCTCACCCGCACGAACAGGCCGTTGTCGGTCATGGTCTTGATCCAGCGCAGCGCAGTCGTCGGCGGCACAGCGGCGGCGATGCACAGGCTTGAGACCGCGACCCGGTGCCCGTCGATCCGCGCGGCCATCAGGTCGAGCAGCATGTCCCAGGCCGGGTCAGCGAAAAGATCGCCCGGAAAATAACGGTCGCGCAGGCGCCGGAGCCGGATGATCGTCCGGATTTCGGCGGCGTCGATAGGCTCGGGTCGCGCAGTTTCCCAGTCTGAACTAGCGCGAAATCCGGTCGCCGCGTCGCGCACCGCAAGCGCCGAAGGCTCGCTCGTGGCAAGATCCGCCAGCGTCCGCGCAATCCGGCTCACTTCGTCGGCGAGCCGCTGGAGCCGCAGCGAATCGTCGCTGGCAACATCGCGCAAGACGGTCGGGCCCGAAGCGTGGAGCATCGCCAGCGCGGCGATCCAGTCGCCCGGCGTCGCGCGCGACATCAGCGCTGTCTGCGGGGCGGTCATCCGTGCGACGACCACATCGAGGACATCGGGTCCGGCGTTGATCACCAACGGGAAATTCTTGCCGTGGCCAAGGGCATCGATGCGGTCGAGCAACAGATCGAGCGGCGGCCCGGCATCGCAATCCAGATCGACAAGCAGCGCATCGCCGACGATCCCCCGATCGAGCAGATCAAGGGCGGTTTCATTGCTCATTTCGGCGGTCACGCGCGCGCCGGTCTGCTCGGCCAGGGCGCGCAATGACGCGCGCCCGTTCTCGCTGTCGGCAAGGACGGCGAGGCGCTTTTCCTGCCAGTTGAAATCCGTCACGCTTGCATATTCTCCTGGTTCCAGGTCGCCCAACATTGTTTTCACCCCAAAGCAGGCATCACGCAATCCCTCCACAACGGGACATTGTCATTGTTTAGATCATCGCTTTTGGATCAGAATCTATTCTGTTAGCGTGGCCGACGATTCTAGAGCTCTTGGAAAGTTCGAAAGTCCGCGGCGGCTCTAAAAGCAGATGCAAAATCAAAGCGTGCATATTGTCGTTGACGATCCTGCGGTCCGCGCCGATCTGCGTTGCCTGCTGTCGACGCATCGCGACCTCGCCATCCTTAGCTATGTATCTGATGCCGAATTTCTTGCAGATATCGAGCAACGGTCAGCGGGATGCGTTATCATCGACCATGGCATGGTGACCTGCAATGGGCTCGATGTGCACGCCACGCTTGCGCATGTCTCCAATCGATTGGGCTCCATCATCATGATTGAGCAAGGGGCGGCCGAAATTGCCCTGCGCGCCTGGAAACGCGGTGCGCTCGATTTCATCGAGAAGCCCTACGACCCCGACGCCGTGCTGAGCGCAGTCGATAAAGCCTTGGTGACGATTGAACAGCGTGCACTTGTCACCGCGCTTTCCGAGCGCGCGCAGCGAGCGATTGATGTCCTGTCGAGCCGCGAGCGCGATGTGTTGATCGGATTAGCGGAAGGCCAGGCCAACAAAGCGATCGCGCAGGAATTGGCGATCAGCCACCGGACGGTCGAAATCTATCGCGCGAAAATGATGGCGAAGCTCAATGTGAGCAGTCTTGCCGAAGCGCTGCGGATTGCGTTCGCGGCTGGCCTTTCGGCAAGCGATTGGGTGCTCGCGCGCGCTGCTCCCGCCAATGCCCCTTCATAAGGCGCAGCAGGGGATCGGCCCGATGCCGGTCAGCGCCGCGTTTCGGCTACATACGCCACATTTGCTTTCGCCGTTGATTGGGGCAGTTTGCCTGCCTGAAAATCCACACCAAACTGGATCATTATCTCCGATTGCGTAACGACTGGTGCTTGGCGGTGCCATGAAGCGCAGGCCGTGCCGCATTTGCTTTGAGCTGCGCCTCGAGCGCTCCAGCCTCGGCCAGCGCCGCGTCGATCCGTCCGGCCAGTCCGCCGTCGCCCGCATTTGCACACGCCCGCGCCGAAGCCAGCTCACGGCGCACCGCCGCAAGCCAAACGAGGCGCTTTGTCCGACGCGATGCAGATCGAGTATCCATGGTCGAGCATAACGGGCGCTTTTGACGTCGCTTAAGCGATCCGCGCGACTTGTGAGACAATCGCTAAAGCGCGTCGGTCCGGTGCCGTAACTAAGGCCAAGCCGGTGCCGGGGGTGGGCAACACCCATGTGGCCTGTGCCACGTTTCGGAGACTGCGCGGGTTTGGTCCCCTGCATTTTTCCGGAAAAGCAGAAAGGCCCCCGGCGCACCCCACATGCAGGGGGCCTTTTTCGTAACATTTTCGCAACAGTTGCTGAAGAAATCGCGGATCGCGCACAAGCGATTTGATTTCCACAAGCCACCTTGCCACGCCGCGCAGCGAAATCGGGTTCCAGAAAGACATCGCCATGCGCCGCTCAAACTCATTGTCCCTCGTGGTTTTCGGCCTGCTGGCAGGAACGGCCCCATCTGCGCTCGCCCAGGCACCGGCCAGTGCCGACGAAGGACTCGGCGAAATCGTTGTGACCGCGCAGCGCCGCGAGGAAAACCTGCAGGACGTGCCCCTGTCGATCACGGCCGTTCGCGGCGAAAAGCTTGATGCGATCGCCGCGGGCGGCCAGGATATCCGTTTTCTCTCGGGCCGCGTGCCCAGCCTGATCGTCGAATCTTCATTCGGCCGCACGTTCCCGCGCTTTTACATTCGCGGCCTCGGCAACACCGATTTTGATTTCAATGCGTCGCAGCCGGTCAGCCTCGTTTACGACGACGTGGTGCTGGAAAACCCGATCCTTAAAGGGTTTCCGGTTTTTGACCTTGACCGGGTCGAAGTGCTGCGTGGGCCGCAGGGCACACTGTTCGGCCGCAACACGCCGGCCGGAATCGTTAAATTCGATTCGGTAAAGCCCGGTGCGGACACTAACGGATATGGCCGCATTTCCTTCGGCAGCTACAACGCCGTCACGGCGCAGGGCGCGGTTGGCGGGCAGATCGCAGGCGACACGCTGTCGACCCGCATCGCGGCGATTTACCAGCGCCAGGACGGTTATATCGACAATGTCCTCCCATCGGGAACGACGAGCGACCGTTTCGAAGGCTATGAAGAATTTGCCGGGCGCGTCCAATTCCTGCTGCGACCGGTCGATGACTTCGACATTCTGCTGGCCGGACAGGTCCGCACCCTCACCGGAACCGCGCGCCTGTTCCGCGCCAATATCTTCACGCGCGGCCAGGAAGGCCTCAATGCCAATTTCGATCGCAAGCGCGTGTCCGCCGATGGCCGGAACGAGCAGTCGGTCGATACGTGGAATCTGTCAGCCCGGCTCACCTATGATCTCGGTTCGGTGTCGCTCGTTTCAGTCACCAGCTACTGGAATGGCGACGCGACCTCGGTCGGCGATGTCGATGGCGGGTTCGGTGCCAGCTTTTTGCCGCCTGCGCTGACCGGACCCGGCTATATTCCCTTCACCGCCGAGACCCGCGACAGCGTGCCGCGCCTGAAGCAGTTCACTCAGGAATTCCGCATCGCCAGCAACGGCAGCGGCCCGCTCAGCTATCAGGCCGGTCTGTTCTATTTCAACGAGCAGCTCCAGATCGTCAGCGAGAACTACTCCACGTTGGGCGATCCCAATAATGCCACCGGCGGCGTCAACATTTTCGTCGATCAAAACCAGAGCAGCAAGGCTTACGGCATCTTCGGGTCGCTGACCTATGCGCTGACCGAGCAACTGAGCGTTACCGGCGGCATCCGCTACAATGACGACAAGCGCGATTATGTCGTCGTCCGCAGCCGCGACACGCAGTTCCCGAATTTCCTGCAGAACCCGCTCGGCACGGTGCGCCGTTCGGTGAGCGAAGACAATTTTACTTGGGACCTCAGCCTCACTTACGCCGCCAGCGACGATATCAACCTTTATGCCCGCGTCGCGCGCGGTTATCGCGCACCGAGCATTCAGGGCCGCATCCTGTTCCCGCCCGCCACCGCGACGCCGCTTGAATCGGGCGTGACGGTCGGCAACTCGGAAACCATCCAGTCTTATGAGGCGGGGATCAAGGCGACGTTCCTCGAAGGCCGCGGACGGTTCAACCTCAATGGCTTCATCTACGATCTAAACGATGCCCAGCTCACTGCTGTGGGCGGCGGCGTGAACGCCAATCGCCTGATCAACGCTGACAACGTCCGGGGCTATGGTTTCGAAGCCGATCTGGAGCTCAAGCCGACGTCGGGCCTGCTGCTCACTGCCGGCCTCAGCTACAACCATACCGAAATCCGCGATCCCGGATTGACGACGGCGGCTTGCGGCGCCGTGCGCACCGATACCTTCCCCAACGTGTCGCTTTGCACAGTGCTCGACCCGATCGTCGTGCCCGCAGCACCGTTTTCAGCGGCCATCGTAAACATCGACGGCAATCGACTACCGCAATCGCCGCGCTGGATTGCGAACTGGACGGCGCGCTACGGCGTGCCCGTCGGCGCAGGCGAGATCTATGCCTACACAGATTGGGCCTACCGCTCGCGCATCAACTTTTTCCTGTATGAGTCCGTCGAATTCCAGAGCTCGGGCCTGCTCGAGGGCGGCCTTCGTCTCGGTTACAAAACCGACCGGTTCGACGTTTCGGGCTTCGTCCGCAACATCACCGACACGACCGAAGCCGTGGGGGCCATCGACTTCAACAACTTAACCGGGTTCGTCAACGAGCCCCGCATCTTCGGCGTTGAACTCGGCGTCAAATTCTAGGAGCGATCGACGGCTGCGATCCGCACGCGCAGCTTGTCGAGCCCGGCTTTCTTGATCTGGCAGACCCGTGCTGCGCCGACATTGAGCACGGCACCGATCTCGTCGAGATTCATCTCCTCGACGAAATAAAGCTGCAGCACCAGAGCCTCGCGTTCGGGAAGCGCAGCGATCGCGGTGCTGAGCGTCTGACAGAGCTGTTCGCGATCGATGGCGTCGTCGGCGCGCTCGGACACGTCTGCAAACCACATCGAGTGATCGGAATACATGTCATCAAGCGATTCATAACGGACAGCGCGCGCCGCTTCGGCATCGGCTTGGTAGGTCGCCAGATCGACACCCATAGCCTTGGCAACTTCGGCATCGACAGGCCTGCACCCGTGCGCTTTTTCAAGCGTTGCCCGCGCCGCCTCGATCGCGCGTCGTTTTGCCATTGCCGAGCGGCACTGGGTCGCCCCTTTCCGCAACGCATCGATCATAGCCCCGCGGATGCGCAGCGTCGCATATGTCGAAAAGGCATGTCCACGATCTTCGTAGGACCGCGCCGCTTCGATCAGCGCGACCATGCCGATCTGCTTCAGATCTTCGACATCGATCCCCGAGGATACGCGGCCATGAACATGCCAGGCGATCCGCCGAACCAACGTCATATTCTGCTGGACGAGAACATCGGGATCGGTCGCCCGGCGCGAAATTCTGTGTGGCACGAGCATTGGTGCGGCCCTCATGCCGCCACGCAAGCGAAGGCGCGACACGGTGAAGCACCGGCTGCACATGCACGGCCAGTCCCGGCCAGATCATTCGTCGGTGTCATCACTCCCCCCTGCATTGAGAAGCGGGCCAGCGAGGCGGCAACCGTTTCTCAGCCCATGGCCTGTCGTTGTTCATTATAGCAGGGCGTTGCAGGGAGCGGCGTCGAGCGCGGCGATTGTGTGAACGGTCTAAGATTCTTGCTACAGTGAGCGGGACTTTTCGCACAACCGCCCCGCCGCCGCTCGACCTGCCCGAGCAGGTCAGCAGCGGCACGCGCAAGCTGCCGGTTCTCGGTCCAGAGACCGGTGGCTCGAGCGCGAAAGATCGCCTCACGATAACGCTCGGCGGCGCGATCCAAAGCGGCGGGATCGTTTCCATCGAGCGCGAGCGCAAGCCCCGTCTGAGCTGCGACCAACAGATCAAAGGCCGCAGCGCGGCTCACTCTTGTTCCGGAAGGTCGTGCGCAATCATGGCAGCCGCGATGCGCTCGGCATCGATCTGATAGCTTCCGCTGGCAAGGGCCACGCGGATTGCCGCGACGCGCTCGATATCGATTGGTGGTTGTTCCATCGCGGAATTGCGTGACTGCTCTGCTTCCAGAGTGGTCACCGCTCCCTGGAGACTTAACGGCGGGCCGCTGACCGAAGAAAGTCCAGCGGTCGTCGCCGACGCCTCACCATCTGTTCCGGCGGGGCCACGCATCGACCCGGACTTGACCATCGTTCCCACTCCCTTGTCTGCTGTGATAACGACCGGTGTCGGGATCACTTTACGACGAGGTTTCGATAAGTCTGCGTTGAATATGTTTGCAACACCGGCCCGCGGCGCACGCCGCACGGGATATTGGATAACACGGGACAAGGGTCGTGAACCAGTGGCCCACGTCTCGCACTGGAAATGACTGCAAGCACCGCGCTCATCGTTACAGAACGGAACAAGCAAAACTGCGAATAAGGGACTTCGGCAGGTGAGACCTGGTTGCGGGAGCAGGATTTGAACC
>JBJXFA010000021.1:0-3002 GCA_046153865.1 Sphingomonadaceae bacterium
GGTATGTGCTGATCATCATGATGTTGGCCTATACGATCAACATCGCCGACCGCTATGTGATGTCCACCGTGCTCGAGCAGATCCGGCTCGAACTCAAGCTGACCGACAGCGGTGTGGCGTTCCTGACCGGCGTGTCGCTCGCGCTGTTCTACGTCGGTATGGGAATCCCGCTGTCGTACGTTGCGGACCGGTGGAACCGGCGCAATCTGCTCGCGATCTCGATCACCGTCTGGTCCGCCATGACCACGCTGTGCGGCCTTTCGCGCGGCTATTGGGATCTGCTGCTCGCGCGAATCGGCGTGGGCGTCGGCGAGGCCGGGGGAACGCCGGCATGCGCGTCGATCGTGTGCGACAATTTTCCTGCCAGCCGCCGCCCGATGGCGTTGACGATCTTCGCGCTCGGCGCACCGATCGGCGCGTGGCTGGGAGCGGACATGGCCGGGGCCGTTGCTGCTGCCTATGGCTGGCGCGCGTCGTTCCTCGTCCTCGGCATTCCCGGCCTGCTGCTCGCCGTCGTCATCATGCTGACGATCAAGGAACCCAAGCGCGGCTGCCTCGACGCGGTCAAGGACGAGAGTACGCCGACGCTCGGCGATACGCTCAAATTCATGTGGAGCCAGAAATCGGCGCGGCACGTGATGATGGGCAGCGGCGTCTCGGCGCTTTGGGGCTGGGGTCTGATGTGGTTCACGCCGACGTTTATCCAGCGAAGCTACGGCCTCGATGTCGGCGCAGCCGGCGCGATCATCGGGCCGATCCATCTGGTGATGGGCATTGCGGCCTCGCTGTTCACCGCATGGTTGCTGGCACGTCCGGCATTCGTCGATCCGCGCCGCATCGTCTGGCTGCTCGGCGGCGTGACTGCGGCTGCGACGGTGCCGTCGATCCTTGCCTATTACACGAACTCGCTCCCGGTCGCGACGCTGATGTGGTGGATCTTCATTCCGGCGATCTATTTCTACATCGGCCCGGCCTTTGCACTCGGGCAGAACCTTGCGCCACCCAAGATGCGCGCGATGTTCAGCGCGGTCGCGCTGCTCATCGCCAATGTGTTCAACCTGATCGTGGCACCACAGGGCGTGGGCCTGCTGAGCGACTGGTTTGCGGGGCCGGGCGGGGCCGATGCCGCATCGCTGCGCATGGCGCTTTTGGTCCTTGCCCCCACTGGTTTCTGGGCGGCGTTCCACTATGTCATGGCCGCCAAGCATATCATCGCTGACCAGAAGCGCGCCATCGGCTACGTCTGAGGAAAATCATGCTCAAATCCTACATCGACGGCGCATGGGTGATGCCGCGCACTTCGACCGCGACGGTCGATGCGATCAATCCGGCGACCGAGGAGGTCGCCGCGACGGTTGCGCTGTGCGGACCCGATGACGTCGATCGCGCTGTGACGGCGGCGCGCGCCGCGTTTGAAGGTTACGCCGCCCTCTCGCTCGACGCGCGAATTGCGCTCGTCGAAAAACTGATCGCGATTTTCGAGCGCCGCTATGGCGAGATGGTCACCGCCATTTCGACCGAGATGGGCGCGCCCTATGACCTGTCGCACAATGCACAGGCGGAATGCGGCCCCGGCCACCTGAATGAAACGATCAAAGCGGCGCGCGCAATGGCGTGGGAGCGGCCGATCGGCAACGGAGCCAGCCTGGTGCACGAACCGATCGGCGTTGCGGTGCTGATCACACCGTGGAACTGGCCGATCAACCAGCTTGCGGCCAAAGTCGGCCCCGCGCTCGTGGCGGGCTGTACGATGGTGCTGAAACCGAGCGAAGTCGCGCCGCTTTCAGCCCAGCTGTTCGCCGAATTCGTCGACGAAGCGGGTTTCCCGGCGGGCGTGTTCAACATGGTGCACGGCACCGGCCCCGGCATCGGCGATGCGCTGACCAGCCACCACCAAGTCGACATGATCTCGTTCACCGGATCGACGCGCGCAGGCATACAGGTCGCCAAGTCGGCTGCGGACACGGTCAAGCGCGTCAGCCAGGAGCTGGGCGGGAAATCGGCGAACATCGTCTTTGCCGACAGCGATCTGGAAGCAGCCGTGACGCGCGGTGTGCGGCATTGTTTCGAAAATGCCGGGCAATCGTGCAACGCGCCGACGCGGATGCTGGTCGAGGCCTCGGTCTATGACGAAGCGGTGGCGATTGCGGCGCGTGTGGCCAATGCGACCAAGCTCGGCGACCCGCTTGAGAAGGGGCCGCACCTCGGCCCGGTCGTCAGCGCGCTTCAATTCGGGAAAATCCAAAAGCTCATCCAGGCGGGGATCGACGAAGGCGCCAAGCCCGTGGCGGGCGGCGTGGGCCGCGCCGACGGCTTCGAGCGCGGCTATTTTGTGAAGCCGACGGTGTTCGCCGGCGTCCACAATGCGATGACGATCGCGCAGGAAGAAGTCTTCGGCCCCGTCCTCGTCATGATCCCGTTCGAAACCGAGGCCGAAGCCATCGCGATCGCCAATGATTCGCCCTACGGCCTGGCGGGCTATGTGCAGAGCGGCGACATCGAGCGCGCCCGCCGTGTCGCGCGCGCCATCCGCGCGGGCAGCGTGCACATCAATGGCGCCGGGCAAGGTTATGAATCGCCGTTCGGGGGATACAAGCAATCCGGAAACGGCCGCGAATGGGGCGAATACGGATTGCACGACTTCCTTGAGGTCAAGGTCGTCAACGGCTTCTACCCAGCATGAAGCTCGCCGATATCGAGACTTTTGTCGTCGGTAATCCACCGCCGCATTTCGGCGGGCGCTATTTCGTCTTCGTCAAGCTGACTACGGCCTGCGGCATTTCCGGAATCGGTGAGGCCTATTGCGTGCCGTTTGAGCCGCATCTGGTCGCAAAGATGATCGAGGACGTGTTCGCCCGCTATGCGGCCGGCAACGATCCACACGATATCGAAACCCTGTGGCGGCGGGTCTATTCCAGCGGCTTTACGCAGCATCCGGACCTGACCCTGATGGGCGTGCTGAGCGCGCTCGAAATGGCCTGCTGGGATATTGTCGGCAAAGC
>JBJXFA010000076.1:0-5897 GCA_046153865.1 Sphingomonadaceae bacterium
CGTTACCGAAGCCAATTTCGCCGGGTGACCCCCCGTCGCGTGCAACATTTTCCGCGAAAGGCGAACAAATTAATGCTATTCCCCTGTTGCATTTCTTTTTAACAGCCGGATAAGAATGGCTATGAACGCACCGGAGAATATGAGGATGCCTGGCGCGCGATCGAACAGTTGGGAGGGCTGCAATGTATCTCGCGCCTGACGGCGACGAGCTCGAAATCGCGCAGGCAGCGGCAGGATTTCTTGCCGAAGCCATGTCGATCGAGCGGCTGCATGGCGCGGCATGCGCGGACATGAGTGCGGATCTGCGACAGTCGCTGGGGGGAATGGGCTGGTTCGCGCTGGCGCTCCCCGAGCTCGCCGGGGGCAGCGGATTGTCGGCGGTCGAGCACGCGCTGTTCTTCCGAGAAGTCGGGCGGCAGTGCGGGCCGGTAGATGTTCTCGCGCAATGCCTCGCTGCAACAATTGTCGAAGACGTCACTCTGCGCAGTTCGATTGCCAACGGCGACGTGGGGGTTGCGCTTGCGGTCGAAGACGGCACGCGCCTGCGGATCTTCGGCTCGGAAAATGCTGCATTCATGCTGCAGCTTGGGCGGGTTCGTGCGGACCTGTATACGATCGAAAAGACTGCGAGCGAACCCCGTGCATCGCTCGATCCGGCAACCTCGATCCGGGTCTCGGACCGGGCTCCGACAGCCGTTGCGTCCGAAACCGGCGACGACGCCTGGAATCTTGGTCAACTCGGGACGGCAGCGATGCTGGTGGGGATTGCCGAGGCATCGCTCGACCAGATCGTCGATTATGCCAAGGTGCGCGAGACATTCGGCAAGAAAATCGGGTCTTGGCAGGCGGTGCGTCACCCGTGCGCCGACATGGCCGTGCGGCTTGAAGCGGCACGCGCGCAGCTTTGGTTTGCGGCAACCGCGATGAAGGAAGGACGTGGCGACGCCGGCGTCCACCTCGACGCCGCAAAATATCTCGCCAACCAGGCCGCGCTCGCCAATGCCGACACCAATATCCAGCTGCACGGGGGCATCGGCGTGACCGACGAGCATCACGCGCATTTGTATTTGAAACATGCGCTTGTCCTTGCCCGCCTGTTTGGCGGACGCCGCGAAGTGCTCGGGCGTTTGCTCCATGCCGAGGTACAAGACTGACATGGACCTGCAATATTCCGAGAGCGACCGCGACTTCCGCCAGAAAGCGCGGGCGTGGCTCGCCGCCAATGTGCCGACAACGCGCCGCCCCGCCAATGGCCACACCTCGGCGCAATACGACCGAGACTGGCAGCGCAAGCTTTACGACCATGGCTGGGCAGGCGTCGCCTGGCCCAAGGAATTCGGCGGGCTGGGCCTGACCGGGCTGCAGCAGGTCATCTGGTACGAAGAAATGGCCCGTGCCCGGGCGCCGCATTATATCAACACGACCTATGTCGCGCTGATGCATGCCGGGCCCACGCTCATCATGCGCGGCACCGAAGCGCAGAAGGCGTTTCACTTACCCAAGATCCTGTCCGGCGACGCACTGTGGTGCCAGGGATTTTCGGAGCCGAATGCCGGTTCGGACCTTGCCTCGCTGAAAGCGCGCGGTACGATCGAGGGCGATGACATCGTGGTGTCCGGGGCCAAGATGTGGACGACCGACGCGCAGCACGCCGATTACCAGGAATTGCTGGTCCGCACCGATCCCGAGTCGCAGCGCCACAAGGGGCTGACCTGGATTATCTGCGACATGAAATCGCCCGGGATCGACATCAAGCCGATCCGCACCATGCTCAACGACGAGCATATCAACATGGTCTTTTACGACGATGTGCGAATTCCCAAGTCGAACGTGGTTGGTGAAATTGATGGCGGCTGGGCCTCGGCGCTGGCGACGCTGTCGCTGGAGCGGGGATTGGGGTTCATCGGCGATCAGCTCGAACTCTACGAGCGCGTGGGACGCGCGACCGATATGGCAGGCAAGCTCCGTCTCGAGGACGGCACGCTGGCCATCGACGACAGCAGCATCCGGCAGAAACTTGCCGCGCTCAAGGCCGATGCGCTGGCGATCCGCGCGATGACGCTCGCCGACATCGCCGAAACCGACCGGACTGGCCAGCCGGGGCCGAAAGGTTCGATGATGAAGCTGCTCGTCACTTCTGCACACAAGGCGCTGAGCGAGCTGGTCGGCGATATGATGGGATGGGACTTCCTCGAATTCGACGGCGACCGCAGCGCCCATCCCTGGACCTATGACTATCTATGGAGCTGGGTCTTTTCGATTTCGGGCGGCACCAACGAAATCCAGCGCGAGAACATTGCCGATCGCGTGCTGCATCTACCCCGGGCGCGCTAGACATGGCTCGCTTACGGATCGGACTTGTCGGCGCAAACGCCGAACGCGGCTGGGCGCGCGACGCCCACCTCCGCGCGATCCGGGCCATCCCCGATCTTGAGATCGCCGCCGTTTCGGCGCGGACCCAGACGATTGCCGACGAGGCTGCCACCCTGTTCGGGGCGGTCAGCGCCTATGACGATTCACGCGCGCTCGCGCACGACCCGAACATCGATATCGTTGCCGTCACGGTCAAGGTGCCCGAACATCGCGCCATTGTCCTCGCCGCCATAGCCTCAGGCAAGCATGTTTATTGCGAATGGCCGCTCGGGCGCGATCTCGCCGAGGCACAGGAGATGGCCGACGCCGCGCGCGCCGCCGGTGTCCATGTCGCCATCGGGCTACAGGGCGGCAGTGCCTGGGCGGTGCGTCATGCCGCTGCGCTGGTCGGTGAGGGTGCGATCGGGCGGCCGTTGTCGCTGCGGGTGGTCTCCCCCACTGCCGGATGGGGCGCGGCATCGCCCGCCAACTATGCCTATTTGCAGAATAAGGCGAACGGCGCGACTTTGTCGACGATTGCCGGCGGCCACACGCTCGCCGCGATCGAGGCGGTCGTCGGCAGCTATGCCGAAGTTGGCGCGCGCGCGAGCATTCTGACCGATACGATGACGATCATGGGCACCGAGGAGAGCGTGGCACGCACCTGTGCCGACCATTTACTCGTCTTCGGCAAGCACGAAAGTGGTTGCGTGTCGTCGATGGAAATTATTGGCGGCGTCACCGATGTGCCGTTCCAGTTCGACTTGCGCGGCGACAAGGGAAGCTTGAAAATCATCGGCGACCATCCCGGCGGGTATCAGGTCGCAGAGCTGACCGTAACGACGTCGCCTCCTGCAGCGCCGCAGCCCGAACCCGCGGTGGCCGGCGTGCGTGCGCCATCGACCAATGTCGCCGAGCTGTGGGCGCGGTTCGCAAACGACATACGGACCGGTACGCGGACCGTGCCCGATTTCGACCGGGCCGTGCAGCTGACCCGCCTTCTTGATGCCATTGATGTGTCATCTGACCAGCGCCAGGTCATCTCACTGGAGACTTTCTGACCATGGCGAACGCGCTTCAACTCGTCCTCTCGAACCCGACGCCCGGCATGGAGACCGAATTCAACCATTGGTACGGCGGCGACCATCTGATCCACGGCGTCGAGACGCCCGGCATCCTGTCCGGCCAGCGGTTTCGGCGGACCGAAGGCCCATGGCCATCGGGTGTCCATGATTACATGATGATCTGGGAGCTCGACGACCCGGCCTTTTCGCTCGCCGAGCTCGCGAAAATCAAGGGCACCGATACGATGCCGATCAGCCCGGCGATCAACATGGACACTGTCCAGCCACCGACGATGTGGCGGCGCGCCGAAGTCCGCAGTTCAGCGCGGATCGCGACCGACAGCCGGTCGCGCCAGACCGTGATTTTCGGGCTTTATAATGCTGCCGACGGCGCCGACGACACGTTTGCGCAGTCGCTGCTGACCGGCGGCCTTATGGCGCTTGCCGACCTGCCCGGTGTCATTTCAGCGGACTATCTGACGCTCGCCGATGAACAGATCAGGGGCAATTGCCGCAAATATCCGCATGGCATATTGATCGAATTGCATGACGAAGGAGCTGGACTGGCCGCGCTGGGAGACAAGCTCGCCGCCCTGCCCCATGCCGATCCGGCGCGCTGGATGGCCATTGTCTTTCGGCCGCTGGGGGCCAAGACCACCAAGGCCGATGTCGAAAGACCGACGGACCAGGCATGAGCTGGGCCATGCGCACGGACCCGAGCGGCTTGTCGGTCCGCTGGTCGCCGGCGGCAACTGCGCGATTCCGCGCCGAAGGGCATTGGCTTGATACAACGCTCGTTGATGCGGCGCGCGCGGCGGTCGTCGAAGCTCCCGAGCGCGTCCTCCTGATCGAAGGCCAAACGCGGCTGACCCGCGCCGAGGCGTGGGGGCATGCACTGCGCCTTGCCGCCTTCTTTCGCGCGCGCGGATTGGCACCCGGCGATGTCGTTTCGCTGCAACTGCCCAACTGGACCGAGAGCGCGATCATTGCATTGGCGGCGCGGATGTCGGGGCTCATCATCAACCCGATCCCGCCGATCTATCGCGAAAGCGAGCTTGGCTACATCCTCGCAAATTGCCGCGCAAAGATGATCTTCGTGCCGCAAGTTTTCCGAAAGCACGACCATGTGGCGATGATCGAGGGGCTGCGCGCCACGCTGCCCGATTTACGCGACGTCGTCGTGGTGCGGGGCGACATCGTGAAGAACGGCGGCGCGCAGGACTGGCATATGGCCTTGTCGCAACCGCCGCTCGACGAAGCGGATCTGCCCATCGTTGATCCGGCGTCGGTGATGATGGCCATGTACACCTCAGGGACAACGGGTCGGCCCAAGGGCGTGCTCCACACCCATTACAGCTTCGACAACCGGGTCCGTGCGATGGGCGAGGCCTGGGGCATCGGCCCCGGCGATACCGTGTTCATGCCGTCGCCCGTCACCCACATCACCGGCGCGTTCTGGGCATTCGACATGCCTTGGGTTCGCGGCTGCGCGAGCGTCCTGATCGATGTGTGGAGCGCCGAAGACGGCATCCGGTGCATTGTCGACAACCGCTGCACGGTCAGCGGCGGTGCGACGCCGTTCCTGCAACAATTTCTCGACCTTGCCCGTGATCGGCCCGAAGCACTCGCCTCGCTGCGGCTGTTCTTTTGCGGCGGCACGACAGTGTCACCAGCGCTGATCCGCGAGGCCAGCGATACATTCACCGGCTGCCTGTTCTTTCGCGCCTATGGCTCGACCGAAATGACATGTGTTACGCTCGGCATCCAGACCCGGTCGCAAGCCGACAGGGGAGCCGATACCGATGGACTTGTCCTTTACCCGACCGAAGTCAGGCTCGTCGATGCGGACGACACCGCAGTGCCTGCCGGCGACGAAGGCGAAATCCTTGCGCGCGGACCGGGGTTGTTCGCAGACTATCTCGATCCGGCGGACAACGACGGAAATTTCGACAACGACGGGTTCTTTCGCATGGGCGACCTCGGACGCGCGGTTCACGGCAACTACCTCGTCATTACCGGGCGCAAGAAGGATATCATCATCCGCTCGGGCGAAAACATCAGTCCAAAGGAAGTCGAGGATGTGCTCGGCACCCATCCGGCGGTAGCTGAAGTGGCGATTGTCGCCATGCCAAGTGCCGCAACAGGCGAAATGGGTTGCGCCTTTGTCATCTGCCGCTCCGACAGCTCGATCGACCTGCCCGAAATCAAGCGCTTTCTCGACGGCGCGGGGCTTGCCCGCCAGAAATTTCCCGAACATCTGGTCCTCGTCGATGACCTGCCGCGCGTTCCGTCGGGCAAGGTCAAAAAGGATGTTTTACGAACCCGCGCCCGCGAACTCTCACAAGGACCCAATGCATGACCGAAACGCTCGTTCGCTACGAAGACCCCGCGCCCGGCGTCGCGCGCATCGTGCTCGCCCGCGCCGACAAGCATAATGCGATCAACCCGAAGATGATTTTCGCGGTCAACGACGCGTTCAAC
>JBJXFA010000080.1:0-2615 GCA_046153865.1 Sphingomonadaceae bacterium
CATGGCACGTTCTAGCCGCTAAGGAGCATGCCGATGCGGACAGTTTTCTCCTGGTTCTTCCCGTCCGCGCGGCTGGCCTTTATGGCGGTGCTACTCGCCGTGACCGGCGGACCGCGCAGCTCGACTCTGATCCCGGTCCGCGCGGAGCGAATCGTGATGACTTCGGCTTCAGTCGCGCTTCAGGCTGATGATCCGCAGCGGATTCGCGCGGGGCGGCTGACGTTGCTCGGTGGCTGGCGATTTGCCAGCCGCTCCAGCCAGTTCGGCGGCTGGTCGGGGCTGCACATCGCGACTGACGGGGAAGGAAACCGGGTTACCGCTATCGGCGACTATGGATCGGTGCTGCGATTCCGCCTGACCCGGTTCGGAAGGGCGGTCGACGCGCGGATCGACCCGTTGCCCGCGGGCTGCGGTGCGCTGGATGACAAGGTCGAGCGCGACAGCGAATCATTGGCCAAGGCCGGCGATGGCTGGTGGGTCGGCTATGAGGCCGACAACCGCTTGTGCAAGGTCACGCCGAATTTCGGGCGCATGCTGGCGCGCAAGCGACCGGCCGAGATGGCGAACTGGGACCTGAGATATGGGGCAGAGGCGATGGTTCGTCTGGCCGATGGCCGGATGCTCATCTTCGCCGAGCGTGCGCCGATCGGTATGGCGTTGCGACCACTGCTCATCCTTTCCGGCGATCCGGCAGACCCGGCGACACGCGTTACGTCACGTTCCTATGTTCCCCCCCCGGGCTACAGCCCTACCGATGCGGCGCAGCTGCCTGACGGGCGCATCTTGGTGCTCAACCGGCGCTTTGGCATTGCAGACTTGTTTACGTCAGTGCTGGTCATGATCGACCCGGCTGCGCTCGAATCAGGACGTCGGGTCCAGGGCCAAACGATCGCGCGACTGGCGTCGCCGACGCTGCACGACAATTTCGAAGGTCTGGCCGTCACCGTCGAGGGCGGGCGCCCGGTCGTCTGGATGCTGTCCGACGACAATTTCATGAGCTGGCAGGGCAGCTACCTGCTCAAGTTCGCGCTGGATGCCGGTTAGGCTAACCCACGCTCCGGCTTTCGCAGGAGCGGGATCTCAATTTAGGCAGCGACCGTTGCAGTCTTGGCCTTGGCGATCTTGCGCTTCAGGCGCTGGACCTTCAGGCTCAGCTGATCGTCGCTTGCCTTGGCCAGCCAGTTGTCGAGACCGCCGACATGTTCGACCGTGCGCAGGCCGTGCGTCGAGACACGCAGCTTGACGCCTTCGCCCAGCGTATCGGAAAGCAGGGTCACGTTCTGCAGGTTCGGCAGAAAGGTCCGCTTGGTCTTGTTATTGGCGTGGCTCACATTGTGTCCCACCTGGCGACCCTTGCCGGTCAGTTCGCAAACGCGTGCCATCGCTCGTAATTCCTGAAGATCGTTGTTGCTCGGAAAGGCGGCGCGCATATCGGCAAAGGCTTGCCGCGTCAACCGCGCTGCCCCTAAGCGGTGACCATGGTCGTCCCGCTTCCCCTGCCGATGCAGCGCGCATTGGCCCTTGCGGCTGAGGCGGCACGCGCCGGAGAAGTGCCGGTGGGGGCGGTCGTCGTCAAGGACGGCGAGATCATCGGCGAGGGCGCCAATCGCACCCGCCGCGACCGGGATCCGACCGCGCATGCCGAAATCGTGGCGATTCGCGCGGCCTGTATGGGGCTCGGCGAGGACCGGCTGCCGGACTGCACACTCTGGGTGACGCTCGAACCCTGCGCGATGTGCGCAGGGGCCATCGCGCACGCCCGACTTGCCCGGCTGGTCTATGCAGCGCCCGACCCGAAAGGCGGCGGTGTCGATCACGGCGCGCGGGTGTTCGCGCAGCCGACCTGCCACCACCGGCCGGACGTGCTGGGTGGTGTCGGCGAATCGGCAGCGGCCGTGATGCTCAGAAATTTCTTTGCCGACCGGCGCTAGGCGGCGGTTGCCGCAACGCTGCGGAAGCGGCATGATCGCGGACACACCATGCCAGCGCCCGCGCTCTCGCCATATCCCTGGACCGATGTCGCCATCATCGTCGCGCTGATCGCGCTGAACGGCGTGTTCGCCATGTCCGAATTGGCCATTGTCTCGGCGCGCAAGCCCCGGCTGGAAGCGATGGCACGCAAAGGCGTGGGCGGTGCGCGCGTCGCGCTCGACCTGTCGGCCGACCCGGGCAAATTGCTCTCCACGGCGCAAATCGGGATTACGCTCATCGGGATTCTTGCTGGTGCCTATTCGGGGGCGAGCCTCGGCGGGCCGACAGGCGAGCGTCTCGAACAGCTTGGCGTGAGCCATGAAACCGCGGCAACCCTCGGGTTCGGTCTCGTCATCGTCATTACCACTTTTGCCTCTCTGATCATCGGCGAACTGGTGCCGAAGCAATTCGCGCTGCGTTCGCCGGAACCGATCGCTGCCTTTGTGTCGCGCCCGATGCTATGGCTGTCGAAGGCGACCGCGCCGCTCGTCTGGCTGCTCGATTCGACCAGCGCGCTCGTCTTTCGCCTGATCGGCCTCAACCGCGAATCTGAGGATCATGTCACGGCGGAAGAGCTGCACCTGATCGTAGCCGAGGCGTCGAAGTCGGGAGTGATCGAGGAAAGCGAGCGCGCGATCATTTCG
>JBJXFA010000084.1:0-11584 GCA_046153865.1 Sphingomonadaceae bacterium
CGCATTCTCGGGTGCCAACATCGTCGCGAGCACGGCTTATCCCGGAACGTGCGATGCGGTCGTTGCGGCCGGCGTTGGCAATTCAACCCAGAGCAACAACGACAAATATACCGATGCGCTCTATAACTTCTCTTTGTCGCATAAATTCACCGACGATATTCTCGTCTATGCGACGACCGGAAGCTCGTTCCGCACCGGGCTGCCTGCGATCAACAATCCCGGCCTGCCGGCCAATCTCGTAACGCCGGCACCTGAAACGGCGAAATCCTACGAGGTCGGTATCAAGACGAGCTGGGGGCGCGCGTTGCAGATCAATGCATCGGTGTTCCAGCTGGACTACAAGAACCAGCTGACGACCTTTGAGGGCGTTCAGTACTGGAACACCGTGTCGAGCCGCGTCGCACGGACCAGCCTCGCATTCTACCGCAACGTCGATTCGACGGTTCGCGGTTTTGAAATCGAAGTCAACGCGCAGCCGGTGCGCAACCTGACGCTGAACGCAACGCTCGCATATTCGCAGATCAAGTCGAAGGGCGGGCTCGTTCCCGCAAACCCAGGCGATTGCGCGGGAACAGCGCCGGTGACCGCCGCAAACCCGATCAACTTCTGCCCCTCTGTTGCCGGACAAGTACTGAATCAGGACTCGCCCTTCTCGGCGACGGCGAGCGGGAATTACAACATTCCGATCACTGACTCGCTAGAGGGGTATCTGCGCTTCAACCTGTCGTACAAGGGCAACAACCCCAACTATGGCAACTTCAGCACAGCGGGTGCGTTCAGGGCGACACCGGCGTACGCCATCGTCGATCTCTATGCCGGGTTGAACGGGGGGCACAGCGCCTGGACCCTCGGCGTTTATGCCAAGAACGTGTTCGACAAGCAGGCGGAACTGGCGCGGATCACCCCGGTGAACAACGTGTACAGCCCCTATGCCATAGCGCCTGGCGGTTACGATCAGGTCCGCACGACCCTGCCGCGCGAACTGGGCGTGACGCTGCGCTACGCCTTCGGCTCGAAGTAGGTTTGGCAACAACATGAAAGGCGCGGCTTCCTCAGGTGGCCGCGCCTTTGGCGCGTGGGGGAAAGGAACGGGGGGCGTGACCATAGCCTTGAAATTCCTCACCTATGCGCTGCTCTCGTTCTTCGGACTCGCGGCGATTGGTAGCCTTATCCCGGCGATCCCGGTTCTGGGCGAGCTCGGTCCGGTTCTTACGGCTGGCTATGGTCCCTGGGTCACCCTGGTTTCACTTGTCGGTGCGGTCGGGCTGTTTCTCCGCTGGCGCCGCAATCGTCATAAGCGCACCTTTGTCGTGGCGTTGCTTGCGACGACTGCGGCGCTCGGCTTTGCCTATGTTCAGGTAAAGCAAATCGGCGTGGCGCGGGCGAATGGCATCAGCATCGACCTGATACAAGCCGCGTTTGCGACGTCGCAAAGCGCGCCGGGTCCCAAGCCTGAAACGATCATTTACGCAGCCTATGATGGCCAAAAACTGCCGCTCGACATTTATCGCCCAGTGCCCGGCCGCCGACCCGCGCCCATCTTCGTCTATATTCACGGTGGCGGCTGGGGCGGCCAGACCCTCAAGCAGCGCGAGGCAGATTATCGCTGGTTTGTCGCGCGCGGTTATCTGGTGATTACGCTCGAATACACCCTGTCAACCGACAAGCGTAACACGTGGAATATTGTCGAGCCCCAGCTTGGCTGTGCGCTTGCCTGGGTCGGGGCCAATGCTGCCCGCTTTGGTGGGGATGTTTCGCGAATGGCGTTGTGGGGAGAATCCGCAGGCGGAAACCTCGTCCTCAACCTTTCATACCGCGCCAATGCCGGAACGCTAACGCCCTCATGCCCCGGTGCGGTGCCGCATGTCGCGGCGACGATCGCGCTTTACCCGGTTGTCGATCCGGCGCGCATGTACCGGCCGGTCGATCCATTGCTCGGCCCTTTCGGGCGAATGATGGGCGACCATTATACCGGCGGTTCGCCGGAGAAGTTTCCCGATAGATACACCGCGATTGCTTCTGCGACGCATATTGACGCCAAGGCACCCCCGACGCTGCTGATCATTCCTGAGTCCGATCATCTGGTCGATCCGCAAGCGGCTTATGCCTTTGAGGCGACGGCAAGGTCCGCCGGCATCGAAACGCGGCTCATCAAAATGCCTTATGCGGAGCATTCTTTCGACTTGCGTAGCGGCGGCATCGGCAACCAGCTGGTGCGGCAATCGATGCTGCGCTTTCTCGGCGAACATGGAATGAGGCCCTGAGTCCTATGGCAGACATTTCGAGACGATCCGCGCTCAAAGCTTCGGCAACTGTTGCCGCCGCCATTGCCGCGCCGCGCCTGCACGCCGCTTCCGGTCCCGATAAACCGACCACACGCGACACGTCGTTCGATGCTGACTGGAAATTCTTCCTCGGTGATCCTGACAACGCGCAGGCGCCCGGGTTCGCCGATGGCAATTGGCGCAAGCTCGATCTGCCGCACGACTGGCGGATCGAGGATTTGCCGAATGGCTCCGACGACGGCGGTGCGACCGCCGATCCGTCGCTCTATGCCTTTCACACCATGCCTTCAGCCGATGGCGTCGCGCCGCCGGTGATCGGTCCGTTCGATCTGAATGCCGATCCGAAGCCCGACATGGACATGACGATCCCCGGTTTCGGGCGCATCCTGATGCCGGGCGGGCGCGGGCAGGGCTATACGGTTGGCAACATCGGCTGGTATCGCAAGCACTTCGACATGCCGCCCGGCGGCAATCGCCGTATCGAACTGCGCTTCGACGGCATTTACCGTAACGCCGACGTCTGGATCAACGGCAAGCATTTAGGGTTTCGCCCCAATGGCTACACCAGTTTCGCCTATGACCTGACGCCGCACCTCGACCCGCGCGGAAACAATGTTGTAGCGGTGCGCGTCGACAATCGCGGCAAACCGAGCCGTTGGTATACTGGATCGGGCATTTATCGGCACAGCTGGCTGACCGTCACGGATTATGTACGCATTCCCACATGGGGCGTCCAGGTGACGACGCCGGTGGCTGACCCGAAACGGTCGGTGGCACGCGTTGCGGTGACGACCGCCAATGCGAACACGGCGCCGGTCGATGCAAGCGTCCGCCTTACCGTGCTCGATCCGCAAGGACGCGCGGTCGCAACCCAAACTGCAGCGGCGCAAACCGTCCCGGGCGCTGGCGAGGCCATCTATCAGACTGAGATCGCGCTCAAGGGGGCCGCGCTGTGGTCGCCCGAGCATCCCAACCTGTACACCGTTCGCGCCGAAGTGCTGATCGCCGGGAAAGTCGTCGATACGGTCACCACGCCGTTCGGCATCCGCACGTTGGTGTGGAACGGGTCTGTCGGCTTCCAGCTCAACGGCAAGACCTACAAGCTGCGCGGCGGCAACATCCATCACGACCATGGCCCGCTCGGTGCCGTTGCCATCGACCGCGCCGAAATCCGCACGGTCGAGGTCATGAAGGCGGCCGGATTCAACGCCATTCGCGCGGCGCATAATCCGCCATCGCCCGCGATGCTCGACGCGTGCGACCGGCTGGGAATTCTGGTGCTCGAAGAGTTTTCGGACATGTGGGACATCCAGAAACTCCCCGACGACTATCACACCCATTTCCCCGATTGGTGGGAGCGCGACCTGAGCGCGATGATCCGGCGCGACCGCAATCATCCGAGCGTCATCTATTGGTCGGTGGGCAACGAAATTCCATCCGACCCGAACAAATATGGTCCCAAGCTCGCGGCGCTCGTCCGGTCGCTCGACACAACCCGCCCGGTCGGGCGCGGCGGTATGAATGTGGCCGGGTTCACGGGCAATGGGGCCGGGCCCGAGATCTGGGCCTATGTCGATGTCGGCGATTTCCACAGCGCACCATCGGCCGCCCAACGCGCGGCGCACACCGACAGGGCGTTCTTCCAGAGCGAGAATACAGTCGCGCACATCTATGACGACTGGAAGCTGGCGAATGACAACGCGTGGTACGTCGGCAGCTGGGTGTGGTCGGGCTGGGACTATATGGGGGACGCAGGATCTGGCGCGCCGCTCATCGGCCGTTCGCTCAAGGAAATGGGCGTCCACGCCTATGATCCTGTCACGGGCAAAATCCCCTATCCCTGGTTCAGCAATGCCCAGGGCGACATTGACCTGATCGGCCAGCGGCGGCCGCAGAGCCATTACCGGCATGTCGTCGAGGGGCTCAGCCCGCTCGAGATGATGGTCGAACGGCCGATCCCCGGCGGTCTGCGCGCGTTCAACATCGGCTATTCATGGTTCGACGAACTGGAAAGCTGGACATGGGACGTTCCTGCCGGACAGCCGATGCTGGTTCGCGTCTATACCGACGGGGACAGCGTGACGCTCTTGCTCAATGGCAAGCGCGTCGAAACCAAGGCGCTGGTGGAAACCGACAAGCGGATCTCCGTGTTCAATGTGCCCTATGCGCCGGGCACACTGGTTGCGGTCGCGAGCCGGGGCGGCAAGGAAATCGCCCGCAAGACGCTGGCCACTACCGGCAAGCCCGCCGCGCTGCGCCTCGTGTCCGATGTGCGCGGTTTGACGACCGGTCGCGCCGACCTCGCACATGTCCTCGTCGAAGTGGTCGACGATCGCGGACGGGTCGTGCCGGATGCGACACTCAGGGTCGACTTTGCAGTCGAGGGCGCGGGTGAACTCGCGGGGGTCGCGAACGGCAACCCGCACAATGTCGATAGCTTCAAGCGTCCGCGCCGCTGGACCTGGCATGGTCAGGCGCTGGCAATACTGCGCCCGGGCAAGCAATCGGGGTGGCTGACGCTGACTGCAAACGCTGCGGGCCTGAAGCCCGCGCGGCTCAACCTGCAAGTGGCCGCAGCGAGCCGCGAGTCTGGATGAACTGACTGATGCTTGATACCCATATGATATCAACTTGCCGTTGTTTCATATTTGCTTTGATAGTCTGGAGCAAGTAATTTCAACGGCAACGAAGGAGAGACCGCATGGCTGACCACACCGACACGCTCGTTGCCCCCCGTCCCGACAGCCGATCAAAAGCGCTGATCGTCGATGCTGACGCGCATGTGAATCCGTCGCACGACATGTGGGCGGATTACCTGCCCGAGAGCTTGCGCGAGCACGCGCCGCAGGTCGAGCACGGCGAGGACTGCGATTACATCGTGTTCGAGGGCAAGCGCCGGAAGGTCAACCTGATCAGCGCACAGGCCGGTCGCAAAGGCGAAGACTTCAAGATGGAAGGCCGCGTCGCTGACGCCCGCGCGGGTGGCTGGATGCCCAAGGCGCGCCTGGCCGATATGGACGAGGATGGCATCGACACTGCCGTGCTGTTCGGCGGCGGGCCGCTCGGTACGTCGAACATCGAACTCTTCACCGCTAGCTTTACCGCTTACAACAACTGGCTTGCCGATTTCTGCGCGCACGATCCGAAGCGCTTCGTCGGTGTTGGCTACATCCCCATGCAGGATGTAGATGTCGCAATTGCGCTGATGCGCGATTGCGTAAAACGCGGATTGAAGGCGATCAACATTCCAGCGTTCCCGATGAAGAAGCTCGAGTCGCTGAAAAGCAGTGAATCGCAGACGATGGCGCTGACCGGCGACGTCACCGGCGACCGCAGCTATGCCGATGCCGAATTCGATCCGTTCTGGAAGGCGGCGTGCGACCTCGGCGTCCCGATCACTATCCACCTCGGCGGTCGCGCCGTGCGCTTTACCGAGCCGAAGTTCTTCCTGTCCGATCTGCTGATGTCGAAATTCGGCATGGCCGAACCGATTGCAATCATGATCTATGGCGGCGTCTTCCAGCGCTTCCCCGACCTTAAACTGGTGTCGGTCGAAAGTGGTGTTGGCTGGCTCGCGTTCGCGGCAAACTACATGGACGAAACATGGCACAAGCAGCGCCACTGGGTGAACAGCGTTCTGGAAAAGCCGCCGAGCTTTTTCATGGATCGCAACATCTACGGATCGTTCATCCATGACCGCGTCGGCATCCTGACGCGCGACATGCCGGGCGCGGGCAACATCATGTGGTCGTCGGACTATCCGCATTCGGAAACAACGTTTCCGCACTCGATGGAGAAGATCGAGGAGCTGTTCGCGGGCGTGCCGGAGGCCGACAAAAACATGATCATCGGCGGTCGGGCGAAGATCCTCTACAACCTCTAGTCCGCCTGCACATAAATATAAGCCGGAGAGTTACCTTATGCCCAGCGGACAGCGCATCGTCCTGCGCCGGCACCCGCAAGGGGCGATGCAGCCGTCCGATTTCGGCATCGAAGAGCTGACCGTGCCCGCCATCGGCGACGGCGAGTTCCTCGTGCGCGCGCTCTATGTTTCGGTCGACCCGATGCTGCGGCTGTTCATCGATCCGGCACCGCTCGGCGGTAAAATGCCGGCGATGCCGCTGGGCACGACAATCCCCGGCCCTGCGGTCGGGGAAGTTATCGAGTCCAATCATCCCGACTTCGCCGTCGGAACGATTGTCGAGGGGCGTTTCGGCTGGCAGCATTTTGCCGTGTCGAACGGGGCGGGCGTGCAGCGGGTCAACCCGAAACTGGGCGGTCCCGAGAACGCGTTGGGCATCGGGGGCCTGCCTGGGTTCACCGCCTATGTCGGGCTCGAGGTCGCCGGTGGCGTCGAGGCGGGCCAGACTTTCCTCGTTAGCGGCGCTGCAGGCGCGGTGGGGTCGGCTGCGGGCGCGCTGATCCATGCGCGTGGCGGACGCGCGGTCGGGATTGCAGGCGGCGCGGCAAAGTGCCGCTATCTGGTCAGCCAGATCGGTTATGACGCGGCCATCGACCGGCATGCGCCCGACTTCATGGCGCAGCTGGCCACCGCCTTGCCGAACGGCGCGGACGTTTATTTCGACAATGTCGGCGGGCCGCTGCTCGCGTCAATCGTGCCGCTGATGGCGCGCGGCGGCCTCGTGCTGATCTGCGGCCTGATGGCGCAATATCAGGGCGATGAGGCAACCGGCGTCGATCACCTGCCCGATGTTTTGCGTGCGGTGATGTTCAACAGTCTGCGTATCCGTGGCTTCACGCAGGTCGGCCAGGACGCACTGCGCCCTGCGTTCGAGGCCGAACTCGCCGATCTCGTCACGAGCGGGCGCATGAAGGTCGCAATGCACATCGAGGACGGCATCGAGCACCTGCCGCAGGCGATGGCCGGGCTGTTCGACAACAGCGTAGCCGGCAAGGTCGTCGTCCGCGTAGGAGAGATTTGAAAATGATGACCGATATGCTGATCGATGGCCGGCTCGTGAAGGGTTCCGGTGCGCCGGTCACAGTGCACAATCCGTCGTCGGGCGAAGTGGCCGCGACGTTTGCCGGTGCCTCGATCGACCAGTTCAGGCAGGCCATCGCTTCTGCCCGCACGGCTGCCGACAAGGGCGAATGGGCGGCACTGAAGCCGGCCGAGCGCGTCGCCGTGCTGCGCCGCTTTCTGGCATTGCTGGTCGAGCAGACCGACGCGCTCAAGTCGCTCATTACCCTCGAAACCGGTGCGCCGGTGGGCGGGTTCATCATCGAAGCACAGGTCGCTGGGCCGCTACGCCAGATCGGGGAGATGCTCGATCTTTATGCAAAGCTGCCCGACATCGAAGAAAACCCGCTAACGCTCGACGAGCGGATCAACACGTCGGGCGGCTTTGTCCAGAGCATCAAACGCTACATTCCGGTCGGCGTCGTCGCGGCGATCTCGGCGTACAACTTCCCCCTGCATATCAGTTTGTGGAAGCTGATGAGCGCGCTCGTTACCGGCAATTGCGTTATCTTGCGTCCCAGTCCGCTCACGCCGCTCGCGACGCTTGCCTTGGGCGAGGCTGCGCTTGCGGCGGGGCTGCCCGACGGCGTGCTCCATATCGTTGCCGAAGCGGGGCCGGAGGGTGCGACGCTGATGACCACCGATCCGGCCGTCGATATGGTCAGCTTCACCGGCTCGACCGAAGTCGGCAGCAAGGTTGCCGCGCAGGCCGCGCCGTCGATGAAAAGGCTGCAACTCGAACTGGGCGGCAAGTCGGCGCAGATTTACTTGCCAGATCGGGTCGAGGCAGCGTTCTCAGCGGCGATCGGCGTGTGCCTTGCCCATGCTGGGCAGGGCTGTGTGCTCGGCACCCGGGTGTTCGTGCCCGAAGCGGACAAGCCCAAGGTACTTGCGGCGATGACAGCGAGTCTCGCCTATGCGCGGATCGGTGATTCAACCGATCCCACCACGACAATGGGCCCGGTGGTCAGCGCGGCCCAAGCGGCCCGCTGCGAACGCTACGTGCAGCTTGCGGTCGAAGCGGGCGCGACCGTGGTTGCCGGTGGCAAACGCCCCGACCGGCCGGGGTTCTACTTCGAGCCGACCATCCTCGACGTGCCCGACAACAAGAACCCCGCCGCCCAAGACGAGATTTTTGGGCCTGTCGTCTGTGTGATCGGTTACCGCGATGTCGATCATGCGGTTGAAATGGCCAATGATTCCTCGCTCGGCCTGTCGGGCTATGTCTATGGCAAGGATGCGCGCGCCGCGCTTGACGTCGCCAAGCGGATCCGCACCGGCACGATCAACGTCAATTCCTTCTTTTCCAGCCCGACAGCCTCGATCGGCGGACACAAGATGAGCGGTGTCGGGCGCGAGAAAGGGATCGAGGGTTTCAGAGCGTTCCAGGAAATACAGGTCATGAACCTCGGCTCGGCGGTCTGACGATGAAACGCGGCAGGATCGCCATCGTCGGCATGGGCGTGACCAAACAGGGCCGCGCGCTCGGCGTCACCGAGGTCGAACTGCGGCGGCAAGCACTCGAACTGGCGCTGGTCGATGCCGGGATCGGGCGCGATGCCATAGATGGATATATCCTTGCGTCGCACGAGCGCGAGGATCTGCGCTATCTCGGTCTCTCGCCGAACTTTTCCTGGCCCGTGCAGACTGGCGGAGCGACGGCACCGTGCACCTTCATCATGGCAGCAGGCGCAATCCTGTCGGGCCAGGCGGACATGGTCGCCTGTGCCTATGCCATGGCCCCGTCCTCGGGCGGCATGCCGGGTTTTGGTGGCAAGATGTCGTTCGGGTCGCTCGGCTATGGCTATCCGGCGCAGGTCGGGATGATCGGTGCAGCCAGCGCCCACGCGCTTCACGCGCGCTGGCATATGGACCATTACGGCACCACCAGTGAGCACCTAGGGGCGGTCGCGGTGCAGTTGCGCGACCACGCCGTCAACCGTCCCGATGCGATGGGTTACGGCCAGCCGATCACGCTGGCGGACCATCAAGCCTCGCCGATGGTCGTCGATCCGTTTCACATGCTCGACTGCTGCCGCGACACCGATGGCGGGGCCGTTTTCATCGTGACGAGCACCGAACGCGCCAAGTCGATGGCGCAGAAGCACCCTGTGTTCCTGCTGGGTGCGGGAACGGGCCATAATATCGGCAACTGGCACAAGCGTGACGTCTACGCGCATCACGACGCAATTGCTCCGGCGATCGGGCGCGCGCTGGCGCAGTCGGGCCTGTCGCTCCGCGATATCGATACCGCGCAATTCTACGACCCATTTACGATCTCCATAATCATGCAGCTCGAACATTACGGGTTCTGTGCGCCGGGGCAGGGCGGGCCGTTCGTTGCCGACGGTGGCATTTCGCTCAGCGGCGAAATCCCGTCGAACACGGGCGGCGGACAGATTTCCGGCTTTTACGCTGCAGGATTTACGCCGCTGATCGAGGCGATGAAACAATTGCGCGGCGAGGCCGGGGCAACGCAGGTCGAGGGCGCCCGGATCGCGCTGACGAGCGGGCACGGGCTGAATGGTGGCGTGCAGAATACCTGGTCGCACGGCACGCTGATCCTGGGAGCCGAGGCATGACCGAAGAAGACGTCGGGCCGCTCGTTGCCGGTGAACTGGACGCGCCATTCTGGGATGCATGGAAGGCCGATGAGAGCTTTCTGCTCCACCGTTGCAGCACCTGCGGCCGCCACGACTGGCCCGCGTCCTGCTGTATCGACCACGGCCAGGCACCGATGGCTTGGGCGCCGACGTCAGGGGCCGGCACAATCGACACCTACACGATCCTCTACCGCGCCTATGTGAAAGAACTGGCCGGCGACGTGCCTTATGTCGTCGCCGTGGTCCGCCTCGACGAAGGACCCTATTTTCATACGCGCATCACCGGCATTGCGCCCGATGCCGTGAAGACCGGCATGCGCGTCCGGGTGCGTAAAGGGCAGGGCGACGCCTTCCCGCTGTTCCAGCCTGAATGATCCCGGCGGACGCCGATTACGTTATTGCCGGAGGGGGTGCCGCAGGATGTGTGCTGGCGGCGCGGCTGTCGGAAAATCCCGCGCGCAAAGTGGTGTTGCTCGAAGCAGGCGAGCGCAGCGACGGCTTTCTCGTAAAGATGCCCGTCGGGTCGTACCTGATGCTTGGCAAGCCCGCGAGCGACTGGCTGTACACGACCGAACCCGACCCTTCGCTGTTGGGGCGGCAAAGCACATGGTCGGCGGGCAAAATGCTCGGTGGCGGCTCGGCGATCAACGGGATGGTCTACATCCGGGGCAGCCGGGCGGACTATGACGACTGGGCCGACCGGCTCGGGTGCATCGGGTGGCGCTGGAATGACGTCCAGCGCTATTTCATGAAATCCGAAGATTATGCAGGGGGTGCTGGCCCGTCGCATTCGATGTCGGGACCGCTCGGCGTTTCGCCGCCGCGCAACGTGCACCCTCTGTCGCGTGCCTTTGTTGCTGCTTGCAAAGAGCGGGGCTTACGCGAAGTCGAGGATTACTGCACCGGCGACATCGACGGCGCATTCGTCAATCTGGTCACCCAACGGAACGGCCAGCGGTCGAGCGCCGCACGGGCGTTTCTCGAACCGGCGCTGCGGCGACCGAACTTGACAGTCGTCACCGGGGCGCTGGTCGACAAGGTGCTGATCGCGGAGGGGGGCGCCACCGGGGTGCGCTACATCAAGGACGGACAGGCGCGCGACATCGGCGCGCGGCGCGAGGTTATCGTCAGCGCCAGCACGTTGCAATCGCCCGCGATCCTGATGCGCTCGGGCATCGGCCAAGCCGCGCAACTGCGAGCGCTCGGTATCGAAGTGCAGGCCGATGCACCCGAGGTCGGCCGTAATCTTCAGGAACATGCCAGCGTCCAGACCAGCTATTTCGTCGATGTACCGACCTACAACACGATGATTAATCGCTGGCGGATGCCAATGAATTTCGTGAACTATTTGTTGTTCGGTCGGGGGCCGCTGTCGGCGACGCCAGTCGAAGCGATGGCATATCTGCGTTCTCGGCCAGATCTGTCCGAACCCGACATCAAGCTCCAGTTCGGCCCGCTTGCTTTCGACCCGGCCACGCGCGGCCCGCACAAGCGGCCCGGCGTGATGGTCTTCGCCAATGTCGCCAAGCCGCGCAGCCGTGGTGAAATTCGTCTTCATAGCGCAGACCCTGCGGATAAGCCGGTCATCGATCACCGGTTGCTGGGCGACCCGCGCGATGTCGCGGCGTTGATCGGGGGCTTGAAACAGGTCGACGATATCCTGAACGCCGCGCCGTTTGGCAGACATCTCCGGGGTCGGCTCAGCCCTGAAGTCA
>JBJXFA010000022.1:0-2684 GCA_046153865.1 Sphingomonadaceae bacterium
CGCATCGAGCGCATGGATGATCGAAGCGGCCCGCAGATGCTGCTCCGCGCGCCGGGCGTGATCGCCCACGTCGACCGCGCGCGCCAGAACAGCAAGCGACAACTGACGTTCAGAATAGAGCAGCGCAACGAGCCCGTGCGGCGTCGCGCTTTCGATACGGCTTGCCAGTTCGATGTTCTGGTATCGGAAGGCAGGCGTTTGCCGCACTTGCGGATAGGATCGTGCCCCGCTCACCGGCTTTGCGTCCACAGCTTGATCTGCTGATCGAGATAGCTCTGCGTCGCTCTCAATGCGCCGACACGCGCATCGACGCTCCCGAATTGTCGCTCGAGCCGTGCAGCATAAGCCGTTTCGCGCGCTTCCATCCGCTGCCGATCGACGGCGATCGCGGCGGCCTCCTTGCCAAGGCGGCTTGAGACGCCGGTCAGCGGTCCGGTCGTGCCGGTGGCTGCCGACTTGAGCGCTTCGAACGCGCCGCCGATGCCGGGATCGGTCAGCGCGGTGCGGGTCGCATCGCGCGGCGGGACAAAAATCGCCTCGACCGCGTTCGGATCGGCAGCATAGGCGCGCGTGAACACGGCTTCGTCGAGCATGATCGTCCCGTCGCGATTGGTCTTCACGCCGATCGCCGACAGGCTTTGCGGACCGCTGCCACTCGTCACGCTTTTCGATACGAGTTGCGCCAGTTGCCGCTCGAGCGAGCCGATCGCCTGGTCACCCTTCGTCGCGCTTCGCGCTTCATTCAGACTGGCCTTGAGCTCATTGAAAACAGATACGAAATTGGCAAGTGTCGTTTTCAGTGTATCGCCCGGTCGCGCCACCCCAAGATTGACAAGCGTTCCCGCCGCCACTTTCTTCATCGTGAAGCTGACCCCGGCGATGACATCGTCGACGACATTGTTCGGCCGCGTGTAGGTCAGTCCATCGACAGTAAAATTCGCGTCCAGCGCGGTTTGCACCGGGGTGAGTTGCGCACTTGTGAAGCGATCGAGCGTCGTGCTGCCGCTGGCCTGGGCAATCGTGAAGTTGTTGACCGCGCCGGTCGGACCCTTCAGCACAAGCCGCACCCCGGCCGTATCGCTCGCGACGGTTGCCGTCACGCCGCTTCCCGCGCCGTTGATCGCGGAAGCCAGCCCGTCGAGGCTGTCGTTTGCAGCTGTGATCGCGATGGAAAAGTCACGCCCGTTCATCGTCAGCGTCAGTGCGCCGACGCCGACCGGATCGGTCGACGCGGCAAGGAACCCCGACGCCAGTGTCTGCCCGCGCGCCAGCCGTGTGACTTCGATCTGTGCAGACAGCGCGCCGATCGACGCGTTCGACTTAGCCCTGGCATCGAGCACAGTCGCATCGGACACGATCGGCTGGCTTTGCAGCGTGCCGCCAGCGATCAACGCCGAAAGCGAGGTTGCAAAGCCGTCGAGATCGGCACGCGCCTGCGCGACTGCGCTGATGCTTGCCTGAACGGCTTGCGCGCGGGCATCGAAACGCGCGGCCTTGGGTGCGCGCGAAGCCGCTGCCAGATCGCTGACCAGCTGCCGCACATCGATTCCCGAGCCGAAGCCAAGGCTGTTTGCGATCGAGGGTATCATTGCGCCGATCCTTTGCTTGTTTCGGGAAACGGCCCCCGGCCGCGAAGCTTTAGGCGGATCATTCCTTTTTGCGCCCTTGCGCGTCGAAGCGCTTGGCGGGCGGCACGGCCACTTCCGGCGGAACGATCCCTTCCGCCATTGCACGATCGAGATTGAAGACGAACGCGAGGACGGTCGCGACCGCGAGGTAGAGATCCTGCGCGATCGGCTGGCCGGCGCGCGCGGTGAAGTAGATCGCGCGCGTCAGCTGCGGATAATCAAGCTGCGGCACGTCGGCTTCGCGCGCGAGCGCCCTTATCGCCAGCGCGGTCTCGCCGCGCCCGCGTGCAACGACCATCGGTACGGCATCGATGCCCGGACGATAGCGCAAGGCGACCGCGAAATGCGTGGGATTGGTGAGAACGACGGTCGCCTCGGTAACCGCGCGTCGCGCCGAACCGCCGAGGATGTCGTGGCGGCGCTGCTTGGCGAGATGCTTGGTCTCGGGCGAACCTTCGCTTTCCTTCATCTCTTCCTTCACTTCGTTCTTGGTCATGCGCAGCCGCGCGTTGCGGCGGATGAGCTGGATCGGCGCATCGATCAGGCCGATCACACCCAGACCCAGCGTCAACCACAGGACGATGCCAAGAAACTGCGCCCCCATCGCCGATGCAGCGCCGCGCAGGTCGGCAGCCCCCATGCCCGCCATCGTGCCGAGGCTGCGCGCCATCAACCACCAGCCGACCGCACCCAGCACGAGCACCTTGGCGACCGATTTGCCGAGCTCGCTCAGACCCTGCGACCCGAACATCCGGGTCAGTCCGGTCGCCGGGTTGAGCTTCGAAGGCTTGGGCGCAAAGCCGCTGGCACGAAAGCCGAGCGAGCCCAGCAGCGCGGGTGCGGCGATCGACCCGGCGAGTGCCATTCCGGCGAGGACCGCAAGCGGCAGGAGCACCGGCTCTACGAGTGCAACGCCGCGCGCCGCTGGATCGAAACCTGTGATATCTTCGCGGGACAGCGTCAGCCCTTTGCGCAGCAGCGTCTGAACGCCGCCCGTGAACCACGGCCCCGCGATCCACAGCCAGATAGCACCTGTGGCCATCACGAGCGCCGTTG
>JBJXFA010000023.1:0-4809 GCA_046153865.1 Sphingomonadaceae bacterium
TCGCCGAACCGCAGTTCCATCGACCAGATCCCGATCCGCCCGATCCGCGGCGTCACCGCTGTGCTCATGCACCGCCCTCATAGAATTTCTGATATTGACGGCGATAGGCCAAAATCGGCCCATCGCCCTTGACGAGCAGCGGCTCGGCTCTGAAAATCTTCGCATTCCAGATCGGGATGTCCTGATTGACCTGCTTCACCAGATCGCGAATGCGCGCGTCGGTGACGCGCAGGCGGCCTTCGCTCAAACCCGGCGCATGGTACATCTGCCAGCGCAAATGGGTGTGTTCGGCATCGATCGGCGTCTGCTGCTGGTTATGGACGACGTGGGTCACGTCCTTGAACTCGGTAATCGACTGGCCGGGTCCCGTCGCCGTCACATCGATGATCCCGGTCATCGGCCCGCGCGGCGTCACCATTTCGGCGACGACCTTGTTGCTTCGCACCCAGCCGTCGATCTTGAAGTCGCCCTCGGCCGGGCCTGTGACGCCGTGGACAGCGTTGAAATGGGCGTGATCTTGCCCGTTTTCGGTGATTTCCTGCACATGGATGTCGATGACCCACTCATAGGTCGAATGCAGGATCCAGTCGCCTTCCGGGCAGGTGGGCATCGCCGCGACATCCCATTTCGGTGCAGCTTTTGTGGGGTGATACCAGACATAAGCGACGCCTTCAGACTCTTTGACCGGCCAGGTCGGCAGGCATTGCCGTTTCAGACGCGGCGCGATGACATTGGTATAGGGAATGTCGGTGACACCGCCCTCGCCGCTGAAACTCCAGTGATGAAACGCACAGCGCAGATCGTTGCCGTTGACCGTGCTTTCCACGCCCAGATGCGCGCCGAGATGCGGGCAATAGGGATCGACGGCATTGAGCACCCCATCGCCCCCACGCCACATCACGAACTCGGTGCCGAAATAGCGCATCGTCCGGATCTCGCCGATCGCGATCTCGTCGGACATGGCGACGCCGAACCAGCCGAAGGGAATCGGCAGGCTTGTATAGCCGCGGTCGGATTTTGAGTTGCTCGCCATCGTCATCTCCCGGTCGGAATTTCGCGAAACGGTACGGCCTTATCGACCCGGACGTCGCCGGGCAGGCCGAGCACGCGTTCGGCAATGATGTTCTTCATGATCTCGTCGGTGCCGCCGCCGAGCCGTAGCGCGGGTGCCCACATGAAACGGTGCTGGAAGCCGCCGTTCAGCAACGCGATATCGGGATCGTCGATCAGGCCGAAAGCGTCCTGGATATCGAGCGCCTGATTGGTCAGCTCCTGCGTCTGCGTCGCCCAGAGCAGCTTGCCCGCCGATCCTTCGGGCCCCGGTGCCTTGCCGTGCGAAAGCGCGGTCAGGGTGCGGAAGCTGAGCAGGCGGATGGCCTCGGCATTCACATAATACTCCGCGAGCCATTCGCGAAATGCCGGGTCCTCGAGCGTCGAGCCGTCGAACGCGGGGCTGCGCCGCGCAATCTCCATCACGTCGCGCCAACCAAGTCCTGTGCCGGACCCCAGCGCCGCGCGTTCGTTCATCAAGGTCGAGATCACGACCTTCCAGCCGTCGCCGGTCGTGCCGACCATCTGGTTGGCCGGTATCCGAACGTTTTCGAGGAACACTTCGTTGAGCTCGCTGTCGCCCGACATCATCTTGATCGGCCGGACTTCGAGGCCCGGCGTCTTCATGTCGAGCCAGAACGCCGACAGCCCCTTGTGCTTGGGCAGCTCGGGGTCGGTGCACGCAGTCACCATGCCGTAATCGGCGGCATGCGCGCCACTGTTCCAGACCTTTTGCCCGTTCAAGACCCAGTGATCGCCGTCGCGCCCTGCCATTGTCCGTGTCGCGGCCGAGTCCGACCCACTCGACGGTTCGGAAAACAGCTGACACCAGATCTCGTCACCGCGCACTGCAGGCGCAACGCGCGCGAGCGACGCTTCATCGCTGCTGAATTCCATCAACGGCGGCAGCAGCATGTGCAGCCCGGTCATGAAATAAGTGAACTGCAAGCCGGCCCGCGCCTCTTCCTGATTGAAGATCGCTTCTTCGATGGCGGTTCCGCCTGCGCCGCCGCGCGCCTTCGGCCACGAAATGCAGGCATAGCCTGCATCGGCCTTGGTCGCTTGCCAGACGCGGGCAACTTCCTTGTGCTTGTCGTGCCAGGCGCGGCGTTCTTCAGGCGCGAGGATCGACAAATCGGGCCCGTTCGCCTCAATCCAGGCGCGAACGGTTGCGCGATATTCGGCTTCGGCCGGGCTGTCGTCGAAGTTCATGACTGTTTCTCCGCTTCGACACGTTCCTCAAGCCGGTCAGCGAGCCGCCGTTTCCAGTCGCGCGGCGCGCCGACGACCAGTCCCAGGTGACGCGCACGACGGAAAAAGAAATGGCAGTCCGCCTCCCATGTCACGCCGATGCCGCCAAAGGTCTGGATCATTTCCTTCGACGCCATCCAGTAAGCGGCAGATCCCGCGACGCGCGCGGCCGCCGCTGCCAGCGGCAGCTCGGGCGCGTCAGTCGACAGCGCCCATGCCCCGTAATAGGCATTGGCGCGGGCAACTTCGTTCTTCACGAACACATCGGCGAGCTTGTGCTTGATCGCCTGATAGCTGCCGATGGGGCGACCGAAGGCGTAGCGTTCGAGCGCCTAGTCGCGCGCCATTTCAAGGCAACGATCCGCACCGCCCAATTGTTCGAACGCGAGCAGGATGGCGCCGCGTTCCTGAACACGTGCGACCAGCGCCAGGCCTTCACCGGGCGCGCCGACCAGTTCCACCGGCGCGCCGTCGAAGCGCACCCGCGCCATGCCACGCGTCGGGTCGAGCGTCGAAACGGCTTCACGGATGACACCGGGGCCGCTCAGGTCGGTAAGGTAGAGAGAGAGCCCTGCCTCGCCTTGCGCCAGCACCACGGCCTTGCCCGCCGCCATGCCGTCGGCAACAGGCAGCTTCATGCCCGACAGCAATCCTCCCGTCACCTGTGCCGCGATCCGCTCGGCGGTCAGTGCCCCGGGGCCTTCAGAAACGGCCAGCGTCCCGATCAATTCTCCGCTGGCGATCAGCGGCAGCAGCATCGACTTCTGGTCTTCCGACCCTGCCAGCAGCAGCGCCTCGGCGAACAGGTAGACGCTCGACGCAAACGGGATCGGCGCGACGGCTCGGCCCAGTTCCTCGGCCAGCGCGCATAGCTCGACATAGCCAAGGCCAAGGCCGCCATAGTTCTCCGGGATGGCTGCTCCGCACCAGCCCTGCTCCCCAATGCGTGCCCACAGCGCTGCGTCATATCCAGCGGCGGAATCCTCGAGCACCCCGCGCGCGACCGACAGGGGCGAGGCCGCAAGCAGGAACCGCCGTGCTTCGTCCTTCAACGCCTTCTGGTCGTCGGTATAATCGAAATTCATGGGCTAACCTCGTCATATTCGCGGGCGAGCCGATCGATCACCGCTGCCGCCGGCTCGATGGCGTGCGTTGTGCCGATGCCCTGGCCGCAGCCCCAGATGTCGGTCCAGGCTTTGGCAGCGCTGTCCTGCGCGGCCACGTCGGTCGCGCGCCGCGTTGTCGGAAGATCGTCGGGATCGAGTCCGGCGGCGACGATCGAACTTCGCAGATAATTGGCCGGTGTGCCACTGAACGCGGGCGTATAGACGATGTCGTCGGCGCCTGACGCGACGACCGCGCCCTTCTGCGCCTCGGCGCAGCTGGCCTCTTGGGTCGCAATGAACGCGGAGCCAACATAGGCGAAGTCCGCGCCGAGCAGCCGCGCCGCCGCAATTGCCCGTCCCGAAGCAATGGCCCCCGCGAGCACCAGCGGCCCGTCGAACCATGCCCGCAACTCCTGCATCAGCGCGAACGGCGACACGGCCCCCGCATGTCCCCCCGCGCCTGCCGCGACCGCAATCAGCCCGGTTGCGCCGCGCTCGATGGCTTTGCGCGCATGCGCCTGATTGGTGACGTCGTGCAGCGTCACCCCGCCATAAGCCTGCACCGCCGTGTTGACCTCGCCACGCGCGCCCATCGAGCTGATGACGAGCGGCACTCGGTACTGGGCGCACTGCGCCAGGTCTTCGTCGAGTCGCGGATTGCTTCGGTGGACGACCAGATTGACGCCGAATGGCGCAGCGGGCTTGTCCGGATTGCGCCGGTTCCAGCCGGTCAGCGTCTCGACGATCTCGGCCAGCCACTCACCGAACTGCGCCGAAGGCCGCGCGTTGAGCGCGGGCAAGGTGCCGATTACCCCCGCCATGCACTGCGCGATGACAAGTTTCGGCGTCGAAATCAGAAACAGCGGTGCGGCGATGACAGGGACGCGCAGCCGGTCGCGCCAGCCAATTAGGGTCGCGCCGCCGTTCACGTCCGCCGATGCCAGTGCCGATCCCAGTGCCAATCCCGTCCCTAATCTGTCACGCCATTAATGTAACGCGTCTGGTGCATTACACTTTTTTCCTGTCGGAAAAAGTCGCTTCGGGCAAGGCCCTCAGCGCATGCTTTACAATGCACATGCCCTGTCGCAATAGCTGACGAAACGCGCGCTTGCGAGAGGAAAACCATGCCCCGTCCCCGCGACATTGGCGTTATCGATACGCTGATCGGCTTTCGAGACCGCACCCATGCACCACTGGTCGCCAGCGAGAAGGTGAAGTGGGACCGGCACCCGGCGGAATATATGTTCAAGGATTTGCCCGGCGAACTGGCCGAGGGGCAGACTCGCGATTCCTCGATCGAGGAAACGCTCGCCAAGATGGACGAATTCAACATCCGCGTCGGCGTTATCCACACCAACGACGACCGTACCGCCGAAGCACTGCATCGTTATCCCGACAGGTT
>JBJXFA010000047.1:0-7794 GCA_046153865.1 Sphingomonadaceae bacterium
TTTGCGTGAGTCCGCCTTTCTCACGCAAAGCCGCGAAGCCGCGAAGAAGAAGGGGTGAGGGGCCTTCGGCCAGGTGCTTCAAAAGTGCGCGCGGGCTGCCGTGACGGCTGTGGCGGTTGCTGCCGAGGGCGATGAGATAGCGGTGCATGCCGGGCGGTGTTAGGGCGCGCGAATGTCGCTGACCATCTCCCCCATTCCCCAAGCCGAACCGCCGCATGATTGCCCGCTGTGCCCGCGCCTCGTTGCCTTCCGCAACGCCTGTCGCGCCGAGTTTCCCGATTGGTGGAACGCGCCGGTGCCCGCGTTCGGCGATCCTGCGGCTTGGCTTGCAATCGTCGGTCTTGCACCCGGCAAGCATGGCGCGAACCGCACCGGGCGGCCGTTCACCGGCGATCATGCCGGACTGCTGTTGTTCGAAACGCTCGCCAAGTTCGGGCTGACGACGGGCACCTATGACGCGCGCGCGGACGATGGCTTTGCGTTGACGGGTGCGATCATCATCAACGCGGTCAAATGCCTGCCGCCCGAAAACAAGCCGACTCCGCAAGAAATCAGGACGTGCCGGCCGTTCCTTGAAACGCAACTGGCGGCGCTGCCCAACGTCCGCATCTTTATCGCACTCGGCGCGATCGCGCACCAGTCGGCGGTGAAAGTGATGGGCGGAAAGCTCCCCAAAGCGAAGTTCGCGCACCTGGCCGAACACCGCATGCCCGATGGCCGCGTGCTGATCGACAGCTATCATTGCTCAAGGTACAACCAGAACACGGGTCGGCTGACGCGCGAGATGTTCGAAGCGGTGTTCGCGCGGGCGCTTACGCGAGGCGTTCAAGGGTGACGGTCGAACCTGCGACCTGATGTGGCTTGATGCGCTTGTCGAAGGTCGCGAACGAAGTCGCCTCGAGTTCCTCGGCCAGCGCATAGTGCAGCATGTCGGCGAAATCGGCACCGGCCTCGAAACGGTCGAGCGCCCAGCGGACGGCGATCGGCGAAGCGACAATCGCGTGAGGCCCGCCGAGGATCGCGCCGAGCTGTGCGGCAATGCGATCGCGGCCAAAGCCATAGCGCGATTGCAAGACCCAGATGAGCTCGACCAAAACGGAAGGAAGCAGCAGGTGCGGCTCGCCGAGCAGGCCCTTGGCGATCCGCGTCTGGTTCTCGTCGTCCTGCGCAAAGATGCGGACGAGGACGTTAGTATCCAGAGTCCTCACGGTTTCGCTCTTCGAAGATGCGCCGCAACGTTTCATCGTCGAGCCGCAGTTCCTCAACCGTCTTCGGCTTTCCCTCCCATTTCGGGAAGCCCATGATGTCCTCGATCGTCGTGCGCGGAAACGGGCTTGGGCCGTCGAGAATCTTGAGACGGATTTCGCCGATGCCCTGCGTGACGCCGAGCCGCATGCCGGGCTTGAGCCCGAGCGCATCGCGCACGTCCTTGGGGATGACCACCTGGCCTTTGGCCGAAAGGCGTGTCTGAGCGTTCATGGGGCGAAGGTGCGTCTTACTTTTAAGATTGTCAAGCTTGGCTCGACCACAAGGCTCTCAAACATCCTTCACCAGCCGCTCGTAAAGCTCGGGCCGCCGGTCGCGGAAAAACCCGAACGCCGCGCGGTTTTTCTCGACCTCCGCCAGATCGAACTCCGCGACCAGCACGCCGCTCTCGGTCGCGCCGTATTCCGCCACCAGATCGCCGCGTTCGTTGGCGATGAAGCTGTGGCCGTAGAAGCGCTGGCCATTCTCAACCCCGATGCGGTTGCTCGCGACGACGGGCACCACGTTCGACACCGCATGGCCGATCATCGCGCGGCGCCACAGTCGTGAGGTGTCGAGGTCCTCGGCTTCGGGCTCGTCGCCGATCGCGGTCGGGAACAGCAGGATGTCCGCGCCCATCAGCATCATTGCGCGCGCGGTTTCGGGATACCATTGGTCCCAGCAGATGCCGATGCCGACGCGGCCGTATTTCGTGTCCCACACCTTGAAGCCGGTGTTGCCAGGGCGGAAATAGAATTTCTCGCTGTAGCCGGGGCCGTCGGGGATATGGCTTTTGCGGTAGGTGCCCATGATCGCGCCCGTGTCATCGATCATCGCCAGCGTATTGTAATAATGCTGGCCGTCGCGCTCGAAGAAGCTCGTGGGGATATAGACCTGCAGCTCGGCGGCGAGCGCCTGCATTGCCTTGACGCTCGCATGCTCTCCGGTGGGGGCGGCGGTCGCGAACGGATCGAGCACCTGCGTCTTGCAGAAATAGGGCCCGGCAAAGAGCTCGGGCGGGAGGATGATCTTCGCGCCATGCTGTGCCGCCTCGCGGACGTGCGCCTCGACGGTCGCGTGGTTGGTCGCGATGTCAGCCGCGCCGAGTGCGCACTGGATCGCGGCGACGGAGATGGTTTTGCTCATGCATCAATCCTCAGGCCGAAGCGCGCCGCCACGACCACCATCAGCAGATAGAGCACGATCGTCGTCGCGCAACCGATGCCGAGCGCTGGCCAGAAGCCGAAGCCGCGGCGCAGCAGCGCAGGGATAAGCAGGAACATCGGCAATGACGGCAGGAAAAACCAGAAGGTGCCCTCGATATAGCGCGCGAGGCGCTCGCCGTCGGCCCCGTCCTGCCAGAGCACGATCATGCTGAGCACCGACACGATCGGCAGCGATACGATGAGCGAACCCAGTGCCGGATACCGCCGCGCCAATGTTGCAGCCGTCGCCACGATCAGCCCTGATATGATCGCACGCAGCCAGAAGGCCGTCATGCGGGGAGTTGCTGCGAAATGCAGTGGAAGCTGCCGCCACCGGTCAGGATGTGCCCGGTTGGGAGACCGACCACCTGCCGGTCCGGGAAAAGCGCGGCGATCGTCTTGATGGCTGCGTCGTCATTGGGAGCACTATGCGTCGGCACGACGACCGCGGCATTGCCGATGTAGAAATTCATGTAGCTTGCCGCGATCACGCCGCCGTCTTCCTCGATGCGACCGGGCGAGGGCAGGGGGACGAGGTCGATGTCCCACGTCCGCGCGCGCGCCCAGGCGTCGGCATAGACGTCGGCATTGGGATCGTCAGGACCTTCGGGTTCGGGCAGCGCGAGCACGCCGGGGGCCACGAAGCGCGCTAGATTGTCGACATGGCCATCGGTATGGTCGCCCACCAGGCCGTCGCCGAGCCACAGCACGCGCGTGACGCCGAGATCGAGCCGGAGCTGCGCCTCGATATCGGCGCGCGACAGCATCGGGTTGCGGTTCGGGTTGAGCAGGCATTGTTCGGTCGTGACGAGCAGCCCCGCGCCATCGACGTCGATCGCGCCGCCTTCGAGGACCATGCTGCGCGGTTCGCGGTGCAGGTTGGCGGCGGCGCAGAGTTTCTGGGCCAGCGCATCGTCGAGCGGCGAGGGGTATTTGCCGCCCCAGCCGTTGCCGCGATAGTCGAGCGCAGTGCCATCGTTCAAGACGAGCGGCCCGGTATCGCGCAGCCAGATATCGAAGAAGGGCACGATGTGAATTTCAGCACCGGTCGCCAGCGCCACCGCGCGATCGGCAGCCGCCTCGTTCGCGCAGACGAGCCGCACGGGTTCGCCCTTGCCCCCGGCACGAACCGCGCGCGCGAATGCTGCAACCTCGGCCTGCGCCGGTTCAAGGTCTTCGAGCCACAGTTCAGGCGCGGACGGAAATCCGATCCACACCGCATTGTGCGGCGACCATTCGGGAGGGAAATGAGGCATTTCGCGCGGATCATCCAGTGCATCAAAGGGGATTTTGTGGGAGTAGTCCCTTTGGGTTACCGCCCATCGACATCAGATCATGGCACCGGGGCGGCTCTCGCACAAGAACGATAGCGATTGTCTGTTGATCAAGTATCGCTAAGATGAACCGGCGATTTGTCGGGGGCAACACTGTGCGCATAGCTTGTTTATTGTTCGTTCTTGTAACCGCACCGGCTGTCTTCGCGCAAACAGTGCCAACAGCCAAGCTGTTCGGTGCGCGCGCCGAAATCAGTCAGGTTTCGCTGTCGCCCGATGGCGACAAGGTCGCTTATCTTGCCGCTGACGGCGCGCGAGGCACTGCGGTGCATGTCGTTGAACTGACCGGGGCCAAGGTGCCGCGCGTCATACTGCGCGCGAGCGGCGACCCCGAGCAGATCGCCAGCTGCAACTGGGTTTCGCAAACGCGGCTGATTTGCAATGCCTATCAGACTTTGCGGGACGGCGACCGGATTGTCTCATCGAGCAAGCTGATCGCGATCAATGCCGACGGAACGGCGCTGAAGCGCGTGACGATTCGCCAAGGTGCCAACGCCCAGTATCGGGCTTATTTCGGCGGAGCAGTCCTCGATCTGTTGCCCGGCAGCGAAGGGGCAGTGTTGCTTGGGCGGCAATATGTCCCTGAGTCGGCGATCGGGTCGATCACGGCGAAGACGCGCGAAGGCTATGGCGTCGACCGGGTGGACACGCTTTCACTTGCCTCCTCAACCGTCGTGCGGCCGCGCTACAACGCCAGCGAGTATCTGTCGGACGGACGCGGCGTGGTGCGGATCATGGGCGCGGTCGAGACCGTTGCGGGGGGCTATGCCGAACCGAAGTCGCGTTATTCCTATCGCGCCTCGGCCGACGCCGATTGGAAACCGCTGAGCGTGTTCGACTGGAATACCGAAACCGGCTTCAATCCCTATGCCGTCGATCCGGCAAGCAATGTCGCGTTCGGCTTTGACCGTCACGAGGGGCGCCAAGCGCTGTTCAGCATTGCGCTTGACGGCACGATGAAGCGGTCGCTCGTGTTCAGCCATCCGCAGGTGGACGTCGATGGGCTGGAATGGATCGGGCGGCAACGGCGTGCGATCGGCGTCAGCTATGCGACCGAAAAGCGGCGGGTCGAGTATTTCGATTCCGTGATGCGCAAACTCACGGCCAGCCTCGCCAAGGCGTTGCCCGGCGATCGCACCATCGGGCTTATCGATGCAAGCGAAGACGAGAGCAAGTTGGTCGTGCTCACGACCAGTGACGTGGAACCCGGGCAATATTTTCATCTCGACCGCGCGTCCAACCGGATGAGTCCGCTCTTCGCTGTGCGGTCGCAGCTCGAAGGTGTGAAACTGGCGACCGTCACGCCGATCAGCTATCGTGCGAAGGATGGCACACAGGTGCCCGGCTACCTCACCCTGCCGCCGGGATCGTCGGGCAAGAAGCTGCCCGCAATCGTCATGCCGCATGGGGGTCCGAGTGCGCGCGATGAGTGGGGCTTCGACTGGCTGGCACAGTATTTTGCAAATCAAGGCTATGCCGTGTTGCAGCCCAATTATCGCGGATCGAGCGGCTATGGCGACGCGTGGTTCCGCAACATGGGCTTCAAGGCGTGGGATGTGGCCATCGGCGATGTCAACGACGCCGGCCGTTGGCTGGTCGCGCAAGGGATCGCCGATCCGGCCAAGCTTGCGATCGTCGGCTGGTCCTATGGCGGCTATGCTGCGCTGCAGGCAGGCGTCACGGCTCCCGACCTGTTCAAGGCCATTGTCGCGATCGCGCCGGTCAGCGATCTGGCTTCGCTGAAAGTGCAGGCACGCGACCAATATAACTATCGCGCTGAGCAGGAGTTTATCGGTGCCGGGCCGCACATCGTGGCGGGATCACCGGCGCAGCAGGCGGCGAAAATGATCGCACCCGTGCTGCTCTTTCACGGCGATTATGACCAAAACGTCGCCATAGCGCAGTCGCGCCTCATGCAGGACAAGCTCCGGGCGGCGGGCAAGCGCGTGGAATTCGTCGAGTTTCCCGGCCTCGCCCATGGCCTGAACGACAGCGTCGCCCGCACGACTTTGTTGGAGCGCAGCGAAACGTTCCTGCGCGGCGTAATGGGAATGTAAGCGGACGGCGGCACGACAGAGCCGCGCCGCCGTTCAAGAAAGTTACAAGATCAGCGCGAGTAAAACTCGACGACCAGGTTCGGTTCCATTTTCACCGGATAGGGCACTTCGTCGAGCGTGGGTACGCGCGTGAAGGTGACCTTGGCGGTGCCGTCGGGGACGACATAATCGGGGATGTCGCGCTCGGCCAGGCTCTGCGCTTCGAGAACCAGCGCCATTTCCTGCGCCTTGTTGCCGAGTGAAATATCGTCACCGGGGGCAACGCGGCGGCTGGCGACGTTGCACTTGACGCCATTGACGCGAACGTGACCGTGGCTGACGAGCTGGCGCGCAGCAAAGATCGTCGGCGCGAATTTGGCGCGATAGACGATCGCATCGAGGCGCCGCTCGAGCAGGCCGATGAGGTTCTGCGACGTATCGCCCTTCATCCGCGCGGCTTCGGTATATTGCTTTTTGAACTGCTTTTCGGTGACTTCGCCGTAATAGCCCTTGAGCTTCTGCTTGGCCTTCAACTGGAGGCCGAAGTCACTGGTCTTGCCCTTGCGGCGCTGGCCGTGCTGGCCGGGGCCATATTCGCGCTTGTTCACCGGGCTCTTGGGGCGGCCCCAGATGTTTTCGCCCATGCGCCGGTCGAGCTTGTGCTTGGCGCTGATACGCTTCGACATTCATTGTCCTTCAATTGCGTGGCCCTTGGCGGCCTTTATCGTTTTTCCGGAACCGCGGTGCTTGCTCCCAAAGGAGGGCACGACCACCGCTTCACCGGAGTGCGGGGTCAATTGCGAAGCGCGGGTGCCTAGCGAAAGCAGCGTTGAAGTCAAGCGCGATGGCGCTATGGGGTCGCGATGATCCCTCCTGAAAGCTGCTCGACGATGGCGCAGGTGCGCGCCGGGGTTGATGACATCGATCGCAAGCTGGCAGCGCTGCTGGCGGTGCGCTTTGCCTACATGGACGCCGCCGCGCGGATCAAACCCGTGCGCGACGCGGTGCGTGACGAGGCGCGCAAGGCGCAGGTGATTGCTAATGCGCGGGCGAACGCCGTGCGCGAGGGCTATCCGGCCGAGCTCGCAGCACGGCTGTGGGACGGCCTTGTCGAAATTTCGATCGCGTATGAGCTACAGGCGTTCGACGCGCGCTAGCTCTTGGGGCGCGGGTTTGCGATTGCGGTGAGCACGCCGCGCATTGTGCGGACTTCCTGCGCGTTCCAGGCCGGCTTGGTTAGGATCGAGCGGATCGTGCGCTTGATTGTCGGCACTTTGGCGGGCGGGAAGTAAAAGCCCGCATGATCGAGGAGGGCATCGAGCTGGAGCACCAGGCCCTCGAGCTCCTTTTGCGGCGCGATGGGCGCAAGTTCGGTGCGCGGGGGCTGGACGAGGTTTTCATCCTTCGACCATTCATAGGCCACGAGAATGACCGCTTGCGCGAGATTGAGCGAACCGAATGCGGGGTTCACCGGGACTGTCAGGATCGTACGGGCGAGCGCTACATCGTCAGTTTCAAGGCCTGCGCGTTCGGGGCCGAAGAGCACGGCGCACCGGCCCGGCTCAGCGCGGATCGCGGCGGCGGCTAGCGCGGGATCGACGACGGGCTTGATGACGCCGCGCTTGCGGACCGTGGTCGCGAACACATGCGTGCAGTCGGCAACGGCGTCGGCGACGGTGGCGAACACTTGCGCCTCGGCGATCACGCTGTCCGCACCCGAGGCTGCGGGGCCAGCATCGGGATTGGGCCAGCCATCGCGGGGCGCGACGAGGCGCAGGTCGGTCAGCCCGAAATTGAGCATCGCACGCGCGGCCTTGCCGATGTTTTCGGCGAGTTGAGGACGGACGAGGACGATTGCGGGGGGTGCTGCCTTTACCAGCGCCAAGCTCCGCTTCCCCGAGCGAAGCCGAGGGGCACAGTCGAGCGAAGCCGAGGCTCTCTCAACCAAGCAAGCGTTCTCGGCTCCGCTCGACT
>JBJXFA010000050.1:0-35178 GCA_046153865.1 Sphingomonadaceae bacterium
CCCCCCCCCCCCCCCCCCCCCACTTTTCGCCCTCTTGTGCGGCGCATCATTCGCGCGCAGTCTAGAGCCATATGGCGAGGGCGGCGTTCGACGAAATCTGGGGAACCGGCGGCGCGAAAGCCCCGCGCACACCCTTTGCCGAACTCGCGCGATGGATGGCCGAAACCCCGCCCGCCGAACTCGAGCGCCGCCAGAAATCGGCCGAAGCCACCTTCCGCCAGCTCGGCATCACCTTTGCCGTTTACGGCGACGAGGACGCCGCCGAACGCATCATCCCGTTCGACATTGTGCCGCGCGTGTTTACCGCCTCCGAATGGGCGACGCTTTCGGCCGGGCTTGTCCAGCGTGTCGAGGCGATCAACGCGTTCCTGACCGACATCTACGGCGCGCGGCGCATCCTTGCCGACAAGGTGCTGCCCGAAGACATCGTGCTCACCAATCCGCAATTCCGGCCCGAAATCGTCGGCTCGTCCCCGCCGCACAATATCTGGGCGCATATCTGCGGCATCGATCTGGTGCGCACCGGGCCTGACGCCTTTTACGTTCTCGAAGACAATGCTCGCACGCCGTCGGGTGTCTCGTATATGCTCGAAAACCGTGAGGCGATGATCCGGCTGTGCCCCGAGCTGTTCCGCAGCTTTCAGGTGTGCCCCGTGGACAGCTATGGCGACATGCTGCTCGCGACGCTGCGCTCGGTGGCACCTGTGCGCGCGGGCTCCGATCCGGTGTGCGTCATCCTGACGCCGGGGCGCTTCAACTCGGCCTATTACGAACACAGCTTTCTTGCGGATTCGCTCGGCATCGAGCTGGTCGAGGCAGTCGATCTCGAGGTCGACGACGACATCGTCTGGATGCGCACGATCACCGGCCGGGTCCGCGTCGATGTCATCTACCGGCGCGTGGACGACGATTACATCGATCCGCTCGTCTTCCGCCCCGATTCGATGCTCGGCGTCGCCGGGCTGATCGCCGCTTATCGCAGCGGCAATGTCGCGATCGTCAACGCGCCGGGCACCGGGATTGCCGACGACAAGGCGATCTACAGCTATATGCCTGAGATCGTGCGCTACTACGCAGGGTCCGAGCCGCTGCTGCCGATCGTCGAGACCTGGCGCTGCCGCGAGCCGCAAGCGCTGCGCTATGTTCTCGAGCATCTCGGCGAGCTGGTCGTGAAGCTGGTCGACGGGTCGGGCGGCTATGGGATGCTGGTCGGCCCGACTTCGACCAAGGCGCAGATCGAAGATTTTCGCGCCGCGCTGATCGCCGAGCCGCATCGCTACATCGCGCAGCCGACGCTGGCGCTTTCGACCGTGCCGACGCTCACCGAAGAGGGGATTGCGCCGCGGCACGTCGATTTTCGCCCGTTCGTGCTGACCGGCACCAATGGCGTGAAGATCGTGCCCGGCGGGCTGACGCGGGTGGCGCTGAAAAAGGGTTCGCTCGTCGTCAACTCGAGCCAGGGCGGGGGCACGAAGGATTCGTTCGTGCTGGCCGATGAGGAGGGTGGGTCGTGACACGAACCTTCGCCATGCCTGCATTCCCACCCAACACCGTTCGTCCCGAGCGAAGTCGAGGGACTTTGCCGAGCGAAGCCGAGGCACTCCACGCTCAACCATTCTCGGCTGCGCTCGAATCGGTCCCTCGACTTCGCTCGGGACGAACGGAACTTCTGCAAGAATGGGCCGGCCCATGCTGAGCCGAACCGCCGCCGCGCTCTACTGGCTTGGCCGCTATGTCGAGCGCGCTGAGTTCACCGCGCGGCTGGTCGAGGCGACCGTCCGGCTCGACGCCACGTCATCGCGCCCCGGCGGCGATGCAGCATGGGACAGTGCGCTCTCGGTGATCGAGGCAAATGCCGCCTTCAAGGCGACCGCCGAGAAGCCCACCCCGCGCAACATCGCGCGCTTCCTGACGCTGTCGACCGCGCATCCCGGATCGGTCGTCGCCTGTCTCGACCGGGCGCGCGACAATGCCAAGGCCGTGCGCACCGCGCTGAGCCGCGAGGCCTGGGCGACGATGAACCGCGCGTGGCTGCTGTTTCAGGGGCGCGCCAGCCCCGGCGACACGCAAGCGACGCTCAACCTGATGGAGCAGGCGCAGGCCGAGACGCGCGGCTTCGAAGGCGCGATCGGGCGGATGCTGCGCAATCCAGCGAGCTGGCTGATCCGGCTGGGCGCGACGATCGAACGCGCCGACAACACCGCGCGGCTGCTCGACGTGAAATATCACATCCTGCTGCCCGAGGGCGAGGCGGTCGGCGGCGCGGTCGATCGCGACCAGTGGACGACCATCCTGCAGACCGTCTCGGCGGTGAATGCGTATCGCTGGCTCTATCGCGACGGATTGCAGGCGCGCTCGGTCGCCGAGTTGCTGATCCTGCGCCGCGAACTGCCGCGCTCGCTCGCTGCCTGCGCCGAAGAAGTCGTCCAGCATCTTAATGCGCTCGGCAAGCAGACCGGCTTTCAGGGCGAGGCCGACCGGCTGGCTCGCCTGCGTCACGCGCGGCTGGGCGAAACGCGCATCCGCCCGGTCATCTTGGACGGGCTGCACGAATATCTCGAGGAGTTTCTCGAGGAGAATGCGGCTTTGAACGGCGCGATTGCGCGCCAGTTCCGGTTCGTGTGACATGCGCCTGAGCATTGATCATCACACCGTCTACCGCTTCAGCGAACCGCAGGCGCGCGTGGTGCAGCTCTTGCGCGTGACGCCGGGCGATTATGCGGCGCAAACCGTGATCGACTGGCGGATCGACGTCGATTGCGACGCGCGTCTGCGCAGCGGCCGCGACGGCTATGGCAACGCAACGACGATGCTCTATGTCGATGGCCCGATCACGCAGATCGCGCTCACGGTGCGTGGCGAAGTGCTGACCGAAGACCAGAGCGGTGTCGTCAACGGGCTCACCGAGCCGCTGCCGCCGCTGTTCTACACCCGCACGACGCTCGCGACAGCGCCCGACGACGCGACGCTGGCACTGGTCCGGTCGGTCGGGGCTTCCGATGGCTTCGAGCGCGCGCATGCGCTCAACGCGCTTGTCGGCGGGACGCTGCGCATCCACGGGCGACGGGGAACGCCGGGGCGCGCGCCTGCCGATATTCTCGAATCGGGCCACGCCTCGGTGCGTGACGCCGCGCATGTGCTCGCAGCTCTTGGCCATGCGGCAGGGTTTCCCGCGCGCATCGTCGCGGGGCACGCGCTGCACGGCCCCGATCGCGCGCCGCGCCAGTCCGCGCATTACTGGACCGAGCTGCATTTGGCACGCCTCGGCTGGGTGGGCTTCGATCCGTGTTCGGGCACCAGCCCCGACGAAAGTTACGTCCGCGTCGCTGTCGGTCTCGACGGGGTCGATGTCACGCCGGTATCAGGAACGCGGCGCGGCGGCGGCATCGAGGAACTCGATGTCGATGTTCGCGTGGATGCCGCTGACACGCAATAAGTAAGCTCCGTTCGCCCTGAGCTTGTCGAAGGGTTGTCCTTCTTCTAGCGCGGACCAGCGAAAGGCAGGGCTTCGGCAAGCTCGGCCCGAACGGTGGAGGTGTCGATGACCTATTGTGTGGGGCTGCTCGTTGAGCAGGGGCTCGTCATGATTGCCGATACCCGCACCAATGCGGGCATCGACAACATCTCGGTCTATCGCAAGCTGCATCTGCTGTGCGACGATAGCGAACGCCTGATCGTTGCGGCGACGGCGGGCAGCCTTTCGGTCACGCAATCGATGCTCTCGTTGCTCGAAGAGGGGCTGCCCTGCCATGACGAGACCGGCGTGCCGCGCACCGTTGCCAACCAGCCAACGATGTTTCGTGTGGCGCAGCTTGTCGGCGAGGCGCTTTCGACGGCCAAGCGCGCCATTGGCCAGACGCTCGAGGGCACTCGGATCAACGCCAGTGCATCGGTCCTCGTCGGCGGGCGGATCGGCGATGGCCGGTTTCACCTCTACCAGATTTATGCCGAGGGCAATTTCATCGAGTGCCAGGAGGATGCGCCGTTCCTGCAGATCGGCGAGCTCAAATACGGCAAGCCGATCCTCGACCGCGCGCTGGCGTTCGATACCACGCTCGACGAAGCCACCAAGGTCGCGCTGATTTCATTTGACGCAACGATGCGATCGAACCTGTCAGTCGGCCGTCCGATCGATCTGATCGTGATTCCCGCCGATCGAGACGCTTCGACAATCCGCCGCCGGATCGGTGAGGATGATCCCTATTTCGACCAGCTCAGCGCCGATTGGGGGCGGATGCTGAACGAGGCGCGTGCGGCGATCGCCGATCCGCCGTTTATGGCGGCATCGGAAAGCCGCACCGCCTAAAATCGATATTCGGTCTCAAATACCGCACGAGCGTCATAAATCCTTCGCCTGTTATCGATACTAAAAAATTGAAGGTTTTTTAACCGCTAGGAGTCGGCAATGACGATCATCAAGCTCTTCGTTCTTGTGTGGTCGTTATTTGCAATCTCGCTTCTGGTGAGTGCCCATGCGGCGCGATTGGTTTTTCAAGGAGAGGCATTGGGTTCGTCCGACCCGAACTTTTCTTTCGTTCTGAACGAGGGGCAGGCCCCCGACTCAACGACGGATTCACTCCAGAATGGCATTCGATCTGAAAGCGCAAACTTTCGTGGTTTCGAATTCTTTCGTATTACCTCCGCTCGTCAACAACTCTATTATTTGCAGTTCGGGTCTGCCGACGTCGGACGCTACTCGCTCGATTTCGGACAGCCGCTGTTTACGGGTTCGATTGCAAGTCCTGTGTTTAGTCTCGGGACTTTCCAATGGGATTCGAACCGCGGCTTGGGCTTTCTGACAATCTCGCGCATCGCAGACACTGCGGTCCCCGAACCCTCGACCTGGGTCATCATGCTGGTCGGATTTGCTTTTACCGGCGGGGCAATGCGGCGGACGCGCCGCCTATCCGCACTGCGCCCGGTGCATCAGCTTCGCATCGGCTAACACCAGCGCGACCATCGCCTCGACGACGGGAGCGCCGCGGATGCCGACGCACGGGTCATGGCGGCCTTTGGTGACGATCTCGGTCGCAGCGCCGTCGCGCGTGATCGTCTCAACAGGCGTCAGGATCGAGCTCGTGGGCTTGAACGCGACGCGCACGACCAGAGGCTGGCCGGTCGAGATGCCACCGGCCACGCCGCCCGCGTGATTGGCAAGGAACGCGGGGCCGTCATCCCCGGGCCGCATCGCATCGGCATTTTCCTCGCCGCGCAGCTGCGCTGCTGCAAAACCGTCACCGATCTCGACGCCTTTGACCGCGTTGATCGACATACACGCCGCCGCCAGTTGCGCATCGAGCTTCATGTAGAGCGGCGCGCCCCAGCCTGCGGGAACCCCGGTTGCGACGCATTCGATAACCGCGCCAAGCGATGACCCGGCCTTGCGGGCCTCGTCGACGACCGTCTCCCAGCGTGCCGCAGCTTCGGCATCAGCACAGAAAAACGGATTGCGGTCGATCTCGGCGGCGTCGAACGTCACGGCACGGTCGCCACCGATTTCGACGACATGCGCCATGATCGCAACGCCGGGAATGACCCGCCGCGCCACCGCGCCCGCCGCAACGCGCGCCGCTGTCTCGCGCGCCGAACTGCGCCCGCCGCCGCGATAGTCGCGAAGCCCGTATTTCGCGTCATAAGCATAATCGGCATGGCCGGGACGATAGGCGGCCGCGACCTCCGAATAATCCTTTGAGCGCTGATCGACATTCTCGATCATCAGGCTGATCGGCGTGCCGGTCGTCCGCCCCTCGAACACGCCCGAGAGGATGCGCACCGTATCGGGCTCCTGCCGCTGCGTCGTGAACTTCGACGTGCCGGGCCGCCGCTTGTCGAGGAACGGCTGGATGTCGGCCTCGGACAGTGCAAGCCCCGGCGGACAGCCATCGACCACCGCGCCCAGCGCCGGGCCGTGCGATTCCCCCCAGGTGGTGAAGCGGAAGCTATGGCCGAAGCTGTTGTGGCTCATGCGTCAAAATCTCGCGCAACCATCAATAGTGCAGCCTGCACTGCGAGGTGAACAATACCCTCAAATCGGCTGCATCGTCTCAGGATCGACCGCGATCATGTTGCGCCCCGCCTCGGCATCAGCGATTGAGTCGAGCAGTCGCTTCGCATTGTTCGGCGTCGAGAGCAGATACCGCGTTTCATTCATCGCATTCCAGTCGTCGAGTGCGACCATGACGACGGGTTTGCCGCGCTGGCGCATGATCGCGATCGGCGTGTGATCGTTGACCGCACGATCCATGACCGACTTCAGATTATTGCGCGCTTCGGAGTACATGATAATTTCCATGCTGTCGCATTGCACAGTGCGTTGTGCAATGTCAAGGTGCCAGCGCAATATCGGGCGCGTCCTCGGCCTTCATGCCGATGACGTGATAACCTGAATCGACATGGTGCGTCTCGCCGGTCACGCCCGACGCAAGATCGCTCAGCAGATACAGCCCCGCCCCGCCGACGTCCTCGATCGTCGTGTTGCGCTTCAACGGGCTATTGTATTCGTTCCATTTGAGGATCAGGCGGAAATCGCCGATGCCTGAAGCCGCGAGCGTCTTGATCGGCCCTGCCGAAATGGCGTTCACCCGAATATTGTCACGCCCGAGATCGACCGCGAGGTATTTCACCGACGTTTCGAGCGCCGCCTTGGCGACACCCATGACGTTGTAATGCGGGATGACGCGCTCGGCCCCCAAATAGCTGAGCGTCAGCAGGCTGCCGCCGTCCGGCATCATGGCTGCCGCCCGCTGCGCCACCGCGACGAACGAATAGACGCTGATGTTCATCGTCATCAGGAAATTGTCGAGGCTGGTATCGGCATAGCGGCCGCGCAGCTCGTTCTTGTCCGAAAAGCCGATGGCGTGGACGATGAAATCGATTGTCGGCCAGCGGCTGGCGAGCGTCTCGAAGGTCTTGTCGAGCTCGGCCATGTCCGCGACGTCGCAATCGATCAGGAAATCGCTGCCAAGCTGCGCGGCGAGCGGGCGCACGCGCTTTTCGAGCGCCTCGCCCTGATAGCTGAACGCGAGTTCGGCACCCGCTGCGTGCAGTTTCTGCGCAATCCCCCAGGCGAGCGAACGATCATTGGCAAGGCCCATGATCAGCCCGCGCTTGCCTTCCATCAATCCGGTCATGACGGCTCCGTGACAGACTCTTTGGCGTCCCTTAGGCCGTTTTGCGGCGGTTCGGCCAGTGCCGCGTTCAGATGCGCGCCGATCACGATGCCAAGGCCGATGATCCAGAAGAAGAAGAGCGTGATGATGACACCCGCCAGGCTGCCATAGGTCAGGTCATAGTCGGCAAACTGGGTTAGGATCACGGGCAGCAGCCCGAGCGCGCCGTACCACCACAGCGCGATGAACAGCGCACCCGGCCATTTCGGCGCGTCCCGATATTTCCCCGGCGTGAGCGAAAAGATCATCAGGAACAGCGCGCCCCATACGATGAACAGCGGCACGAGCTTGCTCAGCCCGATCAGGCTAGCGACATCGTCGGCAAAAGGCACCAACCGCAGCACGAACTGCTCGGCAGCAGCGAGCAACACCTGCGCTGAAAAGGCGACCATCATGACGATGACTGAGCCGATGATGACGCCGATCGAGCGCAACCGATATTGCCAGAAGGGCCGCGAAAACGTCGTCCCATAGGCGCGGCGGAGGATGTCGCGCACGGTCTCGATGAAGCTGCCGACCGTCCACAACCCGATGAGGCCACCGAGCCAGAGCAGCGACCCCGTCTGAGCGGTGAGCACATCGACGATTGGCGTCTCCAGCAACGCGCGGACTTCGGGTGGCAGCGTCGCCAGAAAACCGCCGACCGCCACCAGCGTGTCCTCACTGCGCCCCAGCAGGCTGGCAAGCGCAGCGATCACGATGAAAAACGGAAACAGTGTCAGCAGCGTCAGATAGGCAAGATTGCCCGCGTGGATGAACCCGTCGTTGAACACGCCGACGACAACGCGCTTGCCGACTTCGTAAATGCCGCCGCCCGGCCCCAACGCCTTGAGATCGACCCGGCGGCGCTTGCTCCGCTCCTCGGGCGATTGGGGCGATATATTTTGCACGCGCTCCTAAACACCGAGGCGCGCGCGTGGGTTGCCGAGTTGATCGCGATTCTCCTGCGCCCATTGCCGCAACGCCTCGTCGCCCGGCGGAACGATGATCTCGAGCGCGACGAGCTGATCGCCACGCACCCCGGCCTTGCCGGTGAAACCCTTGCCTTTCAGCCGCAGTGTGGTGCCCGACGAGGCCCCGGCAGGCACGGTAAGCATCACCGGCCCGTCGACCGTCGGCACTTTGACCGGGCCACCGAGCACGGCCTCGGCAAGCGTCACCGGCAGATCGAGGCGGACCGCATCGCCATCGCGCTTGAAAAAGGCATGCGCGCCGATCTCGATCGTCACGATCGCATCGCCCGGCCCGCCCGGCCCCGGCTCGCCCTTGCCCGACAGCCGCATCTGCGTCCCGCTCTCGACACCGGGCGGCAGCTTGAGGTCGATCGTCTTGCCGTCGCGCAGCGCGATCCGCTGCGGCTTTTGCGCGGCGGCATCCTCGAACGGCACCGCGAGCCGATAGCCGACATTGGCACCCTTGGCGGGCGCGCCGCGCGCAGGCCCGCCCGGCCGCCCGCGCCCGCCGAACAGCCCGTCAAAAATGTCGCCGAAATCGACGCCGCCGCTCTCAAACTCGAAACCGCCGCCTTGCCCTGGGCGAAAGCCGCCGCCAGCGCTGCCGCCGCCATAGCCGAACGGCGCGGCCGGATTGCCGTCGCCATCGATCTCGCCGCGATCGAAGCGCGCGCGCTTGTCGCTGTCGGACAGCAGGTCGTACGCTGCGGTCACGCGCGAAAAGCGCTCGGCGGCCGCCTTGTTGTCGGCGTTGCGATCGGGGTGCAACTCCTTGGCGAGCTTGCGATAGGCTTTCTTGATGTCGGCTTCGGTCGCACCGCGCGCAACGCCGAGAGTTGTGTAGGGGTCTGCTGCTGCCATGCGGCTCAGTTATGGTGTTCTGCGAATTGCTGCAACGGCTCGACATCGACCGAAACCGCCATGCGGCGCGCGCCCGAACCGAGGAAAACGCCGTCGATCGGCGCGATTTCGGAATAGTCGCGGCCGATCGCGGTTACGACATGATCGCTTGCCATCCAGATACCGTTGGTCGGATCGACGCCGACCCAGCCGCGTGTCGGTCCGCACCAGAGCAAGACCCAGGCATGCGTCGCGTCAGCCCCCACGAGGCGCGGCTGCCCCGGTGGCGGAATCGTGCGCAGATAGCCCGACACATAAGCGGCGGGCAGCCCGGCCGAGCGCATCCCTGAAATCATGATCTGGGCAAAATCCTGACACACGCCGCCGCGCTTGGCGAACGCCTCTTCGGGCAGGGTATCGGTTTTGGTTGCATCAGGATCATAGGCAAAGTCGCGCTGGATCCGGCACGCGAGATCGAGCGCCGCCTCAAGGCAGCCGCGCTCGGGATCGAGCATCGGTGCGCACCAGTCGGCAATGGCATGATCAAGCGCGATCAGCGGCGATGGAAACAGATAATTGGCGGGCGAAGCGGCCGAGACGTCGCGGCTGGCGCGGGCAAGGCGCGCAACCGCGCCGAGCGCGAGATCGCTCGCGTCGGGCATGGGGATTGCGCGATCGACCGAAACCGTCGCGGTGCTGACGATGCTCAGTTCGGTCACCGCCTGCCCGATCACGAGGCGCGAGACATTGGCCAGTGACGCATCAGCGCGCGCCCAGCTTAGCTCACCGCCGGGATCGGCGTGCAGATCATAATCGAGCAGCGACTGGCCCGACCAGATGATCGGCTTCAGCCGGAGATTGCAGCGCGCAAAGCGCACCGGCACGGCATAGCTGAACCGGGTCTCATGCCGGATCCGGTAGATCATGCCAGCGTCAGCCCGGCGGCGCGGACGGCTTCGCCGCCGTGGAGGAAAAAGCGGCGCGCGATGGCGTCTGAAATCGCAAGCATCCGGTTTTCGAGGCCCGATGCCGCTGCATCGTCGAGCGCGGCGGCCGAAAGCGGCGCGAGTTCGGCGACCAACTGCGCGGCAAGCGCCTGTTGCGGCTCGGCCATCCCGTCGTCGGCAAGGCGCGGAAGAGCTGCGAGATGCGCCGTGATGCTATTGACCTGAAATGCGAAACTGCGCGGATTGCCCGGGTCGAGCGCGATGAGATCGCGCACCGCAATCGGCGCAAGCCCGGTCGGGTAACGCTGGCGATACGAGATCGCGCTCCCCGTGAGATCGAGCAGCGCCGCCAGATCGTCAGCACTCGCCGCATCGGAGCCGAGCGCGCGGAGCAACCGACACACGGTAATGCCGCGTTCGATGCGCTTGCCGAGATCAAGGAAGCTCCAGCCCGCCGTCCGCCCCATGCTTTCGGCCGACAGCCCGGCCAGTGCCGCGAGGCGCTCGTGGAGCTGGATCGCACGCACCGGCAGCGCGTCGCGGCGCGGGAACGGCGCATCGAGCAAGCGCCACACGTCGGTCGCCAACCGCTCGCGCGACCCCTCGCCGATCGCGCGCGCGGCCTCCAGCGTTCGCCGGACGCTCGACATCTCGCCGCGATCGTCAAGCGCGGCACGCGCCAGCGCAATGCTGTCAGCATCGCGCTGGCGCGCGCGGTTGTTCGCAGCACCGCAGGCGACCATCAGTTGCCCGATCGTCGCCACCGTCGGCGCGGCAAGCGCGCTGCCGCCATCGACATCGGCCGACCCGCCGATGCTCGCGCGCACCAGCCCGAGCACGTTTTCGGCGCGTTCGAGATAGCGGCCGAGCCAGAAGAGATTGTCGGCAACCCGGCTCGGCAGCGTCCCCGGATTGCGCCGCACGGCGACCTGCTCAGCCGCTGCCATCAGCGTGACGGGGGGGACCGGGGCTTCGGAAACCACGCAGACATCGGCCGACTGCGCGCCTTCGCCGAGCACGGCGGCGCGGACATCGAGACCGTCACCGATGCGGGCAAAGCCGCCGGGCATCACTTGCCACTGCCCCTGTGCGTCGCGCGCCGCAAAAACGCGTAGCATGAACGGGCGCGGCATCAGGCCGGTTTCACTCACGGTCGGCAGGGTCGAGAGGCGGACGAGTTCCTGCCCGACATAATCGATCCCGCGCCGCGCGATATCGGCGCGCAGGGCTGCGCGCGCAGGCGGATCGAGGTCACCGCCGATGGCCGCCACGCCCCCCGGCAATCCGCGCGGCGCACTGGCGAAGGCGGGCGCGATCAGCATGCGGTCGAGCGAGTCGAGCACCCGGTCACGCTCGGCATCCTGCCCGCACCACCAGGTCGCGATGTTGGGCAGGCGGAGCGTCTCGCCGGTCAGCCGGACCGAAAGTTTCGGCAGGAACGCGGCGAACGCGGGCGATTCGAGGACACCGGCGCCCGGCGCATTGGCAATCACGACATTGCCCGCCGCCATCGCATCGATCAACCCGGCCACACCGAGCTTCGAGCGCGCATCGAACGCAAGCGGATCGAGCAGACGCGGATCGACGCGCCGCCACAGCGCATCGACGCGCTTGAGCCCCTCGATCGTCCGCAACCAGACGTGATCGTCGTGCACGGTCAGGTCGTCACCCTCGACGAGCAGTAGCCCGAGATAGCGCGCGAGGTGCGCCTGTTCGCCGTAACTCGGGTTCAGCCGCCCCGGCGTGAGCAGCGCGATGCGCGGATCGCTGCGGCGGCATGAGGCGGCGATCCCGGCGCGGACATCGGCGAAGAAGGGCGCAAGCCGCTCGATATTCAGCGCAGTCTGCAGGCGCGGCAGCTCGCGCGTGACCGCAAGCCGGTTCTCCAGCGCATAGCCCGCCCCCGTAGGCGTGCGCGTGTGATCGGCAAGCACGCGCCAGTCGCCCGTCGGCCCACGCGCCAGATCGGCGGCGTAAAAATGCAAATGATGCCCGCCCGGCGGCGCAAGCCCGACCATCGGGCGCAGGAAATGCGGGCTGCCGTTGAGCAGCGCTGCGGGCAACAGGCCGTTTCCGGTCAGCCGCTGCGCGCCGTAAATATCGGCAAGCAACAGCTCCATCAGCTCGGCGCGCTGGACGATGGCATCGGCAATGCCCGACCATTCGCGCTGCGGCAGCATCAGCGGAATGGCCGAAAGCGGCCATTTCCGCGCATCACTTTCGCCCGGCACGCGAAAGCCCGTGCCGACATCGTCGGCCTGGCGCTGCATCCGCGATCCCGCCGCCGCGAGATCGCCCCCGGTGGCGGCGGCAATCTCGTCGAACAAAATCTGCCAGTGCGCCGGATCGGCGGCCCCGGCGCAGACGTCGCTGCGCATCGCCACGCCGCGATACCGGTCGAGCCAGCCGCGCGCGACATCGGGCGCGGTTGCCAAACTAGTCGCCATGGTCTGCCACGTCCGCACCCCGCAGGTCCGCCCCGCCGCGTTTATCGTCGCAAGCCTGTTGCGTTGCAACACGGCGTTGCCTTTCGTATCCCTCCGTGCATGAACGACGCCATCACCACCGATCCGATCATCCGCTTTCAGGCGTGGCTTGCCGAGGCCGAGGCGTCCGAGCCCAATGATCCCAACGCCATGGCGCTCGCCACGGTCAACGCGGCGGGCCAGCCTGCGGTGCGGATGGTCCTGCTCAAGGGGCTGAGTGCCGAAGGTTTCGTGTTTTATACGAACCTCGAAAGCCGCAAGGCCGACGATCTGCGTGCGAGCGCGAACGCCGCCTTGTTGTTTCACTGGAAGACGCTGCGGCGGCAGGTGCGCGTCGAAGGGCCGGTCGCTCCCGTCAGCGACGCCGAAGCCGATGCCTATTTCGCGACCCGGCCGCGCGAGTCGCAGATCGGGGCCTGGGCGTCGGACCAGTCGCGCCCGATGCCCGATCGCGCCACTTTCGAAGCGCGCCTCACCGCAGTCTCAGCGCGCTACGACGGCGGTGACGTGCCGCGCCCGCCGCACTGGTCGGGTTACCGCGTCACCCCGCAGCAGATCGAGTTCTGGACCGACGTGCCCGGCCGCCTGCACATGCGCGAGCTCTACACGCGCGAAGGTAACGGCTGGCGGAGCGGCCTGCTCTATCCGTGAGCAGCGCCGATGCCCCGCACCGGCTGACGCTGACGACCCGCGCGGCACTTGCCAGCCTTGGATTGGCGCTGTTCCTGCTTGCACTCAAGGCCGTGGCCGCCTGGCAGACCGGATCGGTCGCGATGCTCGGCTCGCTCGCCGACACTGCGCTCGATCTGATCGCCTCGCTCGTCACGCTTTATGGCGTCCGGCTGGCCGCGCGCCCGGCGGATCGCGAGCACCGCTTCGGCCATGGCAAGGCCGAGGCGCTGTCTGCGCTGTTTCAAGTCGTGCTCATTGCGCTATCGGCGATGGCGATCTTCGGGCGCGCGATCGAACGGCTGATGAACGGCGACGTGACCGCGCGGGCCGAACTCGGGATCGGCGTGTCCGCGATCGCCATCGTCGCAACGGTGATCCTGCTTGCCTATCAGCGCCATGTGATTGCGCGCACCCAATCGGTCGCGATCCGCGCCGATCATGTGCACTACCAGTCCGACGTGCTGCTGAATGCCGCCGTCATCGCAGCACTTGCGCTCGATCAGTATCTCGGCGTGCGCTGGGCCGATCCGGCGTTCGGCATCGGCATCGCGCTCGCGTTGCTGTGGGGCGCGTGGCGGGCAGCGGCACAGGCGATCGACCAGCTGATGGACCGCGAATGGCCCGAGGCCCGGCGGCAGCATTTCCTTGCTGTCGCCGCGCGGCATCCTGCGCTCGCCGGAATTCACGATCTGCGCACACGGTCGAGCGGAACGCAGGATTTCGTCCAATTTCACATGTGGGTCGATCCCGCGATGACAGTGGCGGAGGCGCACCGGGTGATGGACGAAGTCGAGCAGCAGCTCGAAGCCGAATTTCCCGGCACCGAAATCCTGATCCATCTCGACCCCGTGGGTCAGATCGATAAGGAAGGCGTGCTGCCCACCCATCTGGCCGAGGAAGCCACGCGATGAAAATTCCCTTTGCGCAGATCGATGCTTTCGCCGACCGACCGTTCACCGGCAATCCGGCCGCCGTCATGCCGCTCGATCGCTGGCTGGACGATGCCGTGCTGCAGGCGATCGCGGCGGAAAACAATCTCAGCGAAACCGCGTTCCTGATTGCCGACACAAGTGGCGCTGCCGAGTTTGAACTGCGCTGGTTCACGCCGACGGTCGAGGTGGCGCTGTGCGGGCATGCAACGCTTGCCGCCGGGCATTTCGTCCTGTCCGCCGCCCGCCCCGCGCGCGATCGCACGACCTTCCGGACACGGCAGTCGGGCATCCTCGAAGTCCGGCGCACCGGCGACCGCTATCTGCTCGACCTGCCCGCCTGGGCCATGGAGCCGCGACCCTGCCCCGAGATCGCCGCGCACATCGGCGGCGCGCCGGTTGCCACCTATTGGCGCGAGGGCGGCTACAGCATGCTTGTCTATGCCAGCGCGGCCGACGTGCTGGCGCTCCGCCCCGACTTCAAGACGCTCGGTGCGATCGATCAGGGCGACATCCTCTATATCGCCACCGCCCCCGGCACCGAGACCGACGTCGTCAGCCGCGTCTTCGCCCCCGGCGCGGGGATCGACGAAGACCCTGTCACCGGCTCGGCGCACTGCCTGCTCACGCCCTATTGGGCCGAGCGCCTGGGTCGCGACACCTTTACCGCGTATCAGGCCAGCACGCGCGGCGGCCATGTCGGCTGTGCGCTTGCGGGCGACCGCGTGTTCCTGTCGGGCGGGTGCGTCACCGTGATCGAGGGTGTGTTTACGCTGTAGCGCACCTTCTCCCCTCCCGGCCTTCCGGGAGGGGCTGGGGGTGGGCCCTTCTTCTTCGATCAGTGCCAGAACGAAGAACCACTCCCGGCCCCTCCACGAAGGCGTGGAGGGGAGCCAAGAATAACTACCGCGCCACGCCGCCCGCCGCGAGCACCGCAAGCGTCACCAGTTCGCCCGCCGTTGCCGACATTATCGCGACCTGCACCGATTTCTCCATGCCAATGAGCATCGGTCCGATCACCGAGTCGCCGCCCAGCTCGCGCAGGAGCTTGGCCGAGACGTTTGCCGATTGCAGCCCGGGCATGATCAGCACGTTTGCCGGGCCCGAAAGCCGGCAGAACGGATAGCTCGCCATCACTTTGGGATTGAGCGCAACATCGGGGGCCATCTCGCCTTCGAACTCGAACCCCACGCCGCGCGTCTCGAGCAGCTGCACCGCCTCGCGGATGTTTTCGAGGAAATTGCCCGCCGGATTGCCGAAGGTCGAATAGCTCAGGAAGGCGACGCGCGGCTCATGGCCCATGCGCCGCGCGACCGCGGCCGTGCCCTCGGCAATATCGGCAAGTTCGCTCGCCGACGGTCGCTCGTTGACCGTGGTATCGGCCATGAACACCGTGTGCGTCTGGCCGATCAGGACATGGACGCCGAACGGAGTTTGCCCCTCGGCCGGATCGATGACCCGGCGCACCTCGCGCATCGTCTGCGCATAGGTGCGCGTCGTGCCGGTGATCATCGCATCGGCCTCGCCCATTTTGAGCATGAGGGCGGCAAAGACGTTTCTGTCCTGATTGACCATCCGCTCGACCTCGCGGCGCAGATAGCCACGCCGCTGCAGCCGCTCGTAAAGCTTATCGACCATCGCAGGGACCAGCGGCGAATTTCGGCTGTTGTGCACTTCGAACTGCTCGGGATTATCGACACCGAGCGCTGACAGCCGTTCATGCACATCGTCGCGCCCGACGAGCACCGGCGTCCCGTAGCCGCCTTCCTTGAACGCGATCGCCGCGCGCAGCACGACTTCCTCTTCGCCTTCGGCAAAGACCACGCGCTTGGGATGCGCGCGCGCATGTTCATAAGCGAGGCCGAGCACCGAGGTCGTCGGGTTGAGCCGACCGCGCAGCGACTGGCGATAGCCCTCCATGTCGAGGATCGGCCGCGTCGCCACGCCCGAATCCATCGCCGCCTGCGCAACTGCGGCGGGCACTTCCTCCATCAGCCGCGGATCGAAGGGTGCCGGGATGATGTAGTCCGGCCCGAAACTGGCCACGCGCCCGCCATAGGCCGCCGCCACTTCCTCGGGCACCTGCTGGCGCGCCAGCGCGGCAATGGCATTGGCAGCGGCAATCTTCATCGCCTCGTTGATCGCGGTCGCGCGCACGTCGAGCGCGCCGCGGAAGATGAACGGAAAGCCGAGCACGTTGTTGACCTGATTGGGATAATCCGAGCGGCCCGTCGCTACGATCGCATCGGGGCGCACTGCTTTTGCGGCAGGCGGCGTGATCTCGGGATCGGGATTGGCCATGGCAAAGATGATCGGGCGCGGTGCCATTTTCTCGATCATGTGCGGGGCCAGCGCGTCCTTGGCCGAAAGCCCGAGGAAAATATCGGCCCCGACCAGCGCGTCTTCGAGACTGCGCGCCTCGGTGACGACGGCATGCGCCGATTTCCACTGGTCCATTCCGGCCTCGCGGCCCTGATAGATCACGCCCGAACGATCGCACATGATGACGTGATCGTGCGGCACGCCCATTGCCTTGATCAGTTCAGTGCACGCAATCGCCGCCGCGCCTGCGCCGTTGCACACGATCCGCACGTCTTTCAGCGTGCGGCCGGTCAGGTGCACCGCGTTGATGAGGCCGGCCGCCGTGATGATTGCCGTCCCGTGCTGATCGTCGTGCATCACCGGAATGTTCATCCGCTCCTTGAGCGCGGCCTCGATCACGAAACATTCGGGGGCCTTGATGTCTTCGAGGTTGATGCCGCCGAAACTCGGCTCGAGCAGTGCCACGCAATTGACGAAGGCTTCGGTGTCTTCGGTATCGACTTCGAGATCGATCGAATCGACATCGGCGAAGCGCTTGAAGAGCACCGCCTTGCCCTCCATCACCGGCTTCGACGCCAGCGCCCCCAGATTGCCAAGCCCCAGGATCGCCGTCCCATTCGAGATCACCGCGACGAGATTGCCCTTGGCAGTATAATCATATGCGGTTGCCGGATCCTCGGCGATCGCGCGCACCGGCACGGCAACCCCGGGCGAATAGGCGAGCGACAAGTCCCGCTGCGTCGCCATCGGCTTGGTCGCGACGATCTCGAGCTTGCCGGGCCGCCCCTCCGAATGAAACAGCAGCGCCTCGCGGTCCGAGAACTGGACATTGGCTTCGTCGGACATGAACTGAATCTCCCCTGGTCAGCCTTCCTATCCGCTCGCCCCGAGCTTGTCGAAGCCTGTCCTGAGCGGCTGCCGCAGGCGGCCAGCCGAACGGGGTCGTCCTGTCTCGAAGCCCAACGTTGCAAGCGAAAAACAAGGCTTCGACAAGCTCAGCCCGAACGGATTAGGGAGAGCTGTGTCTGCCCCCACCCCGATGATGGCGCAATATCATGCGCTGAAGGCCGAAGCCCCCGATTGCCTGCTGTTTTACCGGATGGGCGATTTCTTCGAGCTGTTTTTCGGCGACGCGCGTATCGCGAGCGCCTGCCTCGATATCGCGCTCACTGCACGCGGTGAGCACGACGGCGCGAAAGTGCCGATGTGCGGCGTGCCCGTCCATGCGGCCGATGCGTATCTCGCGCGGCTGATCAAGGCGGGGCACCGCGTCGCGATTGCCGAACAGGTCGAAAGCCCGGCGCAGGCCAAGGCGCGCGGTTCGAAATCGCTGGTGCAGCGCGCGATCGTCCGCGTGGTCACGGCGGGAACGCTGACCGAAGACGTGCTGCTGGATGGGAAAGCGGCGAACTGGCTGGTGGCGGTGTTTCCGGGGAGCGACGCGGTCGGGCTTGCGGCCGCCGACGTCTCCACGGGGCGCTTCGAACTGAGCGAGGTTGCGCCCGCAGCACTCGACGCCGAACTCGCGCGGCTGAACCCAAGCGAGACGATCGCGTCCGACGCACGCCCGGCGACCGATTTCAACGCAGCAAAGGGCGAAGCACGGCTGAAGGCGCTGCACGGCGTTGCCACACTTGACGCATTTGGCGCATTCACGCGCACCGAGCTTGCCGCCGCAGCGGGGCTGCTCGCCTATCTCGATCATGCGGGCAAGGGCACGATCCCGTTTCTCAGCGCCCCCGTCCGCCGCGCCCACGCCGACCATATGGCGATCGACGCGGCCACGCGCGAAAGCCTTGAACTCACCCTCAGCACTGGCGGCACGCGCAACGGCAGCCTGCTCGATTGCATCGACCGCACGGTCACCGGCGCGGGCGCGCGGCTGCTTGCCGCCAATCTTTCAGCGCCGCTGATGGACCGGGCGGCGATCGACGCGCGGCTCGATCTCGTCGCGCACTGGGCCGACGACGGCAACGGTCGAGAAGGCTTGCGCGCGATGCTGCGTCGCCTGCCTGACAGTGCGCGCGCGCTGGCGCGGCTTTCGGCGGGACGCGGCAGCCCGCGCGATCTCGCCAGCCTGCGCATGGGGCTTGCCGAGGCCAGCCGCATTCGCGAGACGCTGGCGCGGCGCAGCGATCTTCCTGCATTGCTGGTGCAATTGCTCCCCGATCTCGGCGGACATGGTGCGCTCGTCGATATACTGAAGCGCGCGCTCGTCGAGAATCCGCCGGTTGAGGCGGGCGCAGGTGGCTTCATCGCGCCGGGTTATGATGCCGGGCTCGATGCGCTGCGCGATACCGGCGGCACGGGCCGACGCGACCTCGCTGCGCTCGAAAGCGCACTGCGCGTGCGCACGGCGATTGCGACGCTCAAGATCAAACACAATGGCGTGCTCGGCTATCATATCGAGGTTCCTGCGCGCGCGGCCGATGCGCTGATGGCCCCCGATTCGGGCTTCACGCACCGCCAGACGATGGCGGGTGTCGTCCGTTTCAATGCCCCCGAGCTGCACGAGGTCGCACTCACGATCACGCAGGCGGGCGCGCATGCGCTTGCGGCAGAGGCCGCGCATTTCGAGGACCTGACCGCGCTTGCGGTCGCGTCCGCCGCCGCCATCGCGCGGACGACCGATGCGCTTGCGCGGCTCGATGTCGCCGCCGCCAATGCGCAGGCCGCGATCGAAGGCGGATGGTGTCGCCCCGCGCTCGTCGAGCACGCTTGCCTCGAAATTTCGGGCGGGCGCCACCCTGTTGTCGAGGCCGCGGTCATCAAGGCGGGCGGGCGCTTCGTGCCTAATAACTGCGCGCTTTCCGAAAACGACCGACTCTGGCTCGTCACCGGCCCCAATATGGGCGGCAAATCGACCTTCCTGCGCCAGACCGCACTCATCGCGGTGATGGCGCAGGCGGGCTGCTTCGTGCCCGCCGCCAGCGCGACACTCGGCCTGGTCGATCGGCTGTTCGGCCGCGTCGGCGCGTCGGACAATCTGGCGCGCGGGCGATCCACGTTCATGGTCGAGATGGTCGAGACCGCCGCGATCCTGGCGCAGGCGACGCCCCGCAGCCTTGTCATCCTCGACGAGGTGGGGCGCGGGACATCGACTTACGACGGTCTCGCGATTGCCTGGGCGGTCGTCGAGGCGGTGCACGAGACCAATCGCTGCCGCTGCCTGTTCGCCACCCACTATCACGAACTCACCCGCGTCGCTGAAAAGCTCGACGCCCTCTCGCTGCATCACGTTCGCGCGCGTGAATACAAAGGCGATCTCGTCCTCCTCCACGAACTCGCACGCGGCCCCGCCGATCGCAGCTACGGCATCGCCGTCGCGCGCCTTGCGGGCATGCCGCACGCTGTGCTTGCGCGCGCGAAAGCGGTGCTGGCGAAACTCGAAGCGGGCCGCGCGGCAACGGGCGGTCTGGCGGCGGGGCTCGACGATCTGCCGCTGTTTGCCGCACTGGTCGAGGAGGCGCTCCCCGATCCGTTGCGCGAGGCCATCGACGCCATTCATCCTGATGCGCTCAGCCCGAGGGAAGCACTGGAGGCGCTCTATCGGCTGAAGGCGCTAGGCGATGCGCACAGCGCACCCTAGATTAGAGCGATGACCGCCCGCTTCGACCAGCTGCCCCAGCGCCGCGCCATCATCGACCGGCGTGAGCAGAGCGATGCTCTCAGCACCGCAAAAACGCGCGCTGATTCCGTGGCGATCCTCCGGCCTGCGCTCGACGCAGGTCGCGCCGAGATCGCGCGCCGCCTCGCTGAACACCCGCAGCGCGGCAATGAGGCGGCGGCAGCCCAAGCGTTTCTCACTGATCAGGTGCTCCGCCTTGCGCATGACGTGACGACGCAGCGTCTGCACGGCAATGGCAACCCGACGGCGGGCGAGCGGCTGAGCCTGCTCGCTGTCGGCGGCTATGGGCGCGGCGAGATGGCCCCGCATTCGGACGTCGACATCGCGTTCCTCACGCCCTGGAAGCAGACCGGCTGGCACGAGCAGGTCATCGAGACGATGCTCTACACGCTGTGGGACTTGGGCCTGAAAGTCGGCCATTCGTCACGTTCGCTCGATGAGATGATCCGCATGGCCAAAGGCGATCTCACGATCCGCACCGCGCTGCTCGAGGCGCGCTATGTGTGGGGCGATCAGTTGCTCTACGACGAGGCGGGCGCGCGCTTTCAGGCCGAGGTCGTCGCCGGAACTGCGCGCGCGTTCGTCACCGAAAAGCTCGCCGAGCGCGATCTGCGCCACAAAAGGATGGGGGACAGCCGCTATGTCGTCGAGCCCAATCTCAAGGAAGGCAAGGGCGGCCTGCGCGATCTCCACACATTGTTCTGGATCGGCAAATATGTTCACCGCGTCCAGTCGGTCGCCGAACTGGTCGACAGGGGGCTGCTCACCGCGCCCGAACTGCGCCAGTTTCAAAAGGCGGAGAATTTCCTGTGGGCCGTGCGCTGCCATCTCCACATCGTCACCGGTCGTCTCGAAGACCGGCTGACGTTCGATGTCCAGCCCGAGATCGCCCGGCGGATGCGCTATGCCGACCGGCCGGGGCGCTCCGCAGTCGAGCGTTTCATGCAGCATTATTTCCTGACCGCAAAGCAGGTCGGTGACCTGACGGGTGTGTTCCTCGCGCACCTCGACGACAGCATGGCCGCCAAGGGGCGGCGCTTCACGCTGTCGGGCTTCATGCGCAGCCCGCGCAAATTGTCAGGCTTCGTGCTCGATCGCGGCCGCCTCGCGCTGCCTGCGGACGACTGGTTTGCGGCAGACCCGGTGCGACTGATCGAGATCTTCGCGCTCGCCGACGAGCACGGGCTCGAAATCCATCCGCAGGCGATGCGCGCGGCCAATCGCGACGCGCGGCTGATCGACGCCAAGGTGCGCAACGATCCGCGCGCCAATGCGCTGTTTCTGGGCGTGCTGACGTCAAAGCGCGATCCCGAAACCGTGCTGCGCTGGATGAACGAGGCAAGCGTCTTTGGCCGCTTTGTTCCCGATTTCGGCCGCGTGGTCGCCCAGATGCAGTTCGACATGTATCATCACTATACGGTGGACGAGCACAGCATCCGCGCGATCGGCCTGCTCGCGCAGATCGAGCGCGGCGACCTGAAGGCCGATCATCCGCTGGCAACGGTGCTGGTCAACCAGCTCGCCTCGCGCCGCGTGCTCTATGCCGCCGTGCTGCTCCACGATATCGCCAAGGGCCGTGGCGGCGACCATAGCGTGCTGGGCGCCGAGGTCGCGCTGAAGCTGTGCCCGCGCTTCGGCTTTACCGCGGCCGAGACCGAGACCGTGGCCTGGCTCGTTCGCTGGCATCTCCTGATGTCGGCCACCGCCTTCAAGCGCGACCTGTCCGACTATAAGACAATCCTCGATTTTGCCGAAGCCGTGCAAAGCCCTGAGCGCCTGCGGCTGCTGCTCGCGCTGACCGTCGTCGATATCCGCGCTGTTGGCCCGGGCGTATGGAACAGCTGGAAGCGCCAGCTGCTCGGCGATCTCTATGCGGCTGCCGAGGAAGTGCTGCGCCTCGGCCACAAGGCCAATGGCCGCAGCGAGCGCATTGCCGCCAAGCAGGCCGGGCTCGCCGAGGCGCTGGGCTGGGATGAAGCGCAGTTCGCAACCTTCGCGCGGCGCTTTCCCGAAAGCTACTGGATCGCCGAACCCGACGACATCCTGTTGCGCAATGCGCAACTGGTGGCAGCATCGGGGGAGACCCCGCTGACCGTGACCGCCGAGGTTTATCCGGCGCGCGGCGCAACGCTGGTCACGGTGCACACCGCCGACCATGCCGGGCTGTTTTACCGGGTCGCGGGCGCTATCCATCTCGCGGGCGCAAACATCATCGACGCGCGCATTCACACGACGCGCGACGGCATGGCGCTCGACAATTTCCTTGTGCAGGATCCGCTGGGCCGACCGTTCGACGAGGCATCGCGGCTGACCCGGCTTGCCAAAATGATCGAAGAGACGCTCGCCCGTCGCGGACGGCTCGACGATCGCCTCGCCGCACGCCCGCTCGCGCGCACTCGCGCCGATGCCTTTGCGATCGCGCCCAACGTCATCATCGATAACAAAGCCTCGAACCGCTACACGGTGATCGAGGTCAACGCGCGCGATCGTCCGGCATTGCTCGCCAGCGTCGCCTATGCCCTGTTCCAGTCACGCGCGACGATCCGCTCGGCACATATCGCCACCTATGGCGAGCGCGCGGTCGATACGTTTTACGTGACCGATCTCATTGGCGACAAGATCGAGGGCGCGACGCGGCTGAAAGCGCTCGAAAAACGGCTGCTCGAAGCGGCGACCGGCGAAACGCTCGCGGTCGCCGCTTAGAGGATCAGAACTTGAAGCGCGCTGTGACGCCGTAAGTGCGCGGCTCGCCGAGGAACGCACCATAGAGCTGGTTCGAGCCAACACCGAAGCGGCGCGCACTGTTGATGCCCGCGCTGACCGGCGAGGTCGTCAGATTGCCCCCCTGGAGCGGCGCATCGAAGCTGACCTGCTGGAACTGCTCGTCGAGCAGATTGTTCGCCCACAGTTCGATCGCCCAGCGCTGCTGCGCCCCGCGCAAACCGACACGCGCGTTGATGACCGCAAAGCCGTCCTGGATTTTCTCGAAGTCGAGATCCGAGCCGGTATTGGTGTCGCTCTGCAGGCGTCCGTCGAGATAGACGAGGCCCGAAAGACCACTGTCGCCGAGCGGCGGCGTCCAGCTCACCGAACCCGTCGCCACATATTCGGAGCTGTTCGACAGGCGGCTGCCGGGCAGGTTGGCGAGCGCGGCCGGGAACGCGGCCCCGCCGGTGCCCGTCAGGTCGCTGCCATAGCGCGTATTGGTGAAGGTCAGGCCGAGGTTGACCCCGACATAACGAATGGGCCGCAGGAACGCCTCGATTTCGAGGCCCTTCGAGGAGATGCCGGCCTTGGTGCCGGACGTGCAGGCGCCAGTGGCGTTGCTGTTATCGCGATCGGCCCCGTTGAGGCTCGTCTTGCACTGCGCGATATTCACGACGATGAAGTTGACGCCGTTGAAGGTGTTCAGCTGGAAGCCCGAGAACTTCTGGTAAAACGCCGCGATGTTGAGGTCGAAACCCGGCTTGTTGAGCTTGTAGCCGACTTCGAACGCATCGACGACTTCGGGCTCGAAGGTGAGCTGGTTGAGGTTCGGCGCGCCATAGGTGAACCCTGACCGATCGAGGTTGAAGCCGCCCGCCTTATAGCCGCGCGAATAGCTTCCGTAGATCAGAAGGCCGTCGGTCGGCTTGATGCTGAGCACGGCGGTGCCGGTGATCTTGTCTTCGCTCTTCTTGGCGTCGTTCTGCGAGAAGGCACCGCCCGGAACATTGGGGATGACGCAGGGCAGCGCTGCCAGGCCGGCGAGCGCTGCGTTGGCCGGAAGCCGGAGCGCAGCGCACAGCGCGTTGTTGTCCGCGAAGGTCGCGTCGAGCGTCTTGTTCTCGTTCGTGTAGCGCGCGCCGAGCGTGAGGCTCACCCAGTCAGTGAAGCGGATCACGTTGTGCGTGAAGATCGCGAAATTTTCGCTCTTCTGGTTGTAGGTGTCGTTCAGCCGCGAGCCGCCGAGCTGCGCTGCAGGCGCGCCTGCCGCCGCCGCAACCGCGTCATAGCCGAAGAGACCGGGAATGGCGAGGCCCGCAAACAAGCGCGCCGGACCAGCAAGTCCCGCCAAGGCCGGGACGGTCGTGGGGATGAGCGCCGCCGCTGCAGGGTTGATACAACCTGGCGCAGCAGGGTTCAGCAAGCCGGGGATCCCGATGCTCGCAGCAACGTTTGCAAGGCTCGCCGTTACAACGCAATTGGCATAGCGCTCATAATCGCTGCCATATTCGAGATTGTCGCGGAACTTGAGCGTCTCGTTGGCGTAATAGCCGCCGATCAGCCAATCGAGCTTGTCGTCGAACGCGGTGCCCTGCAAGCGCAGTTCCTGCGTAAACGTCTGGAAGCTCTGGCGCTGCGCATTGGCATCGATGCCCGGGCGCTGAAGGATCGAAAGATTGTTGAAATCGGCATCCTGGCCGCGCACGAGACGCCAGTCGCGATAGGCGGTAATCGACGTCAGATTGATATCGCCAAAGCTCCAGTTGAGTTCGCCCGAAACGCCCCAGTCCTTCACGTCGCCGCGATAGTTCTGCCCCGGTGTGATCGAAGTCTCACGCGAATAGGTGTCGTCGCGGATGATGCCGCCCAGCGCGCGCTCAAGCGCCACCACCGTATTGGGCGAGAAGACCAGACTGCCGTCGGGTGCCCGCGTCACGTTGCGCGCAGGCAGAAATGTCGCGCCGCAGCATTCTTCCTTGCGCTGGGCATAATCGCCGATCAGGCGGAACGACAGATCGTCGTTCGGCTGAAACAGCAGCTGTCCACGGACGAGCCAGCGGTCGCGGTTGTTGATGTCGCGGCCCGAAACCACGTCGCGCAGGAAGCCGTCGCGCTTGAAATAAACGCCATCGACGCGCGCCGCGATCGTGTCGCTGACCGGACCCGTGACCCCGCCGACGACGCGGAAGGTTTCATAGTTGCCGTAGGTCGCTTCACCCTGAGCGCCGAAGTTAAAGCTGGGCTTGGCGGTGATGACCGAGATGAGGCCGGCGGAGGCGTTGCGGCCGAACAGCGTGCCCTGCGGGCCGCGCAGCACTTCGATGCGGTCGATCGCGCCAAGCTCTGAAAGCCCGACACCGGCGCGGCTGCGATAAACGCCGTCGACGAAGGTCGCGACCGAGCTTTCGAGGCCGGCATTATCGCCGACCGTGCCGATGCCGCGAATGCGCGCGCCGCCGCCGACAGCCTCGGACGACGTCGACGAAACGAGCAGCGACGGCGAAAGCTGGTTGAGCGCGCGGATGTCGCTCGCGCCCGAATTCTGCAGGCTCGCGGCGGTGACCGCGGAGACCGCGAGCGGGATGTCCGACAGCGCTTCCGAACGCCGCGTCGCCGTCACGATGATGTCGCCGGTGGCGCCCTCGTCAGCGGTTTCGGTTACCGGGGCGGGAGCCGGGGCTTCCTGAGCAAAAGCGGGAGCCGCAAAGGCGCACAGCGCGACCGACAGCATCAGACGGGTTTTGGGCATCGTTCTCTCCTCGGATCCGGACATCGATTCCGGTTTCGTCTCTGTTAGTGCGATCGTTCCAAAATCGCCAGCATCCCGCCACTTTTCGGCAGAGCGCGGCCTTTTTGCAACAGTGTGACGGACGTAACGCTAGGGAAAGTCGCTATTTGGGCGAGAGCACCATCAGCATCTGGCGGCCTTCCATGCGCGGATAGGCCTCCACCTTGGCGATCTCGACGGTATCGGCCTGGACACGCTGAAGCAGGACCATCCCGAGTTGGCCGTGCGCAAGCTCACGCCCGCGGAAGCGCAGCGTGACCTTCACCTTGTCGCCTTCGCCGATAAACTCGAAAATCTTCTTCATTTTCGTGTCATAATCATGATCGTCGATATTGGGACGCATCTTGATCTCTTTGATCTCCTGCGTCTTGCTCGATTTGCGCGCGAGATTGGCCTTCTTCTGCGCCTCGTATTTGAATTTCCCGACATCAAGGAACTTGGCGACCGGCGGATCGGCGTTGGGCGAGACCTCGACGAGATCGAGCCCGACCTCGCGGGCTTGCTCCATCGCTTCACGCGTATACATCACGCCCAGATTTTCGCCGTTTTCGTCGATCACCCGAACCTTGGGCGACTGGATGAACTCATTGAAACGGGGGCCGGACAGGGGCAGCGGCGGCTGGCCGAGCGGTCGGCGCATCATGGGCGGTGGTATAGCTTCGTCTCCGGAATCATTGTGGCAATGCGGCGCACATAAGGCGGTAGCCCGGTTTTGGGAAGGCGCGCCAGTCGATTGTCCGGGCGCTGTGGCGCGATGGCGTCACGTCAACCGGTCGAGCCGGATCGCAAGGTCGGGCAGCAACAGCGGCGTGACGATTTGGGACGCGGTCCATTCGACCACTGCGCGATAGCCGCTGTCACCCGGTTCGCGGTGCACCCGGACGGTCTCGCGCACCGCATCGATGACCCAGTAATCGCGAACCCCGAACGCTGCATAAAGCCCGCTCTTGACGCGCAGGTCGAAGCCGATCGACGATGACGCCACTTCGATCACGAGCAGCATGTCCGCGCCGGTTGCGCGGTGCGTGTCCAGCGCGGCATCGAAGACCGCAATGTCGGGTTCGAGATAGGTATCCTCGGCAAACGGGATCGACGATTCGACGAAGACGCCGAGCGCATCGGGCAGCGCGCGATTGAGCAGCCGGACGAGACGATTCTTGATCCGCTCATGCGCGCCCGACTTCATCGCCGCCATCGGCACGATCTCCCCTGCGATGAGCTCGAAATTCTCGTCCTCGCCGATCACGCCTTCATCCTGCAGCCGCAGGACATCGGCGACGGTCAGGCGGGCCGGGATCACGCCACGGGTGATCTGCTGATGAAGCGTCATAGCTCTCGTTTAGCAGATTTCGTGTCCGGCGGCAGTGCCTCATCGCCCAGCCATGCCATCGCTTGGTCGAGCGTCATCATCCGCTGGCCATCGCTGCCCAGACTGCGCACCGCGACTGTGCCCTCGTCGGCCTCGCGCCGCCCGACAACGAGCAGATGCGGCACGCGCGCCAGCGAATGCTCGCGCACCTTGTAGTTGATCTTCTCGTTGCGCACATCGGCCTCGGCGCGCAGGCCGCCGCTGCGCAGCCGCGCGACGACCTCAAGTGCATACTCATCCGCATCCGATACGATGGTGGCGACCACGACCTGCACTGGCGCGAGCCACAGCGGGAACTTTCCGGCATAATGCTCGATCAAAATACCGATGAAACGCTCGAAGCTCCCGAGGATCGCGCGGTGCAGCATGATCGGCCGGTGTTTCTCGCCGTCCTCGCCGATGTAATTCGCATCGAGCCGCTCAGGGAGCACGGTATCGGTCTGGATCGTGCCGACTTGCCACGTCCGCCCGATCGCGTCGGTCAGATGAAATTCGAGCTTCGGCGCATAAAACGCGCCTTCGCCTGGCAGTTCCTCCCAGCCGAACTCGGCCGTATCGCGCCCCGTCGCCTTGACCGCATCGCGCAAGCTCTGCTCGGACCAGTCCCACATCGCATCCGATCCGAAGCGCTTGTCGGGCCGCAGTGCGAGCTTGATCGCGTAATGCTCGAAGCCCAGATCCTTGTAGACCGTATCGAGCAGGTCGCAGAACGCCGCGACTTCGCTCACCAGCTGGTCCTCGCGGCAGAAGATATGCGCATCGTCCTGCACGAACTGGCGCACGCGCATCAGCCCGTGGAGCGCGCCGTGCGGCTCGTTGCGATGACAGCAGCCGAATTCGGCCATGCGCAGCGGCAAGTCGCGATAGGATTTGATCCCCTGGCGAAAGATCAGCACGTGCGCCGGGCAGTTCATGGGTTTGAGCGCCATCCATTCGGCGGCATGGCTGATGACCGCGCCCTCATCCTCGGTATTGGGCACCTCGTCGGGCACCACGAACATGTTCTCGCGATACTTGCCCCAGTGTCCCGATTGCTCCCACTGCCGCGCATCCATCAGCTGGGGCGTGCGCACCTCGCGATAGTCGGCGGCATCGAGGCGGCGGCGCATATACGCCTCGAGTGCGCGATAGATGAGATAGCCCTTGGGGTGCCAGAACACGCTGCCGTGCGCTTCGGACTGCAAGTGAAACAGGTCCATCTCCGCGCCGATCCGCCGGTGATCGCGCTTGGCCGCCTCTTCGAGGCGCACAAGATGCGCGTCGAGCTGTTTCTTGTTGAGCCACCCGGTCCCGTAGATGCGGCTGAGCATCGCATTCTTCTGATCGCCGCGCCAATATGCGCCTGAGACGCGCGTGAGCTTGAAGGCTTGGCTGTCGAGCTTGCCCGTCGAGGCCAGATGCGGCCCCTTGCACATGTCCATCCACTGCCCCGAGCGGTAGATGGTGATCTCCTCGCCTTCGGGCAGTTCGGCCGCCCATTCGGCCTTGAACGTCTCGCCATCGGCCTGCCAGCGCGCGATCAGATCGGCGCGCGTCCACACTTCGCGGACCAGCTTATCGTCGCGGCCGATGATCGCGCGCATCTCGGCCTCGATGGCGGGGAGGTCTTCGTCGGTAAACGGCCGGTACTTGGGCGCAAAGTCATAGTAAAAGCCGTCGTCGGTCGCCGGCCCGAAGGTGATCTGCGTGCCCGGATGCAAGGTCTGCACAGCCTCGGCGAGCACATGCGCGAAATCATGGCGCACCAGTTCGAGCGCGTCGCCCTCGTCCTTCGCCGTAATCAGCGCCAGCGTCGCATCGCCCTCGAGCGGCCGCATGATGTCGCGCACCTCGCCGTCCACGCGAGCGGCCAGCGCCGCTTTGGCCAGCCCCGGCCCGATCGCTGCCGCAATGTCGGCAGGCGTCGTCCCGCGCGGCACCTCGCGCACCGAGCCATCGGGAAGGGCGATCCGGAGCATTTCTGTCATGATCGCCGCCTATGCCGCCGCGGCCCGAAAGCAGCAAGAGCACGAAACACTTGCCGCACTCGCGCATTCTGCTCATTCGTCTCACAGGAGGACAAGGCGTGACGCTCAAGGCTCTCATTTTCGGTTCGGTCGGCACGCTCACCGAAACGTCCGAACTCCAGCGTCAGGCATTCAACGCCGCATTCGCCGAGGCCGGGCTCGATTGGCACTGGGATGCCGAGCGTTATGCCGCGATGGTTTCGGGTGATGATGCCGTCGTCGGCGGGATCGAGCGGATCGCGCAGTTCGCCCGGATCCAGGGTGCCCCCGTCGATCTTGCCGACGCTGAACGCATGCACGCGGCGAAAAGCCGTCACTACCAAGAAACGATGCAGAGCCAAGGCTTGGCGGTGAACCCTGGCGTGACCGCATTGCTCGACGAGGCAAAGGCCGCATCGATCAAGACCGTGTTCGCCTCGACGACATCGCGCGCAAACATTGATGCGCTGCTCGCCGCCACCCGCCCGCCGCTCGGGGACCGATTCGATCTGATCATGAGCGGCGCCGATGTCGCCCGCGCCAAGCCCGCGCCCGATGTTTATCGCGCCTTGCTCGACCGCCTCGCCATCGCACCCGCCGAGGCGATTGCCATCGAAGACAGCCTGCCGAGCCTTCAGGCGGCACGCGATGCCGGCATCCCCGCAATCCTCGTGCCCGGCGCAATCTGGCGCGGTCGCGATATGGGAGGCGCGCCGGTTGTGATCGAGTATCTTGCGGGCCAAACGCTCGCGAGCCTTGTAGAAAAGTTCGCTTAGTTCGGTTTCAGTGAGTTCGAAGCGCATTGTTCTCCCCTCCACGCCTTCGTGGAGGGGCCGGGGGTGGCTCTACTTCTCGACGGACCAAGAACCCACCCCCAGCCCCTGCCGGAAGGCCGGGAGGGCAGGCGAAAGGGGCAGGACTCAACCAAACGGCACCACCTGATTATCGGCATCGTGCCCAATATCAGCGCGGCCCAGATAGGGAATGCCTGACAGGAAGCACCAGTGCTGCGTCACGGTCTCCTCGTCGGTCCCGAAATCGGGCGTGTTCGGCTTGATCGGCGCGCACCGGCCGAGCATCAGCCCCGCCGCCTTGCGCACGCCGGGGTGGCTCGTGACGTGGAACAGCGCGCGATCGATCCGGTACATCGCCTCGTCGACTTCCTCGATCATCAGCGTGCGGCCCGTGAAATCGGGCTCTAGCGGCGTGCCGAGCAGCGCGGACAGGACAATGAGATTGAACGCGGCATATTTCTGCGCCCCCGTGTCATAGGGCAGGTCGCCGAAATAATATTCGAGGCGCGGCGAGTGCTGCAGCATCATCCAGTCGAGGCTGCGCGCCACCGCTGCGTTGCCGCCCTCGCGATTGATGTCGATCGGCATCGGCGCGTGCACCGGTCGCCCGATGCCCTTCGCGAGCAAAGCTGCAAGCAGGAAACCCGCATCCGAATAGCCCAGAAACGGTTTGGCGCGCGCCGCCGGGCTCATGCGTTTGATCGCGGCGGCAGCGATCCGGTTCGCGCCATAGCCGCCGCGCGCGCACCACACCGCATCCACCGTCGGGTCGTTGGCCACATCCACAAGCGCATCCTCGCGGTCCTTGTCGGCCCCGGCGAAATGCCCGGATGAGAGAAAACACTGCGGGTGAAACACGATCTCGGGTGCGCCCGCGCCATAGCGCGCCTGCGCCAGCGCGATCACCTTGGGCGGCACCTCGGTGCTCAGCATGTTCGATGGCGCGACAACCGCAATCTTCATGTTTCCCCCTTCTTTGCGCCTTTGCGACTTCGCGTGAGTCAGAATGTTTCACGCAAAGACGCAAAGACGCAAAGGATTTGTAACGCACTCGACAGCGCCAGCCATCCTCGGCATTGCACCAAGATGACATCCTATTTCTTCGTCGGCATCGGCGGATCGGGCATGTTGCCGCTCGCCGAGATCATGGTCGCGCGGGGACACAAGGTCGCAGGTTCGGACCGTTCGCTCGATCAAGGTCGCCTCAACGCCAAATTCGAAGCGCTCGTCGCCAAGGGCATCGCCTTGTTCGCGCAAGACGGCAGCGGCATCACGTCACCCGATCAGATTGTCGTCGCCAGCGCAGCCGTCGAGGCGACCGTCCCCGACATCGTCCGCGCGAGCGAACTCGCCTGCCCGCGCATGACCCGCGCCGAACTGCTCGCCGAACTGTTCAACGCCGCGCCGCTGCGCATCGCGGTCGGCGGCACGAGCGGCAAATCCACCGTCACCGGCATGATCGGCTGGATTCTTGACAAGGCCGGGCGCGATCCGACGATCATGAACGGTGCCATCATGAAAAATTACGGCAGCGGTGCGCGCGTCGGCAGCGGCAAGGTGTTCGTCAGCGAAGTCGACGAGAGCGACGGGAGTATCGCGCTCTATTTCCCGAGCATCGCGGTGCTCAACAACGTGTCGGTCGATCACAAGTCGTTGGAAGAACTGCGCACGCTGTTCGCCGATTTCCTGCGCCGCTCGCGCGCGATCGCGATCAACGTCGATGATGCCGAGGCGCGCGAGCTGCCGCCCAATGCCGCCTTCACCTTCGGCTTGCGGGCAGGCGCACGGCTGCGCGCCACTGCAATCGTCGAGCAGCCCGAAAGCGTGGCCTTCGAGGTGAACGGCCTGACGGTGCGCCTCGCGCTCCCGGGTCGCCACAACGTCGCCAATGCACTCGCCGCACTCGCCGCCGCGACGCTGGCCGAGGTGCCGCTGGCCGATGCGGTCGCGGCACTCGGCAGCTTCACCGGCCTCAAGCGCCGCATGGAAACGGTGGGGACAGTCAACGACATTACCGTGATCGACGATTTCGGGCATAACCCCGACAAGATCGCCGCCACGCTGGGCACGCTCCACGCCTTCCCCGGCCGCGTGCTCGCCTTCTTCCAGCCGCATGGCTTCGGCCCGCTCAAGCAAATGGGCACCGCGCTTGCCCAGAGTTTCCGCGCAAATCTGCGCAATGACGATCGGCTCATCGTCTGCGATCCGGTCTATTTCGGCGGCACAACCGACCGGAGCGTCGGGGCCGACGCACTGGTTGCCATGATCGGCGAGCACGCCGAATACATCGCATCGCGCGCGGCGTGCAGCGAACGCCTGATCGCGCTCGCCCGTCCCGGTGACCGCATCGTCGTCATGGGCGCGCGCGACGACACGCTGTCGATCTTCGCTGCCGACATCCTCGACAAACTCGGTTCGCGCTGAGCTTGTCGAAGGACCTTCCTTTCTTCTACACCGGAGCAGAAGAGATACGGGGCTTCGACAGGCTCAGCCCGAACGGTGCAGGGAGAAGAGCATGGCGAAGCGGCTGACACTCTGGATCATGATCGGCCTCGTGCTCGGCATCATCGTCGGCGCAGTCATGCACGCCTCGATGACGCCCGAAGCTATCGCCGACGCGAACAAATGGTTCAAGATGATCACCGACATCTTCTTGCGCCTGATCAAGATGATCGTCGCCCCGCTGGTGTTCGCAACGCTCGTCGCCGGCATCGTCCACATGGGCGACACCGCATCGCTCGGCCGCGTTGGGGCCAAGACGATCACGTGGTTCCTGGGGGCCACCGTCGTTTCGCTGTCGCTCGGCATGGTGCTGGTCAATGAGCTGCAGCCCGGCGTCGGCACGGGGCTCGATCTGTCGCAGGCCGTCGGCACGTCGGGAATCGAGGCGCAGAAGCACGACATGTTCAAGACCATCACCGAGATGGTGCCCAAATCGATCTTCGAGGCGATGGCGAACACGACGATGCTGCAGATCGTCATTTTCTCGGTATTCTTCGGCGTCGCGCTCACCGCGGTGGGTGAAAAGGGCACCGCGATCGTCAAGGGCGTCGATGCGCTCGTCGAAGTGATGCTCGTTGTCACCAACTATGTGATGCGCGTTTCGCCGCTCGCGGTGTTTGCCGCGATGGCGAATGCCATCGCCAGCAACGGCCTCGGCATCCTCGTGACCTTCGGCAAATATATCGGCAGCTTTTATTTGGGCCTCGGCGTGCTGTGGCTCATACTGGCGCTGGCGGGCTTTCTTGTGATCGGGCCGCGCATCATCGATCTGATCCGCTATATCCGCGATCCCATCCTGCTCGCCTTTTCCACCGCCTCGTCCGAAGCCGCTTACCCGCGCACGCTCGAGGCGCTCGACAAGTTCGGCGTGCCCAACCGCATTTCGAGCTTCGTGCTCCCCTTGGGCTATTCGTTCAATCTCGACGGGTCGATGATGTATATGACCTTCGCGTCGATCTTCATCGCGCAGCTCTACGGCATCGAGCTGACCTTCGCGCAGCAGGTCACGATGCTGCTCACGCTCATGATCACGTCGAAAGGCATGGCCGCGGTCCCGCGCGCCTCGCTCGTCGTGATCGCGGGCACGATGGCGCAATTCGGCCTCCCCGAGGCGGGGCTGGTGCTGATTCTCGCGGTCGATCAGTTCCTCGACATGGGGCGCACCGGCACCAACGTCGTCGGCAACGCGGTCGCCACTGCCGTCGTCGCGAAATGGGAAGGCGCGCTCGACAAGCCCGAACCGCTTGACACGATCGATGTGGCACACGCTCCCTCGTCCACGCGCGGCACCGCGCGCCCCTTCCCGCGCGAGGGCGAACCGGGCGGCGTCAGCTAGAAAAACAGGCTCGCTTCTCCCCTCCCGGCCTTTTCGGGAGAGGTTGGGGGTGGGTCCTTCTTCTTCGTCTTTGCGAAAGTTGAAGCGAACAAGCAGAACCACCCCCAGCCCCTCCACGAAGGCGTGGAGGGGAGCGAAGACCGCGCTTCAATTTCATCGCAACAGAGGTTAGGTGGGGAAGCGTTGTAACGTGCCAGCAGCCCGAGGAAGAACCGCCGCATGATCGACCGCATCTTCCTCGCGCACCCGCGCACCGTCGGCGAAACCTACGCCGAGCATTTCCGCGTGGCGAGCGGCTTCGGCGCAGCGATGATCGTCGGCGGAACCAAGGCGTTCATCCACGCGATCTTCCCCAATCTCTACCCGACTGCCGGCAGCGACACGGTGCGCAAGCTCCACGCGATCCTCGTCGAGAAGCGCAATGCCAAGCGCGACGCGATCGCCGAGATGAACAGCGTCGAATGGATGATCTGACCCGCGCCGACGGGACGCGGATCGCCGTCCGCCGCCACGACGGCGCTGTTCCGGCCATCCTGTTCCTGCCCGGCAATGCCTCGGACATGACGGGCGCAAAGGCGCTCGCGCTCGACGACTGGGCGGCGCGTACCGGTCGCGCGTTCGTGCGCTTCGATTATGGTGGCTGCGGCGAAAGCGAGGGCGCCTTTGCCGAACAGGGCCTCGAAAACTGGTTCGGCGATGCGCTTGCCGTGCTCGACGCGACCCCTGGTCAAGTCGTCCTCGTCGGCTCGTCGATGGGCGGCTGGCTCGCGCTGCTCGTCGCCATGGTCCGCCCGGCGCGGATCGCCGCGCTCATCGGCATCGCCGCCGCGCCCGATTTCACCGACTGGGGCTTCACCGAGGCCGAAAAGACGCAGCTCATGCGCGGGCAGGCGCTCATCCGTCCCTCGGCTTACGGCCCCCCGCTGGTCACCACCGCGCGCTTCTGGGGATCGGGGCAGGCGATGCGGCTGCCGCGCGGCGAGATCGCGATCGACTGCCCCGTGCGCCTGCTCCACGGCCAGGCCGATCCCGATGTCCCTTGGGAAAAGTCGATCGCGCTCGCCGAACGGCTGCGTTCACCCGATGTGCAGGTCAACCTCGTCAAGGACGGCGACCATCGCCTGTCGCGCCCGCAGGACATCGCGCTGCTGATCGCGACGATCGAAGGTTTGACCCCCGCGCCATGATCCCTGCCCTGCTTCTCCTCGCCACCGAACCTGCCACCATCGCGCCACAACAGGCACGCTTCGAAGCCTGCGCAGCACTTGCCGAAGCCGATCCGCCGCGCGCGCTCGACGAAGCGGCCGCGTGGCGCATCGCTGGGGGCGGCGTGCTCGCGCGCCAGTGCGCCGGGCTCGCCTATGTGGCGCAAAAGCGCTGGGCCCCCGCCGCCACCGCCTTCGAGCAGGCCGCGCGCGACGCGGAAAGCCGGCAAGACACGCGCGCGACGGTGCTCTGGGTGCAGGCCGGAAACGCCGCGCTGGCCGGCGGCGATGCGGCGGCGGCGCGGCGCTTCCTTAATGCAGCGCTCGCGCGCGGCGCGCTGACCGGCGAGCAGCTCGGCGAAGCGCATCTCGATCGCGGCCGCGCCAACGCCGCGCTTGGCGATCTGAAGGCCGCACGCGCCGATCTCGATCTGGCGCTCAAACATGTCCCCGCCGACCCGCTCGGCTGGCTGCTCTCGGCCACGCTGGCGCGGCGGATGAACGACCTGCCGCGCGCGCAAACCGACATTGCCGAAGCACTCACCCG
>JBJXFA010000035.1:0-66615 GCA_046153865.1 Sphingomonadaceae bacterium
ACGCCCGGATCGCAGCGGGCCATGCGACTGCCGCGCTCGAGGCGGGTGCACCATCGGCGATGCTGTTCAAACAGGCGCGCGATCTTGCTCCGGGCGATCCTGAACTGCTGCTATCGACGGCGGCAGCGCTGCAGGCCGATGGGCACCGCGACGTTGCCGAGGCGCTGCTTGAGCGCGCGCTCGACGTGAACCCCAGCTGGATTCGCGGACACGAAGCACTTTCGTCGCTGCGCTGGACCACGGCTGGCGACCGGACCGATTTTGCCCGCAGCTTTGGCCAAGGGTGCGCGCGCGCGCGAGCTGAGCTGGCACTGTGGATCGCGTGGGAGCGGGCGCTGGCGCAGGCGCGGCAATGGGATTTGGCCCACGCGGTGCTGAACGCGGCGCGCGCGCAGTTCGGTGCGCTGGCCGAATTCGATGCTGCCGAAGCCTTTATCGCGACCGAATGCGGCGATGACGCGGCGGCTGAGCGCCTGTTTGCCGCGGCGGCAGCGATCGACGATCCGGGAACGCGGCTCGCGCATGTCCGCCATTGTCTGCGGACGGGACGGATCGCGCAGGCCGAGGCGCTTGCATTGCCGCTGATCGAAGGACCGCGCGCGGCAGCCGCCTGGCCCTATCTGTCGCTGATCTGGCGACTGACCGGCGATCCGCGCAGTGGCTGGCTCGACGGCGACCCGCCATTTGTGGCGCATTATGACCTTGCGTTTCCGCCGGGCGAGCTTGACCGGCTCGCGGCGCATTTGCGCCGTCTGCACACGACAAAACACCATCCGGCCGAACAATCGCTGCGCGGCGGCACGCAAACCGAAGGCTCGTTGCTCCTCCGTGCCGATCCAGCACTCGATCGGGTGCGCCAGCTCATTCTTGATGCGGTGCGTCGCTATGTCGATGCGCTTCCTGCGTTCGACGCGCGCCACCCGCTGCTGGGAACGCCGCGCCACACGTTGCGCTTTGCGGGGAGCTGGTCGGTGCGGCTGGCGGCGCAGGGGTTTCACGTCTGTCATACGCATCCGCTCGGCTGGATCAGTTCGGCACTTTATGTGTCATTGCCGGAGGCCGACGGTCTCGGTGAACCGCCCGCTGGCTGGCTCGAGCTGGGCACGCCCCCGCCCGATCTCCGGCTGGACTTGCCCGCATATCGCCGCGTCGAACCCAAACCGGGGCGACTGGTGCTGTTTCCCTCGACGATGTGGCACGGCACCATTCCGTTCGGGGATGGCGAGCGGCTGACGATCGCGTTCGACGTCGCGGTGCCCAGCCGCTAGGCAGTCGCGATCACGAGCCTGCCATCGCCCTCATCGACCTTGACGGTGCTCCCGTCGGGCACGGCCCCGCGCAGGATCGCATCGGCCAGCGGATCCTGAACGAATTTCTGCACCGCGCGTTTCAGCGGCCTTGCCCCATAGACCGGATCATAGCCGACCCGCCCGAGCCATGCGCGGGCGCCATCAGTGAGGTCGAGCGTCACCTTGCGATCGGCTAGGAGCCTTTGCACGCGGGCCAGCTGGATATCGACGATCGGGGCCATGTTGGCGGCGCTCAGCCGGTTGAACAGCACGATCTCGTCGAGCCGGTTGAGGAACTCAGGCCGGAAATGCCCGCGCACGATTTCCATGACCTGCGGCTCGACGCTCGCGACCGATTGCTCGTCGGGCAGATTGGCGATGAACTGGCTGCCGAGGTTCGAGGTCAGGATGATGATCGTGTTGGTGAAATCGACCGTGCGGCCCTGGCCGTCGGTCAGGCGGCCGTCGTCGAGCACCTGCAGCAGCACGTTAAAGACGTCGCCGTGTGCTTTCTCAACCTCGTCGAACAGGATCACCTGATAGGGGCGCCTTCGCACGGCCTCGGTCAGCACACCGCCTTCCTCATAGCCGACATAGCCCGGCGGCGCACCGATCAGCCGCGCGACCGAATGCTTTTCCATGAACTCGCTCATGTCGATGCGGACCATCGCGTGCGGATCGTCGAACAGGAAGGTCGCGAGGGCCTTGGTCAGCTCGGTCTTGCCGACGCCGGTCGGTCCCAGAAACAGGAAGCTGCCAAGGGGACGGTTCGGGTCCTGAAGCCCGGCGCGGGCGCGGCGGACGGCAGACGAAACGGCGGCGACCGCGGCATCCTGACCGATGACCTGCCTGGCGAGCGCGCCCTCCATCTGAAGGAGCTTTTCGCGCTCGCCTTCGAGCATCTTATCGACCGGAATGCCGGTCCAGCGACTGACGATCCCGGCGATGTCGTTGGCCGTGACTTCCTCGCGCAGCATCGCGCCTGCGGCGGCCCCCTGCGCTTCGGCAAGCTGTTTTTCGAGGCCAGGGATCGTGCCATATTGCAACTCGCCCGCGCGTCCGAGATCGCCCGAGCGCTGCGCTTGGTCGAGTTGAAGCCGCGCCGCGTCGAGCGCCTCTTTCAACTTCGCTTCGGCCTGAATCTTTTCCTTTTCGGCCTGCCAGCGTGTGGTCAACGCGACCGATTGCTCTTCGAGATCGGCCTGGTCTTTCCGGATCGTCGCGAGCCGTTCCTTCGAGGCGGCATCGCTTTCCTTCTCGAGCGCGAGCGCCTCGATCTTCATCTGGATGATGCGGCGGTCGAGGCTTTCAATCTCTTCGGGCTTCGATTCGACTTCCATGCGCAGCCGCGATGCGGCCTCGTCCATCAGGTCGATCGCCTTGTCGGGCAGGAAACGGTCGGTGATATAGCGGTTCGAAAGCGCGGCGGCGCTGACAAGCGCGGCGTCGGTTATCCGCACGCCGTGGTGCAGCTCGTATTTTTCCTTGAGACCGCGCAGGATCGAAACGGTGTCCTCGACAGTGGGTTCGCCGACAAAGACCGGCTGGAACCGCCGCTGGAGCGCCGCGTCCTTCTCGACATATTTGCGATATTCGTCGAGCGTCGTAGCGCCGATGCAGTGCAGCTCGCCGCGCGCCAAGGCGGGCTTTAGGAGGTTCGACGCGTCCATCGCGCCGTCGGTCTTGCCCGCGCCGATCAGCGTGTGCATCTCATCGATGAACAGGATGATCTGGCCCTCGGCCGCGCGCACCTCGTCGAGCACGCCCTTCAACCGCTCCTCAAATTCGCCGCGATATTTGGCGCCCGCGATCAGCGCGCCCATGTCGAGTGCCATCAGGTCGCGGTCCTTGATCCCGTCGGGCACGTCGCCATTGGCGATCCTGAGCGCGAGCCCCTCGGCGATCGCGGTCTTGCCGACGCCGGGTTCGCCAATGAGGACGGGATTGTTCTTGGTGCGCCGCGCCAGGATCTGGATCGTGCGGCGGATTTCCTCATCGCGCCCGATGACGGGATCGAGCTTGCCGTCGCGGGCCGCCTGCGTCAGGTCGCGCGCGAATTTCTTCATCGCATCATAGCGGTCTTCGGCACCCGCGGTGTCGGCGGCCTTGCCCTTGCGCAGCTCGTTGATCGCGGCATTCAGCGCCTCGGCCTTCAATCCCGCCTTCGCGAGTGCCTTACCTGCAACGCTCGTGCCCGCCAGCGTGAGCGCCAGCAGCATCCGCTCGACGGTCACAAAGCTGTCGCCCGCCTTTTTCGCGATTTGCTCGGCCTGGTCGAGCACGCGCACGAGATCGTTGTTCACGCCCGGCGTGGCCTGCGCGCCGCCACCTGAGACCGCTGCGATCTTCGTGAGCGCCGCATCGGTCTCGCGCAGCGCAGTTGCAGGATCGCCGCCCGCGCGGCGGATGAGGCCGCTCGCCATGCCCTCGCTGTCCTCGAGCAGGGCTTTCAACAGATGCTCGGGCGCGATCTGCTGATGGCTTTCGCGGATCGCAACGGTCTGCGCCGACTGGAGAAATCCCTTGGCGCGATCGGTAAACAGCTCGAGATTCATGGCTTCGGGGCACCCCTTTCGTCCCCGGATATGGTGTTGCCGTTTTGCAACACAAGACCGTTATTGCAGAGTCGCGTTCGTTGTGAGAGCAAATGAACCAACAACAACGCAGTGTCGGGCGTCCATGGCATAAACTTTCTGGGGAGAAGGCAATGCGAGCGTTGATCGTTGGTGGATGTGTGGCCGGATTGGCCGGTTTGAGCTGGGTGGCGGCAACGGCGCAGACGCAAGTCGTCCGGCCGCCCAAGGCACGCTACGCGATGGATGTCGGCACGACCAAGGGCATGGCGGCGATGGGTTCGGGAATCGGCGGCGGCATGAGCATGATGTTTGGCGGCGGCAATTCGAACCGGATCGCGCGCGAACTCATCTTGCGGCTCGGCTCGGTCGAAGCCGCCAAAGGCACGCCCAAGGCCGATCATTTCGTGCCTGCGGGCATGAAAATGGGCAAGTCGCTCCCGCTCATCGCTCCCGATCGCCCTCGCGACATGAGCGGCATGCCCGAGCAGTTCAAACCCGAAGGCCGCGTGCTGATCTTCTGGGGCTGCGGCGAACGTGCGCCCAAGGGCCAGCCGATCGTTATCGATCTCGCGAAAGTCGCGGCTGGCGCGCGGATGGCCATGGTCATGACCAGCACCGTGAGCGCTGATCCGGGGCCGCAATCTTCGACCAGCCGGGCATTTGTCGATTATCCGAATCGCCAGTCCGACAAGGTGCCGTCCCGCGAGGGATCGCTGCTCGGCGCGCACCGGATCACCTCGACGCTCGCGCCCGAGATCGGCTTCACGCTGCAGCAGGACTACATGCCCGGGCTGAACGTGCGGAGCACCACTATGCCCAGCGGCGCAGTGGCGCTGAACTGGAGCGGAATTGCGGGGGCGACCGGCTATTACGCTTACAGCTTTGGCGGCAAGATGGGCGAAGACGGCAAAATGCGCGACATGGTCCTTTGGTCATCCGCCAGCGCGCGCGAGTTCGGCGGCGGGCTAATGGACTGGCTGTCTCCCGCGACCGTCGCCCGGCTGGTCACGCAGAAGATCGTGATGCCGCCGTCGCAGACCAATTGCGCGATTCCCGCCGAGGTGAAAACGGCGTCAGCGGGGTTCATGTTCGGAACGATGAACGCCTATGGCCCCGAATCGAATTTCGCATTCCCGCCGCGGCCCAGCGATCCCAAAATCGCCTGGGCTCCTGATTGGACTGCGCGTGTCCGCTTCCGCTCGACGACAAGCTGGATGTCGGGCGTGCCCGGCATGGGGGACATGAGTGGCGGCGATTCGTCGCGCGGCGGGCAGGGCGACGACGGGGAACCGCGCCGCAAGTGCGGGATGATTCAACGCGCTGCCGGACTCTGCTGACCCCAAAATGATATGTTGTAACCTGCTGACGGGCGTGCCATAGCGCCCTCAGCAGGAGAGTGCGCGTGCAACAGTGGGCATCGGCCAGAAGCGGGATCGATCGGGCAGCCATGCTTTTGTCGGGCCTGTGCGTCATCCACTGCGTTGCGAGTGCCGTAGTGCTCGGCCTGGTGTCTTCGGCGTCGCTTGTGTTCGTCGATGCGCATGTCCACGAAATCGGTCTTGGTGCAGCCATCGTGCTGGCGGCGATCGGCCTTGGCGCTGGGTGGCGCACGCACGGCCTGTCGTTGCCGCTGGCTTTGGGGACCGCCGGGCTGATCCTGATGGCGCTTGCCCTCGTGCTTCCGCACGGCGCGGGCGAGGCGGCGCTGACGATCACCGGCGTCTGCCTGCTCGGGCTTGGCCATCACCTCAATCGGCGCGCGCACGGCTGACGCTTTACCCGGCGGGATAGTGCTTCTAGATCGCGAGGATGTCCTCCAGCGCCGCTCATACCTTGCATCACCGTCGTCCGCTCGATGAGGCGGCACAAGCGGCGCTCGAAGCGTCAGGCGAGCAGTGGACGTCGATGCGCGCGGGCGTCTGGAGTGCGCTGACGGGCTTCACCAAGCCAGCAAGTGCCTATGACATTGCCGAGGCGGTATCGAAAGCGGCTGGGCGTCGCGTTGCTGCCAACAGCATTTATCGCATTCTCGACCTGTTTGTGACGGCAAACCTCGCGCGTCGCGTCGAATCGGCAAACGCCTATGTGGCCAACAGCCATCCCGATTGTAACCATGACTGCATTTTTCTGGTGTGCGACGATTGCGGCAGGGCGACGCACATCGATGATGATCGGCTGATGCAGTCTTTGCGTGCGGCGGCAACCGCGACGGGGTTTCACACGTTGCGCCCCGTCGTCGAGGTGCGTGGCAAGTGCGCGGAATGTCGCTAGCGAGCGACTCGCACTAGAATCGTGCGCGATCGGCGCGCGCTTCGGCCTCGTCGGCCACCCGCTCGGCGAGTTCGGCCGCGCGTTCGGCGTAGGCGGCGGCGCGATCCGCCTCGGCAGCGATCCGGTCAATCCGGTCTTCGAAATGATGGCCATGGGGGCCTTGGTCGAAGAGATCGTCCAGCCCCGGCCCGAATTTCCCCAAAGCAAACAAGCCGAGCGCGATCAGCGCGATCTTGACGCGATTGCGTTGCAGCTGGCTGGACTGATCCGACATACCCCAAATAATGCCTTGAGAGTGCTGAAACTGCAATCCCGAATTGTTGCAATCGTGCGGATTGCAGCGGGCGCGACAAGGGTTTACAAACTCTTATGTCCAGTCGTCCTGACACGCCCCTGCTTGACAGTGTGGCGACCCCGACCGAGCTTCGCCAGCTCGCCCCCGAACAGCTTCGCCAGCTCGCCGACGAGCTTCGCGCCGAGATGATTTCCGCCGTCGGCGTGACCGGCGGTCACCTTGGATCGGGCCTCGGCGTGGTCGAGCTGACGACGGCGATCCATTATGTCTTCAACACGCCCGAGGACCGGCTCGTGTGGGACGTCGGCCATCAGGCCTATCCGCACAAGATCCTCACCGGGCGGCGCGACCGCATCCGGACGTTGCGGCAGGGCGGGGGCCTGTCGGGCTTCACCAAGCGCAGCGAAAGCGAATATGATCCGTTCGGCGCGGCGCACTCGTCCACATCGATCTCGGCCGCGCTGGGCTTTGCGGTCGCCAACAAATTGTCGAATCGCCCCGGCAAGGCGATCGCGGTGATCGGCGACGGCGCGATGTCGGCCGGCATGGCTTATGAGGCGATGAACAACGCCGCGCAGGCGGGCAATCGCCTGATCGTGATCCTCAACGACAACGACATGTCGATCGCGCCGCCGGTTGGCGGGCTCTCGGCGTATCTGGCGCGACTGATCTCGAGCCGCGAATTCCTGGGTCTGCGCGATCTCGCCAAGCGACTGGCGCGCAAATTGCCATCGGCGCTGCACAAGGGCCTGCGCAAGACCGACGAGTTCGCGCGCGGCATGGCGATGGGCGGTACGTTTTTCGAGGAACTGGGCTTTTACTATGTCGGCCCGATCGACGGGCATGATCTTGATCACCTCGTCCCCGTGCTCGAAAACGTCCGCGATGCCGCCGAAGGGCCGTGCCTCATCCATGTCGTCACCAAGAAGGGCAAGGGCTATGCCCCCGCCGAGGCGAGCGCCGACAAATATCACGGCGTCCAGAAGTTCGACGTGATCACCGGCACGCAGGTCAAGGCACCCGCCGGACCGCCTTCGTATCAAAACGTGTTTGGCGAGACGCTTGCCAAACTTGCCGAGACCGACAAGCGGATTGTGGCGATTACGGCGGCGATGCCCTCAGGCACGGGAGTGGACAGATTTGCCAAGGCGCACCCCGATCGTGCGTTCGATGTCGGCATTGCCGAGCAGCATGCCGTGACCTTCGCAGCGGGCCTCGCGGCGCAGGGCATGCGCCCGTTCTGCGCGATCTACTCGACTTTCCTGCAGCGCGCCTATGATCAGGTCGTCCACGACGTCGCGATCCAGAATCTGCCGGTGCGCTTTGCGATCGACCGCGCCGGGCTGGTCGGCGCCGATGGCTGCACGCACGCCGGATCGTTCGATGTGACCTATCTCGCGACCTTGCCCAACATGGTGGTCATGGCCCCGTCGGACGAGGCCGAGCTGGTGCACATGGTCAAGACTTGCGTCGACCATGACTCGGGGCCGATCGCGGTGCGCTACCCGCGCGGCAACGGCACCGGTGTTGCGCTTCCGGCCGTTCCTGAAACGCTGGAAATCGGCAAAGGCCGCATCGTCCGCCATGGCAAGGCAGTCGCGATCCTGTCGCTCGGCACGCGGCTTGAAGAGGCGATGAAGGCGGCCGACGCGCTCGACGCCAAGGGGCTGTCGACGACCGTTGCCGACCTGCGCTTTGCCAAACCGCTCGACGTTGACTTGATCCGCAAGCTGCTGACCACGCACGAAGTCGCGGTGACGATCGAGGAAGGCGCGATTGGCGGCTTTGGTGCCCATGTGCTCACGATGGCGAGCGACGAGGGCCTGATCGATGCCGGGCTGAAACTCCGCACGCTGCGCTTGCCCGATCTGTTTCAGGATCACGACAAGCCTGAGCTGCAATATGCCGAAGCGGGCCTCGATGCGGCGGCAATTGTCGATGCCGTGCTGAAGGCACTGCGGGTGAATTCCGTGGGGGTTGTGGAGGAAGTTAGGGCCTGAGAGGCTGCGGATTTGATCATCCGCAAACAGTTTGTCTTGGATAAGGCCACTCGCTTCCGGTTTTCGGCTAAATGCTTCCGACGTCGCATGATCCTGCGCTATCGCTGTGGCTCACGATTCGAAAGCACCGCCGATGCGCGTATTCTTGATTTCCTGTCTAGCTTTTGCCGCAGCATTTCCGGCCCCAGCCTTGGCCGACGCGCTCTTCGACAGCTGCGCCGAGCGGGGCAAGAACAACGCCGATTTTCAGGCGTGCGGTTCCGCGTTGGTCAAGCGGCGCGAGGCGGCGCTGAACACGGAATGGTCGGCGCGCTTCGCCGGACTCGATCCGAAGGTCAAGCCGCTGCTGCTCGCCGAGCAGCGCCTGTGGATCGCGTGGAAAGACAAGAGCTGCCTGTCATGGACGAGCGGCGCTTATGGGACGATCGGCACGTCGATCGAGTTTTACCGGTGCCGCGCGCAAGTGCTCGATGACCGGATCAACACTATTGTCGGCCTGTCCGAATATGGCGAACCCTGATTGCGCGTGCGTGCGGACCAGCGTCTCGTCGAGCTTGGCCCTTTTTGAAAACCAGACGCCGTTCTGCCAACGGCTCACCATTTCCCGCCCGCGTCCTCGATCGCCTTAATGAGCGCCTGTTTGCTCGCTGTCCGATTCGCGCCGCCGTTGCGGGGGAGTTCGGGATTGCCAAGTTCCGCCCGGCGCTGGGCAAGGCGTGCGCCAAGATCGGCCATGTCGATGACGGGCTGCTCGTCAGGTCCTGATTGTATCGACGCCATAATCGCCTGAGCTTTCCTCGCGGATGCGCCGTTCCAGATACACAAGATCGACATCGGGGTTAAGCCGCAGCAATTCGCGCGCTTGATCGATGCGGTCGCGCGCTGTGCCGCTGGCATATTGACCCATCCGGTCCGCAATCAGGTCTTCGACCGAAATCACGCGAAACAGCGCCTGTTCGCCAATTGGCCGGACAAGGCAGATATGGGCGGCATCGACATTTCCGTCCATCGGGATGTCGGCGACGATTTCGAAACCCAAAGCGAGGTCAGGGTAAATCCACCCTTTGGTCAGGCTACCCGCACCTGATGGTTTCATAAAGCCAAGGTGCTTCATCTCCTCCTCAAGTTCAGGCTGCACGACCGAGCAAAGATCGAAATCTCCCGTTACAATTGCGCTTGCCGAGTAAAGTTCGACCGCTGCCCCGCCAACCAGCACCGGTCTTGGTAATCCGCGCGCCACTAGTGCTTCGCTGACACGTGCCAAAAGGCGCAATGCGGCTTCGAATTCGGGGCGGTAGGGACTTGTCGTCACGGCGTAGTCCTCGCTCATCAGTTCGTCTATCGCAACCTCCATGCCCAAGATCCGCATCGACCAGCGTCTCGTCGAGCTTGGCCTGGCCGACAGCCGGATGCGGGCGCAGGCGCTGATCCTTGCGGGAGCGGTGTTCATCGGTGACCGGCGGATCGACAAGGCGGGGCAGGCGGTCGCCGTCGATGCGGTGCCGCTGGTCAAGGGGCGCGATCACCCCTGGGTGTCGCGCGGCGGGGTCAAGCTGGCGCATGGGCTCGATCATTTCGGCTGGGATGTCACCGGCGCGGTGGCAATGGATGTCGGCAGCTCGACGGGCGGGTTCACCGATGTGCTGCTCACGCGGGACGCGGCGCGCGTCTATGCGGTCGATTCGGGGACGAACCAGCTCGCGTGGAAATTGCGGCAGGACCCGCGCGTAATCGTTCACGAACAGACGAGCGCCCGTCTTTTGACCAGTGCGCACATTCCCGAGGCGGTCGATCTGATCGTGTGCGACGCGAGTTTCATCGGACTTGCCAAAGTGCTCGAGCGACCGTTGACGTTTGCGTCACCCGGCGCGCGCCTGATGGCGCTGATCAAGCCGCAGTTCGAGGTCGGTCGCGGGTTGGTCGGAAAAGGGGGCGTTGTGCGTGACCCCAGTCTTCATGAAGCGGTGTGCCGCGATGTTGCTGATTGGGTTGCAATGCAGAACTGGTCAGTTGTGGGAGTCGTTCCCAGCCCGATACTGGGTCCCGAAGGCAACACTGAATTTCTAATCGCGGCCCAGTCTTGACGTGCGCTTTTTCAAATGTAACGCGAAGATCATGGGGACGAGTATTCGTGTGTTGTTTGCCGTAACTGTCGTGTCGGCGCATCCGGCCTATGCGCAGCGGACGGATAACAATGCAGTAACCCAATCGGACGACGCATTTGGGCGCAGCGTCGGCGATCAGTCGATCGGTATCTACAACGTTGTCGATGTGCGCGGCTTTTCGCCGATCGAGGCCGGCAATGTGCGGCTCGAAGGGCTCTACATCGATCAGCAGGCCAATCTGCCGCAGCGGCTCGTTGCCGGATCGAAAATCCGGATCGGCATTTCGGCGCAGGGCTATGCGTTTCCGGCACCGACGGGGATCGTCGATTATCAGCTGCAGAAGCCGGGCGAGAAGCTGCTGACGTCGCTGGCGGTGAGTTACGGTCCGTGGCGGGGTGCCGCGATTGAGGCCGATGTCCAGATTCCGATCGACGGCGAGCGGCTGGGGATCGCGGCCGGCATTGACCTGGCTCACGAGGGCACCTCGTTCGGAGCGATCAACAAGAGCCGGTCGACCGCAGTCGTGATCCGCTATGCGCCGCAGCCCGGCATCGAGATCATGCCCTTCTGGAGCCACACCCGCTCCGATGACTATGAGGCACAGCCAGTCATCTTTTCGAGCGGCGCGTTTTTGCCGAAGCGGATCGAGCGCAATCGCTTTTTCGGCCAGCAATGGGCTGATTATGCGGGGACCGAGCATAATTATGGCGTCATCGCACGCGCCAACCCGCTGGGCTTCGATGTCCGGCTCGGCGTGTTTCGCTCGCGCTACGATACCGAGACCGACGCTTTTGACTTGTTGTTCCGCACAGACCCCTCCGGCGCCGTCGCTCGCCGGGTGGTGGTGGTGGACAATGCCGGGAGCGGCGCGTCAACCTCGGGCGAACTGCGCATCGCGCGCACGTTTCGCGAAGGTGCACGCCGCCACACGTTCATCGCCTCGCTGCGTGCGCGGGCGCAGGACCGCATCTATGGCGGCACAGATGTTGTCGATCTTGGTGCCAGCCGTAGCGATGCCCCCGATCCCCGGCCACAGCCAACGACGGTGATGGGTCCCCAGACGCGGGACCGAGTGCGGCAGCAAACCTATGGCCTTGCCTATGAAGGCAAATGGCTCGACGTCGGCGAACTGACCGTTGGCATTCAGAAAACCCGCTACACCAAGCGCGTCACGGACCCCGATCCGGCCGTTGTTTTTCCCGAAACGCGCGATTCGCCAGTGTTGGTGAGTGCCGCCGCCGCTGTCTACATCACGCCCAAATTGGCCGTTTACGGGGGTTACACGCGCGGGCTCGAGGAAAGCGAGGTCGCACCGCCGGACGCGCTCAACCTCAATGAAGCCCCGCCAGCGATCCGCACCGAGCAGAAGGATGCCGGGGTTCGCTGGAAAGTCAGCAAAACCGTGACGGCAATTGCGGGCGTCTTCGATGTGGCCAAGCCCTATTACAGCACCGATGCGCTTGGGCGCTTCCGCCAGCTCGGAGTCGTGCGCAATCGCGGCATCGAGATGTCGATTGCAGGCCAAGTCGCTCCGGGACTGGCGCTGGTCGCCGGGCAGCAATTCCTCGATGCAACCGTCTCCGGCGACGAAGTGACCAGCGGACAAATCGGCAAGCGCCCGATTGGCGCGATCACCCGCAAAACGATCGTCAGCATCAATTATCGGCTGCCCTGGGTCAGCGGGCTGTCGTTTGATTCGGCATTCGAGGGCGCGGGAAACCGGACCGCGAACGCGGCAAATTCCCTCGTCGTTCCTCCGCGCGCCGTGATCAGCCTGGGCTCGCGCTATCGGTTCAAGCTTTCCGACCGGCCAGTGCTGCTCCGCGCGCAGATACTCAACGTCACCAACACCTTCGGCTGGAACGTGGGGCGGACCGGCGGTTTCACGGCCAACCCCTCGCGTCGCTTCCTGTTAAGCCTGTCCGCCGACATCTGAACGCTTTGCGCGAATCCTGCGTGTTGGCTATGGCGACGCGCGATGAGTGAACTCGCCTCCGCTTCGCAACTGCGCATGGCGTATGTCCGCTGGGCGCTTGTTACCGTTCCCGCAATCGTATTCCTGGGATTTCTCTCCGGCCAGCTGTCTAATTCGGGCTTTGGCAATCCATGGTTCGATGCGCTGGTGAAGCCCGCGATTATGCCGCCCGGCTGGCTGTTCGGCGCGGCTTGGGCCGTGCTGTATGCCTTGCAGGGACTGGCGCTGGCATTGATCCTGAATGCGCGGGGAAACCGGTTTCGAAGCTATGCGATTGCGCTGTTCGCCGTGCAGTTCATCGTCAACCTTCTCTGGTCGCCGCTGTTTTTTGCAGCACATCAGGTGCTTGCCGCGTTCGTGCTCATCTGCGTGATGCTTGGGCTCGCGATCGCGACCACGGTTGCCTTTGCTCGCGTGCGCACGCTGGCGGCGTGGATGATGGTGCCGTATTTGCTGTGGCTGAGCTTTGCGAGCATCCTCAACTGGCAGCTCCATGCACTCAATCCCGGCGCGGAAGCGCTTGTCATTGCGCCGCAGGGCACCCAGATTGATCTGGAATGACGATCAAGGACGCGATCATGCAGACCGAAAACCGCTTTTTCGACGATTTCGCCAAGTTTGTGAACGGAGCTGCCGGCACCGTTGCGGGCATGACGCGCGAGGCCGAGGCCTCGGCGCGCGAAAAGGCCAAGGAATGGATCGGCGGGCTCGATTTCGTGAGCCGTGACGAGTTCGAGGCCGTGAAGGCGATGGCGGCTGCAGCGCGCGACGAGGTGGATGCGCTCAAGGCACGACTCGATGCCCTTGAGAGTAAGGGAAAAACGAAAGGCTGAGGCTTTATCCACAGCTTTGTCGTCTCGTCCCTTGCACGTGTCGGCATGGGGCGTCACGTCCCGGGTAATGCGAGTGATGACGATCGAAGAGGACCAAAGCAACGCCGCGCCGATCGACATGCTCGAAGCATGGTTCGAGGCGCAGGGCTGGAGCAACGAGCGGGTCGGCGACGAGGAAATTGTCGCGTCAACGCAAGGGGCGTGGGGAAGCTATGAGCTCCGCGGCGTCTGGCGCGAAGACGATGCGGTCCTCCAGTTTTTGGCATTTCCCGACATTTCGGTCGCGCCGCATCAAGCGGCACCCGTTTACGAAGCCATCGGGCTCATCAACGAGCAGCTTTGGCTCGGTCATTTCGAGCTTTGGGCCGTGGCGGGCACCATCCTGTTTCGCCATGCCATGTTGCTCGATGGCAACGAGGGCGCGACGATGGCGCTCGATCAGGCCGAGACGCTGATCGAAGTCGCGGTCGATGAGCTTGATCGCTTCTATCCGGTGTTCCAGTTCGTCCTGTGGGGCGGCAAGACGCCCAAGGAAGCGATTGCAGCGGCGATGGTGGAAACGCGCGGCGAAGCGTGAGCGGCGATGCGATCTGGATGATCGGTTGCGGCAACATGGCGGGCGCCATGCTGTCGCGCTGGCTTGACACGGGGCTTGATCCGGCGCGTGTGACGGTAATCGATCCCGCCAATCCGGCCCTGCCGGTGCGAGTGCTGGCAGCTGCGCCCGATGAGGCAGCGCCCGATATTTTGCTGCTTGGCGTCAAGCCACAGCTTCTCGGTGACATGGCCCCTGGGCTCCGGTCGGCATCGGACGGGGCGCTGGTTCTGTCGATCCTCGCTGGCACCACCACGGCCACGTTGCGGGCGCTGTTTCCCGATGCCCGGGGCATCGTGCGCATCATGCCCAATCTGCCGGTGGCGCTGGGCAAAGGCGCGGTGGCGCTGTTCGCCGATGCGCCCCGCGCGGATTGCGATAGCGTTGCGGCGCTGGTCGCTCCGCTCGGTTTGGTCGAGTGGATTTCGGATGAATCCCTTTTCGATGCCGTGACGGCACTAAGCGGATCGGGCCCTGCCTTCGTCTATCGCTTCATCGACGCGCTGGCGCAGGGCGGCGCGGCGCTGGGCCTGCCTGCCGACCAGGCAATGCGGCTCGCGGTTGCTACTGTCGATGGCGCAGCGACATCGGCGGCGGCCAGCGCGCTGCTCCCGGCTGACCTTGCCGAACATGTGGCCAGCAAGGGCGGATCGACGCGGGCCGGACTTGATGTGATCGATGACGGCGCAGCGCTCGCCGCACTCGTCGCGCGGGCGCTGGCCGCCGCTCAGGTGCGCAACGGCGAACTGGCCGCGCTTACGCGCCCCGGCTGAGATCGATCACGAGCGCCCGGTCTTCCACCGGGATCAGACCTTCGAGCACTTGCCAGAAACCGGTGACCGCATCCTGGCCGGCGTCGCCATAAGCCGCCGCCAGCCGCTCGCGCATGACATCGAACAACGCAGCCTCGAGTGCCGCGCCGTCGGCTGTCAACGCGAGCAGTTTCTGCCGCCGGTCATGTTCGCCGACGCGCGATTCGACGAGCGCGCGCGTGACGAGCTCGCTGAGCACCCGATTGAGCGATTGCTTGGTAATCGCCAGCAGCCGGAGCAGCTCGCCGACGGTAAGCCAGGGCTTGCGGGCGATGAAATAGAGCGCGCGATGATGCGCGCGTCCCAGTCCCTGCGCTTCGAGCATGGCATCCGCAGCGCGCGTCAACTGACTGTATCCGAAATACAAAAGCTCGACACCGCGGCGGATTTCTGTCTCGCGAAGAAAAAGCGGGGAGGCACGCGGTGTTGCGGAGAGAGTTGGGCCAGCCATGTTGACCCAATTTGCCAGCGCCGCTAGCTTCGGGCAACCCATTTTCGAGGATAGGGCATGACCGATCTGATGTTCGCTCACGAACCGCATCCGTCGCCCGTGGCGCCAAGCGAACGGGACGCGCGCATTGCCGATCCGGGGTTCGGGCGGGTCTTTACCGATCACATGGTGACCATTCGCTACATCGATGGGTTGGGTTGGCATGATGCGAAAGTGACTGCGCGTGCGCCGCTGTTGCTCGATCCCGCGACTGCAGTGCTCCATTATGCGCAGGAGATATTCGAAGGGCTGAAGGCATATCGGCTCGCCGATGGTGCCATGGCGCTGTTTCGCGCGGACGCCAATGCGCGGCGCTTTGTGGCGTCGGCGCAGCGGCTGGCGATGGCGCCGCTCCCTGAAGCCCTGTTCGTCGAATCGGTGCGGCAGCTGGTGCGCATTGATGCCGGCTGGATGCCGAAGATCGACGGCGGCGCGCTCTATCTGCGGCCCTTCATGTTCGCCAGCGAGGTCTTTCTCGGTGTCAAGCCGTCATCCGAATATCTCTACTGCGTCATCGCGTCTTCCGTTGGCAATTACTGGAAGGGCGGGCCGAGCGCGATCAAGGTCTGGATTTCGGACGATTACACGCGCGCGGCTCCCGGCGGGACGGGTGCCGCAAAGTGTGGCGGCAATTACGCCGCAAGCCTCGTCGCGCAAGCCCAGGCGATCGCCGAGGGTTGCGATCAGGTGGTCTTTCTCGATGCCGCCGAGCGGAAATTCGTCGAGGAGCTGGGCGGCATGAACCTGTTCTTCGTTTTTGCCGACGGCTCGATCGCGACGCCGCCGATCTCGGGCACGATCCTGCCTGGCATCACGCGCGATTCGATCATCGCCCTTGCGCGTGACGAGGGCATAGCTGTGCGCGAAGCTCCTTATGCGATGGCTGACTGGCGCGCCGATGCCGAAAGCGGGGTGCTGCGCGAGGTCTTCGCCTGCGGCACCGCAGCCGTGGTCACGCCTGTGGGCGAAGTGCGTTCGGCAGCGGGAAACTTTCTGATCGGCGCAGGCGGCCCCGGCCAAGTCACCGAGCGCCTGCGCGAGCGCCTGACGCGCATACAACGTGGAACGGCGGCGGACCCGCATGGCTGGGTTGAACGGCTGGGCTGACTCTTTCCTTGGTCGCGTGTGCTCGCTAAGGCACAGCGCTCACGTCATGCTGGGGCGTCGCCAAGCGGTAAGGCAGCGGCTTTTGATGCCGCCATGCGCAGGTTCGAATCCTGCCGCCCCAGCCAGCGTTCCCTACGGGTACCCCCGTAGGCAAGCTGACCGCCGGTTTCACACCCGGCCACCAACCTAACCTGCTGAATTTCGGACGCCTCAGCATAGCTGCAAGCCTCCTTTGGTTTAACAAAATCCCCTTTCAGTTTCCCCGCCGACACCCGCAAAATACCTGCGAGGTCGCCGTGGAGATCGACTGAAAGGGCGCTCCTATCCTCATTGGGTGTGAGGACAATTCGTTCGATGAGTTTGCGCACAAGCTGCGCTGACTCATCGCGATGTTCGGGTTCGTTCAGAGACGCGATAAGGCGCTGAATCTCGATGTTATACCGGTGCGCCATGTGTGGATGTACATAGACTGGCGCTTCCTTTTTCGACGCTAGCGATTCCTGCAGCGACAGTTTCTTTTGCTGCAAGCCATTGATCTCATCCCGGACGAGAAGCGGATCGACACCGTTTTTCAGCGCCTCAATCAGCTTTGCAATGCTACGCTCCGTCCGCTCCAGCTCCACGCGGTTGGCATTGAGCGATGCATTGTTGTCCATCCGCACGCGGTTCAGGTGTGCCGTGTATTCTTGGCAGAACACTTCGCACAATTCCGGGTCCATCAAGCGCTCGCGCAGGGAACCCAGGACAATCTCTTCCAACTTCTTTTCGCTGAGCGTCAGCCGGTTCTGACAGGTTCCCTTATTGCGCGCTCGGCCGCAGCCATATTGGGTGGCGGACACCTTCGACATGCCACCGTCGCATTCGCCGCATTTCACAAGGAACGAAAACAGCTTTTCGGGGCGACGTTGTGCAGCATAGGTTCCCTTCGCGTCCAGATCAGTCTGGCATTTTTTCACGCGGTCCCAAAGCTCGTCGCTAACGATGCGCAGCTCAGGCACGTCAACACGAACCCATGTCGACTCATCATTCATGCGTCCGTTCTCACGGCCCGTGTCAGGATCTTTGAAGAAGCTCTGCTTCCCCCAAATCTGGCGACCGATATACAGCTCGTTATTCAGAATACCGATGCCGCGACGACGGTTGCCGTAGATGGTGCTCGCGCTCCAATCGCGGCCGCATTGCGCTTTGACGCCTTCGGCATTCAGTTCAAACGCGATCTTGCGCGGTGATTTGCCGCGCGCATAACCTGCTAGTTATCGCCGCACGTTGTCTCTATAACTTTTAGGTTATGCGAGTTCGTCGAGCGCGCTTTCCAGAAGCGGCAGGCGTTTGGTCAATGCCGCTGCGACGCTCTCGTGAATGCCGTGCGCGAAATCCTTCGGCATCGCGCTCTGCGCTTTCCCGGGTGCATCCTTGGCGAGGTCAAGCAGTTCGGTGATCGCGCTGCGCATCGCAGGCTCGCCAAGTCCCGCCGCTTTGCCAGATTGGGCAAAATGCCGACCCATTACTTCCCTCATTTGGTAGTGGCGGCTTTTGCCCGCTGATAACGCAAGCCGGAATTTGTTCGGCGCAATCTGACCTCTATCGACGGCCGGTTGTGCCGACAGGACATCATAGAATGGCGTCAGGCTGTATCGACCGCCGGGTTTCAAAAACAGGCTGTAGTTTTTCGCGTGACCATCGGTCGCGCCGATGAGCCAGAATAATATCTGGCTTTTGAAGAACGCGATTTGGTCTGCCTGGGCGTCATCCGCACCTTTGAGCAGGCCGAAGATGTCGCGCATGTTGGGGCCGCCATCGCTCTGATATTTGAGCGTCGGCGGGAAACTGAGCGCCTGGCAGAAATCTTCCTGCGGCAATCGGATGATGGTCTGCGCATTGCGCCATTGACGATCAAACCGCTCGACAACGAGCACACGTCGCGCGCCGAATGTCGCGATTTCTGTCCCTGCCACATCAAGGCCGAACGCATGCATGAGCCGCATGCAGTAATGTTCGTTGTCGACACTGTCCGACATGTCGATTGGGCCATCGGATGTTGGAATCTGACCGAGCTGCGGCTTGAGAATATGCGTTGTCGGCGTCGTGCCGACGGGGCGAAGCCATTGTCCGGCGATGTTCAGCAGCGCGGTTTTTTCCTGCGCGCCTGCAACAGAAATGCGAAACTCCTGATCGCGATCGACGCCGAGCGGCGCGTGCGCCAGATCGGCCAACATCGCTTCGATGTCTCGGTCACCGACCGGCTCACCCTTCACATACAGCTCGCCTGCATCCTCATCGCCTTCCAGCAGGAATTGCATGGCACCAACGCAATCGCGACCGATGGCTTCCAACAGGCTATAGGAGTCCGTGCCCTGTGCGCCCATGCGCTCAGCCACACGGCGGCGTACGGCATCGCGATCCGGCAGTAGATTGTCGAACACAGCAGCGACTTCACCGCCGCGATAAGCACTCGGGCGTAATGGCAGTGAGAGGGAGACCGCGAAGCGATGGTCCCATTCAAGCCAGCTTTCCGCATACTGGAAGCTGATCGCCCCGTTCGCGGCTTTAGCGAGATGACCGACCTCGCGACCGTTGATCAGTATCTTGAGCGGGGCATGTGTTTTTTTGCGCGCCATTGTTAAAAGACGTCCGCAATGTCAGCGCCATCCTTGCGACGCGGGACGATTTGGATATCGAGATCAAGGATCGCAATGACGCGCAGCAGCGTATCGAGCTTTGTGCCATCGCTGCCGTTTTCAATGGCGGATATCGTTTTCTGGCGCTTGCCGATCAGGCTCGCCAATTGCTGTTGCGATAGGCCGCGTTTCTGGCGCGCGCTTTGAATGAGCGCCCCGAGCTGGCTTGGCAGTCTAACAATCTGACTCATGATAACTCTCCATGGTCAGACTATACCCCGAAGGGGGTAAAATTGCAATATACCTTATAGGGTATATGTTCGAATTATCCCTCGCGAGGTATAAAACCGTGACATACCCTATAGGGTATGATGCTGTTCGCTGGAACGGCAGCCTGAATCTAGATCGACCATCATGATCATCGTCATCAGCGGCGGCATGCCATTCTGAGCATGCGCGCTCGCTCTATCCCGCAAACACGTCGAGCATGACGATCATCGTCCCCGATCATGTGTTTTTCCGGGCGGTGTTTGCACGAGCGATTTGAACTCGCGCGTGGTCACCCCCGATTGGAACTCCAATCGCTTGAGTTTCGGCGGCTCGATCGCATGACCCAAGCGCGCCGTCGTCTTGATGCCCGACATACCTGGCGGGGCGAGTTGAGGGTGCGGCGTGCGCACCGCTTGGGGTGGCGCTATGCGCGGCTGCGCGTTGTCCTTGTCGCGGATCATGCCCGGCGTTTTCGTTGCCGCCAGCGTGAATGGCTTTTTCGAACGCTCTTCCGACATAGCGCCACTCCCGATTGGTCATGTCATGAATCGTGCAGATTGCGGCCCACCGACTGGAGCGCCGGATCATCGAACCAACGGCGTTTCGTGCCGATGATCGGATGATGGTTTTCGATGAAGATGAGCTGCTTGCTGCCGTGCATGCGCATCAGCTCATCCGGATAGGCAAGCTTGCGCTGGACCGCCGCCGTCGTGTCGGTCGACGTCGTCGATGACGAATTCGTCACGCCGCCGCCGCCCGAACTCGAGCCAAACGCGCGCGCCAATGCGGAGGTCAGATTCCAGACCGTCGTCTCGCCGCACAGCGCGGAAAAATACTCCGCCGTGATGCGATCGCGCGACCCGAAATACTGGATCATGCCGCTGTTGGCGATCATCCCCTCATAGCCATCCCCATAGATGGCTTTGAGCTGACTCAAATCCTGAACGATGCCCCAGAGTTGGATACCAAACCCCGCCATCAGGCCGAACGCTTCCTCGACCATCGTCAGGCGGCCGAGCGCTGGCATCTCATCGAGCAGGAACAGCACCGGCTTGTCGGGCTTAATCTCGATGTTGCGCGCGTTGACCGTGATCGCCCGCTGGATGAGCAATCGCAGCCAGCGATTGAATGCGTTCAACCGATCAGACGGCAGCACGAGATAGATCGACATCGGTTTGGTTTTCAAATCCTCGAACTTGAAATCCGACGCCGACAGGCTTTCACGGATGCGCGCGCTGTCGAGAAAATGCGTCTGTGCCTGCGCGGACGCGATCACGTTCGAGAGCAGCTTTTCGTCTTTTTGCAGGCAGCGCGCGCCGGTGCTCGCAACGATATGGTGCGCCGAACTCGTCATGCGCCGAAACAGTTCGGGCATGTCTTGGCCATCAAGCAGCAGCAGATCGCGCACGCGCCCAAGGTGGCGCGATTGGGCTTCGGCCTCTTCGGTCGCGACATACAGGATCACGCCCTGCAGCAACGCCTTGGCTTCTTCGGTCCAGAAGCGGTCGCCGCTATTGTCCGGCACGACGAGCGCATCGGCGAGCAGCATCGCATTCTCCGTGATGTCGATGTCACCCTGCACGAGCCAGTCGAGCGGGTTGAAGCGCGCCGGCCGTTCGGCTGAACCAGAGGCGATCATCCACGGATCGACAACGAACACATCCTGGCCCATTTTTGCGCGCGCCTCGCGCGTGATCATCGCGTTCTCCCCCTTGGGATCGATCACGAGCACACCGCCCCCATAGGTCAGAAGGTTCGGCACGATGGCCGTCGTGCCCTTCCCCGAGCGGGTCGGGGCCACCGTCATGAGATGACGATCACCATCATAATGCAGCGGCTCGTTCACATCAGGCGCAATGAACGCGCCAAGTCGGATGCCACCTTCGCCGATTAGATCATTCGCGCGGCAATGGTCGATATCGGCCCAGCGCGCCGAGCCGAACGTGGTTGGCGGGTCCATGAAGCCGACGAGCCCGTCCTTCGCAATCCCGCCAAGCGCATAGGACATGGCAAAGAAGAAGCCGAAGATCGAGATCGTGCTCGCCATCGACCATCCCATCGAGCCATCATGGAGGATGGCGATCGTCAGCATCAGGCCCACGACGATGACCATCGCCACGCGGCGGAACATCGCGCCCGCTGGCGAGAGCACCCAGCCAAGGGCAAAACCCGCACCAATGGAGAACGCCATCATGAGGACGCGCATCATCGTCAGGTCAGGCAACAACCCATTATGCTGACGGGCCATCGCGAGTTTGAGGGCGATCATCACCGCAACGGCAATGCCGGCCCATTTGAAAAGTGTCTTCTTGTCCACGAGAGGTCTCCAGATTGAAGGATCAATGATCGAGGGAAAATCCGCGCGGCGTGCGGCTGCCGGGCGGTGGGACGTGATCCTGTGCGGTACGCGTGCGCGTATCCGTCACAGCCGCATGGTCTTGCTCGCGCTGCGCGCGGCGCATGAAAGCAGAGATTTCACTCGCAAGGAGTCGCCGGTTTTGCGCATGGCGCTGGCGCAATTCTTCAATGGGGCGTTGCAGCTTGAGCCGCTCGCTCAGCTGGAGCCCGGCCAGATCGTCGCGCTGCATCCGATCACGGCGCAGGCCTTCGAACGCTTCCGCCTCATTCTGGGTGCGGATCGCTTTGGCCTTGCCCGACAGTCTATCCCACACTCCGGCAAAGCCGGTGCGCAGGCGCGCGGCGCGTGCGTCAGTCTCACTGCGCCAGCGCGCATCCTGTTGTGCTTTCAGGCGCGCGCGTTCCGCGCCCTGTTGCTCGCGCATCGCATCTAGCCGCGCGCGGAGCGGGGCCGTCTCCTGCGCGTGCCGCGTATCGACGTCGCTGATGAATTTGGTCAGCTTGTCGGTGACGCGCCCCGCGACCTCGCGCTGCACTTGATCAACCGGCGGCAAGGCGTCCGGAGTGCCCAGCTTGTGCCGGACGTCGCTCGTTTTGACGCCGACCCATTTGGCGAGCGCATAGACTTCGCCGTTAATGTCGGTCGCAACAAAGCCGCGCCGATCGCCGCGCGCCAGAAAATAGCCACGCTCGGCCAGCGCATTGCCCAATGCCGCAACATTGTCGCTGCGCGCCCAGGCATCTTGAAACACATCTTTGATCTCGCGCGGGTCGCGGTCGAGACGCTTGGCCTGTTGCCATTCGGCGAGCGTGAAATTGAGCGGCGATTTGCCTCCGTGTGATCGCAGCCCATCGGGCAGCGTCCAGCCATGCTCCAGGTACAATTCACGCGACAGCGCCGTGAGCTTGTTCTTGAAATGCGGCAGGTTGATCGCCCGCATTGTGTCGGCGTCGATCCGCGACCAGACGACGTGGGCGTGCCGCCGCCCTTCTTTTTCATGAATGACGATCGCGCGCGGCTGACCTTCGAGGCCGAGGCGCTTTTCAGCTTCATCCGCCGCGCGCTCGAAATCCGCTTCGCTGGCGGACACGCCTTTGGGCGGGTTGAGGCTCAGCGAGAACAGAAACTGTTTGCACTGCGTGCCTTTGGAAATAGCATGCGCCTCAGACAGCGCGCCGCGCAGGTCATCGGCCACGAAACCTCGCAGCTCATGCAGCCGGACATGATCATTGTCCCGCTCATTGAGCAGGTGACCCGCCAGCGCCGTCGCGCCCGCCCGCTGAGATCCTTTGAGGATCACAGCGTGAACTTTCGAGGCGTGGCGGCGCGCGCGAAGTTTTGTGCGACTGAGCCAGACGGGCGTTTGACGTCATCGGTTTTCAGGCCGAGCGCATCCATCAGCAGGAGGCGCATCACACGCACATCATCGCACGCGGCATGAATTGCCGCCTTCGTGTCGTGATCGAAATAGAAATTGCCGAGGTTCGTCGCGTGGGCGAGCTGATTCAGATTGCTCGCCAGCCGCGTCGCCCCGAGGCACGCCAGCACTTCGGCCAGCGTTTGCCGGTCTTTGACCGGCGCTTTGCCCCGCGTCTGATAGATCGGCGCATCCTCCGCAAAGAGGAGCGATTTGATATACGCCGCCACGGGCATGTTGCCCGCGTTGCGTTCAAGCCTTGCGCGTTCCTCGAAACTGAGGCGCAAGGAAAAGGGAGCATCACGCTTCCCGTAGGGTCGTTTCATCGACGGCTCTCCTGCCGACGACACTCACGGACGCACGAAACGATCGTCACGAATCCTCTGGAATCCGCGATTTTCCTTGCTTCAGAACGTTGGTGATGTCGTAGGCGTTAAAGAGCAGGCTGAGGTCGTAAGGACCGACGGATGAGCGCCGCCCCAGCCAAGCCGCAATTGTCCGAAGCGAGGGCAGTCCGCTGAACAGTAGCAAATTTTTAACCGTGGTCGGGCAAGGGCTCCCCAAGTCGGTTGAAGCGCGCGGCGGAGTGGCTCCTATGCGCGACGGATGCCGGATCAATTGCGTGCGTTATCTATTTTTCTGTTGCCGTGACGCTATGTTGCTGCTTATAGGCCAGTCAGTTCGCTGGTTAGACGAAACAAAGGGAGTTACTCATGAGCGTGTCCAAGATCGCGACTTCGGCTGTAGCCGCACTGTCGCTCGTCGCTGTTCCGACCATCGCTGCCGCAGCGCCTGCTGCTAGCAAGCTCGCCGTGACCGCGCCGACCGGTGCCGTTGCAGCGCGCGCGGGCGCTCCTGTCTCGAAGGCCAATAAGGCCGCCGGTGGCAGCATCATCATCGCCATTCTGGCTGCTGCTGCAGTCATCGCCGGTATCGTGATTGCTGCTGACGACAACAACGACGCCGTCAGCCGCTAAGTAAACCCGCCTACAAGGCGCGTTTCGATTTCAAAAGGGCCGCACAAGTGCGGCCCTTTTTTTGTCTAGCGCGTAGGGATCGTGCGCCGGGTTTCGATTCGGGTGAGGCAGGACGCCTGAATCGTACCGGCATAGATTGGCACCAAGTCAGCCGCGTCATGCACGGCTTATCGTTTCGCGCTCCGCGTCGTTCGCCAACAGCTCAGCAGCATGCCGAAGTCCACGCGTTCAAGATGCCAAACGACTTGGCTCGGCTGATATGTGATCCACAAGCGCCACGGTCGGCTGATACTCGGGCACGATTTTGCGCAGCAGAATGCGCGCAGACCGTGCATCGCCGCTGCGGACCGCATCCGCGAGCTTTTCGAGATACGCCGACAGGATCGGCCATTGCAGGAATTGCTCGTTCGAGCGCATGATTCGCGGATGCGTCGTTGGCGCGACCGCATCGCCGATCAGCAATTCTTCATACAGCTTCTCGCCGGGCCGCAGGCCAACGGTACAGATTTCGATATCACCCTGCGGATTGCCCGAATCACGAACGGTCAGCCCCGAGAGCTCGACCATATTGCGGGCAAGGTCGATAATTTTCACAGGCTCGCCCATATCGAGCAGGAACACATCGCCGCCCACCGCCATCGTCCCCGATTGCAAAACGAGTTGCGCCGCCTCGGGGATGGTCATGAAATAGCGCGTCATGTCCGGGTGCGTGATCGTCACCGGGCCGCCTTTGGCGATCTGATTGCGGAACAGCGGCACGACCGACCCGCTCGAGCCGAGGACGTTGCCGAACCGTACCATCGAGAATCGTGTTGCGCCGGTGTTGTCAGCGGCCATCGCCTGGAGGATCATTTCGGCCAGTCGCTTGCTGGTTCCCATGATATTGGTCGGGCGGACGGCCTTGTCAGTGCTGATCAGCACGAAGCTGGCAACGCCATGATCCCGCGCGATGCTTGCGACGTTGAGCGTGCCGAAAACGTTGTTGCTGATTCCTTCGATGGCATTGTGCTCCACGATCGGAACATGCTTGTAGGCGGCGGCGTGGTAGATTGCGTCGGGCTGCCATTTCCCGACGATCTCTTCGATACGCCGTTTGTCGCACACCGAGCCGAGCAGGGGGACCAGCGTGGCCGCGTCCCCGTTCAGGGCGGTTGAGACCCGCGAGAGTTCCTGGTGGACCGTGTAGAGATTGTATTCGGAGCTATCGAGGAGCAGCAGCAGCGCGGGCTTGCGCGCCAAGATCTGGCGGCACAATTCTCCACCGATCGACCCGCCAGCGCCCGTGACGAGCAGAGTTTTGCCTTCGACATTCTGGCGCAGCAGCGTCTCGTCAGGCGGCACGGGCGCTCGCCCGAGCAGATCCTCGATCTCGAGATCCTTGAGATCACTGACCGAAACGCTGCCGCGCGCGATATCGAGGAGCCCAGGCAGAGTGCGGACATGAAGACCGAGATGCTTGAGCTGCTGCAGGATTTCGCGTCGCCGCGTTCGCGAGGCTGAGGGCACCGCGAGCAGAATGTCCGTAATATCCTTTCGCGCAGTGACCCGCTGCAAATCGGCCGGATTATAGACTGGCAAGCCATTCATCGTGGCACGCCAAAGCGCTGGGTCGTCGTCGACAAAACCGAGCAGGCGCATTTCGTTCGATGACCGCAGCCCACTGGCCAATTGCCGCCCTGCCGACCCGGCACCGTAAATCAGCACGCGGGGGACGCTCAGCGCGTCGAACGCAGCCTTGTAGGTTTCGCCGAGGATCACGCGAGCAAACGTGCGTGACGAGCCGATCATCAGGAAGAGCAGTATCGGCTGAATCATCCCGATCGTTCGCGGCACGCCCTGAATGCCAATCACCGTATAAAGCGTTGCAAAGGGAAGCGCATAGACAAGAACGGCGCGCGCGATCGTTACCACAGCGGCCCAGCCTGCGTATCTAAAGATAGCGCGATAGAGTCCGAAGGAAACAAAGATTGGGAGCGCCAGTGCAACGGAGACCAGCATCGGATAGCCTGGCCCTCGCCCGATCGGCATCCATTCGCCGATGCGCAGGTAGAACGCCAGATAGACGCTTGACGCGCAAACAATCGCATCAAACAACAGCGCAATCAGTCGTTTCGTAACGCGCGGCAGGCCCAAAATGTAATTGATCGTTCGATTTTGCTTCATGTGTCAGCCCGAGGGTCAAATTTCCGATGATTTCTGGCGGCACGCAATAGAACAATTCCATTATTTTTCAAATGCCTGTTCCTCCCACTCGGAGCATAGCAGGGATCCATTAGAAAAGCTTAGCATTGGCGCATTGGGAAAATGCGTGCTTTCCGTGGCGATTTCAGCAGCCCAAACGGTCAGACGCCGGTCGCCAATTTCAATAAAAGCGCCGGGGTAAGGACGGGTCACCGCGCGGATCAACCGATCAGCATGCTCGACGGTGCCGCCAAGTTCGAGGCGACCGTCCTTGGGCGTTCGTGCTGGCCATTCGGTAGCTTTGGCGTGGTCCTGATCGGTCAACAAGATGGCATCGTCGACAAGTCTGGGGAAGACGTCTTCCATGAGCACGGCATGCCCCCGTTCGACGGCATCATAAAGTTCGGTCGCATTAGTCCTGGAGTGCATCGCAATGCGGTGCTGCGCCGCAATAGGTCCGCTATCGACGCCTTCGTCGAGCTTGAACATTGTCACCCCGGTTTCGGAAAGATCTTTTAGGATCGCCCACGGGATTGCCGCGCGTCCACGCCCGGTCGGCAGCAAAGTCGGGTGCATGCCGAGCACGCCCTTACGGGGGGCACCAAGGACGGCAGCGCCGGCGATCTGCGACCAGCCGATGATGAAAAGCCAATCGAGATCGGCGGCAGCGAGAACTTCGATTGCAGCTGGCGCGTTGATATTCCGGATTTTGACAAGCGGGAGATTGTGCGCGGCACAGAAGCGATCCAGATAGACTCTGCCGGATTTCGTCCGAGCCATGTCGTCCTCAAGCGTCATTGCGAGATCAAGTCGACCGCCGACGCGGTAAATCGCCTTCATGCACGAAAGCCCGAGCTGAACGCAGGTGACAAAACCAAAACGCATATCGACTAGAAACCTAATATTTCGGAGGGGGTTTGGCGAGGTAGCCAATAGTACGCATGATGATGGCGAGATCGCCGAACAAGGTCACCGATCGTGCATAGTCGCCGTCGAAACCTGCCTTTTCGGCAACCGACATTCCATCGAAACTGTTGATCTGTGCAAGCCCCGTGAGACCGGGACGGAGCGCAAGTGCGCTATTGTCAGTCCGTGCCGCGATGAGATCGGCTTGGCTCGCCAGCGGAGGGCGAGGACCAACGATTGTCATCTCGCCGCGCAGGATATTGAAGAGTTGCGGCAATTCGTCGATGTTCGTGCGCCGAATGAATACCCCGAATGGCGTGATCGCCACGGTTCCGATCCGGTCCGACGGCACCTGACCTGTTCCCACCGGCATCGAGCGGAACTTAAGGATCTCAAAGGGGGTTCCGCCGCGACCAATGCGAGTTTGCCGGAAGAGCGCAGGACCTTGATCGGTGAGCCGGATGAGCGCGGCGACGCCAATCATCAGCGGCGCGAGCGCCAGCAATGCAGACGAAGCCAGAATGAGATCGAGCACGCGTTTTCCAAAGCTGTCATACATTGGAGCTCAGTCGAGCTGCGTGCTGAAAACGGTTTGGAATGCCTCCGCAAGGCCAAGGCCGCACTGGCCGCCGCGCACTGCCGCTAGTCCGCGGACCGTTTCGTCGCTGCGTGGGTGTGGGAACGAACGCATCACTTTGCGATACGCAGCGAGCGCCGAAAGCTTGGCGTCGATGAACTGATCGATGCAAACAAACTCGTTCGGCTCGAACGGAGAGCGAACGCCCGGAAGCGACCAATCGGTTGCGGACAGGACTTCCATCAGGTGCATTGAACGGATCGGTGACGGTTCGTTGCGCCGCTGGAAGACGCGGCTGGCCGTCAGGCATGCGCGGGCGATTTGGTTGTGATCGTCGTTCAGGTCGGCCGGGTGGTGAGTGAATATGCGCGTCGGGCGAAAGCGCAGGATCGCCGCCTCGATGAACTGAACGACCTCGACATGCGCGACGGTGTTGATCCGGAGATTGGGGAAGTCTCCCAGAATGGGCGCGTCAAATCCCACGATCGCGGATGCGGTCGCGATATCGGCAGCAAGCTCGGCATCGGTGGGACGTTGCGTTCGGAGATCGACCTTCCCGCAAAGTAGGATCGGTTGCACGATTTCGCCCCGCGCTACAAATTTGGCCCCCGTGCCTCCGAAGCCCAGAATTTCATCGTCAGGATGTGCGGCGACCACGAGGTTGCACAAGCGATCCCCCATCCCGAATAAGCTCCTACGTGATGGTTACACACAAAGGCATAGTCGCCCGACTGCAGCCCGACAACCCGGAAGCGGTTGCGCGCTCGCTGCGGATCGCTCATGGGGCGTCGGCCCCGATTATGGGCAAGGGCAATGAATGACTGCACCAAATCCAGTTGTCATCATTGGGGGGCAGAGCCGGGCAGGACGGGCAATCCGGGCACGACTTGCTGACCGTCCCGTAATCTCGGTCGTCCGGACGTCGCATTCGGACGGTGACGTCGCAATCGGGCGTTATGACGCGGTGCCGTCCGGCCTGATCCCCAGAGGCGCAGTTGTTATCAATTGCGTCGGCACACCGCTTGGCGACCCGACCGAACTGGCGCAAATCAACTGCGCAACGCCCGTTCGCTGGGCCGAGGCGGCGCGGGAGTCCGGTGCAGTGCAGTTCATCCAGCTGTCGAGCTTTTCAATATTTGGAAGGGCTGAGCACATTGCCGTAGCGACCGCGATTGCCCCTGTGGATGCCTATGGTCGCTCCAAATGGGCGGCCGAAACCGCGCTGGCGGCCCTTGCGTGCCCCTCCTACCCGGTTACGTTGCTTCGTATTCCGATCCTGATCGGGTGCGGCGTTCCGGGCAAGCTGCAGAGCCTGCTCGAATTTGTCCGGCGGACGCGAATGGTGCCCCGTCTGCTCCCTGCGCCGCGCCGGTCGATGCTCTCCTATGATGGCCTTGGCGCAGCGGTTTCCAAGGCCATGTATGAGCGGCTCGACGGCGCTGTGATCGTCGCCGATCCCGAACCTTTCACCTATGATCTCATCGCGCGTGTGGGTGAAGAAATAGGGATCAAATTCGCCCGGCCGACCGTGCCGCGCATCCTGAGCAGGGCAATCCGTACATTCAATCCAGTGTTGGGATATCGCCTTTTTAGTTCGATGGTTGTGGCGGATTCGGAGACCTTTCTGGTCGATGCCCCACCCTTTACAAGGTTGCGGCAGGTCATCGCTGACACCTTAACGACTGTGCGATTGCAGTGACCAAGACAAAAGCGGTTTGCCCACGGCTTTGGATTGTTTCCGAGCTTTATTATCCCGAGCAAACGTCCACGGGCTATTTCCTGACGCGGATTGCCGAGGGCCTTGCCGATGATTTTGACGTTCAGGTGGTCTGTGGCCAGCCAAGCTATTCAGAACGTGGAGTTCGTGCCGTTCGCCGAGAGACGCGCAATGGAACGACCATCCACCGCCTTGCATCGACGCATTTCGACAAGGACCGGCTACTCTTGCGGCTGATTAACGCCGTCTCACTTACGATCGCGGCATTCTTTTTTGCGCTTCGCCACTTCCGCAAAGGGGACCGCGTTCTTGTTGTAACAAACCCGCCGACGATGCCCGCCGTGATAGGTTTGGCGGCGCGCCTGAAGCGCACTCGCGCAGCGCTTCTGGTTCACGACGTCTATCCGGAACTTCTTGCGGCCACCGGATTGATCGGCCGCACATCTTTGATCTACCGGCTACTTGCTCGCATGTTCAGGCTGACATACCGGCTATTTGGCGATGTTATCGTGCTCGGCGCGGATATGGCCGAAATTGTCGAAAGCAAACTTGGGGCGGGACACGCCAGCCGGATCACGATCATCCCCAACTGGGGCGATATCGACGAGGTTGTCCCGATTGATCGCAACGCAAACGACTTTCGGCAAGCGCACGGCATGGGAGACCGGTTCGTCGTGCAGTTTTCAGGCAACATCGGCCGAACTCACGATGTCGAGCTTTTGCTCGAAGCCGCGCGATTGATCGAGGACAGGGTAGATATCGTTTTCCTGTTTGTCGGATATGGCGGCAAGGCCGCCATGCTGACCGAGCCCGCAGCAGCCAGACCCAATGTTTGTTTCCTGCCGCGACAGCCCCGCGAGCGGCTCGGCGCGATGCTTGCGGCGAGCGACGTGACGGTCATTCCGTTTGTCGACGGCATGTACGGAATCTCGGTGCCGAGCCGCATGTATAACGTCATGGCTGCAGGCGTTCCGATCATTGCCGCAGCCGATGCCAGTTCGGAGCTTGCACAGACGATCGACCGGCTGGGGGCAGGCTGGGTACTGTCCCCGCGCACGCCGAATGCGCTGGCAACTATGGTTCGCGCACTGGCGGAGCCTGAGGGGATGCGCGAGATTGCGCGCCGTGGGGCGGCGGGCCGCGCAGGCGTCGAACGCTTTTACGCGCTCGATGCGATACTGGCGCAATATCGGAACCTCTTGTGACTGATGTTTGATCGTCGCGATCTGGTTAAGTTTGGGGCAGTGGCATGGCTCCCACCGGCTTTTGCTCGGGTGCCTGCGCTGCGGATTGAACAATTTGGCGGTCGCTCCGTGGCAGGCTTTGACAACGCGTCTGCGCTGCGCACCGCACTGGCAGAAGCTGCGCGGCGCGGACGATCGGTGGCGCTCGGTCCCGGAATCTACGACGTCTCCGCCAGCAGACTGTTGCGTGAAGGCAGTATCAATCGTCCGTCAGGGGTGGCGCTGGAGGGCAGTGGGCAAACCCGGACAACCCTGCGCGTAACGGGCGTGGTCGCCACCAATCCGCTGTTCAGCGTCGGTGGTGCCAGCAACGTGATCACACGGGAAATGCGACTGGTTGGTAATGGGCGCACGAGCGAGACGGCCCCTTATGCCGGTGGCGTCATGTACGCGGTGCTGGCTGAAGACTCGGTCGCCGACATGATGACGATCGCTTTCGAGGACTGCCTGATTGAGGGCTTTGCATCCGCAACCTGGTTTCATGTCTTGAACCTTTCGCGCAGGTTCGTAATCCGTGATATCGCGTCGCGCGGCTGCGTCTGGCGGTCGACAGCGGGCGGCGCGCCCGGTGCCGGTGCGATTGGTGTGCCCGGGCATTTTATCTATGCCCATGCGGCAAGTGGCCCGATTGAACGCATTGTCGTTGATGACGTCCTAATGGACGCTGCCCATTGCAAGGGCGCAATTGCATTAGTCGGTGGCATTCGTGGAGCATCAATCCGTATCGCAATCCTCAAAGATCCGGGGCTTGCCTTGGCCACAGGTTCCGCTGGGCTGGACGGGTCGGGAGCCTATGGCGTGCTAATCTATCAAAAGCCGGGAATGCGACCGCGCTCCATATCGGTCGCCATCGGTCGTTTGGCCAACCCGGTCAGTGTCGGCGTCTATGCAGCCGGTGGCGATCAAATAGCCGTCCGCATTAGCGAAGCCTTCGGGCAACGCGACACGCGTGATCAAACACTTCCAAAGGCGGTGGTGGCGCTCAAGGGCTGTCGTCAGGCAACGGTGCAGATCGATCGGGTGCGCGATTGCGCGCGCGTCGTTGCCCTGTCGCTCGAAAGCGGCATCGCTGCAGAAATTGCGTTAGACCTCCGAGATATCATCAGCCGCAAAGGCGCGCGCGACGTGCTGATCGGGGCAACCGGATCGACCTGGGCCGGTGGTGTTACAATCCGGGGCAGCCGTCGCGGTCCAGCCGCGATCGGTGTCGGCCTCAGCGCACCGGCTAGTGTGGCGCTTACAGATATTGACATAGCCAGCTTCCGGAACACGGGTGCCGAAGTTCCACTGGAGATTGATCCGCAGCTCCGGCGGCGCTCGCGTCGGCTGGCGCTTGGCGCGGACGCTGCGGGTTGAGGTTCGCGCGCAGATTGCGTCGCTGCGCCAACTTGGCTAGCGACCATGCACTTTTTTTAAGGTCCGTCGCAACATGAATAATCGAGACAAACCAGTTGCGCTGATCACAGGGGTGACCGGGCAAGATGGAGCGTACCTTGCCCCGTTCTTGCTCGACAAGGGCTATGAAGTTCACGGCATCAAGCGCCGATCGTCGTCGTTCAACACGAGCCGGATCGAGCACATTTATCAGGATCCGCATATCGAGGACGCCCGCTTTCACCTCCACTATGGCGACATGACGGACTCGACCAATCTCATCCGGATCGTGCAGGCTGTCCGTCCGACCGAGATTTATAATCTAGCCGCGCAAAGCCATGTTCAGGTTAGCTTTGAAACCCCCGAATACACGGCCAATGCTGATGCGATCGGAACGCTTCGCCTGCTCGAGGCCATCCGCATCCTCGGCATGGAAGCGACGTGCCGCTTTTATCAGGCCTCGACATCCGAGCTCTACGGGCTGGTGCAGGAGGTTCCGCAAAGCGAGACGACGCCCTTCTATCCGCGTTCGCCCTATGCGGCCGCCAAGCTCTATGCCTACTGGAGTGTCGTCAACTACCGCGAGGCTTACGGCATGCATGCCTCAAACGGCATCCTGTTCAATCATGAGAGTCCGATCCGCGGCGAAACGTTCGTAACGCGAAAGATCACGCGCGCTGTCGCCGCTATCAAGCTGGGTCTGCAAGACCGACTCTATCTCGGCAATCTCGACGCGGAGCGCGACTGGGGGCATGCGCGTGAATATGTTCGGGGCATGTGGCTGATGCTGCAGCAGGACGTGAGCGACGACTATGTGCTGGCGACCGGCGTGACGACCCGCGTTCGTCAGTTCGTCGAGTGGGCTTTTGAAGATGTCGGTATCGCGCTGGTGTGGCAGGGCGAGGGGGCGTCGGAGCGGGGCCTCTGCGCGGCCACGGGGCGGACACTGATTGAGGTCGATCCGCGCTATTTCCGTCCGACCGAAGTCGAGTTGTTGATTGGCGACCCGTCCAAGGCCGCAGCAAAGCTAGGCTGGTCGCATGAGACGCCGATCCGCCGCCTTGTGACCGAAATGGTCGCCGCCGATCTTGCGCTCGTGGAGCAGGAACGCCGAGGAGCGACCTTTGCTTGATGTGGATTTCTTTGCTGGCAAGCGGGTGTGCGTTGCCGGGCCGAACGGGATGGTCGGTGCTGCGATCATCCGCGCGCTTGCGAGCACGGGATGCGACATCCTGCGCCTTGGTCGCGCAGAAGCCGATTTGCGTGATCAGCACGCGGTCCGCCAGTGGTTTGCCGATCAGCGCCCGCAGATCGTTTTCCTCGCCGCCGCCAAAGTCGGCGGCATTCTCGCTAATGACAGCTTTCCTGCCGATTTCCTTTACGACAATCTGATGATCGAGGCGAACGTGTTCGAGGCTGCGCATCGTCACGCCGTCGAGAAGCTGCTTTTTCTCGGGTCGAGTTGTATCTATCCGAAGCTTGCGCCGCAGCCGATGCGCGAAGATGCGCTGCTCACGGGTCCGCTCGAGCCGACCAACATCTGGTATGCTGTTGCCAAGATCGCTGGTATCAAGCTGGCTGATGCCTTCTGCGCGCAGCACGGCTGCAATTTCATTTCCGCGATGCCAACCAACCTTTACGGGCCGGGCGATAATTTCGATCTGAATAGCAGCCATGTTTTGCCCGCGCTCGTCCGCAAGATCGTCACGGCGCATAGCAACGGAGCGGCCAGTGTGACGATCTGGGGGACGGGGGCACCGCTCCGCGAATTTCTGCACGTCGATGATTGCGCGAGCGCGTGCCTCCATCTGATGACGAGCTATTCGGAGGTCGGCCACGTAAATGTCGGTTCGGGCGAGGAGATCAGCATTGCAGATCTTGCAGCGCTGATTTCGTACATCGTCGGCTACGACGGCGCGCTTGTTTTTGATGCGAGCAAGCCTGACGGGACGCCGCGCAAGCTGATGGACTCGGGTAAGCTCAAGGCGCTCGGCTGGCAGCCGACCATTTCACTGCACGAAGGAATTACACAGGTCGTTCGTCTCGTCGAGGCGAGCAATGGGCAGTTGCGCGCGCTTGATCTGGCAGGGTCGGCACCTGGTCGCCCGTGACGATGCCGACCACAGGACCTATGGGACTCCGTCGCATGCTCGGGGATGTGGGCATCCTCATGCGCGCGACGTTCATCGCGCAAGGCATTGGGCTACTTGCACTGCCGATCCTGTCGCGACTTTACGGGCCGACCGATTTCGGCGACTTCACCCTTTATCAGGCGGCGCTTCTGATCCTGACCGTGGTCATCTGCATGCGCTATGATCAGGCCATACTGACCGCGCCCGACGACGCTGAGGCGCTCGCGCTGCTGCAACTCTGCGTTATCGTCGCAATCTGCGTGGCCGCGCTGCTCGCGGTGCCGATCCTGCTCCTCGATCGAGCAGGGTATGCGGCTGCGCTTTCGGGTCCGGTCTCGCCAGTATGGCTGATTGTCGGTGGATGGGTATCGGGCGTCGTCCTGGCCGCAAACGCGACCCTTACGCGGCTCAGCGCCTTCGAGGTGACCGGACGGACAAAGGTCGGGCAGTCGGCCGGGGGAACTGTCGCTGCACTGACGTTTGGCGCGATGGCACCTTCGGGACTCGGCCTCATCGTCGCCGACCAGATGGGCAAGGCTGTTGCCATTGTGATAACCGCGCGGCACCTTGCCAGTCGGATCGAGACGCTCGTTCGTATTGATTGGGGCGCGCTCGGGTCATTGGCCCGAAAATACGCCGCGTTTCCGAGACTGTCGGTCTTGGGCGGACTGCTGAACAATGGCGGTAGTTTCCTGACTCCCGTGATGCTCTATGCCCTTTACGGTGCCGAGATTGCGGGGCAATTCGCACTTGTCGATCGGACGATTTCGCTCCCGCTCAGCCTTGTAATTCTGTCGGTAAGTCAGGTGTTCAGTGCGCACTATGCGCGGTTGTTGCGCGAGGATCCGGCGCAGGCACTTCTGTATTTTCGCAGCCTCATTCGAACGTCGGCAGTGCTGGCCGTAATTCCCACGGTGATCGGCATGCTATTGGCACCGACGCTTTTTCCGCTCGCCTTCGGGGCGCGGTGGGCTGAGGCTGGCTGGTTTGCCCAGCTCCTTGCCGTGATGTACTTTTCGGCCGCTGTCATGGGCCCCGTCAACGCCGCGCTGGTCGTCGCCAACCGCCTCGGCTGGCAACTGGGATGGGAGGCCGCGCGCCTTGCGCTCCTGATCGGTCTCTGGCTTACGGTAACTCGATTGGAGCTGGACGCAAGCTCGGCCCTGATCGGCTTTGCGGCGGTCACGGTCATTGTGAACCTGGCCTTTGTTCTTCTCGCCTACGTCCAGCTTTTGGGTGCTGTCGCGGAACGGCGCTCCAGTAGAGGTTAATCGAGCATGTGCGGAATATCGGGCGTTTTCGCAGCATCGGGCGCGCCAGTTGCGCTGGGGGATGTCGTCACAATGAATGCGCGCATTGCGCACCGCGGCCCCGACGGCGACGGCATCTGGGTCGCTGACGACGGAGCGTGCATTCTCGGGCATCGGCGCCTCGCGATTATCGATGTCGATCAACGCGCAGATCAGCCGATGCTGAGCCATGATGGCGAAAGCGTAATTGTCTTCAACGGCGAAATCTATAATTTCCTTGAGCTGCGCGATGAGCTTGCCACGAAGGGGCATGTCTTTCGGACGGAGAGCGACACCGAAGTGATCCACGCTGCCTGGCGAGCGTGGGGGGTAGATATGCTCCCGCGATTCAACGGGATGTGGGCGTTTGCCATCTACAGTCGGGCAAAGCGCGAATTGTTTCTCGCGCGTGATCGCTTTGGCGTGAAGCCGCTGCTCTATGCGCACGAGAGCGACCGATTTGCGTTTGCTTCGGAAATGCGGGCGCTGCTGGCGCTGCCCTGGGTTGGCAACGCAATTGATGCCGACGTCATGTCGCGGCAGGTATTCGATCCGTTCTCCGTGGAGGCGAGCGAGCGCTCCCTGTATAAAGACATCCGAAAAGTCCCTGCAGGGCATTGGATGTGCGTCGGCCCCGGCGGGACAGTCCAGCGGCGCTGGTGGCGCACGACAGACAACCTTGTGGATCCTCCGGCGACGCTCGCTGCTGCAGCCGACGGGTTTGGAGCCCGCTTTCACGCAGCCGTTAAAGTGCGAATGCGCAGCGACGTCCCGATCGGGTCCTGCCTGAGCGGCGGGTTCGATTCGTCGGCGGTCGTTGCGATGATGGCGCACATTGCTGACCAGGCCGGGGTCAGCCATGAGCGCGAGAACAGCGACTGGCGCCACGCATTCGTCGCAAGCTTCCCGGGCATGTCGAATGACGAAACCGAAGACGCCAAGGTTGCAGCCACTTACGCCGGGATTCCAGCACCCCGTATCGCCGATTTTTCGCAGGATAGCCCCTTGGAGCATCTCGACGCTGTGCTTGAAACGCTCGAAGAGCCGTTCATCGGGTTGCCGACTGCGGTATGGAAAATCTATCGCGAGGTCGATGCGTCGGGGATTCGCGTATCGATCGACGGTCACGGGGCCGATGAAATGATGGGCGGATACCGCCAGGGCAATCGGTCGCTCATGTTCCGCTTGCAAACGCAATTTGGCAATGCTGCGGGACGCCATCCGATGTTCGGACGGATCAGCGATCAGCTCAAGCTGACAATGCTGCGGCGCAACGGACTGATCTTTCTGCGCAAACGGCTAGTGCCGCCGCAACCGCTTGCGATTACCGCCAACGATGATGCGCTTCCCAAGGAGTGGGGCGCGTTAAATCGGCGACTTTACGGCATGTTTCACGGTTCGGTGTTGCCGACGCTGCTGCGGAACTTCGACCGGCTTTCAATGGCGCATTCGGTCGAGGTGCGCAGCCCGTTCCTTGATTGGCAACTGGCCACATTCGTGCTCTCGCTTCCCGACGCGATGAAATCGAACAGCGAGTATTCAAAGCTCGTAGCGCGCGAGGCAATGCGCGGGCGGATGCCCGAGCAGATTAGGGCCGCAAAGCGCAAGTTCGGCTTTGGCTCGCAAATGCCCGAATGGCTGAATGGTGGCCTGGGCCAATGGGCAGCCAACTTGCTCGACAGACCGCATCCTTTTTTTGATGAGATCGTCGATCGCCCCGCGCTCTGCGCGCGCGTCGCGGCGATGAATGCGGCGCAGCGCTGGAGCTGGGATTCGGCAGCGAGGATTTGGCCTTATGTTCATTTTCGCTGGATGCTTGATCGGCAGTAAAGGCCGATTGCTACCTGTTGCTCGGGTCGGCATCGGTGACGCTGTTGCCCCAGAGATAAAGGAGGACAGCGAGCGCCAAACCGCCGCCAGTAACCATCGAACTGAAAATCGAAGTATTCGCGAGCGTTACGAGAAAAGGCACAGTAACAGCGAATGCCGTGCGCGCATCGACCAGCGTGCTTGCAAAGGTCAGAAAGCGTAACGCGATTGCGGTGATTGTGTAGGCGATTGGGATGCCAATCATGTAAAGCGCTGCCAGCCCGTCGGTGGCAATGAAGCTGCCGTTGAGTTCGAAAACGGCTGATCCCTGATTTGGAAACATGTAGAGTCCGACGACCTGACCGACCGAAAGATCGCCGTAAGGATAAGGGACAAACGGGCGGCCAATGAGCGAATGAGAATAATAAGTTGTCGCAAACTGGCTGAAATAGGCGGAGAATTCGCCGACGATAACGCCCGGCAAGAGCAACGTTCGGACATAGATGAGTGAAGCTATCAGGTTCAAAGCTGTGTCGCTGCCGTCGATGGAAGGAGCAACAGCGATACCTAGCGTCATAAGCGACACGAGAATGATTGGAATCAGCGCGACCCGAATTGTGTCGGCACGATCAAAGAGAGCAAGCACGCCCAGAACGAATATCGGCCCGAGCAACTGCGACTTGGCGGCGAACGTCGTATAGAGAAGGACGGTCCCGAACAGCGACAAAAAGACTGCGATCCAGTTTTTTCTGAGGACACCCGTTACGAGCAGAAAGGGCAAAACGACGTTGCCAAGGAAAGGAATGAGATAGGCTTCAACCGATGTGGACCGTTCGCTGAACTGGAAGCGCTGTTCGTAAACGTCGATAAATCCGGTCAGTTGCAGCGCCGAGCCATGCGTCGTAATGATGTAACTCGCGCTGACAACCGCGACAGCGATGCACCCACCGATGATCGTCCTTCTCCGCAAGCGCAGCAGGGCAATCCGAGGCGCTGTCCCAACTGCGATGCCATTGGCAAAATTGAACACGCAGGCACAAGCCGCAATTGCTGCGCTCAACATCATCGCCTGGGTTAAGCCTTCGAATTGCTGAAGAAGGGGGACAATGATCGCTGGGATGGCGACGACATAATGAATCACCCACGACGCAAATTTAGAAATGTTATCGACAGTCCGTGCCAGAAATGCACTCGGCAATGTTGCGAGAGCGATTGCCATAAAAATATCAATCGCGCTTGGATTTGCCCAAACAAAACCAAAGTAGAACCAATTATATGATAGGAGATCGTACACAACAACTAGCAGAGTAGAGTATACTAGGTTAAACACGATCCTTAAGGAAAGTGTGGCTTCTAGTCGATCGATGGGTTGTGGTAACGCTTGTGCTGTCATCAATTTTCTCAAGCTCTCCGATCGGGTAGAGCAAACCTGCTGCTATCGCTCGCATTCCAACGCTAAAATTCACGTCTGACCTGCTTTTGTCAAGGCGCGCATCACTGGCGAAGGCTTGTTGCCACCGCCCATGACGCTGGCTATGCAGCCGCTAAATTCTGGATGGCAAATCTCCCATGATAGGCAATGCATTGGCGCAGGACTGTGTGCGCCGCTTCGAGGGTCGGCTCGGCGTTGTCGGCGTGATTGGACTTGGGTATGTCGGCCAGCCGCTGGCGCTGTGTTTTGCCGAGGGGGGCAGCAAGGTCATCGGCTTCGATATCGATCACCGGGTCGTTGATCTCCTCAACAGCGGCAATTCGAACATCGAGCATATTGACCGCTCTCGCCTCGCGACCTCTATTCAAAGTGGTTTCGAAGCGACGACCGATTATGCGCGAGCAGCCGAGGCCGATGCGCTCATCATCTGCGTGCCGACACCGCTCAATCGGAACCGCGAACCTGATATGTCATACATCCGCGCGACCATGGCGTCGCTTGCGCCGCATCTGCGTGAAGGGCAGCTGGTGTCGCTCGAGAGCACGACCTTTCCGGGTACGATCGACGACGAAGTCATACCCGTTATTGCGGCGCGCGGCTTCACGGCCGGCGAGACTATCTTCGTTGCCTATTCGCCCGAGCGCGAGGATCCGGGAAACGCGATCTTCTCGACGCGAAACATTCCCAAGCTGGTTGGCGGCGTGACACCCGTCTGCACCAAGGTCGCACAGGCCTGCTATGCGAGCGCGATCGACACGCTCGTCCCCGTGTCTTCGACGCGCGTGGCCGAGCTGTCCAAGCTGTTGGAAAATATCCAGCGTTCGGTGAATATCGGTCTCGTCAACGAGATGAAGATTATCGCGGACCGCATGGGAATCGACATCCACGAAGTGATCGATGCCGCAGCGACGAAACCGTTCGGGTTCACGCCCTATTATCCCGGACCGGGGCTGGGCGGGCACTGCATTCCGATCGATCCGTTCTACTTGACGTGGAAAGCCCGTGAATTCGGTGTCAGCACGCGCTTCATCGAGCTCGCAGGCGAGATCAATCAGGGCATGCCCGAATGGGTGTTTCGCAAGATCGGCGCAGCCCTAAACGACCGGCAGCGTGCGGTCCGCGGGAGCCGTATTCTCGCGCTGGGCATTGCCTACAAGAAAAATGTTGATGACATGCGCGAGTCTCCTGCCGTGCAAGTTATGGAGTTGCTGCGCAGCGCCGGAGCGGTGCTCGACTACAGCGATCCCCATGTCCCAGTTTTCCCCCCGATGCGCGAACACAAGTTTGATCTCGCGTCGGTTGAACTGACTGCAACTTCCCTCGCTTTGTACGACGCCGTGGTGCTGCTGACTGATCACGATGCGTTTGATTATGATGTGGTGGCTGCGCATGCCGCGCTGATCGTGGATTCGCGCGGCAAGTATCGCGCGCCGCGACCCAATGTCGTCAAGGCCTGAGGCGTGACGGGCCAGAATCGCGTCGCTGTGATCGGCGTCGGATATTGGGGCCAGAATATCGCACGCAGCTTTGCCGGACTTGGGGCGCTTGGTGCTGTCGTCGATGCGAACGCGGCCAATGCAGATCGGGTAGCTGCGGCAACCGGTGCCCCGACGCGGACGCTCGACGATGTTCTGACTGATGCCGGTATCGCAGGCGTGGCGATTGCGACACGCGCCGAAACGCACTTCGCGATCGCGAGCCGGGCGCTGGCGGCCGGAAAGCATGTCCTCGTTGAAAAGCCGCTGGTTCTGGATCTCGGCGAGGCCGATCGCCTGATCGCGCAGGCACAATCGGTCGACCGGATTTTGATGGTCGGACATCTGTTGCGCTATCATCCGCACTTCCGGCGAATGCTTGAGATCGTCCGCTCGGGCCAATACGGCGTCCTTCGCCATGTCTATTCAGACCGCTTGAGCCTCGGCAAAATCAGGACCGAAGAGGATGTCTTATGGTCTTTCGCGCCGCATGACATCTCGATGATCCTCGCGCTTGCGGGGGCTGAACCCATCAACGTCACGGCGCAAGGATCGGCCTTCATCAATCCGCCGATCCATGATTATTCGACCGCCCAGCTCAGCTTCGCCAGCGGCCTGAAGGCTGATATCCGGGCGAGCTGGCTGAGCTACAAGAAGGTTCAGCAGTGCGTTGCGATTTGCGACGCTGCCACCATTGTCTTCGAAGACAGCGAGAAGGACTGGGATCGGAAGCTCGCCATCCATCCACATACTGTTGTGCGCGAAGATGGATTGCCTGTCGCCAAACGTGGCGACATGGCGTTCGTGGTGGTCGATCAGTCCGAACCGTTGGTGGAGGAATGCGCACATTTTCTCGATTGCATCGCCCAAGGAAAATCAGCGATGACTGATGGGACCGAGGGACGTGCGGTCTTGCGTGTTCTCCAGCGCGCAACGGCTGCCATGCAGACCCTACAGGCTGCGCCATGAGCGGCTTTTTCAAGCATGAGACCGCATGGGTCGATACGCCGAGCGAGATTGGCGACGGGACCAAGATCTGGCATTTCGCGCATGTCCTTCCCGGCACGCGGATCGGGCGCAACTGCGTGCTCGGGCAGAATGTCATGGTCGGCCCCGACGTGACCGTGGGTGACAATTGCAAAATTCAGAACAATGTCGCGCTCTACAAGGGCGTGGTTCTTGCCGATGGTGTATTCTGCGGGCCGTCATGCGTTTTCACCAATGTGCTTACACCGCGCGCCGAGATCGAACGCAAGGAGGAGTTCCTGGCTACGCCCGTCGGGCGCGGGGTTTCGATCGGGGCCAATGCAACGATCATTTGTGGGAACTCGTTGGGTGACTATTGCATGATTGCGGCGGGTGCTGTCGTCACGCACGATGTTCCGGCTTATGCGCTCGTCGCCGGCGTGCCCGCCCGGCGGATCGGATGGGTGAGCCGGGCAGGGGACCGGCTCGGTGACGATCTCGTCTGCCCGCGCACCGGCGAACGTTATACCCAAGACGGTGAAACCCTGACTCCGGCCCGCGCTAAATCGTAGGCGAAAGAAAAACTTATGAACGCCGATGCTCCGATTGCCTTCATCGACCTTGCCGCACAGCAAGAGCGCATCCGCCCACAGCTTGATGCTGCCATTGCCCGTGTGCTGGCGGATGGCGCTTACATCATGGGGCCTGACGTCAAGCGTTTCGAGGACGAGCTTGCGGCATTCTGCGGAGCGAAGCATGCGATCGCTTGTGGTAACGGGACCGATGCCTTGCAGCTTGCGCTTATGGCGCTCGAGATCGGCCCGGGCGACGCCGTATTCTGCCCGACATTCACCTTCGCATCGACAGCTGAAGTTGTGCCTTTTGTCGGTGCGACGCCGGTTTTCGTGGATAGCGATGATGCGACGTTCAATATCGATCCCGCCAGTTTCGAGCGCGCGATCGCAGCCGCCAACGCGCAAGGACTTCGCCCCGCTATTGTCATCCCGGTCGATCTGTTTGGTCTGCCTGCCGACATGCCGGCCATCGCTGCTATCGCTGCGGCGCATGGCATAAAAATCCTGTGTGACAGTGCGCAGGGTTTCGGCGGGACGATCGACGGCCGGATGACAGGGACTTTTGGCGACGTGACAACGACGTCTTTTTTTCCGGCCAAACCGCTCGGCTGCTACGGCGACGGTGGCGCGCTGTTCACCGACAACGATGATACCGCCAAGGTGCTCGATTCGCTGCGCGTCCACGGCAAGGGCAGTGACAAGTATGACAATGTCCGGATTGGCATGAACAGCCGCCTCGACACGCTACAGGCCGCAATCTTGTCGGTTAAGCTGGCCGTCTATGCCGACGAAATTGCTGCGCGCAATCGCGTCGCCGAACGCTATGGCGCGCGCCTTGTACATCTTGTCGAAACGCCAGACGTGCCGGGTGGCTACGGTTCGGTCTGGGCACAATACACGGTCAAGCTGCGCACGGCAGAGGAGCGGTCTGCGGTGCAGGCCACGCTTAAGGCAGTCGGGGTGCCGACCGCGGTCTATTACCCCATGCCGCTCCACTTACAGACAGCCTATCGTGCGTTTCCCGGCGATCCAGCTGGTCTAGGCGTCGCCGAGTCCCTCAGCCAGCGGGTGCTAAGCCTGCCGATGCATCCCTATCTCGACGAATCTGTGCAGGACCGCATTACCGATGCGGTTGTCCGTGCGGTCCAGACGGCACGCGGCTGATGGCCCGCAAGATCGTAACCATCGTTGGTGCCCGGCCGCAGTTCATCAAGGCGGGTGCTGTCAGTCGTGCGATCGCCAGGCAGGATGGCCTAGACGAGATTCTGGTTCATACCGGCCAGCATTTTGATGACGCAATGTCGGAAGTATTCTTCCGGGAACTCGAATTACCAGTACCAAAGTTCAATCTGGGCATAGCAGGCCAGTCACATGGCGCGATGACGGGCCGGATGCTCGAAGCCATCGAAACCGTTCTTATTCAAGAAGCGCCCGATCTGTGTCTGGTCTATGGCGACACCAACTCGACGCTTGCTGGTGCGCTTGCGGCCGCAAAGCTGCATATTCCTGTTGCCCATGTCGAGGCAGGGCTCCGCTCGTTCAACCGCCGGATGCCCGAAGAGATCAACCGGGTGACGACGGACCATCTCGCCGCGATCCTGTTTTGCCCGACGCGCGCATCGGTAGAGAATCTGCGCGCCGAGGGAATTGCAAAGGCTGTGCATCACACTGGCGACGTAATGTTCGACGCGACGCGCCATGCGATCGCGCGAACGACCGGGCAGCATGATGTGCGCGAGCGGCTCGCTGTACCGACGGGCGACTATAACGTGTGCACCATCCACCGCGCTGAAAACACTGATGATGCCGCCCAGCTCCGCAGGGTCGCAGATTATCTGCGCAATGTTGCACAGGAACGGCCGCTCGTCCTACCATTGCACCCGAGGACCCGCGGGGCGCTCGAACGCCATGGCGTCAGCTTCGATTTCGCGTTGTTAACCGAGCCGCTTGGCTATTTTGACCTTAATGCCTTGCTGGCGGGTGCGATGACGGTGTTTACCGATTCAGGGGGGCTGCAGAAGGAAGCCTATTTTCACGGCAAGCCCTGCGTCACTCTGCGCGATGAGACCGAATGGGTAGAGACGATCGACCATGGCTGGAACCGGCTGTGGCAGGGTCCTGACTTTATAACGCCGCGTCTGCCGATTACCGATTATGGCGATGGTGACGCGGCGGGCACGATCGCTACACTGCTGGCCGGTTTTTCCGCTCGGTCCTGATCTGCCGGTCCGGCAAGGCCGAGCGCGCGCCGGTAATCGTCCAGCCGGATCTGCACCAAGGCATTCCAGCTGAATGCTGATTCCATCTTGTGCGCACCGAAAGTGCCGAGCTCAGCTCGAGACGCCGGGTCTTTGAGAGTGAGGAGCTTGGCTTTCAGATCCTCGACATCACCCAGCCGGTATTGTAGCCCATTGCCCTGCACGCGCTCCACCGCAGCGAGCGTATCGTTGACAATGATCGGCGTTCCGCACGCCGCGCAGTCGATCATTGAGGTCGATTCTTGCGTTGGCCACACGCCGATGTCGGTCGCTCGGAACACCGTGCCGAGTTCGGAAAAATGCACAAAGGGGTGGACGACGGCATTCGGCATCGCCGCGATGGCCTCGCGCTGCGCCCCGTCACCAAAGAAGACCGCTCGATACGGGTGCCCGGCTGCGCGCAGGCCCGCTACGGCCTGTGCAAGCAGCAACGGGTTTTTGTCCTGGGCAAAGCGCCCCGTGTAAACGCACATGATATCGCTTTCGCAGACGCCGAGGGAACTGCGAAGTTGCGCTGCGGCGGTTACCTCGGCGTCGCTAGCGCTTGGATGAAAGACGTCGGTATCGACGCCGAGCAACACGGTCTTCAGCTTGTGTGATGGAACTCCGAAAAAGCGGACGGCGACATCGGAGCAGTCTGCCGTTGCGCCATAACACAGTTCGGCGCGACTGCTGATGAAGCGGCCGGGCAGCCCACGCCGGAGGAACTCCTTAATGCGCGACGGATGCAAAACCGGTCTGGGACTGCTGGCCAGCGGGTAGACGCTTGCCGTTGTATGGTTGCCCGTAAACAGCTTGTAGCCAAGTTTACGCTGGAAACGTGCAGCATCGATGGCAAGCCATCCGGTGTGCGAAAAAATCTGGACGATGTCAGGCTGGAGTTCTTCAAGTTTGGCTCGCATTCCGGTCAACCTGATGCCGCCATACGCTTTACGGAAATCGATATAATGAACCCGGAAGCCTTCGACCTCGCGGACGTCGCCGGACTGGTATTCCGGTCGTTGGAAGTTGCCATATGTTTTATCGTAGTCGGCAATCTGATAATATGCCGGCAGCCCCGCCGTAACGAGGTGGACATCGATGTCGTCAATTTTGGCCAAAGCGGCTGGAATACGGCTCCCTGCGTAGCCCATGGTTTCGGCGTAGGTGTCAGTGATGATAGCAACGCGCAATTGCCGATGTCCGCTGGAAGGGGTTACAATAAGGTGGCGTGCCCGTCATGCTTGACGGACTCGGCTCGAGCGTCGATAGGCACGCCATCGCCGGGGGTCAACAAACCGGTAGCTTCGCTTTTTTGAAGACGGTGAACACTGATTTTATGCTGCACCGCCTAGTCCACTGGATTAATGGTCGCTCAGGGCACCGAAAAGGGAATGGGCTTGTAGTAAATCAATCAACTCGAATTATAAATGCTCAAAAAAATGTCGATAGTATTACTATCGGTGATAATTGCATTGTTTTCGGGGAACTTTTCGTTTTTGGCCACGGCGGAAAAATCTCAATTGGTGATCATTGTTTTATTGGTGAAAATAGCCGTATTTGGTCCGGTTCTGGAATCGTAATCGGCAATCGTGTTCTAATTTCCCATGATGTGAATATATTCGATAATGATACCCATCCGTTTGATCTGGTAGATCGTCATAAGCATTTTCTTGATATCAAGCATCGCGGACATCCCAGTGACGTTGATCTTTCTGATATGCCAGTGATTGTTAAAGACGATGCTTGGATTTCAGCAAAGGCAATAGTGCTGAAGGGCGTGACGATCGGCCGGGGTGCAGTGGTGGGTGCCGGTGCCGTCGTGACTCGCGATGTCCCTGATTTTGCGATTGTGGCTGGGAATCCCGCAAAGACGGTGCGCCAGTTGGAACCGCCGAAAGCGTCCTGATGCTAGTTGCTCCATTGCCCAACCAGCCAAAAGAAAATTGGGAAGCCGCCGTTCGGTGGCTGCGTGATCAGCCGGGACAGGAAGCTCTTGTCCGCGCGGCCTATTTTGACGATCCCATTGATGCAGCGGTGGAGCGTTATTGGCAGAGCAATGAGTGGGAGGCGGTGCGCACGCTGATTGGCCGCGGACCGGGCCGTGTGCTCGATGTGGGAGCTGGGCGAGGCATCGCATCCTATGCGCTCGCTCGCGACGGATGGACGGTAGCTGCGCTGGAGCCTGATCCCAGCCCGCTGGTCGGCAGTGGCGCAATCCGAGATATTGCGGCGCGACAGGGACTTGCGATCGAGGTCAGCGATCAGGTCGATCCGCTTGCCTTTCCCAGTGCAAGCTTCGACGCGATTTTCGCCCGGGCTGTGCTTCATCACATTCCCGATCTTAAGGCGGCAATGCGTGAGTTCTTTCGGGTGCTTAAACCCGGAGGGTTGCTGGTTGCGGCGCGCGAGCACGTCCTTTCTGACGATGCCGATTTACCCGCTTTCCTGGCCGCGCATCCGCTCCATCATCGCTATGGCGGCGAGATGGCTTATCGACTGCCGATCTACATTGATGCCATCGCAAGCGCCGGGTTCAAGGTCGAAACGGTCATCGGGTCGCTCGATAGCCCGATCAACTATGGTCCGCAGACCACGACCGAGCTCGCCGATGCGATGGCGCGGCAATTGGTGCGCGTGTCGTCTCTTACCGGAATTGCATCGCTAATCCTCCGCGCGCCGGTCATTGGCCAGGGCTTGCGACGGCTGGCGACGCGGGTGGACCGCAGGCCCGGTCGTCACGCCAGCTTCGTCGCGCGACGACCAGCCTAGCTATTCGGCCAGAACGAGGAGACTGAACCCCCCGAGCAGCTGTGCGGCGAACGGCTTGCTTATCGCGGCGACGGCACGGCGCGGGATTGACGCCAGCTTTGTGCGCGCTGTGTCGGCCAGATCGATCGCCAGATCGGTGAAGCGCTCGTCAATGATCTTGAGTCCGGCATGTTCAAGCGTTGCGAGCGCGGTTTCGCGTGTGAAGTAATGGATATGCCCCACTTCGGTGCGCGCCCTGGCGATGGCGACGGGCCGCAACATCGTAGAGACTGCGAGCTCGAGCGGGACGTGAAAAATCTTATAGCGCCCGACATTGTTCAGCCCGCGGATGAAACCGATATAATCATCAACATGCTCGAACACGTCGATCGCCATGACAATGTCGAAGCGTTCGGCCGGCGGGGCCGCGATCACGTCGATATTGGCATAGCTGATCCGCTCGGTCGTTTTCGTCCGCGCCCGTGTGAATGCCTGCGGAGAGATCTCGAAGCCGGCAAGCTGTGCGACAGAAGGCAAGCGCTCAGCCAGTTCGACGAGGATCTGGCCCATGCCGCAGCCGACTTCAGCGATGCTGCGGGGTGTGAGGGCGTTGTCGCGCAGGATACTGACGATGTGGTCGGCTTTCCAGCCCGAGTGCTCCTCATGCCAGGTCGGGTTGCGTTCGAGGTAACCGCCCTCGGTGTAAAGACTCATGCCCTGTTTCCCTTGCTTGCGAGCACATCCTCATAGAGCGCGACAGCGCGATCGGCCGAGCGCTCCCAGTTGAACATTGACAGCGCGCGCGCGCGACCGGCTTCACCCATCGCCTTGCACCGTGCAGGATCGCTCGCAAGGATGTCCAGCGCCTTGGCGAGCGCAACCGGGTCGCCCGGCTCGATCAGCAGGCCGGTCTCCGCAGTCACCTGATAGGGAATGCCGCCGATCCGCGTAGAGACGACGGCGCTCCGGCTGACCATCGCCTCGATCAGCACAAGTGGCAACGTGTCCGCGCGGGACGGGAAAGCGAAGATGGCACACGCTTGGTACAGAGCCCTGAGCTCGTCGCGGCTGAGGAAATCGGTAAAAATGACGTGTCCGGCTTCAGGATCATACCCCGCCTGCGATAGCATCGCTGCATGTTCGGCTTGCGAACGGAGGCCACCACCGATGACGATTGTGGTTGGCACAGTCATACGCATCGCCGCGCCGAGCAGCGTATCGATCCCCTTGTTCGGCGTGTGATTGCCCACGAAGAAGATCATCGGTCGGTCGGCGGGCAGAGCGAACCGGACTAGCAGCGCAGCGCGCGCGCTGTCCTCCAACTGCTCGGAAAACCAAGGATCGACACCATTTGTGACAACATCGAGCCGGTCGGCGGGAACACCGAGCCTCTCCAGCAACGGTGACTCTTCGGGCGACAGCATGGCGATCCGCGCAGCACCGCGGCTTACCTGCACCAGTGGTTGTCGGATCAGCCGGTCGATCAGCGGCTTTTGCCAGGCTGCGGCGCCGAACGCTGCAGCATAATCCTCGAATTCGAAAAAGCCGTGCGTTGATACAACATAGGGGATGCAGCGCTTGTCCGCCGCACGCGCGAGTTGGGCAAAGGCACCGGGCGGGTGCGGATTGTGGATATGGATCAGGTCAGGCTTGAGACGGTCGAGCCAATGCCCGAACGGCGCGCGCCACAACAGTGTTTGAAGCCCGCGCGGGAGGCCCTTGACGGGCGATTTGCCGAGGACGTTGGTCGCAGTGGTGCGATGCACAGTCAGCGCGCCGTCGGTGCTCGTCTCGTTGCGCGCGTCCATGACAAGCATCTGTGTTGGCAAGCGGTTGGCAACGCACTTCATGAGTTGTAGGCCTGCCGACACGCCGCCGCTAGCCCTCACACCCGGCGGCGTGATCGCGACGCCCAAAATAGTCGGAGCGATCACCGCAGGCGGTCTTCCTTGCGGGTCGCCCAAGCCTTGCGCATTGCCTCAGCCAGCGAGATTGTGGGGGTCCAACCGGTGAGGGCGTTGAGGCGCGTGGTCGATGCCTTGAGCATCGGTCGATCCACTGCGCGAACCCGCGTCTCATCCTGCTCGATATCGATCGTGATCCCAGCGGCATCCGCGATCCGCTGGACCATGTCGCCCACGGCATGCGATTGGCCGGTGCCGAGGTTCGATAGCGTCAGCGCGCCGTCTTTCCCGATTGCGTCGCCGATCCGGCGAAAGCCTTCGGCGGCATCGCTCACATCGATGTAATCGCGATGGGGAAAAAGGTTGCCGAGCTTGACGCGCGTGTTGCCATCATCGAGCTGTTCGATGATGGCGGGCGCAAGGTGCGGGTTGGTCTCGCCTGAGCCGACGACATTGAACAACCGCACGACGGCACCACGGATCTGGCCGCTGTCATGGTAATAGCGTACGAATTGTTCGCCGTGGAGCTTGGTCCAGCCGTAAATGTCCATCGGCTGGATAACGCTGCTGTCTTCGACATGTGCATCGTCTTCGGGCGCATAGACGGCTGCCGTTGATGCAAAGACGAAGCGTGCCCCGGTCGGCATGGCATCGAGGAGATTGACCGTGCCCGCTACGTTGCGCGCGACGGCGTCAGCAGGATCGCGCTCGCAGAACGGGATAAAATGCACTGCCGCGAGATGGTAGAGAAGTTCGGGCCGGATGGCAGCCAGTGTCTGCCGGGTCGCCTCGCGGTTGCGAATGTCAATCCGATGCAATGCAAAGTTGCCGGTTTCCATCGCCGCTAGCCGGTGTTCGCCGCAGTCGAGATTGTCGATCACGTGAAGCGTGGCGTCGGGTCTGGAGGCTGCAAGTTGCCGAACTAACTCGCGACCGACATAACCGACGCCGCCGGTCACCGCTATTGCAGTCATCTCATTGTTTTCCGATTAAAAAACGGCAAGTTTGTAAGGTATAGAGGGCGGCTTGCATGACATCAAGGCAACGCGGATGGCGCAACAACCTTCAAGCCGCTCGGCGACTTTACTTTTGGGTAGCGCCGCCGCAATACGCCCAAGGTTTCTCCCTGAATGGCGATTCCGGAGCGACTGAGTTCGGCGAAAAGCCGCCAGACATTGTCGGGTGCGGTGCTCTGGTCGGCCATGCCGCGCAGTAGCGATTGGCTCCACCACGGGTCTCGCTTCAGCGTATCGGCGATCGGCATGACGAGCCGGTCGTCCTCCACCGCCGTGATCAGGATCGGAAACAACGTGCCCATCGCCTGTTGAGACGTGCTTGCCGCCGCATCAAAATGCTTCAGAACCCGAGGCACATCGTCGCGCTGCACATGATATTCGATCAGCCACAATTCAGTCGCAAGGTCGCGCCGGGTCAATGCGTGCGCAAAGCGCATCGCGCCAAATGCTGCAGGCAGGTCGCCTTCCTGCGCCGCCACGAAACCCAAGACGCGCGCTGCAACGCCATTGGTCGGGCTGCGTGCAAGCGACCGCTCGGCGAGCGCGCGCAACATGGCGTGGTCTCCCTTCCCACCTGCAAGGATCTGCTCACGTGCGGCAAGTTGCGCATTGGCCGTCGCATCGATGGCCCAAGCGCGCAGAGCGGCTTCCGGGCGCGTCTCACGCGACATGGCCGCGATTGAATTGGCACATGTCGCGGCGGCGGTTATTGCCAACGCGCCGAGGGCAATCCAACGCCGCACCGAAAGCCGTAGCTTCGCAGGTCCGCTGCGGCGGCGTGTGTCAGGTCGAGGGCGCAGCATCAGTCTTTTGACCATAGCCATAGCCATAGTCATAGCCGTAACCATATTGCGAGCTGCGTTTGGCATCGAACTTGGTGAGGACCGCGCCGACGATGTTCGCATTGGCTGCACGCAGGCGCTGGAGCATAAGACCGGCCGGCCGCAACCGGGTCGAATTTGCTTCGATTACCACGATGGTCCCGGCAATCCGGCTGGCGGCAAGCGGGGCGTCAGCCAGCGCCATCACTGGCGGTGCATCGAAGATGACCACGTCGAACAGCGCCAATGCGGCAGCGACAGCTTCGGCGAGATGGATGCTTGACAGCAATTCGGCGGCGTTCGGCGGATTGGGGCCTGCGGGCAGCAGCCAAAGACCGTCCTGATCCGTGTCGAGAATCAGCGCTTTCAGATCGCCGTTGCCGCTCAGCACGGTGCTGAACCCTTGTGTGTTCGTTACGCCGAAGATGCCATGAAGCGACGGCGAACGCATGTCGGCGTCTACGAGCAGAACGCGCCTGCCGAGCCGCGCCAGCGTCGTCGATAGAGCGACACTCGTCGTCGATTTACCCTCGCCGGGCTGCGTGCTGGTGATGAGGATCGAGCGCGGCATGCCCTCTGGCGTCGAGAATTTAAGCGCCGTTTCCATCGAGAGATAAGCTTCCGAAACCGGCGATTTGCGATCTGCGAGTTCGGCGAGCGGGTCCTCGTTGGCAATGCGCGGGATCGTGCCAAGCACCGGTATCTTGAGCGTTTGCTCGATCGTGCTGGCGTCAGTCACCGCCTCGTCGATCTGTTCAAGGAGGAAGGCGAGCGCGAAGCCAAGCGCAGTCCCCGCGAGCAGTGCAAGGACGATGTTCAACAACGGTCGCGGCGCCGAGGGCTTGGTCGGCGAAATCGCGCGATCGACGACGGCGATGTTGTTGGTGCCGACGCCGCCAGCAATGCCGATTTCCTTAAATCTTTGCAATAGCCCATTATAAAGTTCGCGATTTGTATCGACTTCGCGCTGGTAAATATTGAACTGAATGCTGCGGCGCCGCTGGTCGAGCGTCGTATCCTCAAGCGTCCTGACGCGTTCGGCAAGCGCGCGCTCTTGCGTAACCGCCTGTTGAAACTGACCCTGGACGGCGGTTCGAACCCTGCGTTCCTCGCTGGCTATGCTCGCGTCGAGCTGGCCCAATTGCGCGGCAAGTGCCGCAAGCGGCGGATACTCGGGCTCGAACTGCGCCTTTAGCCGCGCATATTCGCCAGCGACTTCGGCCCGTCGTTGCCGGATAACGTTAATCGCGTTGTTGCTGAGGCTCTCGGTTGACGCTCCGCCGCCCTGAGCCGCCCGCGATTCTGCGGCAATGCGCATGCCGCGCGCTGTCGCGAGCTGTTCATTGAGTGCCACTAGTGTATCTTCTACAACCGATCGTTCTTGCGTCCGCTGCCCCGCATCGCCCGAAGGCGAACCAACTGTAATTAGCCGGTTGGCAGCGGCATAGGTCACCAACTGCCGCTCGGAGACTTCGAGCCGGTTTCGGACGTCGGCGAGACGCTCTTCAAGGAACTTTCGCGCATAGGACGTGGCGTCGAACCGACGCGCAAGGTTGCGCTCGATAAACTGATCAGCCCAGGTGTTGGCAATCCGCGCCGACAAGTCGGGGTCGGGACTTTCGAAACTGATCGTGACCAGCCGCGAAGCGCGGACCGGTGCAATCGCTACGCGGTCGAGCAGGGCCTTGATCGACTGGCTGAGCCGATCGGCCCGACTGCGCGCCGGAAGCGTGCCGCCCGGCGTGGACGCAAAGAGAGTGTTTGCCGTTTCTATATCCATCATATCCAGAAAACGACGATCTTCATGCAGTTTCAGCGATACGACCACAGCTTCCGCAAGCGAGCGCGCCTTGAGCAGGCCGTATTGCGTCTGGTAGAATTCCTGATCGAGCGACCCGACCTGCGGCTCCACGCCCTGAATGTTGACAATCTTGGCATCGTCGCGCGCGATTTCAAGCGTGGTGCTTGCGGTGTACTGGCGCGTCATTAGCAAAGTCACGACCACAGCGGTTAAAAGCGCCGCCGTGATCACACCGAGGATATACCAGCGGCGGCGCTGGATGATCGCGATCCACTTGCGAATGATCGGCTCGGCCTGCGGCTGCACGGCCTCGGCAGCTCTAGGATACTGCGCCCTTGCACCCGGCAGAGGATTGAAGTCCTGCTGCGGCTCAGGCTGGCTGATGAAATTCATGGAGTCGCCTGATCCTCAACGAAGCAGCACTGTAATGATTGCGGAACCCAGGATCGGTGCCGCCTGCACTAGATCGCGGATCAAACGACGGCTCGGCGTGTCACCGACCACGACAACGTCGTTGGCAAAGATCTCGGGGTCACCATACGCACCGCGGCGGATCGCCGCCAGATCATAAAGGCCTGCATACTCTTGGCCCTGCATCTTGCGAAATACGACGACCTCCTCAACCTTGGCATACTCTGCCAAGCCCTCGGCAGATGCTACTGCGCGCATGAGCGTCATGCGGCCGAGGACCGGATATATCCCGGGTTTGCGCACCTGCCCGTCGATCGTCATCGTCGAGTTCGTCGCTTCCGCCAAATTGACCGTCACCTGCGGGTTGCGGACATAGCGGGACAGACGCGAAGTCAGCGCCTCGGTCAACTCCTGCAACGTCATGCCATTGGCATCGATCGTCCCTGCGAATGGAAACGCCAGTCGCCCCGAGGCGTCAAGCTGGATCTTTTCACGATTCATGTCCTCAACGCCGTAAACGTCGATGTTCAGGCTGTCGGACGGACCGAGCACATACGGCCGCCCTGGCGTTTCGAGGTCGGCGCGGACGGGCGTTGGAAGCTCGCTGAGTTCCACCGCTTTGAGCGCGGGCCGCGGTTCAAGCGCGGGGCGATTTGCGCATCCGCTCCCCATCAACACCATGAAAACAAACAACCAGACCCTGATCACAACCCGACTTTCAGTAGCAGACACTAATCCTTAGCGACGTCATTCCCGCCGGTAAACCAGCGGCGTGCCGCATTCGCTACACCCGTTGGCATTGCTTCGGTCGAAGGTGAGAGCGCCTTGCGGAAGGCAATGTTGAACAGGATCGTCGCGGCTGCGGCAAACAAAACGCCGATAAGCGGCGTGCGTATCGGATAGTCGGTAACGCTTGCAACCAGCGCCAGCACGATCAGCATGCTCGCCAGTCGGCCAAGCTCGATGCCCGGCATGCGCTCTTGGCGAAGCCTCCAGAGCCGGACATTGGCGACGACGAGGAAAGCCGAGAAAACAGCCGCAATCATCCAGCCAAGCGCGCCCAGCTCATAGGCAATTTCGATGAAATCATTATGTGCATGGTTGACATATTGCGGGCGCAGATCGGCGAGGCGCTCGAACCGCTTGTAGGTTTCCGAAAACGACCCTGGCCCGGCTCCGAACGGAAAAAAACTGCGGATCGCATCGAACGACGTCGACCAGAAGGCTTCGCGCCGGGTATCGGCAAGCTGCAAAGTGGCGATCCGGTGGCTCGGGAGTTTGACGAACGCGGCCATCGCCAGCGCAGCCAAGACGCCAAGCAAACCGACGATCCGAGCGATGATCGGCAAACGCGCCATCCCGCGCCGGTTGAAGAGAAACGCCGCACTCATGGCCAGCACAATCAGCACGAGGCCGGCCCGCGACCCTGTGAGCACGATCGTGACGACAAACATGATGAGAATTCCTCCTGCGAGCAGCAACCGGAGAGCGTCATTCCTGATCAGAAAGCCGTCGCGGGCCGCAAGCCAAGATGCGCTGGTCATGCCCATGGCAAGCAGCAGTGCTTGATGGTTGCGGTTCGCCAGCAGGCCACCGGCCATGTCCGTGCCGGATGCGTAAAATCCGATGTTTGCCGCCTCGCCTGCGGCAAACTGGAGAAGCGCCAGGAAGACGCTGCCGCTCGCTAGGACGACGATCCCGATCGGCAGAAACCCGTGCAGCCGGGGATCGCCCTTATCGAGCAGCAGAACGATCGCAACCACCGGCAGCAGCGACAGCAGCGCTTCGATAGTCATGTCGGGGGCGAGCGATAGCGGCCGCCAAGGTTGTGGGTCGCCGCTGATCTCGGCGGCTGCTGCATAAAAACCGCGCCCCGGAAGTATTTGCCAAACCTCGGGTGGGAGCGGCACGAGATAGGCCAGATAGCTTGCAACGACGATGCCAAGAAACAGGAGCGGCACCCCGATTGGCCGCAGCGCTGTGCGCCGATCGAGGATCAGCGCCGCAATCAGAACGATAGCGAAAAGACGGAGTGGCAATAGCTGGACGACGTCGGGCCGGGTCGATCCTCCCCCAATGCACAGCAGGAAAATCAGCGCAATCGCTGCAATCTGCGAAAACGAAGTGGCCATTGGTGTTCGCGGTGATCCCACAAACATCTCCCGCGAAGGTCTTGCGCTCGCCTATCCCAATGCGTTTTCGTCGGCAATTGAAACTTGCCGATGCGACCGAAAGCCGCCAGATGCGTTGAACAATCGAGATTCAGGGGAGTGTTGGTGGTCGCGTCGATGATGTCGGAGGATTGGGGTCTTGCCCTTCTAGTTTTTGGTATTCCCTTCGCCGTGTTCGGGGTTCTCGAAGCTGCCCGCGTGATCCGCCGCCGCCGCTTGGAGCGGATTGCGACGCGCAAGAAGGTGCGCTGATGAACGCGCTTGTCGCGCGCCGTGAAGAAGTCTTGATCTGTCGGTCCTGACGCTGCAACGGATTGTTCGTTCGCAGCCGCGAGCCAGTAAATCACGACAAGGCAGCCGTCATGACGTTCTCCCCGCCCATCGCCGATCAGCGCTTCGCGCTACAGACCTGCGCACAGATTGCAGACCTCGGCGTCGATAGCGACTTGGTTGACGCGATCCTAGAAGGGGCTGGTGCATTTGCCGCCGGCGAATTCGCGCCGCTGAACCGGATCGGCGATACCGAAGGCGCACGCTACGCCAATGGCATTGTCACGCTGCCGGCCGGATATCGCGAGGCTTACCAGGCCTATGTCGAAGGCGGCTGGGGATCGATCGACGGGCCCGAAGCCTATGGCGGGCAGGGGCTGCCGTTTACGCTCGCGAGCGTCGTCCTAGAGGATCTCGGGACGGCGAATATGGCGTTCACGCTTTGCCCGATGCTTTCGTGTGGGGCGGTCGAGGCGCTGGCCGCGCATGGCAGCGAGGTGCAACGCGCGACCTATCTGCCTCGGCTGGTGTCCGGCGCGTGGACGGGCACGATGAACCTGACCGAGCCGCAGGCGGGCTCGGACGTCGGGGCCCTGCGCGCGACGGCGACCCCCAATGCCGACGGCAGCTTCAGCATCAAGGGCACCAAGATTTACATCACCTTCGGCGAGCACGACCTGGCCGACAACATCATTCACCTTGTCCTTGCGCGCACGCCGGGCGCTCCTGCGGGCACCAAGGGCATCTCGCTGTTCCTCGTGCCCAAGCTCCGGGAAGCCAGCGACGGCGCGTTCACCGTGGCCAACGACGTGCGCTGCGTGTCGATCGAGCACAAGCTCGGCATCAACGCTTCGCCCACCTGCGTCATGTCCTACGGGGACAACGACGATTGCAAGGGCTGGCTGATCGGGCCTGAAATGGGCGGGATGCGCGCGATGTTCACCATGATGAACAATGCGCGGCTCAACGTGGGGTCACAGGGCGTGCAGATCGCCGAGCGCGCGACGCAGGCGGCGCTCGCTTATGCCAAAGATCGCGTCCAGGGCGGCAAGGCGATTATCGAGCACCCCGACGTGCGCCGGATGCTGCTCCGCATGAAGGCGCTGACACAGGCCACGCGCGCGCTGCATTATGCCGCGACGAGCGCGGTGGATCGCGGGCATCGTGGCGATGCGGATGCCAAAGCGCGCGCCGACCTGCTGACGCCGCTCGTCAAGGCTTATGGCACCGATATCGGCTGCGAGGTGGCGTCGTTGGGCATCCAGATTCACGGTGGCATGGGGTTCGTCGAGGAAACCGGGGCCGCGCAATATTACCGCGATGCGCGGATCGCGCCGATCTATGAAGGAACGAACGGCATCCAGGCCGCCGATCTCGTCGGGCGCAAGCTGACCGGCGATGGCGGCGCGGCGCTGAAGCGCCTGATTGCCGACGCGCGCGACGATGGTGCGGGCGAAACGCATTTGCTTGCGCTGGCCGACGCCGTTGATGTCGCGGCGGACTGGATGCTCGCGGCAGCTCCCGACGATCGCCTTGCCGGGAGCTATCCTTTTCTCGACATGGTCGCGACGATGACTGCCGGTGCTCTCATGGCGCGGCAGGGCAAGGTCGCGCGCGAGCGATTGGCGCGCGGCGAGGGCGATCCGGCATTCCTCAAGGCCAAGCAGGTTACCGTGCGCTATTATCTCGATCACCTTGTTCCAGAGGCGCTCGGCAAGGCCGCTGCGGCCACGGCAGGCGCAGAGTTGCTTTATGAATTGGATGCCGACGCGCTTGCGGCCTGATCGCGCGCACCTATGTTCTGGGCTTCAGGAGATCGCATCATGACCACCGAACACGCGACACTTGCGGCAGGCTGCTTCTGGTGCGTCGAGCCCATCTTCGACAATCTGGCCGGCGTCGAAAGCGTCGAGAGCGGATACATCGGCGGCCATGTCGCCGACCCGGATTACAAGGCGGTGTGCACCGGCGCGACGGGCCATGCCGAAGCCGTGCGGATCGCATTCGATCCGGCGGTCGTTAGCTATGACGACATCCTCGATATCTTCTTCGAAATCCACGATCCGACGCAACTGAACCGCCAGGGCAACGATGTCGGCACGCAATATCGCTCAGCGATCTTCCCGCATTCACCTGAACAGGAGAGCGCGGCGCGCGCCGCTATCGTTCGTGCACAACCCGCTCAGGATCGCCCGATCGTGACGACGATCGAGCCACTTTCCGAGTGGTACGTCGCCGAGGACTATCATCAGGAGTATTTCGAACGCGAAGGCGCGTCCAACCCCTATTGCCAGATCGTCGCTGCGCCCAAGCTCGCCAAGTTCAGGGCAAAGCACGCGGCACGGCTGAAAGGCGTTGCGGCTTAGGCGTCGATGTAGCGCCGATACCAATCGACGAATTTGGGGATGCCGACCTCGATGGCGGTTGCGGGCGCATAGTCCAGATCACGCGTGCTCTCGGCAATATCGGCAAAGGTCTCGTGGACATCGCCCGGCTGCATCGGTTTGAAATCGCAGATCGCTTGTCGGCCGCACGCCGCTTCGATCGCCGCGATGAAATCCATCAGCGCTTCGGACCGGTTATTGCCGAGATTGTAAATCGCGTGCGGCGCGGCACTGCCGCCGGGCTTGATCATGCCGTCATCGGCGGCCGGCCGGTCGACCGCAGCCACCACGCCCGCCACGATATCGTCGATATAGGTAAAATCGCGACGCAGCTTGCCTTCGTTGAACACCGGGATCGGTTCGCCCGCGAGGATCTTCGCCGTGAAAATCCACGGAGCCATGTCCGGGCGACCCCATGGGCCATAGACCGTGAAGAAGCGCAGGCCCGTCAGCGGCAGCCGGTGGAGATGCGCATAGGTCTCGCTCATCAGTTCGTCCGCCTTCTTCGATGCGGCATAGAGCGAGATCGGGTGATCGACGCGCGCATCGACGCTGAGCGGGAGCGCGCGCGCATCGCCATAAACCGACGACGATGACGCATAGACCATGTGCGCCGTTCGCCGCGTCCGTGCGAGTTCGAGCAGGTTCAGATGCCCGGCGATATTGGCGCGGACATAGGCGCGGGGGTTTTCGAGACTGTAGCGCACGCCGGGCTGCGCGCCGAGATGGATGATCCGGTCGAACGCCTCGTCCGCCATCGCCGCATCGAACGCGGCGTCGTCGGCAAAATCGAGCTGGCGAAAGGCAAAACCGGGGGCATCGAGCGTTGCCAGCCGTGCACGCTTGAGCGCGGGATCATAATAGGCGTTGAGGCTGTCGATGCCGAGCACAGCGTCACCGCGATCGAGCAGCGCACGCGCGACCGCTGCGCCGATGAAGCCGGCCACACCGGTGACGAGGTATCTCATGCGGCCCCCCTGGCGGCGCGACGCAACCGGTCGTTGATCGCGATCCCCAAGCCGGTATCGGGCACCGGCGCAATGGCGATGCGCGCGCAGGCGCTGGCATCGGCCTCATGAAGGCGCGCGAAGAGGTTCGCAGCGGCCTCGCAGGGGTTGCCGGTCGTGCTCAGCGATACGTGGCCTGCAACCGACCCGAAACCGATCAGCCATTCGCCGGGCAACGCCTCGGTTGCGTCGAGGCGCAGAGGTTTCGAAGGAGCGTAATGCGCGGCGAGCTGACCGGGCGCTTCGATTGTGGCCGCTTCGATCAATCCAAGGTCGAGGACGATCGGACCCGGGCGCAGGAGGCGGGTCGGGCCACCGGTACGGGCGGCGATGGTCGATTCAAGACCCGCAGATGTCGCCCCGTCGTCGATGATCAGCGCGATGCGCCCGTCGAGGCTGCGCGCGACATGACCGGCGGTCGTCGGGCTGATCGTGCCGCTGGCGTTGGCGCTCGGCGCGGCAAGCGGTTTGCCGGTTGCTGCAAGCAGCGCGTGCATCGCGCGGTGCGCAGGCACACGCAGCGCGATGGTCGCGAGGCCAGCGGTTGCAAGGCTGGCGATCGGGTTGCCGGGCCGCTGCGGCACGACCAGCGTCAGCGGACCCGGCCAGTGGGCATCGGCTAGCGCGCGCGCCGCACCGTCGAACTGTCCGAGCGCGAAGGCTGCGTCCGCATCTGCGACGTGCACGATCAGCGGATTGAAACGCGGGCGCCCCTTGGCCGCGTAGATCGCAGCGACTGCAGCGTCCGACGTCGCATCGGCGGCGAGGCCGTAAACCGTCTCGGTCGGCACCGCGACGGGCAGGCCTTCGGCGATCAGGCGGGCCGCTTCGACGATGGCAGCCGGAGAAAAGGGCAGGGTGCGGGTGATCACGACCGCCCCTTAGCGCCATTCCGCCGCATGCCGGAACCCCGTGCGGGCCACATCGGCGGGTTCATTCCGGGACTGAGATCTGCCTCGAAATTCGAGCGAAAGGTCGGCTAGGGTGTTTCCCGCGTGAATTGGTTCATTCTTCTCCCCTCCACGACTTCGTGGAGGGGCAAGGGGGTGGCATTTCTTCTTCCTTCTTCTCTCACGCCAGAAGCAAGAAGAAGAACCACCCCCGGCCCCTCCAGCAAGGGCTGGAGGGGAGTCAAGGTTAGCGGGAAATGCTCTAGCTCCAGATTCCCCGCGTATCGTAAACAATCTTGGTGGTTCGCTCCTCGGGTGGCACCGATTTGAAGATGTCGTGATCGACCAGCACGATCATGATGTCGCAGCCCATCAGCGCGCTGTCGATGTCGGTGAGCATTGCGCCGCTGCCAGCGAAAGCTGGCGGTAGTGCTGCGGCATGCGGCTCGACGATGGCGATCCGGTCGCCAAACCGGCTTGCGAGATCGAGCGCGACGGCCAGCGCGGGACTCTCGCGGAAATCGTCGACATTGGCCTTGAACGCGAGCCCGAGCAGCGCGACGCGCTTTTCGGGGTGCGCCGCGATCAGGCGGGCGGCCTCGGCGATGACATAGGCGATCTTGCCGTCGTTCACTTCGCGCGCGGTGCGGATCAACGGCGTCCGCTCCGGAGCAGAATGGACGATGAACCATGGATCGACCGCGATGCAATGCCCGCCGACGCCGGGGCCGGGCGTCAGGATGTTAACGCGCGGGTGGCGGTTGGCGAGGCGGATCACGTCCCACACGTCGATGCCGAGCTGGTCGGAGACCATCGAAAGCTCGTTGGCGAACGCGATGTTGAAGTCGCGAAAGGCATTTTCGCTGAGCTTGACCATTTCCGCCACGCGCGCGGTCGTCGTGACGCAGGCTCCGCGCACGAACGTCCGGTAAAAGCTCAGGGCCTTGCGCGCACAGCGCGGTGTGATCCCGCCGATGCAGCGGTCGTTGTCGATCAGTTCGACCAGAATGCGGCCCGGCAGCACGCGTTCGGGGCAATAGGCAATGGCAATGTCGGCGGTTCCGTTGCCCGCGCTCGGCACCTTCAGGTCGGGGCGCAGCGCCGCGATCAAGTCGCGAACGGCCTCGGTTGTGCCCACCGGCGAGGTCGATTCGAGGATCACGAGATCGCCCGCCTTGAGCACCGGTGCGATCGCGCGTGCCGCGCTCAGCACATGGCCGATGTCGGGGGCGTGATTGTCGTCGAACGGGGTCGGCACGGCGATCAGGAACACGTCCGATGCGGCAATCACGGTCGAGGCGCGCAGCAGCCCGCGCGCAACCACACCCTGCACCAGCGCATCGAGATCGACTTCCTCGATATGCACGCGGCCCTCGTTGACCGTCGCGACGACATCCTCGCGCACGTCGATGCCGAGCACCTGCGCGCCCGATCGGGCGACCACCGCTGCGGTCGGAAGGCCAATGTAGCCCAGGCCGAGGACGCAGACGCTGGGATGGACACTAACCGGCATTTGCGATCACTTTCACGATGCGGGCGGCGGCATGGCCGTCGCCAAAGGGGCTGTGTGCCTGCGCCATGGCGGCATAGGCTTGGCGGTCGTCGAGCAGTTCGCTGACCGCGGCGACGATGGCATCGGGGTCCGTGCCGACCAGCCGCGCTGTCCCCGCCGTGATGCCCTCGGGCCGCTCGGTCGTCTCGCGCATGACGATCACCGGCTTGCCGAAGGTCGGGGCTTCTTCCTGAACGCCACCACTATCGGTCAGCACGATATCGCAGCGCGCCAACAGGCGCACGAAATCGGGGTAGTCGAGCGGATCGGTCAGCGCGATCGCCGGATTGTCGGCAAGTCCCCCCATTGCAGCGCGCACATTGGGATTGGGGTGCACGGGAAAAACGATGCCGACGTCGCCGCGCGCAGCGATCCGCGTGATCGCGCCGGCAATGCCTGCCATTGCCTCGAAATTCTCGCGCCGGTGCGTCGTCACGGCAATGATGCGCTTGCCCGCAAAGCGCGCGATCACCGCGTCGGTTCGCGCGCACAAGGCAGGGTCGGCATCGAGCCGCGTCCGCGTCGCCAACAGCGCATCGATCACGGTATTGCCCGTTTCGTAGATCGTCCGCTCGGCCACGCGTTCGCGGCGCAGCGCATCGGCGGCGGTCGCGGTCGGCGCAAAATGTTGGTCGGCGATCGTGGCTACGATCTTGCGGTTCACTTCCTCGGGCCAAGGATGATGAATGTCGCCGCTGCGCAGCCCGGCCTCGACATGGCTCACCGGAATTTTGCGGTAATAGGCGGCGAGCGCACCGACCATCGCCGTCGCGGTATCGCCCTGCACCACCACCCGATCGGGCTGCTCGACGTCGAGCACGCGACCGATGCCAGTGAGCAGCGCCGCAGTCAGCCCGTCGAGCGTCTGTCCCGGCTGCATGAGATCGAGGTCGTGATCGGGCACGATGCCGGTTAGCGCGAGGATCTGATCGAGCATCGCGCGGTGCTGCGCCGTCACGCAGACGCGGACGTCAATGCCGGGAGCCGTCAGCAGCGCATCGATCACCGGAAACAGCTTGATCGCCTCGGGTCGCGTGCCGAAAATCGTCAGAATCTTCAGCGTCATCGCACGTTGCCCGCCCCAGTGTCGCGATCGCCTAGCCGATCATTGTTGCTGGCGCGTAAACGATCCTCAGGGCGCGGTCGAAAGAAACCAGCGCTGATCGCCTTCGAGGCCGATCGCCGTCAGGCAACTGCTGGCAAAAGCACCCGTATCGATCCCGATCCGGTTGGGCTGCTCGTCGACATGTTCGGTGATCGAATGGCCGTGGACAATCATCGGGCCGTGATCGCGACGGTCATCGAGAAACTCTTTGCGTATCCAGCGCAGATCGCTCGGGCTCTGCTCGTCGAGCGCGACCCCGGGTCGGATGCCAGCATGAACGAACAGATAGTCGCCGCACGCCCATTGATCGATGAAGCTGCGCATGAAGGCGATATGCGCAAGCGGCACGCGCGATGCGATGAGCGTCGCCAGTTCGGATAGGTCACAGGCCTCATATTCGTCGTCGGTGACGCCGTAGCTTTCAAGCGTTTCGCGCCCGCCGACGCGGTGAAACAGCGCGGTCGCGCGCTTGTCGCCCTCCCAGGCGCGGATCAGCGTTTCTTCGTGATTGCCCATCAGGAAGATCGTCTTGCCGAACTTCGCAAGCTGCATCGCCGTTTCGACGACACCGCGCGAATCCTCGCCACGATCGACGAGATCGCCGAGCAGCACCAGCGTCGTTTCAGCCGGCGGCCGCGCGGCATCGTCCGCATCGATCTTGCGCAACAGGATCTTCAGGCAGTCCTTGCGGCCATGGATGTCACCGATCGCATAGACCCGCTGGCCCTCGGGGATGAGGCGCGCACGCGGTTCGAAGTCGGAACGCGCGAAAAGTCTGCGGAGGACCATGGTTACTGGAATCGATACATAGGAAGCGACCGCGAGACCCTACACGGTTTCGGCAAGGCTGCGAAGATCGATCCCGATCCGGTCCATGTGCGCGCGGATGCGGGGCCAGCTTTGTTCGAGAAAACGATCGCGCTCGTCGGCGCGCAGCCGGTCCGCTGCGCCATTGGCAACGAACATGCCGACGCCACGGCGAACGCTGACGTAGCCGTCCTCCTGCAACGACTGGTAGGCCTTGGCAACGGTGAGCGGATTGGCATTCTGGGCGGCGGCGAAGGCGCGCACCGAGGGCAGCTGATCGCCCTCGCGGTAATGACCGTCGAGAATGCTCGCTGACAGGACGCCGCGCAGGCGAAGATAAACGGGAAGGTCGGCCGTGTCGAACGCTGTCATGCGCTTCTAATACACCCAAGCCGGAGCCGCGTCAGCCCCAATGTTGCACGACCGTGTCATAGTCGGGACGCGGCCGTTCCTCGAGCGGACGCCCGGGCGATCCGATAAAGATGAACCCCGCGATCCGCGCGCCTGCGCCACCGAGCGTGTGCGCGACGGTTTCCGAGTACGCCGCCCAGCCGGTCAACCAGCTGCCGACAAAGCCCATGGCGTGCGCGGCGAGCAGCAGGTTCATGATCGCAGCGCCGACCGAGAGCTTCTGTTCCCAGACCGGAATCTTGCTTTCGGCAACCGGCACCGACATCGCGACGACGAGCGTGGGGGCTTGATGGGCAAAGGCTTCGAGGGCCTCGATCTCGACGCGGCCCGCCTCGGGCTTTTCGGCGCGATAGGTCTCGGTCAGCAAGGTGGCGAGCCGCGCGCGCTGGTCCGCGCCGATCACGATGAACCGCCAGGGGGCGAGTTTGCCGTGATCGGGCACGCGCATTGCGGCTTCGAGGATCGTCCGCAACGCGATCGCCGAGGGACCGGGCGCGATCATGTCGCGGGGCTTGCCCGAGCGCCGCGTTTGGAGCAGCGCCAGTGGCGATGAGGGATCGTTGAACATCACCCGGCGGCTATCAGCGGCGCGCGCTGCCTGCAACCTCGTGCTCGTGGTTCTGCTGGGCGGCGCGCTCGATCCTGATCTCGCCGCTCTGCGCAGTGCGGACGCGCGGCTTGCAGGCGTAGCCTTCCGTCTGCAGACCGCCAATGCCGTGCTGTGCAGCGATGCCCGCCCGCTCCCCGCCTTTACGCTGCAGACGATCGGCCAGTTCCCCGCGCGGGATCGGCCGCGTGTGGCGGCGCAGCTTGGACTTGGAGACCTGCCCATGGTTGCAGCGGTCGCCCCCGATAGCGCCGCCGCGCGTGCCGGTCTGAAGGTGGGCGACAGCGTGGTGGCGGTCGACGGCGTTGCGCTCGGACCGACAACGGCAAGCGCAGGCTATGCCGGATTGGCCGCCGCCGCAGACCGGATCGAGCTGGCGCTGACCGATCGTTCGGCCGAATTGCGGCTGCAGGACCGTGTGGTGCAGATCACTGGAGACAGGGGATGTCCGTCACGGGCCGAACTGGTCCCCGGCGGCTTTAAGGCCACGGGCGCAGACGGGCGCTACATCCAGATTTCCGAGCGGATGTTGCGCCTCGCCGCGTCCGACGATGAGCTCGCCGTCGTCGTTGCGCATGAACTTGCGCATAACATCCTCAAGCACCGCGCCCGGCGCACGCCGTCGCGGGAGAGCGAATTTGCGGCCGACTGGCTTGGCGTTTGGCTGGTTGCGCGGGCGGGTTATGATCTGGCCGCCGTTCCCCGGTTCTGGCAGCGTCTGCAGGCGCAAACCGACTATGGCATCCTGTCCGACGGGTCGCATCCCTCATGGAAGAAGCGGTTGGCGGCGATCGACCGGGCGATTGTCGAAGTCGAGCGCCAGCGCGCCGCCGGAGAGCCGCTCATGCCGTCTGCGGAACAACAATTGACTTCACAGGCGCAAATTCGCCGTTAGGCTAGCACGAAAGAATATTGCGCCTGCCCGAGCGGGCCAGCTGAAGGGGTTGGACATTTGACGAGCGTTTCCTTGTGGACCGAAGCGGACTGGATCGCCGCGATCGCGGTTGTCGTTCTCGGCATTTTCCTCGCGATCGGGGCCAAGATCGCAACGCAGCGCGAGCCCGAATTCGCCGGCCACCCCAAGGGCCTCTACATGCTGTTCTTCGCCGAGATGTGGGAGCGCTTCTCTTATTACGGCATGCGCGCGATCCTGATCTTCTACCTGACGCAGCACTGGCTGTTCTCGGACAGCAAATCGAGCGTGGTTTATGGCGCGTATACCGCACTCGTCTACATCACGCCGGTGCTCGGCGGCTATCTCGCCGACCGTTATCTCGGGCAGCGCAAGGCGGTGCTGTTCGGCGGCGTCCTGCTCGCGGTCGGGCACAGCCTGATGGCGGTCGAGGGCGTCGGCGGGCAAAACGATCCGACGATCAACGTCTTCTGGGCCGCGCTCGCCTTCATCATCGTCGGCTCGGGCTTCCTGAAAGCCAATATCTCGGTGATGGTCGGCCAGCTCTACAAGCTGACCGACATCCGCCGCGACGGCGCGTACACCGTGTTCTACATGGGCATCAACGTCGGCGCAGCGATCGGCACGATCCTCGTCGCCTATCTCGGCCAGACCGTCGGCTGGGGCTATGGCTTTGGCCTCGCGGGCATCGGAATGCTCGCGGGCCTCGTCGTGTTCGTGCTCGGCAAGGCGGCGCTCAACGGCGCGGGCGAGGCGCCGGTGCCGCTGTCCAAAGCCCGCGAATGGACAATTTACGGCATCGGCTTAGCCGCGGTTGCGGTCATCTGGATGCTCGTCCAGTCGCAGGGCATCGTTCAGATGCTGCTCGCGATCGCAGGTGTCGCGCTCCTCGGTTATGTCCTTTACGAGAGCTTCAAGCTGCCCAAGGAGCCTCGCGAGCGCATGTTCGCGATCCTGTTCCTGATCAGTCTCAATCCGCTGTTCTGGGGGCTTTTCGAACAGGCGGGCGGGTCGATGAATTTGTTCACCGACAAGTTCGTCGATCGCGGCGGGGTTCCGGCGGGGATTTTCCAGTCGATCAACCCGATCATCATCATGCTCGTCGCACCCGTGTTCGCAGCGCTTTGGGTGTGGCTCGCCAAGCGGCGGGCAGAGCCGTCGGCCCCTGCCAAGTTCGGTCTGGCGCTGGTGCAGATGGGCTTTGCCAATCTCGTCCTCGTCTGGGGCGCGCAGGCCTATGGCGTCACGGCGATGACGCCTGTCATTCTCGTCTTCGCCTATTATTTCTTCGCGACCACCGCCGAGCTCTGCCTTTCGCCGGTCGGCCTCTCGGCGATGAACCGGCTCGCGCCGAAGTTCCTCGCCTCGCTCATCATGGGCGCGTGGTTTTACATGACCGCGGTCGGCAATTTCGTCGCAGGGAAAATCGGCGAGGCGACCGGCGGCGAGGGCGGCGAGATGAGCAAACAGGGGCTGCTTGACGTCTACAATCTGTTCGGCTGGATCGCGATCGGCGTCGGTGTCGTCGTGCTCATCCTGTCGCCGATCGTTCGCAAATGGATGCACCTCGACACGCTGCGCGACGACGAGCCCACAGTCGCCGATCCGCGGTCCGAGGAAGGACTTCGCCCGCAGGGAGTATCTGCATGATCCGCACTGTTCTGGTTTGCACGCTGGCAATGAGCATCGCCGCCTGCGCGACATCGCCAAGCCCGAAACCGGCCGCAGCGAAGCCCGCGGCCGTCAAATTCGTCGCCGATCCCTATCCATCGACCTACAAGCCCTACCCGTCGAGCCCGACCGCGATCCGAAACGTCACGATCTTCGATGGCGAGGGCAAACGCTTCGATCGCGGCACGATCTTCATGTCGGGCGGCAAGATCACGAGCGT
>JBJXFA010000062.1:0-3594 GCA_046153865.1 Sphingomonadaceae bacterium
ACGTTTCGGCGCGCGGCTTGTTGAAGTTGATCAAGGCGGGCGGCGGCCACGCCCGGTTGAAGACGGTGTCGGGTGATCGGCTCGTTGCCAGCACCAAGAACGGCAAGATCTTCATCAAGGATGAAAATGGCGGCACAGCCCGAGTGGCGACTGCCGATCTCAAGCAATCAAACGGCGTCGTCCATGTCGTGACGTCCGTACTGTTGCCAAAATGAGGCCGAGCTCCCCCCACCCGCTCGCTTCATGAGGCATGGACCCGCCGCGTCGTCCCGCGCGGCGGGTCTCTTCATGTTCGGGGCGGGGCTCCCTCCGGATTGCCCTCCTCCGGCTTGACCCCCGCTTGACCCCTGGCGCGATAGCGGCAATGTCTCGACCGGTAGCGCTTTGGACACAGGACCCGGCGCAATATCCTCAGCCGGCCCGCAGCCAACCCACCTCACGAAATGTCATCAGCCCTGCTCAATACCTATCGGCTGGCGAAAGCCGGGCTCGTCTTTGCGCGCCACGGCGTGCGGTTCGTGCCCCGTGGAATGCCGGTGCCGCCCGTATTGAAGCTCGCCGCCGCGCTGACGGCGCCCATAAGCTGGCTCACGGCCCCGCTCCGCATCGGCCAGCCGAAAGCGCAACGCATCGGCGCCGCGCTGACCAGCCTGGGTCCGAGCTACGTCAAGCTCGGCCAATTTCTGGCGACGCGGGCCGACTTGATCGGGCCAGAACTGGCGAACGATTTGTCCCAACTACAGGACCGCTTGCCGCCGTTTTCCGAAGCTGAAGCACGGGCGACGCTGGAACGTGAACTGGGCGGTAAGCTCGAAGATTTTTATGCTTCCTTCAGCCCGCCGATTGCCGCCGCATCGATTGCGCAAGTCCACAAAGCAGAAGTGGTCGAAAACGGTCAGCGGAAAGCAGTCGCGGTCAAGATCCTGCGCCCGAACGTCGAAAAGCGCTTCCGGCGCGACCTCGATAGCTACGCCTTCGCTGCCCGCCAGGTCGAGGCTTGGTATCCGCCTGCCCGCCGCTTACGACCGCGCGCAGTCGTCGAAAATCTTAAGCGCACGACCGATCTCGAAATGGATTTGCGGCTCGAAGCAGCCGCAATTTCCGAGATGGCCAACAATATCGCGAAGGCCGCCAACGGTCGGCCGATCGATTTTCGCGTGCCGTCGATCGATTGGAAGCGGACGCGCAAGCGCGCCATGACGATCGAATGGATCGACGGCACGCCGATCGCCGATCATGCAGCACTCGATGCCCAAGGGTTCGACCGTAAGGCCCTCGGAATGACCGTCATTCAGACGTTCCTGCGCCACGCCATGCGCGATGGTTTCTTTCACGGCGACATGCATCAGGGAAACCTGTTCGTCGACCGTGCCGGCGTGGTGGTGGCCGTCGATTTCGGCATCATGGGCCGCATCGGGCCGCGCGAACGCCGCTTCCTCGCCGAGATCCTATTTGGGCTGATTACGCGCGACTATAAGCGGGCTGCCGATATCCACTTTCAGCTCGGCTATGTCCCACCCCATCACGATTCTGCGGTGTTCGCCCAGGCCATGCGCGCGATTGGCGAACCCATCCATGGCCGCACGGCGTCTGAGATTTCGATGGCCGATCTGCTGGGCCAGCTTTTTGCCTACACCGACGTGTTCGACATGGAGACACGCCCCGAGTTGATCTTGATGCAAAAGAGCATGGTGATCGTCGAGGGTGTGGCGCGCGGGCTCGATCCCGAACTCAACATGTGGGTGGCGGCAGAACCCGTTGCGAAGGAATGGATCGAAGAAAACCTCGGCGCAATCGGACGGCTGCGCGAAGCCGGCGAAGGGGCTGGAGAAGTCGCGCGACTGCTGACCGACGTGCCGCGGCTCGTTCACAGCGCCGAACGTGCCGCCGTTGCGCTCGGCGACATGACCGGAGCTGGCGTCAGGCTCGATGACGCGACCGTCCAGCGCTTCGCAAGCGAGCAGTCCCGCGGCCGCTGGCGGCTGACACTGGCCATGTGGGTGATAGCTGCGGCGTTGGTCGCGATCGCCGCGCAGACCTGGAGCCTATGAGCGGGGAACGCGCACGACCAACTCGCGTTGATCTGCGACGATGGCGGAGGCGCAGCGTTGCCCAAGCGCATCGGATGCCTACAGATGGCAGCAAAGTGGGACGACGACGCAACTTTGCAGCGTGACGAACGTAATTTTGATGTCGACGGCGATGATAGAACGTCTGGCGACCACGGTGCGCCACGGTGACAAGCGGAGGCGCGCATGCTCGATAGCGGACACGCGGTGGAAAGCATCGCGTTCAGCGGGTTGACGTGCGACATCGTCGGCGGCGTGCGCGAAACCGATAAAGCGTTCTGGCAGCGTGCGATGCCCGACGATCCGGAAGGATATGCTCTGCAGGCGGGCTGCGAAGCTGCGGGACGCGGCGCGTTTGGACTGATGGCGGCAGTCGTGCGCTCGGGATCGCGCACGCTGGCGGTGTGTCCGCTGTTCAAGGTCGACTACCGCCTCGACACGTCATTGCAAGGGACTGCGCAAACCGTTAGCCGGGCGATCGGCCGCTTGATGCCGGGTTTCACGCACATGCGGTTGATCGGTTTCGGGTCTCCCTATTCCGACTTTTGCGCCATAGCGATCGATCCCGATCTTGAAGACGAGAACGCCCGGCTCGTGTTACGCGCGCTTGTCGACGGTGTGCTGGCATACGGTGCAGCCCAGAAGATCGCGCTCTTCGCGGTCAAGGATTTGCAAGACCATCGCGCACCAGCCTTCGCCGAGGTGCTCCGCGAGAAGCACTTCTCGCCGATGAGCGCGCTGCCGAACTGTGCGATCGACCTGCCCTATTCGGACATCGAAGCCTATCTGGCGACGCTTTCGCGGCCGACGCGCAAAGACATTCGCCGCAAATTGAAGTCGGCGGGCCCGATCGAGATCGAAGCGCGCACTGGGATCGAAGACATCAAAACGGAACTCCGTGCGCTTTACGAGGAGACGCGGGGCGCATCAGCGCTCGATTACGGCGACTTTGAAACGTTGCCGGAGAATTATTTCGAAGCTGTATCGCAGTCGATGGGCGACCGCGCCGTGTTCATGCTCTACCGGATCGACGGACAGTTGGCGGCGTTCAATCTGTTGCTGATCGGGGATGATCGGATCGTCGACAAGTTTCTCGGCATGCGCAAAGACCTCGCCGCACAACACAATTTGTACGTCGTGAGCTGGATCGAAAACGTCCGCTATTGCCTGGAGCGCGGCATTCCGACGATGCAATTCGGCCCGACGGCATACGCCCTCAAGCTGCGGTTCGGTTGCCGTCTAGAAGCCGCCAACATCTGGTTCCGCCACACCAAGCCGATGGCCAACGCGGTCTTGCGTGGGCTTGCGCCGCTCGCCGCCTTCGATCGGCTGGACCCGGATTTGGCGCAGTGGCGCAAACGAAAGCGCAAAAGCAAAACACTGCCCGGCGCTGGCGCAAAAACCGCGCCGTGATCGCACTCGTAGGAAGTAGCCGTCCCGGCAACAGCAAGATTGAACGCTTCGGGAACACGCGCGTCAACGCCCAAGCGAGTGACGGCACGATCTGAAACGAAAAAGCCCCACC
>JBJXFA010000068.1:0-81831 GCA_046153865.1 Sphingomonadaceae bacterium
AGCAGTCATGCTTGGAGCCGTTCGTCCCGAGCGCGGTCGAGGGACTGGTGCGGGCCGGGTGCCTCGATTTCGCTCGGCACGAACGGATTAGGGCGATTTAGCTGGAGTAGGGCGTGCCCTGCCGCAAACTCTCGATGATCGCCGAGAAATCGCGGCCCCCGTATCCAGAATCGGCGAAGGCCTGGTAGAGTTCGGCGGCGCGCGTGCCCATCGGGGTGCTGGCTCCCGCTGCCACCGCTGCATCGCGCGCCAGCAGCAAATCCTTGAGCATCAGCGCGGTTGCAAAGCCGCCTTCGTAGCCGCGATCGGCGGGTGACTCAGGGCCGACCCCGGGGACGGGGCAATAGCGCGTCATCGACCAGCTCTGCCCCGACGACACCGAGGAAATGTCATAGAAGCGCTGCGCATCGAGGCCGAGCTTTTCGGCCAGCGCAAAGGCTTCGCACGTCGCGATCATCGTCGCGCCGAGGATCATATTGTTGCAGATTTTCGCCGCCTGGCCTGCGCCATTGTCTCCTGCGTGGATCACGGCCTTGCCCATCGCCGAAAGGATCGGTTCGGCGCGGGCGAAGGCCTCCGCGCTGCCGCCGACCATGAAGGTCAGCGTGCCGCCTTCCGCAGCAGCGATCCCGCCCGAGACGGGGGCATCGACCATCGCATGGCCTGCCGCCGCTGCCGCTTCGGCAACCGAGCGCGCGGTCGCGACATCGATCGTCGAACAGTCGAGCAGGAGCGCGCCTGCGGCTGCGTGGCCGAACACCGTGTTCCGGTAAAATCCTTCGACGATCGCGCCGTTCGGCAGCATCGTGACGATGGCTTCGGCTCCGGCTACAGCGTCGATCGCCGACACGCACGGCGTGCAGCCTCTGGCAGCAGCAGCCTCGAGCGCGGCCTGCGCTAGGTCGAACGCGCGCACGTCATGCCCGGCCTTGACGAGGTTTGCGGCCATACCCCCGCCCATGTTGCCGAGCCCGGCGAAGGCGATCTTCATGCGCCGCTCCAGTTTCCCGGCCGCTTCTCGACGAAAGCGGCCATGCCTTCCTTCTGGTCCGCCGAGCCGAACAGCCCGTGAAACAGGCGGCGTTCGAAGACGATGCCCTGCGCCAGATTGGTTTCGAACGCCGCGTTCACCATTTCCTTGGTCGCGATCGCCGCGAGCGGGGCCATGGCGGCGATCGTTGCAGCGGTCTTCAACGCTTCGTCGATGAGGTCGGCGGCGGGCACGACACGCGCCACCAGCCCGGCGGCCTCGGCCTCGGCTGCGCCCATCATCCGCCCGGTCAGGCACATCTCCATCGCTTTCGCCTTGCCGATCGCGCGCGTCAGCCGCTGCGATCCGCCCATGCCCGGCGTCACGGCGAGCTTGATCTCGGGCTGTCCGAACTTCGCCGCGTCGCCCGCAATGATGAAATCGGCCATCATCGCGACTTCGCAGCCGCCGCCGAGTGCAAAGCCGTTGACCGCCGCGATCCACGGCTTGCGCGTGGCGGTCACGCGTTCCCAGCCGGCGAAGAAGTTGCCGCCATACATGTCAGCGAACGACTGCGCCTGCATCTCCTTGATGTCGGCCCCGGCGGCAAACGCCTTTTCGCTGCCGGTGAGCACAAGGCAGCGTTGCCCCGGATCGGCGTCATAGGCGGCAAACGCTGCGATCAGGTCGGCGAGCACCTGACTATTCAGCGCGTTGAGCGCTTCCGGCCGGTTGAGCGTGACGAGCGTGACCGCACCATGCTGCGCGACGAGGATGGTTTCATACGTCATCTTTTTCTCCGTCGCCCCGGACTTGATCCGGGGCTGGGCTTCTTTTTTTCGAAGCCTGCAAGAGGAAGCCTAACTCCGGGTCAAGCCCGGGGCGACGATTGAGGAGGGAGACCATTCCTCTCCCGGTGGCATCGGCGCGAAAATCGCATCGACCTCCGCCGGATCGACTTCGGGCACCCAGCGCGGCGTATTGTCCTTGTCGATGATCAGCGCGCGGACGCCCTCGATGAAGTCAGACGTGCGCACCACGCGTGCGCCGATCGCGTATTCCTGAGCCATTTCGGTAGCGAAATCGGGCATCGCAGCGCCTTCGCGGAGCTGGCGCAGCGCAACGGCCATCGACAGCGGCGATTTGGTGCGCAGCGTGTCCAGTTCCTTAAGCGCCCACTTGCCGCCATCGGCTGCGAGCGCCGCCATGATCGCCGCCACCGTGTCGCCTGCAAACAGCCGGTCGATCGCTCCGCGGTTCTGGACGATCCTGGCGAGCGGTGCGCCGCTGCAATGCGCTTTGAGGGCTCTAGATATGTCGGCAGTGTCGTGCAGCGACGCCACGGCCTTTGAAACGGCTTCTGCGGGCATATAGTGCGTGGCCAAACCCAGCGCGAGGCATTCGGCCCCGTCGAGCCGTGCCCCGGTCAGCGCGAGGAACTTGCCGACCTGCCCCGGCAGGCGCGGCAGATACCAGCCGCCGCCGACATCCGGAAACAGGCCGATCCCGGTCTCGGGCATAGCAAAGCGGGTGTTCTCGGTGGCAACGCGATAGCGGCACGGCAGCGCGATGCCGACGCCGCCGCCCATCGTGATCCCGTCCATAAACGCGACTATCGGCTTGCTGTAGGTGAACAGCCGGTGGTTCATCTGATATTCGGCCATGAAGAACGCGCGCGCCTCAGCACCGTCGCGCTGGCCGCTTTCCGCGAGCAGCCGGATATCGCCGCCCGCGCAAAAGCCGCGGCCCTGTGCATGATCGAACACGACACAGGCAACGTCGTCATCACTCTCGAATGCGGCGAGCGCATCGATGATGCCCCGGCACATGTCGGGCGTCAGCGCGTGGAGCGCCTTGGGCCGGTTGAGGCGGATGCGCCCGATGCGGCCCTCCTTTGCGATGATGAGGTCGGTCGTCACTGCCGCGTCAACTCGCGCCCGACGATCATGCGCATGATCTGGTTGGTTCCCTCCAATATCGAATGGACGCGCAGGTCGCGCCAGAAGCGCTCGACGGGATAGTCCTGCAGATAGCCATAGCCGCCGAATAGCTGCAGCGCGTCATTGGCGATCTTCGAGCCAGTGTCCGTCGAAAGCCGCTTCGCCATCGCCGCGAACTTGGTCTTGTCTGGCGCATTCGCTGTGACCTTGGCGGCGGCCACATAGAGCAGCGCGCGGGCCGCTTCGAGGTCGGTCGCCATATCGGCGAGCATGAATTGCGTATTCTGGAAATCGCCGATCGCGCTGCCAAACTGGCGGCGGTCGCGCGTGTAGCCGATCGCCTCGTCGAGGCAGCGTTGCGCGCCGCCCAGCGAGCACGCGCCGATGTTGAGCCGCCCCCCATCGAGCCCCATCATCGCGATGCGAAACCCCTCGCCCTCGCCGCCGATCCGGTTTTCGACCGGCACGCGAACCGCGTCGAGGATGACCTGTGCGGTCGGCTGCGAATGCCAGCCGAGTTTCTTTTCGTTCACGCCAAAGCTGACGCCGGGCATGTCCTTTTCGATCGCGAGGCAGGTGATCCCCTTGGGGCCGTCCTCGCCGGTGCGCACCATGGTCACGTAAAGGTCGTTCGCGCCCGCGCCGGAAATGAACTGCTTGGTGCCGGTCACGACATAATGGTCGCCGTCCAGCCGTGCGGTGGTCTTGAGCGCGGCGGCGTCCGAACCGCTGCCGGACTCGGTCAGGCAATAGCTCGCGATCCACTCCATGCCGACAAGGCGCGGCAGATAATTCGCCTTGACCGCGTCCGATCCGAAGCGGTCGATCATCCACGCCGCCATGTTGTGGATCGAGATGAACGCGGAGGTCGAGGGGCAACCGTACGCCATGGCCTCCATGATGAGCGCCGCTTCCAGGCGCCCGAGGCCGATACCGCCGCTCTCCTCGCTGACATAGATCGCGCCGAAGCCGAGTTCGGCCGAGGCCCTGATCGTCTCAACCGGGAACAGGTGATGCTCGTCCCATTCGCCCGCATGCGGCGTGATCGCATCGGCAGTGAACTTGCGCGCCATCTCCTGGATCGCGCGCTGGTCGTCGGTGAGGTCGAACTGGGTCAAGTGTCCAATGCTCCCGGCACAAACGGATTCACAACACGAAGTATCTCGTCGATTGTCATCCCGTGCTGCATGTCCTCGCTGTAAAAGGTTCGTGCGCCTCCGGACAAGGCGACTGATAACATGAGACCGTCGTAAAACCCTAGTTGGTAGCGGTCAGCCAATCGGACCGCAGCGATATGCGCCGCCTCGTCAAGCGGAAGTATTTTCGGCACGGCGCGACGAAGGCGAGCGAGAGCAGGCACGATTTCGGACCAATCGCGGCCTTGTTTACGCCGAACGGCGTTTGCGAATTCGTTCAGCAACTGGACGCTGATGAAGTCGGACCGCTCGATAACTGATTGCGCAGTCGCCGCCTTTGTGCCCAGATCCGTATAGGCGTAGATTGCGACGTTTGTATCAAGCGTTTGCAATGGCTTGGCCCCCATCAGCGGGCATTGGCGTCCTCACGGTCGAACCTCCAGTCGCTCGGCAAGGACCAGCGCGTTTCGCGAATCTCCTTTAGCGCCTGCATCCGTTGATCGCGCAGAGCGTCGGCAAGCAGCGTTTCAAGCGCCGCTTCCAGCGGAGCCGAATCGAACTCGAAGCCTTCCGACAGATTGTAACGCTCTGCCAGAGCCTTGGGCAATCGAACCGCCAGACTGTTGCCCCATTTTCCGATCTGCATCTTCATGGCCAAACTCCGTATATCCGCTTGGATATCCCAAATCGCAGTGCTTCGCAATCACCCCATTGTTGGAATGACGAAGGCATTGCCGCCGTCAGGCGAACCATCGGGCCAGCGCTGGGTGACGGTCTTGACCTTCGTCCAGAACTTCACGCCTTCCATGCCGTGCTGGTTGGTGTCGCCAAACGCGCTGCGCTTCCAGCCGCCGAAGGTATGATAGGCGACCGGCACCGGGATCGGCACGTTGATGCCGACCATGCCGACGTTGACGCGCGCGGCAAATTCGCGTGCGGCGTGACCATTGCGCGTGAAGATCGCGACGCCATTGCCATATTGATGCTCGCTCGGCAGCCGCAGCGCGGTCTCGAAATCGGGCGCGCGGACGATCTGGAGGACCGGGCCGAAGATTTCTTCGCGATAGGCCTCCATGTCGGTCGTGACATGGTCGAACAGGCTCGGCCCGACGAAAAAGCCGTCCTCATGCCCCTGCAGCTTGAACCCGCGCCCGTCGACCACGAGTTCGGCACCCTCGTCGACACCCTTTTGAATCCAGCCCTCGATCTTCGCCTTGTGCGCCGCTGTGACCACCGGGCCGTAATGCGCGTCCTTGTCGGTCGAGACGCCCACGCGGAGCGCGGCGATTGCGGGCAGGAGCTTTTCGCGCAATGCCTCGGCGGTCTTGTCGCCGACCGGGACCACCACCGGCAGCGCCATGCAGCGCTCGCCCGCCGATCCGAATGCCGCGCCCGACAAGTCGTTTACCACCTGGTCGAGATCGGCATCGGGCATGACGATGCCGTGATTCTTCGCCCCGCCCATCGCCTGCACGCGCTTTCCGGCTGCCACGCCACGCTGATACACGTAGTGCGCAATGTCGGACGAGCCGACGAAGCTGACCGCGGCGATCGCAGGATGATCGAGGATCGCGTCGACCATTTCCTTGTCGCCGTGCACCACCTGGCAAATGCCCTCAGGCAGGCCCGCCTCGAGGAACAGCTCGGCAAAGCGCACCGGCACGCTCGGATCGCGCTCGGAGGGCTTGATGAGGAACGCGTTTCCGCACGCGATGGCGGGTCCGCACATCCACAAGGGGATCATGCCGGGAAAATTGAACGGTGTGATCCCGGCGCCGATGCCGATGGGCAAGCGCATCGAATAGACGTCAATCCCCGGCCCGGCACCTTGCGTATATTCGCCTTTGAGGACATGCGGAATGCCGCAGCAGAACTCGATGACTTCGAGGCCGCGCTGGATATCGCCCTTGCTGTCCGCGATCACCTTGCCGTGCTCGGACGAAAGTAGGTGCGCAAGCTCGTCGATCCGCGCCTCGACCAGCGCCTTGAAATTGAACATCACCCGCGCGCGCCGCTGCGGATTGACTGCGGCCCACGCAGGCTGCGCCTTGAGCGCGGCCTGCACCGCAATTTCCAGCACGGCGGCATCACCCAGCGCGACCTGCGCCTGCACGGCGCCGCTATTGGGATCGAACACATCGCCGGAGCGCGTGGTCGTCTGCCCGGTTCTGCCGCTGATGAAATGATCTATCTGGCGCATGAAACTCTCCCCAATAATGCAGCCCTACCAGTCACCCGCAGGGCAGGAAAGCGGTCACGCGCGAAACGGGTCGCGCACCAGAATTGTGTCGTCCCGCTCGGGCGAAGTGCTCACCAGCGCAACTGGACAATCGATCAGTTCTTCGACGCGGCGGATGTATTTGATCGCCTGCGCGGGAAGCTCGGCCCAGCTGCGGGCACCGGCGGTCGATGCGCTCCAGCCCTCAATCTCTTCGTAGATCGGCTCGACGCGCGCCTGGTCGCTTGAATGCGGCGGGAGATAATCGAATGTCGCATCGCCCAGCCGGTAGCCGGTGCAGATTCGCAAGGTCTCGAACCCGTCGAGCACGTCGAGCTTGGTGAGCGCAATGCCGGTGATCCCGCTGACCGCCGCCGACTGCCGCACGAGCACGGCATCGAACCAGCCGCAACGCCGCTTGCGCCCCGTCACCGTGCCGAATTCATGGCCGCGCTCGCCGAGCCGCTGCCCGGTGTCGTCGTGCAGTTCGGTGGGGAAGGGGCCTGCGCCCACGCGCGTCGTGTAGGCCTTGACGATGCCGAGCACGAAGCCCGCCGCCGACGGTCCCAGCCCTGATCCGCTCGCTGCGGTCCCCGAGACGGTATTCGAGCTGGTGACGAAGGGGTAGGTGCCATGATCGACATCGAGCAGCATGCCCTGCGCGCCTTCGAACAGGATGTTCTTTCCCGCCCGCTGCGCCTGATCGAGCGCGCGCCACACCGGCTTGGCGAAAGGAAGAATCGCCGGAGCGATTTCGGTCAGCGTGGCGACCAGCGCGTCGCGATCGACCGGCGGCTCGCCAAAGCCCGCCCGCAGCGCATCGTGATGCGCGCAGAGGCGGTCGATCTGCGGCCCCAATTCGCCCAGATGCGCCAAATCGCAAACCCGGATCGCGCGCCGCCCGACCTTGTCCTCATAGGCAGGACCAATGCCGCGCCGCGTGGTGCCGATCTTGAACGCGCTGGCATCCTCGCGCAGCCCGTCGAGATCGCGGTGAAACGGCAGGATCATCGGGCACGTCTCGGCGATGAGGAGCTTGTCAGGCGTGATCGCGACGCCTTGCGCTGCCAGCTTGGCGACCTCGTCACGAAAATGCCACGGATCGAGCACGACGCCGTTGCCGATCATCGACAGCGTCCCCTGCACGATGCCCGAGGGCAGCAGGCTCAGCTTGTAGGTCTGTGCGCCGACGACAAGCGTGTGCCCGGCGTTGTGTCCGCCCTGAAACCGGACGACGACGTCGGCGCGGCTCGCCAGCCAATCGACGATCTTGCCCTTGCCCTCATCGCCCCATTGCGCGCCGATCACCGTGACGTTCGCCACTATTCATTGTCTCCAGTGCCAGGGGAAATCCGGCACGCGTTCGTATGGACTGCAGGCACCGGCGTCCACCCCGGACGCGAATTCGGCGCGCGCGCGCAGGAGCGGCTTGCTTTCATCAGTGGCCGTCGCCCATCATGCCGCAGATGCTGCGCCAATATGAACTTGTGGAGCGGGTGAAATCCTATGATCCCGATGCTGATGAGGCGTTGCTCAACCGCGCCTATGTCTTTTCGATGCAGATGCACGGCAGCCAGAAGCGCGCGTCGGGCGATCCGTATTTTTCGCATCCGATCGAAGTCGCCGGAATTCTGACCGATCTCCACCTCGACGATGAAACGATCGCGACGGCAATTCTCCACGATACCATCGAAGACACGCTGACGACGCAGGCCGAGATCGTCGCCAAGTTCGGGCCGGCGGTCGGTCGGCTGGTCGATGGCGTCACCAAATTGTCGAAGATCGAGGCGCAGACCGAAAACGAGCGCGCGGCGGAGAACCTGCGCAAGTTCCTGCTCGCCACGTCGGACGATATCCGCGTGCTGCTCGTGAAACTCGCCGACCGGCTGCACAACATGCGCACGCTGCACTTCATTGGCGACGAGACGAAGCGGCGGCGGATCGCCAAGGAGACCATGGATATCTATGCGCCGCTCGCCGAGCGGATCGGCATGTATGAATTCATGAACGAGATGCAGACGCTGGCGTTTCGCCAGCTCGAGCCCGAAGCCTATGCCTCGATCACCAAGCGGCTCGAGCAGTTGCACGCAGGGGGAGGCGATCAGATCGCGCGCATCGGGTCAGGACTGAAGCTGCTGCTCAGCCGTGCCGGAATCGAAGCCGATATCTCGGGCCGCGAAAAGCATCCCTATTCGATCTGGCGCAAAATGGGCGAACGCCACATCAGCTTCGAGCAACTGTCCGACGTAATGGCGTTCCGCGCGATCGTTCCCGATGCCGATGCGTGTTACAAGGCGCTGGGCACGATCCATCGGCGGTGGCCGATGGTGCCGGGGCGCTTCAAGGATTACATCTCGACGCCCAAGCGCAACGGCTATCGCAGCCTGCACACGGCCGTCATCCATTCGGAGAAGATGCGGATCGAGATCCAGATTCGCTCGTCCGAAATGCACGCGCAGGCCGAATATGGTCTGGCCGCGCACTGGACCTACAAGCAGGGCCAGCGCCGCCCCGACATTCCTTCGCGCTGGATTGAGGATCTGGTCGAGATCCTCGACAATGCCGAGACGCCCGAGGAGCTGCTCGAGCATACCCGGATGGCGATGTACCAGGATCGCATTTTCGCCTTCACGCCCAAGGGCGAGCTGATCCAGCTGCCCAAGGGCGCGACGCCGGTCGATTTTGCCTATGCAGTCCACACCAAGCTCGGCAACGAGGCGGTCGGCGCGAAGGTCAACGGCCGCGTCGTGCCGCTGCGCACGCCGATCGAGAACGGTGATCAGGTGCAAATCCTCAAATCGAAAGCGCAGGAGCCGCAGCCTGCCTGGCTCAATTTCGTGGCCACGGGCAAGGCGCGCGCCGCGATCCGCCGCTTCGTGCGCAGCAAGGAAACTGGCGAAACGCAGGCGCTGGGGCGCAAGATTTATGACGAGATCGTCGCCCGATTGCCTGCGCAACTCGGTGCCGAGGCGCTGGCCGCAGCAGTCCGCCGCCTGAAGCTACCGAGCGCCGAAGCGCTGATGGAGGCGATTGCGCGGCGCACGCTGACCGATGCACAGGTGATGGAAGCGCTGATGCCGGGTTCGGCCGGGGCCGATGTGACGCCCGCCAAGCTGCCGACCCAGCGTCAGGCGATTTCGATCAAGGGGCTGACGCCGGGAGTCGCGTTCAACCTCGCCGATTGCTGTCACCCCGTCCCCGGCGACCGGATCGTCGGGCTGCGCCGGGCCGACGAGGCGATCGTCGTCCATGCCATCGATTGCCAGCAGTTGGCGGACGGCGTCGATGCCGACTGGGTCGATCTGGCGTGGGGCGACGGCTCGGACGGGGGCACCGCGCAGCTGTGCGTCGTGCTCAAGAACGAGCCAGGCGCACTTGGCGTGATGGCCGGGGTGTTTGGCAGCCACCAGGCCAACATCCTGAACCTCAAGCTCGAAAACCGCGACGCGGGCTTTCACAGTTTCCGCACCGATCTCGAGGTTCGCGATGTTCATCACCTCATGCGGATCCTCGCTGCGCTCCGCGCCGCCGATGTTGTGAGTTCGGCAGAGCGCATCTAGTCACAACGCTGCAATATTGCGGGGTCATTCCTGCGATGAGGAGATCGCCGCATGATCCGGTTCGACCGCCGCTCGTTCATCATCACATCGGCCTTCGGGATCGGCGGCCTTGCGCTGCCCGACGGCCGTCTCGCCGCGCAGATGCTGGGTGCAGCACGTGGCTTCACGCATAACGTCGCGAGCGGCGAGCCGGGGCCGCAATCAGTGCTGCTGTGGACGCGCTATGTCGGCGAGGGCGCGAGCGCGCATGTCCGTGCCGAAATCGCCGAGGATGAGGCATTTGCCCGCATCGTTGCGCGCGACACGGTCATTACCGGGCCGTGGCGCGACTGGACGGCGAAGGTGACGCTCGACGGCCTGGTTCCGGGCAAGCGCTATTTCTATCGGTTCGCAGGGCCAGACGGCAGCTTTTCGCCCGTTGGGCGAACGAAGACGCTGCCCGTGGGCCGGGTCGCGCGATTTGGCATCGGCGTGTTTTCATGCTCGAACCTGCCCGCCGGCGTGTTCAACGCCTATGCCCATGCCGCCGCGCGTGACGACATCGATGTCGCGCTGCATCTGGGCGATTATTTCTACGAATATCAGCGTGGCGGCTATCCGGCGGCCAGCCCGCGCTGGGATCTGATCCTGCCCGTGACCGAAACCGTCAGCCTGGCCGATTATCGGCTGCGCTTCGCCAGCTACCGCGCCGACAAGGATTTGCAGGCGATCCACAACCGGCATCCGATGATCGTCTCGATGGACGATCACGAATCAACGAACGACGCCTGGGAAGGCAGCGCGCAAAACCATCAGCCCGAGGAAGGCGACTGGAACACGCGGCGTGCCGCCGCCATCCAGGCTTACCGCGAATGGATGCCGATCGACGATTTGCCCTATAAATCCTATCAGATCGGCGATCTGGCGACATTCTTCCGCACCGAAACGCGGCTCTTGGCGCGCACGACGCCGCCCAGCGTGCAGCCGCTGTTTGCAGCGCCGGACGTGCCCGCTGCACTTGCCAAGTTCAAGAACGAGACCTGGCGCGATCCGGCGATGACGATGATGGGCACGACGCAGGAGCGCTGGCTGTATGAAGGTCTGCGCCAATCGACGCGCGCGCGGACGCGCTGGCAGGTCGTGGGCACCGGCACGATCATGGGCGAAACCTATACGCCGCCGGCGGCTGCGCAGTGGCTTTCCGCTGACGCGCCCGATTGGGCACGAAGGCGCGCGCTGGGCGGCATCGCGCTCACGCAGGCAGGGTTGCCGTTCAATTTCGACAATTGGGGCGGCTACCCCGCTGCCCGCGCGCGCCTGCTGAGTGCGGCGCAATCCGCGAACGCCAATCTCATCATGCTGGCGGGCGACAGCCACAATGCCTGGGCTTATGATTTGGCCAACAATGGTCGCGCAGCCGGTGTCGAGTTCGCGGGGCATTCGGTCACCTCGCCGGGTTTCGAAGCCTCGACGCGCGGCACCGACCCGGCCGCCGTTGCTGCCGCGATCATCAAGAGTTCGCCCGAGTTGCGCTGGGCCGATACGTCGCGGCGCGGCTATATGGCGCTCACGCTCACGCCGCGCGCGGCGACGAACGAATGGGTGTTCATGCAGGCGATCGACGCGCCCAACCTCGCGACGCAACCGGCGCACCGGATGCAGGTGCGGCCCGGCATGGCAAAGCTCGAGGCCGTCACCTGATCGCGCGCGGCGCTTGTCGAACGCCCGTGCGTGGACTACGCCGCCTTGAAAGCGAAACGCCGGAGCAGAGCGGATATCCATGAGCGATCCGATTGTTGTCTCCAGCTTTGCCCGCACGCCGATGGGAGGCTTTCAGGGTGCGTTGGGTAGCGTGAGCGCGACGGCGCTCGGCGCGACCGCTGTCCGCGCCGCAGTCGCACGCGCCGGTGTCGCGCCCGATGCGATCCAACAGATCATCATGGGGTGCGTCCTTCCTGCAGGGCTCGGCCAGGCCCCCGCGCGTCAGGCGGCGCTGGGTGCGGGCCTGCCCGAATCGGTCGCCGCGACGACGGTGAACAAGATGTGCGGATCGGGAATGCAGGCGGCGATCATGGCGCATGACGCGCTGCTCGCGGGCAGCGCCGCCATCATCGTGGCGGGCGGCATGGAATCGATGTCGAACGCGCCCTATCTCCTCGCCAAGCACCGGGGCGGCGCGCGGATCGGGCATGATATCGTCAAGGATTCGATGTTTCTCGACGGGCTCGAGGATGCTTATGACAGCGGCAAGCTGATGGGCGCGTTTGCCGAAGATTCGGCGCGCAATTACCAGTTCACCCGTGAAGCGCAGGACGATTATGCGCTGCGCTCGCTGGCGCGCGCCAACGATGCTATCGCCAATGGGGCCTTTGCCGGGGAAATCATCGCCGTCGAGGCCGCGGGACGCGGCGGTGTGACGGTGGTCGATACCGACGAGCAGCCGGGCAATGCGCGCCCCGAGAAGATTCCGACACTCAAGCCCGCGTTCGCCAAGGACGGCACGGTAACCGCGGCGAACGCTTCCTCGATTTCGGACGGTGCCGCCGCGCTCGTGATGATGCGCGAGAGCGCGGCGCGCGATCGCGGGCTGGCGGTTGCAGCGCGGATCGTGGCGCATGCGTCGCACGCGCATGCCCCCGCGCTATTCACGACCGCGCCGGTCCCGGCGATCCGCAAGGTGCTCGAAAGGGCGGGCTGGCAGGTCGGCGACGTCGATCTGTTTGAGGTCAACGAGGCATTTGCGGTGGTCGCGATGATCGCCGCGCAGGAGCTTGCGATCGCGGCCGACAAGCTCAACGTAAACGGCGGGGCGACGGCGCTCGGCCACCCGATCGGCGCTTCGGGCGCGCGCATTCTGGCGACGCTGATCGCGGCGCTGCAGGCGCGCGGGCTCAAGCGCGGCGTTGCGGCGCTGTGTATTGGCGGTGGCGAGGCGACCGCGATGGCGGTCGAGCTGCCCTGACCGAGGACCTGGCCTCGCACGAACGCGCGGCCCTTGTTGCCGCGCTGAAGCGCGTGGCCGAGGGCGATCGCGGGGCGCTGCAGGAGGTCTACCGGCGGACTTCGGCGAAACTCTATGGTGTGGCGCTGCGTATCTTCCCCGAAACCGATGACGCCGAGGACGTATTGCAGGACGCTTTCATCACGATCTGGCAGAAGGCTGGCACCTTCGATCCCGCGCGCGCCAGCCCGATTACCTGGCTCGTGACGCTGACGCGCAATCGCGCAATTGATCGGCTGCGCGCGAAGGGGAAGCGAGTGATGGCCCCCCTTGATGTCGCCGCCGACGTTGCCGATGAGCGCCCCGATGCCGAGGCGTGTTTGATCGAGGCGCAATCCGATGCGCGCGTGCTGGCGTGCATGGAAACGCTGGCGGCGGGCGATGCGACGCTCATCCGCACGGCCTTCTTCGACGGTTCGACCTATGCCGATCTTGCCGAGCGCGCGTCGATGCCGCTCGGCACGGTGAAAAGCCGCATCCGGCGGGCGCTGCTCAAGCTGCGCGAGTGCCTCGCATGACGCGCCCCTTCGCTCAGGGCGGTCGCGACGATGACGACCTGCTGGCCGCCGAGTTCGCGCTCGGTTTGCTGGACCCGGTCGAGGCCGAAAGCGTGCAGGTGCGGGCGCGGACCGATGCACCGCTCAGCCTGCGCATTGCGTGGTGGCGTGACCAGCTGGCACCGCTGGCGGGTGAGCTTGAGACCACGCCGCCACGCGACCTTTGGCCAACGATCGCTGCGCGCTTGCCGGGCAATGACAACGCCGATGCCAAAGCGCTGGGACGCTGGCGGGCGGCGGCAATCGGTGCAACCGGGCTTGCCGCGGCGTTGCTGCTCGCGCTCACGCTGCGGCCCGGCCCGTCGCCCGCACCGGTTCCGGTGCCGCAAGCGCCGCCGATGATTGCTGCGATTGCGGGGGAAAACGGAACGGTCGTGGCGGTCAGCTACGACGTGCGGTCGGCCAATCTGCTCGTGGCGCCGACCGTGCTCGATCCGGGCACCGGCGATGCCGAACTCTGGATCATCCCGGAGGGGGGCGCGCCGCGCTCGCTCGGTGTCGTGGCGGCAAAGCAGACGGCGGTGCGGACAGTGCCACAAGATCTCCGGCCGCTGATTGCGGCGGGCGCGACCTTCGCCATTTCGCGCGAAGCCCGGGGCGGCTCGGTGACGGGCGCGCCGCTGGGCCCTGTCATTGCCAGCGGAAAAATTGTGCGGACCTGAAACGCCGTTTGGCGTATTATGCATCCGCAATGCGCTATCCTGCGTATCTTGCTGCGGCAGCTGCCACCCGTGGCTGCCCCTGTTCAAACCGAAGGACATATTTCCGATGATCAAGTTCACTCTGCGTACCGCATTTGTGGCGCTCGCGATCTCGACCGCCGCGACGCCCGCGCTTGCCAAGAACCCGATGGTCGGCGGCGCGGCCATGTTCCCGACCAAGGACATCGTCGACAATGCCGTGAATTCGAAGGATCACACGACGCTTGTTGCCGCCGTGCAGGCAGCCGGGCTCGTTGAAACACTGAAGGGTCCGGGGCCGTTCACGGTCTTCGCGCCGACCAATGCCGCATTTGGCAAGCTGCCTGCCGGCACTGTCGATACGCTGGTCAAGCCTGAGAACAAGGCGACGCTGACCTCGATCCTGACGTATCACGTCGTGGCAGGACGGATGACGAGCGCGGACGTTGCGCGCGCGATCAAGGCGGGTGGCGGCAAGGCCATGCTGACCACGGTGAACGGCGGCACGCTGACCGCGTCGATGAACGGCAAGTCGATCGTGCTAACCGATGCCAAGGGCGGCATGTCGAAAGTGACGATCGCCAATGTGATGCAGTCGAACGGCGTGATCCACGTCGTCGATACCGTATTGCTGCCGTAAACAAAGCCCGCCGGTTGCGCGGGATAAGCGGCTCCGCGTTCCCCTCTCCGTCGCGAGAGGGGAACCGGGGTTGAAGAATCAGGAATCTGGCGCTACGAGACGATAGCTTTGCCACGGCGCTTTGCGTGCGTGGCTTTCTTTTTTGGTTTTCGGAGCAGAAATTTTTTATGCAAATCATGGTGCGCGACAACAATGTCGATCAGGCGCTGCGCGCGCTGAAGAAGAAGCTGCAGCGCGAGGGCGTGTATCGCGAAATGAAGCTGCGTCGCCACTATGAGAAGCCGTCCGAGAAGCGCGCGCGCGAGCGTGCCGCCGCTGTCCGCCGCGCCCGCAAGATGGAGCGCAAGCGTGCCGAACGTGACGGCGTGAAATAAATGAGCGACGTGACCGCGGTTCCGCTGCGCCCGATCAAAAAGGGTGCGATCACACGGCTCTGGCTCGGGGTGGCTGCGGCCTGCGCGGTCGCCGGCGGGCTCGCCTTTGCGGGCACCAGCGCCGTGAAGGGCAAAGGCTGCAGCGCCGCGCACTTCGGGAAGGGCTCCAAGCCGGTCAGCATGACCAGCGGCCTGATGATCCAGACCGTCAAGGCCGGAGCTGGCGCGAAGCCGACCGACACCGACGTCGTGCTGATCGATTACAAGGGTAGCCTGACCGACGGCAAGGTGTTCGACCAGAATCAGCGCACGCCGCTTGAAGTGGCTGGCGTGGTGCCGGGCTTCAGCGAAGCGCTGAAGGCAATGCAGACCGGCGGGCAATACAAGATCTGCATTCCCGCTGAGCTCGGCTATGGCGCGCAGGAAGCCGGGACGATCCCGCCCAATTCCACCCTTCTGTTCGACGTGACACTGATCGACTTCAAGAGCGTCGCCGAAATTCAGGCTGCGCAGGCGCTGATGCAGCAGCAACAGGCGCAGGGCCAGATGCCGGGCGGGGCAACCGCGCCGGTTCCGCCGCCGCAGCGCTGATCGGCTTTACCGCACCCGCCATCCTTGGCTAAGCGCCGGGGATGGCCGATCAGACTCCGCTCGAAGCTTTCAAATCCGTTTTGACTGGTGCCGCGCGTGCCATCGCGCACGAGCCCGAGGTCGAGCTGGCCTATACCGCCGATGCGCCGACGCAGGTCGGCAAGAACATGCGCGTGCCGATGCCCGGTCGTGCGCTGCCACCCGAGCAGGTCGCCGAAGCGCGCGGCGTTGCGGACGGTTTCGCCCTCCGGCTGCGCCATCATGACCCCGCCCTTCACGCCCGGCGCTTGCCGCAGCCACCGGTGGCGCGCGCCGTGTTCGAAGCGATCGAGACGGTGCGGATCGAGGCCCTGGGCGCGCGCGGCATGGCGGGCATGCGCGACAATCTGTCGCACGCGCTCGACATGCGCATGCGCTCGGACCCGATCGTCCGCGCTCGGGCGCGCGATGAAGTGCCGCTGTCCACCGCTGTTGCACTGTTGCTGCGCCAGCGGTTAACCGGCGAAGTGCCGCCGCCGGGCGTCGCGGCCGGGCTCGATCTGGTCCGCGGCTGGATCGACGAGGCAGGCGGCGCGGACATGGATGCGCTCGGGTTGTTGCTCGACGATCAGGCCGCCTTCGCCACGCTCGCCACCAAATTGCTCGAAGACCTTGCGTTGATCGAAGGCGAACCGCTCGCCGATACGCCGCCCGACGATGCCGATGGCGACGACGAGGACGAGGCGGAGAGCGACGGCGATACCGATGACGAACGCGACGGCGACGGGCAGGTCGAGCAGCGCGGCGAGCAGTCCGAAAGCGACGACGGCGATGCCGAAGGCGAAAGCGAGGGCCAGCAGATGGCCGACGACGATGCCGACGGCAATCCCGGCGACGGCGACCAGGAGGGGATGCTGCCCGTCCGGCCAAACCGTCCGCCCGCCGACCTCACGCCGGGGTTCGACTACAAGGCATGGACCACCAGTTTCGACGAGGTGATCGCCGCCGACGAATTGTGCGATCCCGAGGAACTGTTCCGGCTGCGCCAGTATCTCGATCAGCAGCTCGTTCATCTGCAGGGCGCGGTCACCAAGCTCGCCAATCGCCTGCAGCGCCGCCTGATGGCGCAGCAGAACCGTAGCTGGGATTTCGATCAGGAGGAGGGCATGCTCGATGCCGCGCGGCTGGCGCGGGTCATCGTTTCGCCGGGCCATTCGCTGAGTTACAAGAGCGAGCGCGAAACCGATTTCAAGGATACCGTGGTCAGCCTGCTGATCGACAATTCGGGCTCGATGCGCGGGCGGCCCATCTCGATCGCGGCGATCTCGGCCGATATTCTCGCGCGCACGCTCGAACGCTGCGGCGTAAAGACCGAAATTCTCGGGTTCACCACGCGGGCATGGAAAGGTGGGCAGGCGCGCGAGACGTGGCTCGCGGCGGGGCGTCCGCAATTGCCGGGTCGGCTCAACGATCTGCGCCACATCGTTTACAAGAGCGCCGATGCGCCGTGGCGACGGGCGCGGACCTCGCTCGGCCTGATGATGCGCGAGGGGCTGCTGAAGGAGAATATCGACGGCGAGGCGCTGCTCTGGGCGCACGGTCGGCTGTTGGCGCGCGCTGAAGATCGCAAGATCCTGATGGTAATTTCGGATGGTGCGCCGGTCGATGATTCGACGTTGAGCGTGAACTCGGGGAGCTATCTCGAAAAGCATCTCCGCCAGGTGATCGGCTGGATCGAGACGCGCTCGCCGGTCCAGCTCGTGGCGATCGGCATCGGGCACGACGTGACGCGCTACTATGCCAAGGCCGTGACGATCATGGACGCCGACCAGTTGGGCGGCACGATGGTCGAGCAGCTGGCGGGGTTGTTCGATCTGGAGCGAGGCGCGTAGCGCAGCAGCGCGCCGGTCCCGGCGAAAGCCGGGACGCCAACGGGCGGCCAGCCTCGTGCAAGCGAGGACTGACGACGCGGCTTTGCCGCGGCGGATCGTCTTACTTGGGAATTAGGTTCAGTGTCCCCGCAACTCGATGGCAGTGCTCGATATCCTGCGCGAGATGTTCGAGGTGTAAGACATTCAGGGTGCGTGTTAAAATTGCATATTCGGTCCCCGGAGTTCGTGTCGATCCGGATGTACCGGTTGCTTGAGAATTAAAAACCGTCACTATTTACTTCGACTCTATTTTCATTACGATCGCGAACCGGTTATCCGACTGGCTAGGAGAGTACGAAAATGGAACGATGTGTATTGACATTTTCATTGTCACTATTCTGTCTCAATTCGACGGCTCTCGCTCAGGAAGCATGCTCGGGAGTAATCGCACTTTCACGATTGCAGGCAACTTCGAGTTCAAATGCAAGCGAAGTTCAGAGCAATGCTCAAAGCTTCTGCAATGATTACAAGTCTTATAGGGGCTCAAACAATTCAATGAATTTCGGAGCCAGCTACAAGTTTCTCTCAGCATCATTCGGGTCCTCGTCAGCGTCTGTCGATGAAGTTGCTAGTCGATATTGCTCTGCTTCAGACAACTATTCGGCAAAGGCAAACGCTTATGACAGCTACGTCGAAACGATTGCACCAGGAGCGTTCGATGCATATAAGTCATGTGTCGAAGGCAATAAGCATATTGTTTTCAAGCCACTCGCGGTATTAGCCGATGATTTCAAGATGGCTGTTACTTTCCAGGAACCAGGCAACAAAGTTGCGGTTTTGAGGGCAGCTGTCTCAAAGGGACTGAGCTGTACTTGGAACGGAAAGGCAGTGGAAGCGATTACGATCCCTTCGCCAAACACCGCCACCCTAAGCTGTCGGAGAGATAAGACTGACGTAAAATCGTCCGTGGTAATCGCGCGTGAAAACGGACCTGAAAGCGTAGGGCTGCCGTGGCAGGCCTACACTAAAGAGGGAGTCCCGGTCGACTTGATTGCACAGTTGCGTCAAGAACTGGCGACGGCCAATTCTCAAATTGAAGCAGCGAACCGTGAATTGAAGAAAATACAGTTTGAGAACGGCGTAATCGCCATTGCGGCATCTCCTGGAAGCAGGCCATTGAATGATCAAACGCAATGTCCGACAAATGCTGGAGCAAATCGTGGCTTGATCCAACATAGAGTGAATTTCGCGCAAAAGTTTAATCAAATCCCCGTTGTCAGTTTGAGTATAAGTCATATTGATGTCTATAACGATAGACCGATCCGATTGGCCGCAACAATTGCAGCAATTGACCAAAGTGGATTTAACATAAACTTTAATACCTGGTGTGATACGTGGATCGCTGGTGCTACAGCCTCTTGGGTTGCATTAGCTCGCTAGTATCTATGTTTTTCAACGAGCACGACGGTGGCGGTGATGCAATACTCGAATTCCGGGGACACAATACCTAACTCTCGTCAGCGCGCCTGCGATCAGCGTGCGCAGGTCTCGCGCCAAGACGCTAAGACGCGAAGGCCTAAGTAGATGACGGTCGAGTGTGCATCAAGCAAGACTCTTCGCGCCCTTCGCACGAGCCCCCACTCCCCCTTGACAAAAAGAACCATATAGGCCAAACGCCGCACCGTTCGCACGCACGAGTGGCAGTCGACTGAAGGCCTTCTTCATACGCGTTGGTGTCAACTTCGTGTCAACTTAGCGTGGCGGGTCGCCGCGGCAAAGCCGCGTCGTCAGTCCTGCGGCGCAGGCTGGCCGGGCGTTCGCATCCCGGCTTTGCCGGGACCGGCGGGCTGCTTCGCTACCCGCCTTGCTCCGCCACCAGCAATTTATCAATCTTGCGCCCGTCCATGTCGACAATGTCGAAGCGGTGCCCGGCCAGCGTGAAATGGTCGCCGACCTTGGGCAGCCGCCGCATCTCGGCAAGCGCCAGCCCCGCGACGGTCGCATAGTCGCGGTCCTCGGGCAGGTCGATGCACAGCCGCGCCGCCAGCGTGTCGGCGGGGAGCCAGCCCGACACGAGCAGGCTGCCGTCGTCGCGCTCGACGAGCGGCGGGTCGCTCTCGACATCGAGGTCGGACACGAAGTCGCCGGTGATCGCCGCGAGCAGGTCGGCAGGCGTCACGATCCCCTCGAGATGGCCATATTCGTCATGCACCAGCGCCACCGGCACGGGCGCGCGCCGCAGCGCCTCGAGCGCGTCCATCGCGTCGACCTGGTCGGGCACGATCGGCGGCGCTTTCATCAGCGCGCGCAGGTCGATGGGCACCCCGGCAATCAGCTTGGCGACGATGTCGCGCGCCTGCACGACGCCGATCACCGCATCGATGCTGCCCTCGGCCACGAGCATCCGGCTGTGCGGCAGCTCGCGCAGCACGGCGCGCAGGGCGTCTTCATCGGCATCGGCATCGATCCAGTCGATCTCGGTGCGCGGCGTCATCACTTCGCGCACCGGCCGGTCGGCAAGCCGCACCACGCCCGAGATGATCGCGCGCTCGCTTTCCTCGATCACGCCCGATTTGGACGCCTCGGCAACGATCAGGTGCAGCTCCTCGGCAGTGACATGCGCCTCCGATTCGCGATTGAGCCCAAGCACCCGGAAGATGAGCGCGCTCGTCGCGTCGAGCAGCCACACGAGCGGTGCCGTCGCGACCGCGAGCAACAGCATCGGCCGCGCCATGACGACCGCGATCGCCTCGGGCGCGCGCAGTGCGAACTGCTTGGGCACGAGCTCGCCGATCACGAGCGAGAGATAGGTCGTGATCGCGATGACGACAGCAAAGCCGATCTCGTCCGAAAGCTCGGCGGGCACGCCGAGCCGCGCGAGCCGATCGCCGACCGGGCCGCCCAGGCTCGCTCCCGAATAGGCCCCGGCAATGATGCCGATCAGCGTGATCCCGATCTGGACGGTCGACAGGAAGCGCCCCGGATCGGCCGCCAGATCGATCGCAATCTGCGCGCCGCTGCGCTTCTTGCGGGCAAGCGCTTCAAGGCGCGGCTTGCGTGATGAAATGATCGCCAGTTCGGACATGGCAAACACGCCGTTGAGCGCCACGAGCGCGAGGATGATCGCGACGTCGGTCCATGGGAATGGCAGAAGGACGGGGGTGGCCATTGCGAAGCCGCACTAGTGCCGACTTTTCGGCGTCGGCACAACCGCCGTCGTCAGCGTCGCACGGCGAAGAACGCCTGTAACAGCGCAGACGCTTCGCCCTCGCCCAGTCCGCTCGTCACTTCGGGGCGATGATGACACGTCGCCTGTGCAAACACACGCGCGCCGTGCTCGACCCCGCCGCCCTTGGGATCGCTCGCGGCGTAGAACAGCCGGTCGATCCGTGCGTGCGCGATCGCCCCGGCGCACATCGCGCACGGTTCAAGCGTGACCCACAGGTCGCAACCGGTCAGCCGGTCGTTGCCGATCGCTAGACATGCTGCCCGGATCGCGACGATTTCGGCATGGGCGGTCGGATCGCACCCAGTCCGCGTGGCGTTGGCCCCCGTGCCGATCACCACGCCATCGCGCACGACGATCGCGCCGACGGGCACTTCGCCGCCTTGCGCAGCCGTCGCCGCAAGGTCGAGCGCCTGGCGCATCGGCTGGGGAAGCGGGAAAATCATCCCGCTTCCTTGCGCCTCACGCCCGCGGGCGCAATCCTGCTCGCAACCGCATTACTTGGCCTGGCCGACTTCCACGTTGGGAAGCTGGACGGTTTCCTTGCGCGTTTCCACGGTTGGAACGTCGATCGTGGTGTTTGTCGTGGTGATATCGACGTCGGCGGTCTTGACGTCGAATTCAGGCAAATTGCCGCCGTCGGCACGGATCTCGGGCAGCGCGCCCTCGCGCGTCTGATCGATATCGACCACGCCGAAAGCGAATGCCGCGATCAGTGCGGCAACGGCAACGAGAACAATGGCAATGACTGGACGCATGGTATGAAACTCCGGTTGGATCGGATGTGGCAACCGCTGAACCACACGGATTGTTTCACGATGTTGACGCAACCGGTGTTTCACGCTAGGCGCGCCTCCTTTCGGAAGCCCCGTATTTCAGGACACATGAAGCGATGTCGCGTATTTGCGAACTGACCGGTAAAGGTCGCCAGGTTGGCCATAATGTAAGCCACGCCAACAACAAGACCAAGCGCACGTTTCTGCCCAATCTGCAGAATGTGACGCTGATGTCCGACGCGCTGGGCGAATCGGTAAAGCTGCGCGTGTCGACGCATGGTCTGCGCTCGGTCGAGCATGTTGGCGGGCTGGATAACTGGCTTTCGAAGACCAGCGAAGAAAAGCTGAGCCTGAAAGCGCGCCGCCTCAAGCGCGCGATCGCCAAAAAGGCGATTGCCGCTTAATCGAGCGCGAATTTGAGCAGCAGCGTGCGCTGCCAGCGCATGAAATTGTCGTCCGAAGCGAGCCAGACGTGGGGCTTGCCGCCTTCAGTCGTAACGGCAATGCCTTCGAAATTGTCCGCGATCAGCGGCGGGGCCAGCGTCGCTATCGTCCGACCCTTGAGGATGCGCCCAGCGACAAGTGGGCCATTGTCGATCAGCACGAGCTTGGACGTGAATAGCGCGATCGGTGTGAACCGCCGGTTCAGCACGATGAGCCGCCCGTCGGGCAATTGCGCCACATCGGTGGGGCTGTAGCCTTTGGGGGGCCGATAGCGCAGGCGCAGCGCGCGTGCGGCGGGATCGGTCGGGTCGCGGTCAAACAGCACGGCAGGGCGCTCTGGGCCGTCGTCGGGATAGCCTTCGGCAATGGCGAGGAAAGTGCCGTCCGCCAGCGCAACAAGCGATTCAGCTCCGCGTTTGACCCACCAACCGGCCATGGCGCGCGGCCGCGCGACTGATTCGCCGCGTTTAAGGTCGGCGTCGGTGCGGCAGATGACATTGCGCCATTCAAACCCGATCCACCAATGTCGGCGCGCCGCATCGCGGGTCAGCGACTCGGTGTCGCCATCGAACTTCTCGATCCTTTTGCCGCACCCTTCGGGCACCGGATCGATCCGCGCGTCCGAGACATTGCCGAAGCGCCCCAGCCGGAAACGGACGATCGCGCCGATGTCACTGATTGCGGTCACGCGATTGCCATCGACGTCGAGCGACGACAGCCCGCCGAATGCACGCGTGTCGCTCGTCAGGTGCCAGCCGCTCACGAAGCGCAGCGCACCGGTCCGTATGTGCGCCGCGTCCGATCCGTCGAGGATGACCGGCGCACTCGCGATCCGGATCGCGAGCGGCGCGAGCGGGCTCACCAGCCCCGGCGTCGACGCACTGAGGCATTGGCCGAGCAACAGCGGGAACAACAGGGCGAACGGGCGACGCAGCATCGCCGCTGCGCTTAGCCGCCAAGCTGAACCTTGGCTAACGCGCGCGTTCAGACCCGTGCCACGCGACTCGCGCTAATCCGTCGGTGTCGCTTCAAGATGAGTTGAGAAAGGGTCACGATGTTCAGGAAGATCATGAGTGCCGCCGTCGTCGCCAGCGTTGCGTTGACTGGTTTGGCCGCCACGCCCGCAAGTGCCGAGCGCTATGACCGCGGCGGCTATTATGAACGCAGCTATGATTATCGCGACGCGCGCGATTATCGTTACGATCGCCGCGACTATCGCGATCGCCGCGACTATCGCGAGTATCAGCGCTGTCGCCGTTCGAGCGGAACGACGGGCGCGATCATCGGCGCGGTCGCCGGTGGCCTGCTCGGTCGCGAGATCGGGCGTGGAGGGCGCTTTAACGAGCCGAGCACGACCGGTCTGCTGATCGGTGCCGGTGCCGGTGCGCTCGCCGGTCGCGAGATCGACAAGAGCTCGCGCTGTAACCGCTAAAATCCCTCGGGTCGCGTTCAGAGGGTGCGGGGTCGGTCGTCCATGCGGATGACCGGCCCCGCTTTTTGCATGCTGGCGCAATGCGTTCGTCAGCGATAACGCGTCAGCAATGGTGGCTGCGCGCACGACAGGGATAACACGGCGTGGGCTGCTGATCGCGGGCGGCACGGGGGTGGGTCTGCTGGTCGCCTGGCAGCTCTGGCCGCGGGTCCGCCTGCCGGGGCTTAATGCAGCGCCGGGCGAGCATATCCTCGGCGCGTTTTTGAAGGTCGGCGTAGACGGGCATGTTACTGTCGTCGCCCCGCAGGTCGAAATGGGGCAAGGTGTTTATACGACCTTGCCGCAGATCGTGGCGGACGAGCTCGGCGCGGACTGGCGCACCGTCGCCGTCGAGGCCGCACCGGTGAACCCCGATTATGGTAATGCGCTGCTTGCCGAGGAATGGCGGGCAGACCGCTCCATAGTTGCAGCACTCAATAGCGGATCGCTGCAGGCGACCGGCGGATCGACCTCGGTGCGCGGCTATGAAGCGCGTCTGCGCGATGCCGGAGCGATGGCGCGGGCCTTGCTGTGCATGGCGGCAGCACAGCGCTGGGACGCCGATTGGCGGGCGTGCGACACTGCCGAGGGCTTCGTCGTGCGCGGGGAGGACCGGCTGCGCTTTGGCGAGGTCGCGGCCGAAGCGGCGCGCCTCACGCCGCCCGATGACATCGCATGGCGCACGGGCACCGGGAACCGCCTCACCGGCGTGTCGCTGCCGCGCCTCGATCTTCCCTCGAAAGTCGATGGCTCGGCCAATTATGCAGGCGATGTCCGGCTGCCGGACATGGTTTATGCCGCGATCGCCCAAGGACCGTCGGGCGACGCGCGGGTCAAGGCGATCGACAAGGCGGCGGGCGAACGCGTCACGGGGGTGATCGCGATTGAGCAGACCGAGCGCTGGGTGGCTGCGGTCGCGACCAACTGGTGGGCGGCGTCGCGCGCCATCGATGCGATGCGCCCGCGCTTTGCGGTGCGCGGCGGTTTGCGCAATCTCCGCGAGATCGACCGGGCGCTCGATGCCGCGTTTGCTGAAGGCTATCGGATTTCGTCGTCCGGCGACGTCGGCGCGGCATTTGCAGGTGCCACCATCGTGACCGCCGAGTATCGCACGGGACTTGCCCCGCATGCCGCAATCGAACCGCTCGCGGCAACCGCGATGCTGGAGAACGGACGCCTGCAGCTGTGGATCGGGACACAGGTGCCCGGGCTCGCAGTCGCTGAGGCGGCGCGCGCCACTGGCCTTGCGACCAGCGCCATTACGGTGCATCCGATGCTGATCGGCGGATCGTTCGGGCGGCGCTACGAGGTCGAAATCGCGGGGCAGATCGCGGTGCTGGCGCAGCGCCTGAAGCGCCCCGTTCAGCTCGTCTGGAGCCGCGCAGAAGACATGCGGCAGGACCGGTTTCGCCCGGCAACGGCGGTCAGGCTGGCGGCCCGGCTCGGGTCGGGAGGGCAGATCACCGGCTGGCTCGCTAAGGTTGCAGCCCCTGCCACACAGGCCGAACTCGAAGCGCGCATCCGCAGCGGCGCGCATGCCGATGCCGCGATGCGCGAAGCGTTTGGCAGGCGATCGCCCGCAGCCGTGGCAGGCGCGCTGCCGCCCTACACCTTCCCGAATGTGGCGATCGACCATCATCCCGCGCGCATCGGCATCCCCACGGGTGACTGGCGCGGGCGCGCGCATGTTTGCAATGCGTTCGCCACCGAAGCCTTTATCGATGAGCTGGCGAGCGTCAGCGGAATTGATCCGTTTTCGTTTCGCATGGGTTTGCTCGGCGGCAATCCGCGTCTGGCGCAGTGCCTTTCGAAAGCCGCGGCGCTCGGGGGGTGGCAGGGGGGCAGCGCGGGCAGCGGGCAGGGGCTCGCCTGTCACACAATGGCGGACAGCTACATCGCCGTGCTTGCGCAAGCCGAGCGCGGCCCTGATGGACGCGTGCGCGTGTCCCGGCTCGTTGCGGTCGTCGATTGCGGGCGGATCATCAACCCCGGTGTCGTTCGCCAGCAGATCGCGGGCGGGCTCATCTTTGGCATGGCCGCGGCCACGGGCGCACGCGTCGAAGTGTCGCGCGGGCAGGTCGGGCCGACCCGGCTCGGCGCGCTGAACCTGCCGCGCCTTGCGGACGCCCCACAGATCACGATCGAGCTGATCCGCAGCACGGCCGCGCCCGGCGGCGTGAGCGAACTCGCGGTTCCGCCGGTCGCGCCGGCCATCGCCAATGCACTCTACACAAATGGTGGTCAGCGCGTCCGTTCGCTGCCAATGAGCGCGCTGTGAAGCCTGCCGACCACCCCGTCATCGCCGCGCCGAAAATCGGCGTTCTCATCGTCAATCTGGGAACCCCCGATGCGCCCGACGTTCGCAGCGTGCGGCGCTATCTCGCGCAATTCCTGTCCGACCGCCGCGTCGTCGAACTGCCGCAGATTCTGTGGCAGCCGTTGTTGCGCGGCGTCGTGCTGCGGACGCGCCCCAAGCAATCAGCGCACGCCTATGCGCAAGTCTGGACGCCCGAAGGATCGCCGCTGGAGGTCTTCACGCGGCGACAGGCCGAGGCGCTCGCATCGGCATTCGGCGATGGCGTGATCGTTGAATATGCGATGCGGTACGGTAGCCCCGCGATCCCTCAACGGATCGAAAAGCTCAAGGACGCGGGGGCCGAGCGCATCCTGATCGCGCCGCTCTACCCGCAATATTCCGGCGCAACGACGGCAACGGCGAACGACATGGTGTTCAAGACGCTGATGGACATGCGCTGGCAGCCCGCGCTCCGCACCCTGCCGCCGTATCACGATTCGCCCGACTACATCGCCGCGCTTAAGGCTTCGATCGACGAGACGCTGAGCGACCTCGACTTTGTGCCCGAAACGATCCTTGCCAGCTTTCACTCGATGCCGGTCTCGACACTGATGAACGGCGATCCCTATCATTGCCAGTGCCGCAAGACCGCGCGCCTGCTTGGCGAAGCGCTCGGCACGCCGCTCGCGGTCAGCTTCCAGTCGAAGCTGGGGCGCGCGAAATGGCTCGAACCCTCGACCGAAGAGACGCTCGGCCGACTCGCGAAGGAGGGCGTGCGGCGTCTGGCCGTCGTCACGCCGGGGTTTTCGGCAGACAATCTCGAAACGCTGGAAGAAATCGCTATTCGCGGTCGCGAGACCTTCATCGAAGCCGGGGGCACGCATTTCGCGGCGGTCCCCTGCCTCAATGCCAGCCCTGCGGGGATACAAATGTTGCAGGCGCTGCTCGCCCGGGAGCTTGAAGGCTGGTTGCTCACCGCCTAAGCCGTGCCAAAAGCACAGGCAGGAGAGTGGCATGGCACGCGTGGCGATCGTTACCGGTGGAACCCGTGGAATCGGCGAGGCCATCAGCCTTGCGCTCAAGGAACTCGGCATCACCGTGGCGGCCAATTACGGGGGGAATGACGAAAAGGCGCGCGCCTTCAGCGAGGCGACCGGCATTGCTGCCTATCGCTGGGATGTCGGCGATCACGAGGCCTGCCTCGAAGGCTGCGCGCGCGTCGCCAGCGAGCTTGGCGATGTCGATATCGTGGTCAACAACGCCGGGATCACACGCGACGGATCGTTCGCCAAGATGAGCTTCGACGACTGGAACGAGGTCATGCGAATCAACCTCGGCGGTTGTTTCAACATGGCCAAGGCGTGTTTCCCGGGCATGGCAACGCGCGGCTGGGGGCGGATCGTCAACATCGGCTCGATCAACGGGCAGGCCGGCCAGTTCGGGCAGGTCAACTACTCGGCCGCCAAATCGGGCATCCATGGCTTTACCAAGGCGCTCGCGCAGGAGGGCGCTAAAAAAGGCGTGACCGTCAACGCGATCGCGCCGGGCTATATCGATACCGACATGGTCGCGGCAGTGCCGCCGCCGGTGCTCGAGAAGATCGTGGCGAAGATTCCGGTCGGACGGCTGGGGCAAGCAAGCGAGATTGCGCGCGGCGTCGCGTTTCTGGTGTCCGAAGAGGGCGGCTTCGTAACCGGATCGACGCTGAGCATCAACGGCGGGCAGCATATGTATTGACGGTGGCAGGCGGCGCCACGTCGACGCCGGTGCGCACCAGCGCAGCCACCGCCACGGACGGCGGGCGGCCTTCCGCCGACCCGGCCGACGGCTTTGACATCGGCTCCCTCACCCCGATTGACTGGCGCGGCCCCGTAAAACGCTCAATCACGATCGCCGGCCACGAGACCTCGATCAGCCTCGAGCCGGTATTCTGGACCGCGCTGCGCGAAGCCGCCGCTGCCCGCAACCTCCCGCTCAACGCACTCGTCGCGCAAATCGATGCCGAGCGCATTGAAGCGCCGGACCCGCTCAATCTCGCCAGCGCGATCCGCGTGTGGCTCATGACCGCCGCGCGTCAGTCGCGCCCCAGCAGCACCCGCGCCTGACCCGCAATCTGCGCCAGCATGGCGGGCGACGGCGTCGCCACGATCCGCGCCCGGTCGATCAGCGCGCGGAACTGCGCGACGCACGGCGCTTGCGCCAGCAGCCAATCATCGACCCGCGCTTCGGGAGCATTGGGCTCGCGCGCTAGAAATTCGAGCCGCATCTGCTGGAAATCGCGCGCAAGCCCGGCGATCAGCAGGCGTTCCCACGGGTCGATCGGCTCGAGCCGCATCGCCATGCCCTGCGCCCAATCGAGGCCGAGCGCGCTGCCGAGATGCGTGAACGCCCGCGCCAGCGTGATCTCGTCGGTGCCCGAACGGTTGCCGAGCGCGGCGAGGCCGACGCCGCCGTCCAGTTCAACGAGGAGGACCAGCTTATCGACAATCGCTTGCGGCACGCGCGCCTCGATCAGCCGCGCGGCAAAGCCCGAGGCCTGCATGCGCGCTTCGCCCTCGACGAGCTCCCCCAGCGCCGCCGTTAGCCGCGCAAGACCGGGGGCGATGGCCGCAACGGTCGCGCCGATATCGCGACCGGCGACGGCGGTGCGCAGCAGATCGGCCATTTGCGCGCGCACTTCGAGCGCGACCTGCTCGAACAGCATGAGGCGCGCCGCTTCGTCGAGCTTGGCACTGTCGATCGCCTCCCACAGCGCATCGAGGCCGAAAAGCCGCTCGGCGATTACGAAGGCGGTGGCAATGTCGCCGAGCGACGCGCCTTCCTCTTCGGCAAGCTCGAACGGGTGGATGAGGCCCATCCGGTTGATCAGGCGATTGGCGACTTTGGTGGCGATGATCTCGCCGCGCAGCGGGTGCCGCGCGATCGCGTCGGCATGCGCGCTGTGCATGGCCACCGGGAACGCCGCCATCAGGTCGGGCAGCAGCGATCGGTCGCGTGCCAGATCGTGCTGCTCGATCGCGTCCTGCAACGCGATCTTGGCGGTTGACATCAGCACGGCAAGCTCGGGCCGCGTGAACCCTTGCCCATCCTGCATGCGGCGCAATAGCACGTCATTGGCTGCCAGCCCCTCAACCACGCGGTCGAGCCTGCCTGTGGTCTCGAACGTCTCGATGAGGCGGATCATCGACGGCAACACATGACTGCCGCCGCGCTGCGCGATCGACAGCGCGAGCGTCTGCAACCGGTTATCTTCGAGGACGAGCGCGGCCACGGCATCGGTCATCGACGCGAGCAGCGCATTACGCGCCGTCATGTCGAGCGCGGCTGCCGTCACTTCCGCGTTGAGTGCAATTTTGATGTTCACCTCATTGTCCGAGCAATCGACGCCCGCCGAATTGTCGATGAAGTCGGTGTTGATCCGCCCCCCGCGTGCAGCAAACGCAATCCGTGCCGCTTGCGTGACGCCGAGATTGGCACCTTCGCCGATGACTTTAGCGCGCAGCTCTTCGGCATTGACGCGGTGCGCATCATTGGCCGGATCGCCGACATCGGCGTGCGACTGCGTGGACGCTTTCACATAAGTCCCAATGCCGCCGAACCAGATGAGATCAGCAGGCGATTTGAGGATGGCCGTGATCAGCGCCGAAGGTTCGACCGTCTCCGCCGTGATGTCGAGCGCCGCGCGCGCTTCGGGGCTGAGCGCGATCGTCTTGGCGCTGCGGGCGAAGACGCCGCCACCGCTGGAAATCAGCGCCTTGTCATAATCGTCCCAAGACGAGCGCGGCAGCGCGAACAGGCGTGCGCGCTCGGCCCAGCTTGCCGCAGAATCGGGATCGGGATCGATGAAGATATGCCGATGGTCGAACGCTGCCACGATCTTGAGTGTCTTGGACAGCAGCATGCCGTTTCCGAACACATCGCCCGACATGTCGCCGCAACCGACCACACGTATCGGATCGGTCTGCACATCGATCCCCGCTTCGGCGAAATGGCGCTGGACCGAAACCCACGCGCCCTTGGCGGTGATGCCCATCGCCTTGTGGTCGTAGCCCACCGATCCGCCGCTTGCGAACGCGTCGCCGAGCCAGAAATCGCGTTCGAGCGCGATGGCGTTGGCGATGTCGCTGAAGGTTGCGGTGCCCTTGTCGGCCGCGACGACAAAATAAGGATCGTCACCGTCATGGATCGCGACCTTGGCCGGGTGGACGACCTTGCCTTCGACCAGATTGTCGGTCACCGACAGCAAGGTCCGGATGAAAATCCGGTAGCTTTCGGTGCCCTCGGCGAGCCATGCATCACGATCGACGGCCGGGTTCGGCAGCGCCTTGGGATAGAAGCCGCCTTTGGCTCCGGTCGGCACGATGACCGCGTTTTTCACGCGCTGCGCCTTCATCAGGCCGAGAATTTCGGTGCGGAAGTCGTCACGCCGGTCGGACCAGCGCAAGCCGCCGCGCGCGACCGGACCGGCGCGCAGGTGAATGCCTTCGACGCGCCGCGAATAAACCCAGACTTCGCGCCAAGGCACCGGCGCAGGCAGGCCCGGCACTTTGGCGCTGTCGAACTTGAAAGCGATCGCCTCGCTGGCCGATGGCGAAAAGGCATTGGTGCGCACGATCGCGCCGATCACGCTGCGCAACAGCCGCAGGATGCGGTCCTCGTCGATCGCAGTGACCGCCGCCAGGCCCGTTTCGATAGCTGCGTGCGCAGCGTCGGCACCTGTCACCCGGTCCTTGACGGCAGGATCGTGCAGCGCATCGAACAGTGCGACGAGCGCTCGCGAAATCGTCGCTTCCTTGGCGAGCGCGGACACAACCGTTGAAAGGCCGAACGACAGCCCGGTCTGACGGAGATAGCGAAAGAGCGCCCGGAAGAGCACGACGCTCGCTGGCGCGAGGTCAGCAGCGATCAGGAGCGCGTTGAAACCGTCGTTCTCGCTGGTGCCGTCAAGCACGGACGACAGCGTCGCCTCGACGACGTCAGCGCGCGCGATTACGGCGTTCGCCTCATCGCGGGGCAGGTCGAGCACGAAGCGGTGGATATGGCCGAGGTCGCGTGCGAGCAGCGTCGACATTTCCTCGACGACGGCAAAGCCGAAATTCTCGAGCGCGGGCACCATGCTCGACAGCGTGACCGGCACGAGGCTGTAGATCTTGAGGCGCAGCCGGTTCGCCGCGTCGTCGGGATTGCGATAGAGGCGGGCACCGCGCGCCGCATCGTCGGGCAGTGCCTGCAGCCGCAGGATATCGAGAGCCGCTTCGTCGGGGCCTGCACCATTGCGATACGGCAGCGGAAACGCCTCGGCATAGCGGATCGCGAGGCGTGCTGCGCGGCCGGCATCGCCAAGGGCTGCCAGACTCGCTTCGACCGAGGGCTGCCAGCCGCGCACCATGCTGACGATCGCAGCCTGCAACGCCTCGGCATCGGGGTTCGACTTGGCCTGCCGCCGGTCAAACGTGTAGCGCAGCAGCGCGACCCCACCATCGCCGAGATCGATCGACCAGCTGAGCAAGGGGCTGTCGCACGCCTGCGCGAGCATGTCGGCAATGGCGATGCGCCGCGCCGTCGTCAGATCGTCGCGCGGCAGCCAGACGAAGGCAAAAACGTGCCGGTCGAGCGCGTCCCTCGCCAGCACAAGCGCCGGGCGCGGCCGGTCGGCGAGTGACATCGCCGTCAGCGCCAGCCGCCCGAGCGTTTCCTCGTCGATCACCAGCAACAGGTCATGCGGCAGCGAGGTCAGGGCATGCGTGAGCGATTTGCCCGCATGACCGTCGGGCGCGAAGCCGAACGTCGCCTGCAGTGCCGCGAGCCGCGTCCGCAGGAGCGGCGTGTCCTGCGGCGGGGTCGCAAGTGCTGCACTCGTCCACAGCCCGGCATGGATCGCGATGCCGTCATCGTCCGAAGGCACGATAACGAGATCGAGCGGCGCACGCCGGTGCACGGTCGACATGAAGCTCGATTTGAGCAGCAACGGCGCGGCATTGCTTTTCAGCCACCGTGTAGCCGCCATCCGCGACTCGGGCGCGAGCAACGCATCGCCGATATCGCCTGCCAGACCGAGCAGCGCGGTCGGCCGGTTGTCAGAATCGAAGCGCGCGCTGGCCAGCTGGGTAAAGTTCCGATCGAGAAACCAGTCGAGCAGCGCAGCACCTTCGCCGGGCCCGAGCTGGCGGGCGTGGGCGGCAACGACCGCTTGCATCGCTTTCCAGTCGGTGACTGCGGCGCGGACATGGCCGAGGTTCGTTGCGAGATCGGCGATCAGCGCGCGGCGGCCGGCCGCATCGGCACGCTCGGTTTCCACATAGACGAGCGACAAGCGCGCGCCGCCATGATCGAGGATCGGATGCAGGATGCGATCGACGTCCAGCCCGTGCGCCGCGATCGTGGCGGCGATCGAATCGACCAGAAACGGCATGTCGTCGTTAGCGACCGCAATGCGCATCTGACGGCGGCCGCGCTGATCAAGCGCGGTTTCCGAGGCGATGCCGGGCTGGCCAGGTGCACGCGCCTCAATCGCCTCAAGCGCAAGCTCAGCGGCGGCGTAGCGGTCCTCGCGCGCGAAATCCGCCGTTTCGCCGGGCAGCGCGCCCGCGACGAGCGCCTCGGCCAGCCGGTCGATGACCTTGACATCGGGCTCGAATTTCACGGATTCGTTGGTTGCGGTATCGCCTGCGGTCGCCATGCGCGCCTTTCCGTTGCTGTCACGAGCCTCTCCAGACCCAACCGCTGCCGGATATGCGCCGACGACGTGACAAGCTCAACGGCAATATGCGTCGCGCGTTTACCCCGTGACGGCGCGCAGCGCCCGATCCATCAAAGGCTTGTCGTCCGGAACGACGCCGATCACTGCGACGCGCTCGGCATCGATGCGTCGGGCCACAAGGACAACGAACTCATCGTCGCCGGGAAGCGCGAGCGTCGCCTGCGCTTCGAGTGCCCGCGCTGCCTCGCGTGCCCGATCGGGGTTTGCGGGCTTGCCCGCCGGGCGGCGCTCGCGGCGGTCGGCAGCGACGATCGCTTTCAGGCCGCCGGGATAATGTTCGAGAAAAACCTGCATGCCGCCAACCGGAAGCTCATGGCGCTTGGCATAGGACAGCGCCGAGGCGAATTCGGTGAGTCGGGTCTTGTCATAACCCGTGCCGAAGACGAGCTTGACGACCGGCGTCATCGGCGCGCGCGCCTGCCCTACGATGCCGCTGTCTTCGAGCAGCAGCGCATAATCATCGGGCTGACGGTCGGCCTGAAGGGCAAAATCATACGCGGCGCCGAGCGCTGCATACAGCGCGGTCCGGCTGCGGCTGTCGGCGCGTAGCATGGCTTCGGCCGTTTCGCGGGCGGATGCCAGCCAGTCGCCCAGACCGGCATCGGCATCAGGTGCCGCGCCAGGGGCTTCGCCGTCCGTGTCGTCACCAAAATCTGCTTCGGTTTCCAGAACGGCCGGCAGCGTCGGTCCGTTGCGCGGGGGCGTGCCATTGGGGCCATCCGCCCACACCGGGACCGGTTGGCGCGGCGATGCGCTCGCAAAAGCACCGGCCACTTCGGACGCAAGCGCGTCGGCCTCGGCACCGCCAACGACTTCCTTCCAGTTGATCACGCCGTGGATAAAATCGATCGTGTCGTCATCGGACGACAGCGGCAACAGGATGCCGCGATACATCGTGTTGTGCCCGCGCGTGTTTACGAATTCGGCCTCGAAGCCGATCGGCGCGCGGTTTGCGATGATCTGCAGATAATGGTCGGTCAGGCGTGAGAGCAGCGAGCGTGACGGGACTTGGGACACCGTCTGCGGTTCGGTCTCGAAGCCGCATTCGTGGCTCAGCTTCGCGCCGAGGTAGCTGATTGCCGGGTTTTCGGCGCCGGCAGTAAAATCGAGCAACACGCTGTGCGGCCCGAAATCGTCATGCGTTTCGGGTTCGAGGTCCTCGATCGACGGATAGGCGCGCCCGCCCAGCAGGGATACCCAGTGATTATAGGCGCGAACATGCATCCGGCGCTCGTCGTCGCCGATAACGACAGCAGGCGCATCGACGGCATAGTCGCTGTCGTCAGCGGTCGCATCGTGCAGCCCCTGCGCACTCGCGAAATCCTGCGTCCTGTCCATGTCCGAGCGGTTCCTGCGTGAATACCAGCCCGATATGCGCCGGATGTGGTTACGAAGCCGTTAATACCTAGAGAGCTTGCCCCTCTCCGGCTTCGCTGTTATCTGCGCCGCGCATCGGGGGCCGCTTTAGCTCAGCCGGTAGAGCATCGCATTCGTAATGCGAGGGTCAGGTGTTCGAGTCACCTAAGCGGCACCATTTTCCGTTTCGGAATCGGCAACTTGCCGGATTCGCATCATCCAAAAAGCTTTGTCGCAATCTCGGCAACGTGGCGGCCCTGGAAGCGAGCGCCGTCGAGTTCGTTCGCGCTCGGCATACGGCTGCCGTCATTTCCGGCGAGTGTGCTTGCGCCATAAGGCGTGCCGCCGCTGATCTCGCCCATCTCGCTGTTGCCTTTGAAGGTGTAGGGCAGCCCGACGATGATCATGCCGTGATGGAGCAGCGTGGTGTGAAAAGACGTCAGCGTCGTTTCTTGTCCGCCATGCTGGCTTGCCGTCGAGCAAAAGGCGCTGCCGATCTTGCCGACGAGCCTGTTCTGAAACCAGAGCCCGCCCGTCTGGTCGAGGAAGTTGCGCATCTGCGCCGCCATGTTGCCGAAGCGGGTGGGCGTTCCGAAAATGATTGCGTCATAATCCGCAAGTTCGTCGGGCTTGGCGATGGTAGCCGTCTGATCGACTTTCATGCCCGACGCCGCCGCCACTTCAGCCGGTACCAGTTCAGGCACGCGTTTCACCACGCATTCGCACCCAGCAACGCTTGCCGTGCCGTCGGCCACGGCCCGCGCCATCATTTCGATATGGCCGTAGCTGGAATAGTAAAGAACGAGCACTTTCGCCATGTGTGGCTCCTGGAATTTAAATCCCGTCTCGATACCATAGATTTGCAGGCATGCTTTAACAACGAAGCCACTTGCCGAGAGTTCGGCAATTTTTTTGTCACGCAAGAAGGTCGGGGAGTCCGGTGAACTCGATCGACTTTTGACCCGCGGCTTGATGCGGCGGGATACCCGCTAACCCTTTGAGTTTGCACCACCCCATTAAGCAAATTTGCCGCTGTTCCTCAGCTCATCGCGCCCGGGCTGTCTTTTGTCGCGTCGATTAACCCGGCCGAAGGCTTTTGCGCGGCATGAGCGTTAACGCGTTGAAAATCGACATCGTTAACCCGGTGTAACAGGCGCAGGCATAAATGCGTCGTCGGGATCAGGGAGGGACGCAATGGACTCCGAACGCCGTGAACTGGCCGCACTTGACGAGTCTGTCGTGCTGGCCCCGCTGCCGCAACCAGCACCCGTTGCCGAGGCGGGGTTGCTCCTCCCTCCTGTCGCCATCGTGCCCGTACTCGCGCTGGGCGTCGCCGCATGTGGCGGCGGTGGCGCACCCACCGGGTCCGCGCCGCCGACGCCCCCGGCACCTCCGCCGCCGCCGGTTATCACCGGGGCCTCGGCCGGCCGCATTCTCGCGCAAGGCACGATGGGCGCGACGCTGCCCGAGATCGAGAGCGTCAAGTCGCTCGGGTTTGCGGGCTGGGTCGGCGATCAGCTCGCCCGGCCGCGCGCCACGACCTTCTGGGACTGGCTGGTCGCGGGCGGTTACAACGTCACGGCAAACCGCGACAACACGACCGGCTTCGATCCGGCGGTCTGGAAGCAGCTCGTTTCGAGCCAGGATCAGCTGCGTCAACGCGTCGGCATGGCGCTGCTTGAAACGCTTGTGGTCGGTATCGACGGCATCAACCTCTCGTGGCGGCAGTTCGCGATGGCCGCCTATATGGATATCCTGTGGGACAACGCCTTCGGCAATTATCGCGACATTCTTGACAAGATTTCGACGAACGCGGCGATGGGTTCGTTCCTGACGTTCCTCGGCAACCGCAAGGCCAATGCCTCGTCGGGCTCGGTGCCCGATGAAAACTATGCGCGCGAGCTGCTGCAGCTGTTCACGCTGGGGCTTTACCAGCTGAACCCTGACGGGACGCAGAAGCTGACCGGCGGCAATCCCACCGAAACCTACACCCAGGCCGATATCACCGGCCTTGCCCGCGTGTTCACCGGCTGGGTGGTCAACGGCAGCAACAACGATACGCCCGATCGCTACCGTCTGCCGATGATCCAGGATGCCGGCCGCCACGAGCTTGGCGTCAAGACCTTTCTTGGGACCACGATCGCGGCGGGCACCAACGGTGCCGACAGCCTGAAGGCGGCGCTCGACACGATCTTCGCACATCCCAACACCGCGCCGTTCGTGTCGCGGCAGCTCATCCAGCGCCTCGTTACGTCGAACCCGTCGCCCGCCTATGTCGGCCGCGTCGCAGCGGTTTTCGCCAACGATGGCGCGGGTGTGCGTGGCGACATGAAGGCGATCATTCGGGCCATCCTCCTCGACAGCGAGGCGCGCAACGATACTGCCGCGCAATCGAGCACCAGTTTCGGCAAGCTGCGCGAGCCGATCATGCGGATGACAAGCTGGGCCCGCGCGTTTGGCGCAACCTCGCCGTCGGACGCCTGGCCGATCGGCGACACGAGTTCGAGCTCGAACCGCCTTGCCCAGTCGCCGGGCAGGTCGGCGAGCGTGTTCAACTTTTTCCGCCCCGGCTACACCCCGCCGAATACCGCGATTGCCAACGCAAATCTCGTCGCGCCCGAATTCCAGATCACCAACGAGCCCTCGGTCGTTGCCTATCTCAATTACATGCAGTCGCTGATGGTCAACGGCGCCGGGGACTTCAAGGCGGATTACACCAGCATCCTGACCAAGGCGGCGGACAGTCAGGCGCTGCTCGACGAGGTCAATCTCGTCCTTGCCGCCAATCAGGTCAGCGCCGCCACGATCGCGCAGATCAAGACCGCGGTGGACAGCATCGCGACGGCAACGCCCGCCAATCTCTTGAGCAGGGTGTACACCGCGATCCTGCTGATCATGGCATCGCCTGAATATATTTCGCTGAAATAGGAGCACGACGATGAACTCAGACCAATCGCGCCGTGCGTTCCTAAAGCGCTCGGCAGTCCTCGGGATCGCCGGTGGCGCCGCCCCGCTCGTCACCAATCTTGCCTGTATCGGCGAAGCTGCCGCCGCGGTCGCCAGCGACTATAAGGCACTCGTCTGCATCTTCCTTTATGGCGGAAACGACTATGCCAATACGGTCACGCCCTATGATCAGGCGAGCTATAACGCGTATGCGACGCTGCGCCCGAACCTGGCCTATGCGCGCCCCACGCTCGATCCGACGCTGTTGAACCCGACGACCGCGCTCCCCGGCGGGCGGCAATATGCGCTGGCCCCCGCGCTCGCGCCGATCATGCCGATTTTCAACGCAGGCAAGCTCGCCGTGGTCCTGAACCTCGGGACGCTGATCCAGCCAACCACGAAGACGCAATATCAGGCGCGCAACGTGCCGCTGCCGCCCAAGCTCTTTTCGCACAACGACCAGCAATCCTATTTCCAGACCTCGACCTCGACCGAAGGCGCGACTTCGGGATGGGGCGGGCGAATGGGCGATCTGCTGCAGGCGGGCAACGGCAATGCGACGCTGACCTGCATCAACGCGACGGGCAATGCGGTTTATCTGAGCGGGCGCACCGCAATTCAGTATAGCGTTTCGACCAATGGCCCGATCGCGCTGAACAACAACAGCTCGAGCCTGTTCGGTTCGGTCACGGCCAACAGCGTCCTGCGCTCGATGATCGCCGCACCGCGCACGCAGGTCTTCGAAAACGAGCATACCCGCGTCAGCAAGCGCTCGCTCGACGCCTATGCCCAGGTCACAACCGCGCTGGCGGGCGCTCCGACAATCACGACACCGTTTCCCAGCGGCAACAATCTCGCCGATCAGCTCCGCGTCGTCGCGCGCATGATCGCGGTCAGCAACGAACTCGGGGCCAAGCGCCAGGTGTTTTTCGTCGGCATGGGCGGCTTTGACAATCACGATACGCTGATGACCAACCATCCCTCGCTGCTTGCCCGGGTCGCGGCGGCCATGCGCGCCTTTTACGATACCACGGTCGAACTCGGCGTCGCCGACCGCGTGACGGCGTTCACCGGCTCCGATTTCGGGCGCACGCTGGTGAACAACACCGACGGTTCGGATCACGGCTGGGGCGGCATGCATTTCGTGATGGGCGGTGCGGTTCGCGGGCGGCAGTTCTACGGCGCGGCCCCGGTGGTTGCGAGCGACGGTCCCGACGATGTCGGCCAGGGCCGCCTGCTGCCGACCACTTCGGTCGATCAATATGCAGCAACCCTCGCGAACTGGTTCGGAGTCACCGATTCGCAGATGAGCACCGTCCTCCCCTCGATTACGAACTACTCGACGCGCAACCTCGGCTTCATTTAGAGACTGCCCCCCTGACAACGGGGGTGCCATGCGTTTTCTGATCCCGATCGCGCTGCTGTGTGCAGTGCCGGCCTTCGCGGCCACCGAGCGCGCCGGCGATATCGTCGATGGCACGCCGGTCGTCGACCGGCTCGACGTGCGCGATCTGGATGCGGGGCAGGTGCACCGCTTCTGGTTTCGCGCGGGCGATACGGCGGCCGGGCAGGGCTGGTATGTTCCTGTGATCGTCGTGCGCGGCGCGCAGCCAGGGCCGCGCCTGATGCTGACGGCGGGGGTGCACGGCGATGAGCTGAGCGGCATCGCCGTCCTTCACCGCCTTGCCGAAAGCGTGTCGCCCGCGAACCTTGCCGGAACGCTGGTGATGATCCCCGGCCTCAACACGCCGGGCCTGCTCAATCAGACCCGCGGTTTCACACCGGGGTTCGGCGTTGACGACAATCTCAACCGGCTGATGCCCGGCGATGAAAAGGCGACCGATCCGGCCAAGCGCTATGCCGGGCGGCTGTGGCACCGGCTGATGCGGCCCAATGCCGATCTGCTCGTCGATCTCCATACCCAGTCGCGCGGCACTGCCTATCCGATGTATGCCTTTGTCGAGACAAAGGCGGCGCGCGCCATCGCCGAGCAGTTCGCGCCCGACATCATCAAGCTCGACACCGGCGAAAAGGGCACGATCGAAAACGAGATGAACCGCGCAGGCGTGCCCGCGATCACGCTCGAGCTCGGTCGGCCCGAGGTTTTTGACGAAACGATGATCGCGCGGGCCGTTGATGGTGCGAAGCGGCTGATGGTGGCGCAAAAGATGCTGCCCGCTGACACGCCGCTGGCGATCGCAGTCAGCACGCCGTTCGTCGCCAACAGCATCATGCCCGTGCGCACCACGCGCGGCGGTTATGCCACGCTCGCGGTCGCGCTCGGGGACGATGTTACCGCAGGGCAGCTGCTCGCGACTGTCACCGATCCGTTCGGCCGCGCGATCGAGCGCATCGTCGCGCCGCGCGGCGGCCGGATCGGGACGATCGCCACCGATCCGACGCGCGAGGCCGGCGACATGGTGGTGCGCATCGTCTGGGCGTCGGACGATCCCAAATGCGCGGCGGGCTGCTGACGGGGTTGAGGGTGTCCAGTTGCTGTGACACTATAGCTTGACATGCGCGTTCCCTTCCCGTTTTCCGCGATCGTTTCCCAGGACGAAATGAAGCAGGCGCTGCTGATTGCGGCAGTCGATGCGCGGATCGGCGGTGTGATGGTGTTCGGCGATCGCGGCACAGGCAAGTCGACCGCCGTGCGCGCGCTCGCCGCGCTGTTGCCGCCGATCGTGGGCGACGACGGCAAGAAGCGCGCGGTGCCCTTCGTCGATCTGCCGCTCGGCGCGACCGAGGACCGCGTGGTCGGCGCGCTCGATATCGAACGCGCGCTCGTCGCGGGCGAAAAAGCGTTCGAGCCGGGGCTGCTCGCCAAGGCCGATCGGGGCTTTCTCTACATCGACGAGGTCAATCTGCTCGAAGACCATATCGTCGATCTGTTGCTCGATGTCGCGGCGTCAGGCGAAAACGTCGTCGAGCGCGAAGGGCTGAGCGTGCGCCACCCGGCGCGCTTCGTACTGGTCGGCAGTGGCAATCCCGAAGAGGGCGAACTCCGCCCGCAATTGCTCGATCGCTTCGGGCTGTCGGTCGAGGTGCGCACGCCGCAGGATCTGGATATACGCGTCGAAATTCTCAAGCGCTGCGATGCGTTCGAGCGCGATGCGACGGGTTTTGCCGCGACTTGGGCCAAGGCCGAAGCCAAGGCCCTCAAGAGCATCGCCAAGGCGCGCGCGCTGCTCCCCGACATCGCCGTGTCCGATGCGATCATGCGCCGCGCCTCTGAATTGTGCATGGCCGTAGGCGCGGATGGCTTGCGCGGCGAACTGACGCTGATCCGCGCCGCCCGTGCGACAGCCGCGCTCGCGGGTAAGCACGACGTCACCGAGAAGCACCTCGCCGCAATCGCGCCGATGGCGCTGCGTCACCGCCTGCGCCGCAACGTGCTCGACGAGACCGGCTCGACCGCGCGGATCGAGCGTGCATTGGCCGAGCTGTTCGCATGACTGACGCCGAGATCGCAGGCGAGTTGCTCGCCATCGATCCAGCGGGGCTGGGAGGGATGATCGTTCGCGGCGATCCGGCGGCGCTGCTTGCCGGGCTTGGTCAAGCCCTGCCGCTGCGGCGGCTACCGTCGCACATCGATCACGATCGGCTGCACGGTGGCCTCGATCTCACCGCGACGCTCGCGACTGGGCGCCCGGTCCTGCAGGCCGGGCTCATCGCGCAAGCCAGCGGCGGCGCGCTGGTCGTCCCCATGGCCGAGCGGATTGCGCCCGAGACGGCAGGAGCGCTGGCCGCTGCGCTCGATGCGGGGACGGTTGCGGTGATCCTGCTCGACAGCGGAGTCGAGGGCGAAGCGGTAGCCACAACACTGTCCGAGCGCGTTGCGTTCATCGTCGATGTAGGTGCGCCCCCGGTCTCCAGTCAGGGCTGCGATGCTCCGGGCGATCCGCTCGAAACCCTCGTCCACACCGCCGCCGCGCTCGGCATCGCTTCGACCCGCGCGTCGCTGTTCGCCTTGCGGGCAGCCCGGGCCGCCGCGAAACGCGACGGGCGCGATACGATCACCGGCGAGGACATCGCGCTCGCCATCCGGCTGGTGCTCGTCCCCCGCGCGACGCAGTGGCCCGATGCTGCGCCGAATGAGGCGTCCGCGCCCCCGACCGCGAGCGCCGGCGAAAGTCAGGGCGCGCTTGCCGATGTCGTGCTGGCGGCGATCAAGGCGACTCTCCCTGCCGATGCCATTGCCGCGATCGTCGCGCGCAATCAGAAGGCGCGGGCGCAGGGGCGCGGCAAGGGTGCCCGCCGCCGTGCGCGCCATCACGGTCGACCGGTTGGGTCAGTCGCGGGATTGCCGCGCGGCGGCGCGAGGCTCGCGCTGATCGCCACCTTGCGCGCCGCCGCGCCATGGCAGGCGGTGCGCGGACGGACCGGTCGCATTCTGATCCGCCGCGACGATCTGCGCATCCGCCGTTTCCAGAACCGTTCCGAGACGACCACGATCTTCGCTGTCGATGCCAGCGGTTCGGCGGCGGCGGCGCGCATGGCCGAGGCCAAAGGCGCGGTCGAGTTGCTGCTGACGCGCGCCTATTCGCAACGCGCGCAGGTCGCGCTCGTAGCGTTTCGCGGCGAGGGGGCCGAAGTGCTGCTCCCGCCCACCCGATCGCTTACCCGTGCCCGCCGTTTGCTGGCCGAGCTGCCCGGCGGCGGCGGCACGCCCCTGGCGGCGGGGCTGGCGACGGCGCGGACGCTGGCGCTGGCCGAACGCGCGCGGGACCGGACGCCGAGCCTCGTCGTGCTGACTGACGGGCGCGGTAACGTCCCTGGCAATTCGGCCCAAAGTGACGCGCTGGCCGCCGGCCGCGCCATCGCGCATGACGGGCTTTCAGCCACGCTCATCGACATTTCGGCGCGCCCGCGCGACGAGGGCCGCGCGCTCGCTGCCGCGATGGCCGGGCGCTATGTCGCCTTGCCGCGCGCCGATGCGAACGCGCTAAGCGCCGCGCTGTGAGCGATCGCCCGGATTGGGACCGCGAGGGGGCCGACTGGCCCAACCGCGCTGCGAGCCGCTTCGTCAAGGCGGCGGGCTTGACATTGCATGTGCAAATCATGGGGGCTGGCCCGGCGCTGCTGCTGCTCCACGGAACCGGCGCGGCGACGCATAGCTGGCGCGCGCTGATGCCGCTGCTTGCCGAGGGCTTCACCGTGATCGCGCCCGATCTGCCCGGTCACGGGTTCACGCGCGGTGTTTTGGCAGATGGCGCGACGCTCCCCAGCGTCGCGCGCGGCGTCGCGGCACTGATGACGGCACTTGAGGTCAATCCCGCGGTCATCGTCGGTCATTCGGCAGGCGCTGCCATCGCGATCCGCATGGCGCTTGACAGGCTAGCAGCCCCGCGCGCGCTCGTTGGCCTGTCGGCGGCGTTGCTGCCGTTTCCGGGCCTTGCCGCACAGCTGTTCCCGACGCTTGCCAAGCTTTTGTTTCTCAATCCCTTTGCGCCGCATATCTTCGCGCGCATGGCGCAATCGCCGGGCGAAGTCGGCCGCTTCCTGCCGCGCGCTACCGGTTCGACCATCGATGCCGCAGGGGTGGCGAGCTATGCGCGTCTGTTCGCCAAAGCGGGTCATATCCGTGGCACGATCTCGATGATGGCATCATGGGACCTTGACGCCCTCAAGCGCGATCTCCCGCGCCTCACCGTCCCCCTCCTCCTCGCGCACGGCGAACGCGATTCAGCGATTCCAATTGCGACAGTGCGCGACGCCACGGCGCTTATCCCCGGTGCCCGTTTCGAAAGCCTCGGAGACCTTGGCCATCTGGCGCATGAGGAGCGGCCCGATCTGGTGGCAGCGCTGATCGCAAAAACGGTTGGAGAGGTGCAATGCAATATCTCGGCCTGATCGAACTCCTCGGCATCTTCGGGATCGTGCTTGGCTTTTGCGCTTGGCAATGGTGGACCACGCGACCCGCCGCCCGAGCGCGCGATTTAGCGGAAAGCGCGCGGCATGCGGAACGGGAGCATCCACTGGACGAGGGGTGACACGAAGCGGTCCATCGCAAGGCTCTCGTGGACGGCATCGACGCGCTCGCCGTAGAGTTCGGTCGTCAGCGCCGAGCGTGCGTAGAAGGGCGCGTTTTCCCAGGTCTTGACGAGCTTGACGCCCGTTCCGCGCGTGCGGCGGTTCATTCGGAAGCCGGTCTTGGGCAACATTGCGGAGGGTGGCAGCGGGGCGTCGTGCCAGTTGCCCGCGCGGTCGAAGCGCAGCGCCATGGCGAAGTCGGTGCCGTCGCGGCGCTCGCCTTCGTAGATCACGGCGACATCGTCCTTGAGATGCGCGCGTGACCAGTGCCAGTCGCGAAAGCCCGCCTCGAGCGGCTCCTGCCCGAAGTTCGAATCAAAATAGCCGCTGCCGCGCCACGACAGATCGGGGGCGGTCATGTCGACTTCGACCGCTGCGCGCGGGGCGATCGGATGCCAGAGGTGGCGTGCTCCGTCTGAGAGCGCAAAGGCGGTGCCGTTGAGCAATTCGGGAGTGAGCCGCACCTGGCCGCGCACCGCGCGCGGGATCGGTGCGGCGCGCTCGGCAATGTCGATCACCAGCGCATTGCCGTCCCAGCGCATCGCGCTCGGGCCGATTGCGAGCGTATCGGGCGTGCGCATGAGCGATCCGCGCCGTCGCTCGGTCATCGTCCAGCGGCTCCCGCGCGGCCCGTAAAGCGCCACGTTGATGCTGGCATGGTTCTCGGGATCGCCGCGTCCGCTTGCCTTGTAATAGGGCGAGAAGACGCTGCCCACGAAGCCGATGATCGTCAGCCCGAAGCGATGGTCGGCGCTGATCGCGTCGACATACCACCAGCCATAGCCACCGGGTGGAACGACCGTGTCGAAGCGAGGTCCGCGATAAGGCACGCGGCAGCCAAGTGTCCCGATAAGGCTGCCATCGGGACGCCCGCCCCCGGGTGCGTCCCCCCGCCCGCGCAGTAGAGCCCAGGGATCCGCGTCCGTGCACCCGGGCGGCGGAAGGACGCCGCCCACCCGTGCGAGGCCATTCCATAAAGGGCTCCACCCGTCGCCGGATAGCGGCTCGCGAAGTCGGTCGGCGTCGTCGCGTGCAGCGGTCCTGCCAGCCGCAACCCCGATCGGGCCAGCGTCTCGAGCATCTGCGTGCGGCATGTATCGGCCTCCTGTTCGGACCAGTGATGCGTGTCGCCGTTGGCGGGCGCGTTGACGATGATCTGGATGCGCTCGGGGCCGGCGAGCGGCGCATCGCCCGCCCCGCGATCCTGCGCGCAGAGATAGACGGTCGGCTGGGCCGGTGCTGCGCCGTTCGCGATCTCGGCGAACTCGCGAGCATAGTCGGTTGAGAAAAAGACATTGTGGTGGGTCAACGGGAAGCCCGATGCCTCAACCTCGCCCAGAAATGTCACGGCAGAGAGCGAGCGCTTGCGCGGCGGATAGCCAGGCACTGCGCGGCGAACAGGTTCGCCAAACAGTCCGCTTGCCAGCGCCGCAGGATCGGCGTTGACGATCACCCGGTCGGCGTCGATCCGCTCGCCGCTCGCGAGGGTTACGCCCGCAGCGCGACCGCCCTCCACGATGACGTTGGCAACCGGCACACTGTATCGGAAGTGCGCGCCTTGCCAGGTCGCCAGTGCTTCGATTGCCCGGGCGAGCGCGGAGAGCCCGCCGTCGATCAGCCACACGCCCGTCGCCTCGACATGCGCGATCAGCATCAGGGTCGCCGATGCTTCGAACGGCGAGGATCCGCAATAGGTCGCGTAACGGCCGAACAACTGGCGCAGGCGCGGATCGGCGAAATAGCGGCCGAGCGTCGGCCAGAGCCGCGCCATCGGGCGGATCGCGATCATATCGGGCAGGCGGGCGAGGCCGATGCGCGCGGTAAGCCCGAAAGGCGAGGTCGCGGGCGCACGCATGAAGCTGGCATCGAGCGTATCGTGCGCGCGCTTCGCCGCCGCCCGGAACCGCGCATAGCCGCGTGCTTCGGCGGGGCCTGCGAAAGCCGCAATGGCTTCCTCGCTGGCACGCGCGTCGGCGAACAGGTCGAGGGTCTCGCCCGGCCCCCAGCTGTGCCGCGCAAGCGTCGTCGCGTTTGTCAGCCGGATATGATCCCCGAGCGAGGCTCCGCACGCATCGAACAGTGCCTCGAACACATCGCGCTTGGTGAAGACGGTCGGCCCGGCGTCGATCCCGTTCTCGGCATGCGCCTTGCCACCCGGCACCGCCGTCGCTTCGCACACGGTCACGTCATGTCCGGCGCGCGCGAGCAGCGCCGCGCTCGTCAGCCCGCCGATCCCCGCCCCGATGATGACCGTCCGAGGTTGCGCCACGACGAAAGCTCTCCTGCTTGTCAGCGCCGAGTATGTCCATCAGACTGGACACATGCAATCGTCCAGCAGCGCCCCAGAGTCCTCGGAGGTTCGCGCGATCGCCTTCCGCAATCGTCTGATCGCTGATCCCCGCTTTCGCCGGTGGCTCGGCTGGTTGCCGTTCACGCGACGCTTCCTGCGCGGGCGCGTGGCGGCGATGTTCGATATCAATGCCGGGTTTGTCTATTCGCAGATCGCGCTTGCGATGGTCGAGACGCGGATGTTCGATGCGCTTGCCGCCGGGCCACTGTCGATCGCGGATGCCGCCCGCCATGCTGACTTGCCCGAGGCCGGAGCCGAGCGCCTCCTTAAGGCGGCGGCAGCGCTCCAGCTTGCGCAAGCGCTGAAGGACGGGCGCTACATGCTCGGCGAGCGCGGTGCCGCATTGCACGCCGATCCGGGAATTGCGGCGATGATCGTCCACCACAAGCACCTGTATGCCGACCTTGCCGATCCCGTCGCGCTGCTGCGGCGCGGCGGTGGAGGCGGCGCGCTCCAGCATTACTGGAGCTATGCGCGGGCGGACGATCCAGCCGCAAGCGGTGCCGATTCGGTCGCGCCTTATTCGGCGCTGATGGCGGCTTCGCAGGCCATGGTCGCTGAGCAGGTCGTAACCGCCCATCGCTTCGGCAAACACCGCCGGATGCTCGATGTCGGCGGCGGCGACGGTGTTTTCGCGCGCGCGGTCAAGACGCGCTGGCCGATGCTCGACGTCGCGGTTTTCGATCTGCCTGCAGTCGCCGCGCGCGCAACCGGGGTCGAGTCGCACGGCGGGAATTTCTTCGAAAGCCCCTGTCCCACCGGCTTTGATCTCGTGACGCTGATTCGCGTTCTTCATGATCATGACGACACGCCGACACTAAAATTGCTGCACAATATTGCCGCAGCATTGAAACCGGGCGACTCGCTCCTGATTGCCGAGCCGATGGCGCAAACCCACGCGGCCGAGCCGATGGGTGATGGTTATTTCGGGCTGTATCTCTGGGCAATGGGCGCAGGACGGCCGCGCGCGCGCGCCGAAATCACCGCCATGCTGCACGCCGCAGGCTTCGCGGATGTGCAGGAAATCCGCACTTCCGTGCCGCTCATCGCACGCGTCCTGATCGCCAGCCGCCGCTAGCGTAAAGAAAATTTGACATCCAAAACTGTCCAGTTAGTGTGACAGTCCAAGGTCGCTCTTGAAGACGAAACAGGGGTTTCGCCACAGCGACGGGGAGGGTGTATGGACGCAATTGCGGTCATACTCGACGCGCCAGAGCGCCTCGACCTCCGTTCGCTCGCCCTCAATCCGCTGCAGGATGGCGACATCGTCGTCGAGATCGCATGGAGCGGCATCAGCACGGGCACCGAGCGACTGTTATGGTCGGGCCGGATGCCGGACTTCCCCGGCATGGGCTATCCGCTGGTGCCAGGTTACGAATCGGTCGGCCGTGTCGTCGATGCGGCGGCTGACGTGCGTGGCCGGATCGGCGAATGGGTCTTCGTGCCGGGCGCGAACTGTTACCAGGACGCACGCGGACTATTCGGTGGGACGGCAAGCCGGGTCGTGATGCCGGGCGCGCGGGCGCTGGCGATCCCCGAGTCGCTCGGTGTCTCGGGCGTGCTCATGGCACTTGCGGCGACTGCCTTTCACGCAATCGACGGCCATGCAGCGCCCGATCTGATCATTGGCCATGGCGTGCTCGGACGGCTGCTCGCACGAGTTGCAATTGCCAAAGGCGCGTCTGTGCTAATGGTCTGGGAAACCAGCGCCGCGCGCACGGCGGGTGCCGAGGGTTACGCGGTCATCCATCCCGATGCCGATGACCGCCGCGACTACCGGGCAATCTATGATGCCAGCGGCGACGCTTCGCTGATCGATTCGCTGATCGGGCGGCTCGCGCGCGGCGGCGAGATCGTACTTGCGGGGTTCTACGAAGCGCCGATCCAGTTTGCGTTCCCGTCCGCCTTCATGCGCGAAGCCCGGCTGCGGATTGCGGCTGAGTTCACGCCCGCCGACCTGACCGCCACAATTGCGCTGGTCGCGAGCGGTGCGCTGTCGCTCGACGGACTCGTCACCGACGTGCGGCCCGCCGCCGAAGCCGCCGACGCGTATCCGCATGCCTTTTCAAACCCTGAGTGCCTGAAGATGGCGCTTGACTGGAGTGCCGTATGAGCATGCTCGATCCCGGCGCGTTGCGCGACGAGGCGCACGAGGAGCCCGATCCCGTGCACACCGGCCCGGTGACCAAGGAAACGCAGATCATCGCGATCTACGGCAAGGGCGGCAGCGGCAAATCGTTTGCCTTGGCGAACCTCAGCTACATGATGGCGCAGCAGGGCAAGCGCGTGCTGCTCATCGGCTGCGATCCGAAGTCCGATACGACCAGCCTGCTCTTCGGCGGCAAATCGACGCCGACGATCATCGAGACCTCGTCGCGCAAGAAGCTCGCGGGCGAGGAGATCGGCATCGAGGATGTCTGCTTCCAGCGCGACGGGGTGTTCGCGATGGAATTGGGCGGCCCCGAAGTCGGCCGCGGCTGCGGTGGGCGCGGGATCATCCACGGCTTCGAGACGCTCGAGAAGCTGGGGTTTCACGAGTGGGGCTTCGATTACGTCTTGCTCGATTTCCTCGGCGATGTGGTGTGCGGCGGCTTCGGCCTGCCGATCGCGCGCGACATGTGCCAGAAGGTCATCGTCGTCGCGTCGAACGATCTTCAGTCGCTCTATGTCGCGAACAACGTCTGCAAGGCGGTCGAATATTTCCGCAAAATGGGCGGCAATGTCGGTGTCGCGGGGATGATCCTCAACAAGGACGACGGGACGGGCGAGGCGAACGCGTTCGCCGCCGCAGTCGGCATTCCGGTGCTCACCGCGATTCCCGCCAACGAGGATATCCGAAAGAAAAGCGCAAACTACCAGATCATCGGCAAGCCCGGCGGGCAATGGGCCTCGCTGTTCGAGGAACTCGCGATCAACGTCGCCGAAGCGCCGCCGCTGCGCCCGACGCCGCTCGATCAGGACGGGCTGCTGGGGCTGTTTTCGGCCGATGTTACGGGGGCGGATTATTCGCTCAAGCCCGCGACGCAGGGCGATATGCGAGGGAGCGCGTTCGTGCCCAAGCCCTCGCTCGAAGTGGTCTATGATGCAGTCTGAGGGCGCGACCAATCCACCCCGGAACGGGGAGGTGCCCGAAGGGCAGAGGGGCCGGGTCGAGCTTGGCGCTTCCCTCGCAGCTGATGAGCGCGTTACGAGCGGCCCCTCCGACCCTTCGGGCCACCTCCCCGTTCCGGGGAGGATTGAAGGGGCCTGTTCCTCCAAAGACACACTGCGCGCGGCTGCGGTCGAGGCGGGTAAATCCGACGTGCTTGCGCGCTATGCGGCCGACTATCCGACCGGGCCGCACGATCAGCCGCAATCGATGTGCCCTGCGTTCGGATCTTTACGCGTCGGCCTGCGCATGAAGCGCACCGCGACGGTGCTCTCGGGTTCGGCGTGCTGCGTCTACGGGCTGACCTTTACCTCGCACTTCTACGGAGCCAAGCGCTCGGTCGGCTATGTGCCGTTCTCGTCCGAAACGCTCGTCACCGGCAAGCTGTTCGAGGACATCAAGGAAGCCGTCGAAGGCCTCGCCGACCCGGCGAACTACGACGCGATCATCGTCACCAATCTCTGCGTGCCGACGGCGAGCGGCGTACCGCTGCAACTGCTGCCCAAGGCGATCAACGGCGTGCGGATCGTCGGGATCGACGTGCCCGGCTTCGGCATTCCGACGCATGCCGAGGCCAAGGACGTGCTCTCGGGCGCGATGCTGCACTATGCGCGCGCCGAGGCCGAAGCAGGGCCGGTCGCCGCGCCCAAGGATCGTTCGGATTTGCCGACGGTGACGTTGCTCGGCGAGATGTTTCCGGCCGATCCCGTCGGCATCGGCCAGATGCTGGCGCCGCTCGGGCTGGCGGCAGGTCCGGTCGTGCCGACGCGCGAGTGGCGCGAGCTCTATGCAGCACTCGATTGCGCGTGCGTCGCGGCGATCCATCCCTTTTACTCGGCCAGCGTCCGCGAATTCGAAGCGGCGGGGCGGACCGTGATCGGCTCGGCGCCTGTCGGCATTGACGGCACGGCAGCCTGGCTTGACGCGGTGGGTGCCGCCTGCGGGATCGCGCAGGCCAAGGTCGATGATGCGAAGAACCGCTTCGTCCCCGCCATTCGCGCCGCTCTCGCCGCCAAGCCCATTTCGGGACGCATCACGGTCTCGGGCTATGAGGGCTCCGAACTACTGGTGGCGCGCCTTCTGATCGAAAGCGGCGCAGAAGTCCCTTATGTCGGCACGGCCTGCCCGCGCACCGTGTGGAGCGACCCCGATCGCGACTGGCTCGTCGCGCGCGGCGTTCATGTGGAATATCGCGCGAGCCTCGAGAAAGACCTTCAGGCCGTCGACGCGTTCGCGCCCGATCTTGCGATCGGCACGACGCCGGTCGTTCAGCACGCCAAGGCGCGGTCGATCCCGGCGCTCTATTTCACCAACCTGATCTCGGCGCGCCCGCTGATGGGCGTCGCGGGGGCAGGCTCGCTCGCGCAGGTCGTCAACGCGGCGATGGCGAACAAGGATCGTTTCGAGCGGATGACGGACTTCTTCGAAGGCGTCGGCAATGGGCACACGGCGGGCGTCTGGGAAAAGACTCCGGTCGATCGCCCCGAGTTCAAGGCCAAGTTCGCCGCCAAGCGCATCGCCGCCGCCAAGGCCGAGGAGGCTGTCGGTGTTTAGCGCCGCTCCTAATCCTCCCCGGAACGGGGAGGTGCCCGCAGGGCGGAGGGGCCGGGTCGAGCGCGTCGCCCGTTTCGAGGCATTGGCGCGCGCGTCGAGCGGCCCCTCCACCACTTCGTGGTCCTCCTCCCCGTTCCGGGGAGGATTCAGATGACCCTCATTCTCGATCATGATCGCGCGGGCGGCTATTGGGGCGCGGTCTACGCGTTCACCGCGATCAAGGGCCTGCAAGTCATTATCGACGGCCCGGTGGGCTGTGAGAACCTGCCCGTCACGAGCGTCCTGCATTATACCGACGCGCTGCCGCCGCATGAATTGCCGATCGTCGTCACCGGCCTCGGCGAGCAGGAACTCGGCCGCGACGGCACCGAAGGCGCGATGAAGCGCGCGTGGAAAACGCTCGATCCCGATCTCCCTGCGGTCGTCGTCACGGGCAGCATTTCCGAAATGATCGGCGGCGGCGTGACGCCCGAGGGGACGAACATCGTTCGCTTCCTCCCGCGCACAATCGACGAGGATCAGTGGCAGGCGGCCGACCGCGCGCTGACCTGGCTGTGGACGCAGTTCGGGCCGAAGAAAGTGCCTGGTCCGCGCCTGATCCCCGAAGGCGGGAAGCCCAAGGTCAACATTATCGGGCCGATGTACGGGACCTTCAACATGCCGAGCGATCTGGCCGAGATCCGGCGGCTGGTCGAGGGCATCGGTTGCGAAGTCGCGATGGCGTTTCCGCTCGGCAGCCACCTCGCCGATGTGCGCAAGCTTGCCGATGCGAGCGTCAATGTGTGCATGTATCGCGAGTTTGGGCGCGGGCTGTGCGAGACGCTCGAGCGGCCGTATCTGCAGGCGCCGATCGGGCTCGAGAGCACGACCTCGTTCCTGCGCAAATTGGGCGAGCTGACGGGCCTCGATCCCGAGCCGTTCATCGAGCGCGAGAAGCACACCACGATCAAACCCCTGTGGGATCTGTGGCGCTCGGTCACGCAGGATTTCTTCGGCACGGCAAGCTTCGGCGTCGTCGCGACCGAGACCTACGAACGCGGTCTACGCAATTTCCTCGAAGCCGATATGGGCCTGCCCTGCAATTTCGCTTTCCGCCGGTCGGCAGGGATCAAGCCGGACAATGCAGCGGTGCGGGCCGCGATCCATGGCAATCCGCCGCTCGTGCTGTTCGGCAGCTTCAACGAGCGGATGTATTCGGCCGAAGCCGGTGGGCGCAGCATGTTCATCCCCGCTTCCTTCCCCGGTGCCGTTATCCGGCGGCACACCGGTACGCCCTTCATGGGATATGCGGGCGCGACCTATATCGTTCAGGAAGTGTGCAACGCGCTGTTTGACGCGCTGTTCAACATCCTGCCGCTCGCGACCACGATGGACGCCATCCCTGCCACGCCCGCGCGCACCGAGGTGCAGCTGCGCTGGCAGGACGCGGCGCAGGTCGCCTTCGATGCCCTGATCGAGGCGCAGCCCGTGCTGATCCGTATTTCCGCTGCCAAGCGCGTCCGCGACGCTGCCGAGCGGGCCGCGCGGCTTGCCGGTGCATCCGACGTAACGCCCGCGCATGTCGCGAGCGCGGCACGATCGCTTTTCGAAGGAGCCGCTGCGTGATCGCGCGCGCCTTCATCCCCCATCCCGCCGAGGCGCAGGCTTCGACTGGATACCGCCCGAGCGGGGCGCGCCGTCCCCGCCGCGCGGTAAAGCCAAGGAGACTGACACATGACTGACCACGATAGAGATCGGCCGTCGACGTATCTGACGCCCGAAGAAGCGAAGGCGTTCCAGAACCTCTTCGTTTTGAGCATGGGGTTTTTCGTAACCGTCGCCGTCATTGCCCATATTCTGATCTGGGTCTGGCGTCCGTGGTTCCCGGGAACACCCGGCTACGAAGCAACGCGCACGTCGGCGCTCTCGCCCGTCGTTGCAACGCAACCCATCAATAAAGCCTAGAAAGGAGCATTCCCATGTGGAGAATGTGGATGATGTTCGACCCGCGCCGGATTTTGACGGCGCTGGCGATCTTCCTGTTTACGCTGGCAATTCTGATTCACTTCATCTTGCTCAGCACCAATCGCTATAACTGGCTCGAAGCGCCTAATCCGGTGGGTGCGCCAGCAGCCGTCGTTGCGGCGCCGGCAGTGGTTGCGCCTTCGACGACGCAGTGACGCGCGTTTCATCGACGCTCGATCGTTAGCGTTCATCAACGGCGCGGCTGAACGGCCTGGGTTCCGGCGGAATCCAGGTCCGTCGGTCGCACCGAAATCGAAGACTGAATTTTAGGCACCGCGCGCATGCGCGGTGGTGAGGGAGCTGGCCATGGCCTTGCTGAGCTTTGAGCGGAAATACCGTGTTCGCGGGGGGACGCTCGTCGGGGGAGACCTGTTCGATTACTGGGTCGGGCCCTTTTATGTCGGCTTCTTCGGCGTCACGACCGCGTTTTTCGCGGCGCTCGGGACCGCGCTGATCCTCTACGGAGCCTCGCTGGGGCCGACATGGAACCCCTGGCTGATCTCGATCGCGCCGCCTGACCTGAAATACGGGCTGGCACTGGCACCGCTCAAGGAGGGCGGGCTGTGGCAGATCATCACGATCTGCGCCATCGGGGCGTTCGTATCCTGGGCGCTGCGCGAGGTCGAAATTTGCCGCAAGCTCGGCATGGGCTATCATGTGCCGATCGCGTTCGGCGTTGCCATCTTCGCCTATGTCACGCTCGTGGTGTTCCGCCCGTTCCTGCTCGGGGCCTGGCATTTCGGCTTCCCTTACGGGATCTTCAGCCATTTGGACTGGGTGTCGAACACCGGCTACCAGTATCTCCATTTCCACTACAATCCGGCGCACATGCTGGCCGTGTCGTTCTTCTTTACGACAACGCTGGCGCTCGGGCTGCACGGGTCGCTGGTGCTTTCGGCGGTGAACGCGCCCAAAGACGAGCGCGGCGTGCCCGGTCGCGTCAAGTCGCCCGAATATGAAGACACCTTCTTCCGCGACATCATCGGCTATTCGATCGGCACGCTGGGCATCCACCGGCTCGGCCTGATCCTCGCGCTCAACGCCGGCTTCTGGAGCGCGGTGTGCATCATCATCTCGGGGCCGTTCTGGACGCGCGGCTGGCCCGAATGGTGGACGTGGTGGCTCAACCTGCCGATCTGGTCGTGAAGGGGAGGGGTTCGATGGCAAGTTATCAAAACATCTTCACGCAAGTTCAGATCATGGGTCCGCCCGAATACGGGCCAGGGCTCCCCCGCGAAGACAGTCCGCGCACCGGTGTCGGTGGCTTCAGCTACTGGGCGGGCAAGATCGGCAATGCACAGATCGGCCCCATTTATCTCGGCTGGTTCGGCACGCTGTCGATCGTGTTCGGCGTCATCGCGTTCGAGATCATCGGCCTCAACATGTGGGCCTCGGTCGGCTGGGATCCGATCCAGTTCGTCCGCCAGCTGTTCTGGCTCGCGCTCGAGACGCCCGATGCCAAATGGGGCTTCACGCCGTTCGTGCCGCTGGCCGAAGGTGGCTGGTGGATCCTGGCCGGCGCATTCCTCACGCTCTCGGTGATCCTCTGGTGGGTCCGCACATACCGGCGCGCACGCGCGCTCAACATGGGCACGCATGTCGCCTGGGCGTTTGCGAGCGCGATCTTCCTGTTCCTCGTGCTCGGCTTCATCCGTCCGATGCTGATGGGCAGCTGGGCCGAAGCGGTGCCGTTCGGCATCTTCCCGCATCTCGATTGGACCGCCGCCTTCTCGATCCGCTACGGCAACTTGTTCTATAACCCTTTCCATTGCCTCTCGATCGTGTTCCTTTACGGGTCGACGCTGCTCTTTGCGATGCACGGCGCGACCGTGCTCGCCACCGGCCGCTACGGCGCCGAGCGCGAGATCGAGCAGATCACCGATCGCGGCACCGCGTTCGAACGCGGCGCACTGTTCTGGCGCTGGACGATGGGCTTCAATGCGACGGCGGAGTCGATCCACCGCTGGGCGTGGTGGTTCTCGGTGCTGACGACGCTGACCGGCGGGATTGGCATCCTGCTGACCGGCACGGTCGTCGACAACTGGTATCTGTGGGCGCAACAGCATCATTTCGCGCCGAGCTATCCACCGACCGGCACGGTCGATCCGCTCACGCTTCCGGGAGCACAATGATGAAGGCTTCACCTCTCCTCACCGCTTCGGTCGCTCCGCTCGCGCTGGTCCTGGCCTTAAGTGGCTGCGAGTTCGGCCCCAAGGTTTCGAACCAGATGGGCTATCGCGGCACCGGCGTGAACCAGATCGTCGATCGCGACTCCATCACACCGCAAGTTGCCATCCCGGCCAATGCCTATGAGACGCCCGCCGATGACAGCGGCCCGCGCGCCAGCGAAACCTACCAGAATGTGCAGGTCTTGGGCGGCGTTTCGACTGACCGGTTCAATCACTTCATGGCGCAGATGAACAATTGGGTGGTGCCCGCCCAAGGGTTGCCCGAAAGCGAGCAGGGCTGCAATTACTGCCACAATCCCGAGAACATGGCGTCCGACGAGAAATACACCAAAGTGGTCTCGCGCCGGATGATCCAGATGACGCAGAATATTAACGCCAACTGGACGAGCCATGTCCAGCAAACCGGCGTCACCTGCTGGACCTGTCATCGCGGCCAGGCCGTGCCGACCTATCGCTGGGCCATGCCCGCAAGCGGCACGAACGGCACGATCGTGAACAACAAGCGCGGCCAGAACACGCCAGCCCCGCAAGTCGCCTTTGCGTCGCTGCCCAATGATCCATTCGGGCCGTATCTCACTGGCCCCAAAGTCGAGAACATCCGCGTCGGCGGCAACGTCCATCCGGGGATGACGACCGCATCGACCAAGGATGCCGAAAAGACCTATGGTCTGATGATGCATATGTCGGCCGGGCTCGGCGTCAACTGCACCTATTGCCACAATACGCAGAACTTCCAGTCCTGGACGAACAGCACCAAACAGCGTGCCGTCGCTTGGCATGGCCTGCGGATGGTCGCGCAGGCGAACCATGAGTATGTGACGCCACTCAGCCCGGTGATCCCGGTCAAGAGCGCGGTCGTCGGCTATGATGCCGCGCGCAAAGGCCCGATGGGCGATCCCTACAAGATCAACTGCCAGACCTGCCACCAGAACATCTACAAGCCGATGTATGGCACGAGCATGCGCGCCGAAAACCCGGTGCTGTGGCCCGCAGCGCTTGCCATTACGACGCGCGCACCCGTCGCCGATCCGAACGCGACCGCGGCGAGCTGCGATGCCGAATTCGCGCGCGCGCTGGCGGGCAAGACGATCGAGTTCGACACTGGTGCCGCGACGATCCGGGCGACATCCGCGCCGCTGCTCGACAATCTCGTGCAGGTGGCAGGGCGCTGCTCGAACTTCCGCATGTCAGTGGAGGGGCATACCGACGCGACCGGCAATGCGGCGGCGAACATGACGCTCAGCGACGCGCGCGCCGAGGCGGTGACCAAGTATCTGACCGAACGCGGCGTCGCGGCCGGGCAGCTCGCCGCCACCGGATACGGCCCGACACGCCCGATCGACTCTTCGGGCAGCCCCGAAGGCAACCAGAAGAACCGCCGGATCGAAATAAACGTCGGCGGGGCGGCACCGGGGACGGCCGTGGGGCGCTAGCCGACGAAGCCGTTGGTCGGGATTGTCAGGTCTGACACGGTCAGGGCGCTGAGCGGTTCCCCGAAAGACACGCTATCCGTCTGCAAATACCCGGCGGGTTGCGGGCTGGCGTGGCGAACGATGCGCTTACCCGCGCGGTCGACCACCCAATATTCGGGCACGCCATTGCGGGCGTACAGCAACGCCTTGCGGATAAAGTCGAAATCGAGCGAACTGTCTGAAACCTCGATGGCAATCCGCAGCCGCGCGAGCGGGAGCAACCCCTCTTCGATCTCGCCTTCGCGTTCGGCAATCGAAAGATCGGGTTCGGGGATCGAATCCTCCGACATATCGACGCTGCCCGCGCTGTAGACGACGAGTGTCGTGTCGATAGCGCGAAGCGCGAGACTGAGTTCCACATTTAGAACCGATTGTACGCGCGCGTCCCAGCGATGAACCGCATTCACGACCCAAATTTCCCCCTCAATCAATTCGGCGCGCGCATAGCCGTCAAACGCACCGCCTTCGGCAAGCCGGTTGAAATTAGCCGCCGTCAGTCGCGCGCGCTGCGGGGCAGGATCGATCCGCTGGTGGTAGGCCACAACGTTGATTCTAGCATTTTAGCGTCGCGTGCGCGAGTCACGCCGCCATCGGTTTCCTCGCCAGTGCGCACATGCTCCAGCATTCGCTTAGCGCTTCGACCAGCCGGTCGATGTCGCCGTCGGTGTGTACCGGGCTCGGCGTGATCCGCAGGCGTTCGGTGCCTTTGGGAACGGTCGGGTAGTTGATCGGCTGCACATAGATGCCGTGATTGTCCATCAGCCAGTCGCTGATCATCTTGGCGTGGTGCGGATCGCCGACCATGACGGGTATGATGTGGCTGGGATTGGGCAGGTGCGGGATGCCGAGCGCATCGAGGCGCTGGCGGACGATCTTGACGCGGTTCTGGTGGCGGACGCGCTCGATCTGGCTTTCCTTGAGGTGGCGGATCGAGGCGGCCGCGCCCGCTGCGATTGCGGGGGGTAAGGCGGTCGAGAAGATGAAGCCGCTCGCGAAGCTGCGGACGAAATCGCACACCGTTTTCGAGCCGGTGATGTAGCCGCCCATCACGCCGAAAGCCTTGCCGAGCGTGCCTTCGATTACCGTGATCCGGTCCATCAGCCCTTCACGCTCGGCGATGCCCCCGCCGCGCGGACCATAAAGGCCGACGGCGTGGACCTCGTCGATGTAGCTCATCGCGCCGTGCCGTTCGCAGACATCGAGGATTTCGGCGATCGGCGCGATGTCGCCGTCCATCGAATAGACGCTTTCAAACGCGACCAGCTTGGGGCGACCCGGCTCGATCGTGGCCAGCAGCCGGTCGAGCTCTTGCGGGTCGTTGTGCCGGAACTTGAGGCATTGTGCACGGCTGTGGCGAATGCCTTCGATCATCGAGGCGTGGTTAAGCGCGTCCGACAAGACGACGCACCCCGGCAGGCGCGCGGCCAGCGTGCCAAGTGCCGCCCAGTTGGAGACATAGCCGCTGGTGAAGATCAGCGCGGCGTCCTTGCCATGGAGGTCGGCGAGTTCGGCCTCGAGCAGCACATGCTGGTGACTGGTGCCCGAAATGTTGCGCGTGCCGCCTGCGCCCGCGCCGCAACGGTCGAGCGTTTCGTGCATCGCATCGAGCACTTTGGGATGCTGGCCCATGCCCAGATAATCGTTCGAGCACCAGACGGTCACGTCCTGGACGCCGCCATCCTCGGTCCAGCGCCGCGCTCTTGGGTAGCTGCCGCGCTGACGCTCGAGCTCGGCGAAGACGCGGTAGTTGCCGGCCTCGCGCAAGCCATCGAGTTGCTCGCCCATCAGCGCTTCATAGTCGATCATCCGATCCTCCCCTTAACTTCGATTGTGCGCCGGGATTGCCCAGCGCCACAAGGCCCCGTCACGCAACGGCAGCACCAAAAACAGATGTTCGATCAGGCCGAGCACGGCGAGCCCGGTCAACAGCGACCAGCCGACGGCCTCGTCGGCGGCAAGCGCGCGCGCGGCCAGCCACCAGGTCAAGACGGCGATGGCTGCAAGCGAGACGAGCATCGCGACGCCCATCGGCCGCACCCGGAAATAGCTTTTCAGATAGGCAAGCTGCGGCGGCAGGATGTCGGGCGTGAAATTGGGCACGCCCATGAAGATGTTGAGTTTGGTCGATAGACGCAAGCCAAAGAGCAAGCCGAATGCGGCAGCGCCGCTCCAGTTGGGCTGGCTCCAGCTCAGCGCGATCAACAACGCGAGCGTTGCCGCCAGCGCGATTTCGTGGTGGATCACGGTCGCCGCCGACAGCCGAAATCGCTCCCAGCCCTGCGCGCCAGCCGGAAGCGGGGCTTGCCGCGGCCCGGTGATGTGACCGGTGAGGAAGGCAAGCTCGTGCCAGCCCCAGATCGCGAATGCTGCCGTAAAGGCTGCATAGGCAGCGAATGGTTCGGCGCGATGGGCCGTCAGCGCGATCACCGCCGCCCCCGCAACCGCCGCCAGCCCCATGATGTAAAGCGCCAGCGGCCCGCGCGCCCGGTGATCAAGCGCGACGACGAGCGCGGTCGATAAAAACCACAGCATCGCCACATAGATGAGCGGCAGAAGATGCGTTGTTGCGCTCACCAGACGGGGGCCAGTCTGACTTTGGCAGGCAACGGGTTTTCCTCGGCGCGCTGGAAAAACAGCCGCGCAAAGGTCCAGCCAGCGGCGGCCATCGCGCCCAGCCGCCGCGCCTTGTTGAGGAGGCCGGATTTGCCCCGCAGCTCGTCCATCCGGCGCGAAATGCGCAGCATGTCGTCCATCCGCGCGCGGAAGGCGGGGGTGTCGCAGTCGATCGCAATCGGGAAGCACTGGCGGCTGATCTCGGTGGTCAGGCGGAAGACAGCATAATCATAGTCGGTGATGTCCATGCCGAACGCATCGTAAAGCGCCGGGCGCGTATGATCGCGGACATACATGGTCGCATAGACCGACAGGATGAAAAAGCGGATCCACAGGCGGTTGATGCCCTTGGTCAACTTGGGATCGGCGCGGATGAGGAGTGCGAGCGCTTCGCCGTGGCGGAACTCGTCGTTGCACCAGCTTTCGAACCATTCGAAGATCGGGTGGAAGCGCTTTTCGGGATGCTGCTCGAGATGGCGGAAAATCTTGATATAGCGCGCATAGCCGATCTTTTCGGACAGATAGGTGGCGTACCAGATGAATTTCGGCTGGAAATAGGTGTATTTCTTGGCCTTGGTCAGAAAGCCGAGATCGATGCCGATGCCTGCATCCTTCAGGCTGTCGTTGATGAAGCCGGCATGGCGGCTCTCGTCGCGCGCGAGGAATTTCATCAGCCGCTTCATGTCGGGATTCTTCGTCCGCCGCGCCATTTCGGCATAGAGGATGCAACCCGAAAATTCGGACGTCATCGACGAGAGCAGGAAATCGATGAACTCGCCGCGCAGCGTGGGTGGCAGGCGCTCGATCACCCCGTCGAACGACGCGTTCTTCTTGAAATGCAGCTTGTTGGGGTCCGCTGCCATCTCGGCCATCAGCCCGTCCCACTCAGCGCGAACGCGTGAAACGTCGATCGCATCGAGTGCGTCGAAGTCGGTGGTGTAGAAGCGCGGCGACAGGATGGTCTCGTTCGAAACTTCGCGCTTCAGTTCGTCCACGCTCGGCATGGCGGGCGCAGGCGCGATGGCCGCGGCGGACTTGAGGGCCAGGGTGCTCATCGATGGTCTCCCGGCGAGAAGCCGATCTCGTAAAGCTCGGTCAGCGCGAGCCGCGCCTTGATCTGGGTCAACACCCGCTCCCAGGGCCGCGCCCGCGTGACGGTGGCCATGCGCCGCTCGTTGAGCGTTCCGCCAAAGGGAACCACGATGCGCTTGCCGTGCACGCGCACCCGGTCGCCCGCGCCGAGCGCGACGTCGCCGTCCAGCGTCACGTGCGCGTGGAGATGCTCGAAGCTGTGCGCCACCTCGATCGTGCAGCCGGTCTCGAAGGAACGGCTCATTTGAGCAGCGCCCGGAAGGCGGCGACATTGGTCGTGCCAAAGCCGTTCAGCTCGATCGTGCGCCCGGTGGCGAGATCGGTGAGCGAAAGCTGGCCATTGGCCCAGGCGGTCAGGCGGAAAGCGGCAGCGTCGGCACCAAGCCCTGCCTTGGTGCGCTCGCGCGCCAGCCCGCGCATGACCCCGCGGATGAAGCCCGTTTCGCTCCCGGCTGCGACGATTCCGGCGACCGAGCCGGTCGAAACATCGACGATGCGCACCGAATTGTCGGCCTCGTCGGTGAAGCGCAGGTCGCGGGTGGCGAGCGCCTGCACGCCCGCGGCGGCGCGCTCGGCAATCGGCGAGGCGGCGGGCGGGAGTCCGGCGATCCGCGCAACGCTGACGACGCTGAGCGCGGTGCCGACGAGGACGCCGGCCAGGATCAGCATGCCCTTGGGGAACGGTTCTTGCGCGTGATGATGGCTGCTGCTCATGCTGCCAGCGCCTCGGGTTGTGCAGGCGCGCGCGCGACGGCGAGCGAGGCTCCGCAGGCGCGGGCGAGAAGTGCGGCGACCTTGCGCGCCTCGGGCACCGCGCGCAACATCGGCTGCGGATGCACGATCGTCCACGGGCGCGCATGCGGCCAGAGCATCGCATAGCCCAGCGGCATCCGGTCGTTGGTGCGCAGCGCGATATCGCCGCTGCCATTGCCCGCAAGTTTGAGATCCGCCGCGCCGATCTGGCCGAGCGGCAGATTGATGCAGGTCGAGACCGCCATACCGATGCGCAGCACCATCCGCCGGTCGGTCAGCGTGTAGATCGTCGTATGCGCGGAAAACCACGCCATCAGCGACAGCACGCCGACCGCCAGCGCGCCGAAGCCAATCGTGATCGCGATGCCGACGAGACTGCCGCCGCTCAGCGCACCCCAAACGGCGAGCACCACGAAATAGAGCGCAACCGGCCGGATATGAAACGCCGCAACTGCAAGCTGCTTCCAGTCGGGTTTGCCCTGCCAGAGCATCGTTTCGCCGCGCGGCAAGCGTCCGGGCAGGCCGGGGACGGGTTCGAAGTCGTGCTCGCTCACAGCAGCGGCTCCTGCCGCGCGCGGCTCGAATAGAGGTATCCGCCGCCGAAATAGCCGAGCACGCGCTCTTCGCCCAGGAAGGTGATGATTCCGTCAGCGGGCGCGACGGGTGCCTCGGCGAACTGCGCTGCGTTGATCGAATCCGTGACGACGCCCGCCTTGCGCACGACGCACATCGCCATCGGGACGAGCACCGAGCGGGTGCCGGTATCGACTGCGAGGTAGCGGATCAGGCGATCGGCCTTGTCGATCCATAGGTCGGTGACCGTCCCGGCGCGCACCCCGTCCGACCCGATCATCGGCAGGCCGCGCGGATCGGTATCGTTCGGCGAAACCCACATACCGCTGTTGCCGATGGGAACGATGCGCGGATGCCCCTCCATGTCGATATCGGGCACGTCGGCGCGATTGGCATAGGCAGCGGGGCCGATGCCGTCGACGAGCGGATTGCCCGTCGGCACATAGGGCGATCCGGGCGAGCGATCCATCCGCCGCGCCGCAATCTCGACCGGCTCGCGCGCATGCGGATTGGGCACGGTCACGGTGCCGCGATCGAAGGGCAGGCGGAAGATCTTCTTCTTCGGCAAGGGCACGATATCGAGCCCGGTTTCGTAGCGGCCGGTGACCGCATCCTCGAGCGGATAGCCCTCGCGATAGGATTCGCGCTGGAGATAGATAACCAGCGCGATGAAGAAGCCGAGGAATGCCCAGAATGCCAGCAGGGCGATGTCGATATCTCCGGCAAGGGTGTAGGACATGGCGTCTTCCTTTCGCGTCAGGCAGGGAATTCGGCGAGGCCGAACCGCTGCGAGGGGATGAGAGTCTCGCGCGCGCGCCGCCCGACAAGCGGGCCGATCGCGACGAGCGTTGCAAGCAACAACAGGATTTCGATGAGATAGACCGCGGTGTAGCCGGTGGTCGCGTCGCCTGCGCCGAAGGCTTCGCGCAGGATGCCGCCCAGCGCGATCGCGGTGCCCGCGCAGGAGGCCTGCACCGCGCCCCACGCGCCGAGCGCCAGCCCCGAGCGCCCGCTTTGCGACAGTGCCATCGCCGCCGTCAGCGTGCCGACCGAAAACAACCCGCCGCCAAAGCCCAGCACCGCCGCGCCGAGCGCGAGTAATGTCGGCGACTGTGCGGGGGCAGCAAAGATGATCATCAGGAACGCGCCAATCCCGGCGACCCCGCCGTTGCCCGCCAGCCGGTGCGTATCGCCACCGTTCGTGAGCGTCCGGGCGGCAAGCGCGAAACCACCAAGTGTGCCCAATGCCCAGAGCGCGGTCAGCGACGTCGTCGCGCTCACCGAAAGCCCCAGCACCTGGCCGCCATAGGGCTCGAGCAGAACGTCCTGCATTGCAAAAGCTGCCGCGCCAAAGCCGGTGGCAAGCAGCAGCCGCTTGGCGTCGGGCTGGCTCACGAATGCGGCCCAGACATCCCCGAACGCCGGACGCTCGGCTGCGCTGCGGGGAAGCGCACCGCGCGCCTCCTGCTTCCACAGCGCGACCGTGTTGAACACCATCGTCAGCACCGCGCCCGTCGAGACCACCTGAACGAGCCGCGTCGCCGAAAAGTCGGCCAGCGCCTGACCGATCGCGACCGCGCTCACCATCGTGCCGATGAGCAGCATGACGTAGAGCAGCGCGACCACGCGCGGGGCTTTGTCGGCGGTCGCCAGATCGGTTGCGAGCGCCAGTCCCGCCGTCTGCGTCGTGTGCATACCCGCGCCGACCAGCAGAAACGCAAGTGCCGCCCCCGTGTGGCCGATCCATGCTGGCCCCGCGCCACCGCCCGACATCACGAGCAGCGCAAACGGCATGATCGCCAGCCCGCCGAACTGCAGCAGCGATCCGAACCAGATATAGGGCACGCGCCGCCAGCCGAAGACCGAGCGGTGCGTATCGGACTTGTGGCCGATCAGCGCGCGCATCGGCGCGAACAGCAGCGGTAGCGCGACCATGATCGCAACGAGCGCGCTGGACATGCCAAGCTCGACAATCATCACGCGATTCAGCGTTCCGGTGAGCAGGACGGCGGTCATGCCGACCGAGACCTGAAATAGCGACAGGCGCAGGATGCGGGTCAGCGGCAGATCGGCGCTTGCGGCATCGGCAAAGGGCAGAAAGCGCGTGCCGATGCCGGTCCAGAAGGCGGCGCGCATCACGGCGTCACCTCGAGGGCGTGGCTCGTGTAGAAGCCGCTCGCAATGCGCGCATCGCGACCGAGCGCGCGGGCGGACAAGGCTTGCGCCAGCAGGTCGCGGAGGCGCTTTTCAGCGACCGGCTCGATTGCGGGGGCACGATCCCCGCGCGGGAACAACCGCCCGAGCGCGTGCATCGCGGCGAGCGCCGGTGTTTGCGGCGCGAAGGTGAACAGGACATGCCCGCTGCGTTCGGCCAGCTGCGCAACGGCGCTGACCATGTCGCGCGCCGCGTAATGAATGAGCGAATCCATCGCAACGACATGATCGAACGTGCCGAGATCGGCGCTCAGCATATCGCCGCTGCGCCAGTCGATGCGCAGCCCGTCGGGCGCACGCTCGCGCGCCACGTCAACAAGTCCGGCCGCCACGTCGATCGCGACGACATGGGCTCCGCGCCGCGCCGCTTCGACTGCCAGCGATCCGGTGCCGCATCCTGCATCGAGCAGCCGCTGCCCGGTCATGTCGGCGGGCAGCCACGACAGCAGCGTCGCGCGCATCCGGTCGCGCCCCGCGCGCACCGTGGCGCGCACGCCGCTGACCGGCGCATCGGAGGTCAGCCTCTCCCACGCGTCGCGCGCAGTCCGGTCGAAATAGGTTTCGAGCGCATCGCGGCGGGCGGCAAAGGCGACCGAACTGGTCATTCGAACCCGAGAAACTCGAAGATTTCGCGATCCTTCATCGGCATCGCGTCTAGCGCGTCGGTGCCCGCCCAGAGCAGCGCGGCCAGCCGCAGATATTCGGCCTTGGCGACTTCGACTTCGGGCGAGCTTTCCATCTCGAACAAGGTGCATTTCTTGAGCCGCGAGCGGCGGATCGCGTCAACATCGGCGAAATGCGCGAGGCGCTTCAGGCCCGTCGCTTCCGCAAAACGGTCGATCTCGTCGGTCTGCGCGCTGCGGTTGGCGATGACGCCTGCGAGGCGCACCTCGTAGTTCTTCGCCTTCGCCTTGATCGCCGCCATGATGCGGTTCATCGCGAAGATGCTGTCGAAATCATTGGCCGCAACGACCACCGCGCGCTCGGCATGCTGCAGGGGTGCCGCGAACCCGCCGCACACCACGTCGCCAAGCACGTCGAAGATCACGACGTCGGTGTCTTCGAGCAGATGGTGCTGCTTAAGCAGCTTGACCGTCTGCCCGACGACATAGCCGCCGCAGCCCGTGCCCGCAGGCGGCCCGCCTGCCTCCACGCACATGACGCCGTTGAACCCCTCGAACATATAGTCCTCGGGGCGGAGTTCCTCATGATGAAAATCGACCGTTTCGAGCACGTCGATCACGGTCGGCATCAGTTTCTTGGTCAGCGTGAAGGTCGAATCATGCTTGGGGTCACAGCCGATCTGGAGCACGCGCTTGCCAAGCAGCGACATCGCCGCCGACAGGTTCGAGCTGGTCGTCGACTTGCCGATGCCACCCTTGCCGTAGACGGCAAAGACCTTGGCATTGCCGATGCGATCGACCGGGTCGAGGCGGACCTGGACGCTGCCGTCGCCGTCGGCGCGGCGGATGGGGGGATCTAGCAGGGCCATTCGGAAATACCTTTCAATCCGCTTCCCCGAGCGAAGCCGAGGGGCGTTGCCGAGCGCAGCCGAGGCTCTTCGCTTGACGTTCTCGGCTTCGCTCGAACGAGGCCCTCGACTTCGCTCGGGCAAGCGGTGTTTGTTCGAGTGATCAAGTTTCTCATGCCGCAATCCCTTCGAGGCGATCTTCGATCGCGTCGGAGGCTGCGTGGAGCGCCGCGAGCGTCGCGGCATCGGGAGTCCAGTATTTGCGCTCGCTCGCTTCGAGCATGCGATTGGCGACGCGCGCGGTCGCCTTGGGATTGAGTGCGGCCATCCGCTCGCGCATCGCGGGATTGAGCAGATAGGTGTCGCTGATCGCCTGGTAGAGGTAGGGCGAGACCTCACCCGTCGTCGCCGACCAGCCCGAGATGCAGGTCACGCTGCCCTCGATCTGACGGACGCCTTCGAAGCCGTGATCGAGCAGGCCTTCGTACCATTTCGGGTTGAGCACGCGGCTGCGCGTTTCGAGATCAACCTGCTCGCCGAGCGTGCGGACCTTGGCTTCGCCGCGCGTCGCATCGAGGATGTAGACCGGGGCCGCTTTGCCCTTGGCGCGCGCGACCGAGCGGCTGATCCCGCCGAGCGCATCGACAGATTGATCGATACTGGTCACGCCGAGCTCGACCGAATCGAGGTTCTGATAGGCGAAATCGACCGTCGCGAGCGCCGATTGCAGCAGTTCGGCCTGGCGGACGGGCGCGCCCTTCACGCCGTAAGCATAGCCCTTTTTGGCTTCGAACATGGTCGCCAGCTCGTCGGGGTCGGTCCAGTTGCCGCTGTCGATCAGCTGATTGACGTTCGCGCCGTAAGCGCCCTCGGCATTCGAGAAGACCCGCAATGCCGCAGTTTCCAGATCGCAGCCATGCTTTTCCGCATGCGCCAGGCTGTGCTTGCGGATGAAGTTCTGGTCGAGAGGCTCGTCAGCCTGTGCTGCAAGCAGCGCGGCCTCGGCGAGCATCCGCGTCTGCAAGGGCAGCAAGTCGCGGAAGATGCCCGACAGCGTGACGACGACATCGATGCGCGCGCGGCCGAGTTCGGCGAGCGGGATCAATTCGGCCCCTGCGAGCCGCCCATAGCCGTCGTGCCGCGGCCGCGCGCCGATCAGCGCCAGCGCCTGCGCAAGCTGCGCGCCTTCGCTCTTCAGATTGTCGGTGCCCCAGAGCACGAGTGCGAGGCTTTCGGGAAAATCGCCGCCATCGGCGAGGTGGCGTTCGATCAACTGCGCTGCCTGCGCGCTGCCCTCGGCGACCGCGACGCGGCTCGGCAGCTTGAAGGGGTCGAAGCCGTGGAGATTGCGCCCGGTCGGCAGCACTGCCGAATTGCGGAGCACGTCACCGCCCGGCGCGGGTCGCATGAAGCGCGCATCGAGCGCCGCGACGATCGCATCGAGCTCGGGATTGCTGCGCAGCATCTGCGCGTCGACACCTGCCGCCACGAGCTGTTCGGCCTGCGCCTCGCTCATCGGCTTGCCGACGATATGCAGTCCGTGGGGGATCAGCTCGCGCTCGATTTCGTAGAGCCGCGCGGCAAGGACGGCGATGTCGGTTGCGTCGAGGTCGAGCGTGGCGGCCGTCTCGCGGATCATCGGCTCGATCGGCATGCGCTCGGTGTCGGTCGCCGACCGCCAGCGCTCGATAAGCGCCTTGAGATCGACGAGTTCCTTGTAGAGCCCGGCCTCGGCGAGCGCGGGCGTCAGATACGAGATCAACGTTGCGCCCGAGCGGCGCTTGGCGAGCATGCCTTCGGACGGGTTGTTGGCCGCATAGAGATAGAAATTTGGCACGTCGCCCATCAGCCGATCAGGCCAGCAATCGCCCGACATGCCGACCTGCTTGCCCGGCATCCATTCCATCGCGCCGTGCGTGCCGAAATGGAGGATGGCATCGGCGGCGAAATCCTCGCGCATCCAGCGGTAGAAGGCGCTGAACGCGTGCGTCGGGGCGAAGTCGCCTTCGAACATGAGGCGCATCGGATCGCCCTCGAAACCGAAGGCGGGCTGGACGCCGATGAAGACGTTGCCGAACTGCGCGCCAAGCACGTGAATGTGCCCGCCTGAAGCCTGCGCCTTGCCGGGGGCGGGGCCCCAGACCGCCTCGATTGCGCGCAGATGCGGCTCGCGGCGGACGTGGTCGTCGGCGGAAATGCGCGCGTGGACGTTGCAGTCCGCGCCGTAGCGGTCGGCATTCCCTTTGAGGATCGCATTGCGCAGATCATCGACCGTGGCGGGGACTTCGACCCGATAGCCCTCTGCGGCAAGCCGGGTCAGCGTGGCATGCACGCTTTCGAAGACCGCGAGATGGGCCGCCGTGCCCACTGCGCCGGCGTTCGGCGGGAAGTTGAACAGCACGAGCGCAAGCTTGCGCGTTGCGCGCTCCGAGCGGCGCAGCACCACGAGCTTGGCGACCTTGCCTGCGAGCGCTTCGGCACGTTCGGGGCAGGCGAGCATCTCGCGGACGAGGCCGCCTGAGGCAAAGGTGCAGCGGCGCGCGCAACCGGTGCACGGCGCACCCGTTCCGTCCGAGCGGCCGCCGAAGACCGATGGCACGATCGCGCCATCGAGTTCGGGGATGGCGACCATCATCGTTGCCTCGATCGGCAGCAGCCCCTGCCGCCCCGCGCCCCACGCCTGCAGCGTCTGGAATTCGAGCGGGTGCGCGGCGATGTAGGGGACGTCGAGTTGCGCGAGGATTGCCTCGGCGGCGGCGGTATCGTTGTAGGCGGGGCCACCGACGAGCGAGAAGCCGGTCAGCGAGATAACGGCATCGACGCTCGCCGCGCCGTCCTTCATGAAATAGCGCTCGATTGCCGGCCGCGCGTCAAGGCCGCTGGCGAAAGCGGGCACGACTTTGAGGCCCCTGGCTTCGAGCGCGGCGATCACGCCGTCATAATGGCCGGTGTCGCGCCCAAGGATATACGAGCGCAGCATCAGTAGTCCGACGGTGCCGGTCTTGCGATCCTTGGCCAGCAGCTTTGCGTCCTCGAAGATGCGCAGCGGAACAGCCGGATGATAGAGGCCGACCTCGGGATATTCGATCGGGTTCAGCGCCTTCATCGTGCCGCGCAGGCTGCGCCGCTCGCCGTCGGCATAACGATCGACCAGCGCGCGGACCATGTTGACGACATTGTCGTCAGAACCGGCGAGCCAATATTGCAGCGTCAGGAAATAGGCGCGCACGTCCTGTGCGGCACCGGGGATGAACTTCAGGATCTTGGGCAGGCGGCGCAGCATCTTCATCTGCCCCGCGCCCGAACTTGCGCCGGGCTTCGATGATCCGCGGAGTTTCTTGAGGAGGGCCATCGCGCCGGTGGCGGGCTTGTCCATCCGGTAGCCGCCGATGCGCGTCAGCTTGACGACTTCGGCCCCCGACATGAGGCCGAGCATCGCGTCGCACTCCTCGCGGCGCGCTTCGAGCGCGGGCAGGACGGCGCGGATGTGATCCTCGAGGAACAGCATGGTCGCGACAATGACGTCGCCGCGCGCGATGTCGCGGCGGCAGCGTTCGAGCGTTTCGGGGTGGCGTTCCCAATCGGCGGCGGCATGGAAGTCGATCGTGATGCCGCTGCCCTCGCGCGCCAATTGTGCGGCGGCGCGTTCGGCGGCACCCGAAAGATGATTGTCGAGCGTCACGATGACGACGCGGACTTTCGGGCTGAAGCTACCGTGCATAATGCGCCTTCGCATCGTAAAGCGTGTCGAGGGATATCGACACTAGGCCATGCGCGGCGGCATAGGCTTCGGTGTTACGACGTGCCTTGCCGCGCACGAAGAAGGGGATTTTCTTCAATTCGGTTTCGGCCTCAGCGTCCCATAAATCCCCCCCGGAACGGGGAGGTGGCGCGCGGAGCGTGACGGAGGGGTCGCTCGACGCGCTCTCCAAAGCCTCGGATTCGCCGCGCGCTTCACCCGGCCCCTCCGGTCCTTCGGACCACCTCCCCGTTCCGGGGAGGATCTGGCCGTGGCCCAGATGGCTCGCGCCGTGTGCATCTGAGAATTCGAAATCGTCGCGGAACATCGTCAGCAGATGCTCTTCGAGGCCCATCGTCAGCGGGTGAATCAGCGTATCGAACAAGACGTTCGCGCCTTCAAAGCCCATGAAGGGCGAATGGCGCGCGGGAAAATCCTGGACATGGACGGGGGCCGAGATCACCGCGCAGCCGATGCCGAGCCGCTTGGCGATGTGGCGCTCCATCTGCGTGCCGAGCACGAGTTCGGGCTGGAGTGCGGCGATCGCGCTCTCGACTTCGAGATAGTCGTCGGTGATCAGCGGCTCGAGGCCGTGCTCCTCCGCCGCAGCGCGCAGATCGCGGGCGAATTCGCGGTTGTAGCAGCCGAGGCCGACGACCGCGAACCCCATCTCGTCGCGCGCGACCTTGGCGAGCGCGATCGCATGCGTCGCGTCGCCGAAGATGAAGACGCGCTTGCCGGTGAGGTAGGTCGAATCGACCGAGCGGCTCCACCATGGCAGCCGCGACGAAGCGGCGAGCACCGGCGCGGGATCGACGCCTGCGAGTGCGGCGACCTCGCGCACGAAATCGCACGTAGCACCATGGCCGATCGGGATCGTGCGCACGCAGGGCTGGCGAAAGGTGCGTTCGAGCCAGCGGGCGGCCTGATCGCCGGTTTCGGGATAGAGCAGGATATTGAAATCGGCCGCGCCGATCTGCGCGATGTCGGCGGGCGATGCGCCGAGTGGCGCGACGAGATGGACGTCGATGCCGAGGCGATCGAGCAGTGTGGTGATCTCGGCCACGTCGTCGCGGTGGCGGAAGCCGAGTGCCGTGGGTCCAAGCAGATTGGCGCGAGCGCGGCGCCCTTCGAGCGGCGTGCGCACCACCGTCTTGTCGGCGAGATGGCGCACGAGCTGGTAGAAGGTCTCGGACGCGCCCCAGCTTTCCTTGCGGCTGTAGCTCGGCAGTTCGAGCGCGATCACCGGTACGGGGAGGTGCATCGCCTCCATCAGCCCGCCCGGATCGTCCTGGATCAGCTCGGCGGTGCATGATGCGCCGACGAGGATCGCCTGCGGCTGGTAGCGCTCATAGGCGTCACGCGCGGCCGACTGGAACAACTCGGCGGTATCGGTGCCGAGATCGCGTGCCTGGAAGGTCGTGTAGGTGACGGGCGGGCGCTTGCCGCGCCGTTCGATCATCGTGAACAATAGGTCGGCGTAAGTGTCGCCCTGCGGCGCATGCAGCACGTAATGCACACCCGTCATCGCCGTCGCGACGCGCATCGCGCCGACATGCGGCGGGCCTTCGTAGGTCCAGACGGTTAGTTGCATCAGACCCTCAGCCCGTCGCGGCGGCGCAGCGGCCGCGCGAAGAGTTCGGCGAGGTCGCCTGCCTGGTCGAAGCCGTGGATCGGCGAGAAGACGAGCTCGATCGCCCATTTGGTCGTCAGCCCTTCGGCCTCGAGCGGATTGGCGAGACCGAGGCCGCAGACGGTCAGGTCGGGCTGCGCGGCGCGCACGCGGTCGAGTTGCTTGTCGACGTCCTGGCCTTCGCTGATCAGCACGTCGGCGGGGAGCGCGGCGAGTTCGTGGGCAAGGTGCTTGCGGTGGAGATAGGGCGTGCCGACCTCGACCGGGATCATGCCGAGCTCGGCGGCAAGAAAGCGCGCAAGCGGGATTTCGAGCTGCGAATCGGGCATGAAGAAGATCGTCTTGCCTTCGAGGCCCGAACGGCTGTGTTCGATCGCCTGTTTGGCGCGCGCGCGGAACGGCGCGATCACCTGGCGAAAGTGCATCTCCTCGATGCCGAATGCCATCGCGGCAGCATGCAGCCATGCGGTCGTGCCCTCGGCACCAAACGGGAAGAGCGCATCGAGCCGGGTTGCGCCGCGCTCCTCGAGCATCCGCGCGGTCTCGCCGAGGAAGGGCTGGGCGAGCAGGAAGCGCGTGTTCGGCCCCACCGGCGGGAGCGCATCGGCGCGGCGCGCAGGCAGGCAGTGGACCGGGCCGATGCCGAGAGCATCAAACAGGCGGAGGAACTGATCCTCGACGATATCGGGCAATGTGCCGACAATCATCAGTGCGGATTCGTCCGAGGCAGGCAGTTCGGGGACGAGTGCGGCGAGGCACGCGTCCTCGCCTTCGGTGAAGGTCGTCTCGATGCCGCTGCCCGAATAGTTGAGCACGCGCACGGCATCGTGCTTGGCGTTCAGCCGCGCGGCGGCGCGCGAGAGGTCGAGCTTGATCACTTCGGACGGGCACGAGCCGACGAGGAACAGCATCTTGATGTCGGGCCGCCGCACGAGCAGCTTGTTGACGACGCGGTCGAGTTCCTCGTTGGCATCGGCGAGCCCGGCAAGATCGCGCTCCTCGATGATCGCGGTCGCAAAGCGCGGCTCGGCGAAGATCATCACGCCCGCCGCCGACTGCAGCAGATGCGCGCAGGTGCGCGAGCCGACGACGAGGAAGAACGCGTCCTGGATCTTGCGGTGCAGCCAGATGATTCCGGTGAGCCCGCAAAACACTTCGCGCTGGCCGCGCTCGCGCAGGATGGGTTGCCCTGCGGCGAGGGGCTGCACCGCGCTCACGTCACCGCCTGGAGGCGCGCGTCGCGCAGCTTCAACAGGAACTGCCCTGCGTTGACGACATAGGTGGCGTAGGCTGCAAGCGCGATCGCCATCTGCTGCTGCGGAGTGCCCCAGCCGCTCCAGTAGGCAATGAGATAGGCGGTATGCAGCGCGATGACGAACATCGAGAAGAAATCTTCCCACCAGAACGGCTCGGCAAAAAGATATTGGCCGAAAACCTCACGCTCCCAGATCGCCCCGGTGATCATGATCGCATAGAGCGTGAGCGTCTTGGCGATGACCGAAACTGCTGCGGCAGTCTCGCCTTCGCCGGTCGCCAGAAAGCGCAGCACGAGCGTGAGGCTGATAGCGAAAACGGCGAACTGGAGCGGCGCGAGAATGCCCTGCACAGTCGTCCAGCGCGAGGCATCGCGCCGGGCCCGCTCTTCGGGGGTATAAAGGGGTCGCTTCGACTCCACCTGCAGCCTCTCCTCCGCCTTGCCGGGAGACTGGCAAAGCCCATGAAAAGTGTCAAATCTTTTTGACGTCTAGAATAAATGACAAAATCCTGGGTGTCGTTTGAGGGGGAATTGCCATCGAAATGAAACCGACATAAGCTCCGATTCGTCTAAGGTGCGCACAGCAACCCTGAGCGACGCGAACAGGTCGCGCCGCCCGGCGAGGTGGGGAGAGGCCGAACGATGGCCAGTGTTTACGGGATGGTTCGGTCGCTGGTCGGCACGATGCCAACCTATCCTGCGCTGCGCAGCATGTTGGGCCGCAAGGCGCAACCTGCGATCCCGTTGCGACCCGCTTACGCCGACATGGTCGAGAACGAAGTCATCCCCCGATTACTGCTGGCGCACGCTCATGAGCGCGTCGCGGTTCAGCCGTGTGGCAAGGCCATTGCTGCAGATGAGATTGCAGCATTCGGCGAGCGCGCACTGACGGACGATGCCGGTGCGTTGCTTGACACTGTGGAGGCGCTGCTCGCGCGCGGGATATCGGTTGATACCATTCTCATCGATCTGCTGGCTCCAGCGGCCCGCCATCTGGGCACGATGTGGGAAGACGACACGACCGACTTCGTGGCGGTAACGATGGCACTCTGGCGGCTTCAGGAGATCGTGCGCGAACTCTCTGCGCGGGTGCCCGCGAGCGGCGACACGCCGCATCGCCGCGCCTTGTTTGTCACGATGCCCGGCGAACAGCACAGCTTCGGAACCGTAATCGTCGAAGACATCTTCCGCCGCGGCGGCTGGCAAACCGAGGTGCTGACCAATGCGACCCGGCAGGACCTGATTGCAATGGTGGCCGAGCGCGAATTTGACCTGATCGGCATTACTGTCGGAATCGACCGGTTTGCCGCCGACGTCGCACAGCTTGTTTCCGGGCTCCGTGCGGTCTCGGCCAATCCGGCGCTGGGTGTCCTTCTCGGCGGCCCTGCTTTTTCCAAAGACAGCGCAAAGGCGGTCAAGTTCGGAGCCGATGCTCCGGCTTGTGACGCCAAAACGGCACTTGCGGTGGCGAGCGCACTCGTCGATGGGCGCGTCGCGCAGGATCGGCTGCCTGCTTGACGTTTACGATGAAAGGCTGCCGAGTTTCGCGCCATGAATATCGCCTCTTCGCTTTCGATCCCCTTGCGGGCGCCGCACGAGACGCTGGGAACGCTCGACGCGCGCCAGGCCGCCCGGCTGGTCGAGGCGGCGGGCGATCTGGTGCTCGTGCTCGACCGCGATGGCGTCGTGCTCGATTATGCGCTCGCCAGCAGCGAGATGTCGATCGAAGGCAGCGATAACTGGGTCGGGCGGCGCTGGGGCGAGATCGTCTCGGCCGACAGCCGCACCAAGGTCGAGGAAATGGTCACCGCCGCGCTCGATGGCGCGCAAAGCCGCTGGCGTCAGGTGAACCATCCGACCGCCAATGGCGACGTGCCGGTGCGTTATCTCGCGGTGCGGCTGGGCGAGCTGGGCAGGATCGTCGCTGTTGGGCGCGATCTTCGCGCCAACGCCGTGCTCCAGCAGCGGCTGTTGCAGGCGCAGCAGTCGCTCGAGCGCGATTATCTGCGGTTGCGCCAGGCCGAGGCGCGCTACCGCGTCCTTTTCGAGCGGGCGACCGAAGCCATTCTTGTGGTCGATGTCGCGACCCGGCGGATCCGCGAGGCAAATTCTGCTGCGATGGCCTTGCTCGGTGCCCCGGAAGCCAGCCTCGTCGGGCGGCCGTTTGCCAGCCTGATCGACGATCATGCCCGCGATGCCATGATCGCCTGGCTCGGTGCCGTCAGCGCGGCGGATCAACCGCCGACGACATTGGCGCTGCCCGGCGGGCGCGGCAGCGTCGTCATGACGGCAAGCCTGTTTCGCCAGGAGCAGGCGAGTTACTATCTTATCCGGCTGGGCGGAAGCGGTCGCGACGGCAGCGACGAACACGCGATGCTCGACGTGATGGCGCAGATGCCCGACGGGTTCGTGCTCACCAACGCTGCATTCGAAATCGTGGGCGCGAACCCCGCTTTCGTCGATCTTGCCCATGCCGTCTCGGTCGAGCGTGTCCGCGGCATCGGACTGGCCAGTTTCCTTGGGCGCGCCGAGGTCGATTTCGACGTCATCATCGCGCAAATTCGCGAGCACGGTGCGGTCCGCAATGTCGCGACGATGTTGCGTGCCGCCGACGGCGGGATCGAGGAAGTCGAGCTGTCTGCGGTGATGGTGCCTTCGGTGGACGGACCCTGCTTCGGTTTCTCGATCCGGACCATTGCCCGCCGCCCGCGTGATTTGCCACCGGCCGCGCGCGACCTGCCGCGCTCGGTCGATCAGCTTACCGAGCTTGTCGGGCGCATGTCCCTGAAGGACATCGTGCGCGAGTCGACCGATCTGATCGAGCGCCTCTGCATTGAGGCCGCGCTTGCCTACACGTCGGACAATCGCGCATCGGCGGCCGAGATTCTCGGGCTAAGTCGACAAAGCCTTTATTCGAAGATGCACCGCCACGGCGTCGGCAATCTCGGCAGCGACGACAGCTGACTGTCCAATTGGCTTGACGCTTTCGAGTGTCAAGTTTAGCCTTTCGACTCATGAGCCGCATCGCCGCATCGCTGCCTCGAACACCTGTTCCGGCTGCGCGCGACGTGCTCGAACTGCTCAAGCCGATCACCTGGTTTCCACCGATGTGGGCGTTTCTGTGCGGCGTCGTGTCATCGGGCGTGCCCGTCTCCGAACGCTGGGGTTTCCTGATCGCGGGTGTGGCGCTCACCGGACCGCTGGTCTGCGGCACCAGTCAGGCGGTCAACGACTGGTTCGATCGGCATGTCGATGCCATCAACGAGCCCGGGCGACCGATCCCCTCGGGGCGCATCGCGGGGCGCTGGGGGCTGTGGATCGCGTGCCTCGGAACGGCGCTATCGGTGCTGGTGGCGTGGGCGACGGGGCCATGGGTGCTGGCCGCGACATTGCTTGGGCTCGTCTGTGCTTGGGCATATAGCGCGCCGCCGCTGCGGCTTAAGGCCGATGGCTGGGCCGGGCCTGCCGTGGTGGCGCTTACCTACGAAGGGCTGAGCTGGTTTACCGGCGCGGCGGTCATGCTGGGCGCACTGCCGTCGGCCCCCATCCTCGCGATCCTCCTCCTTTACAGTCTCGGCGCGCACGGGATCATGACGCTCAACGATTTCAAGGCGGTCGACGGGGACCGCGCGACGGGCGTGCGTTCGCTGCCGGTGCGGCTGGGTGTGCTTCTGGCGGCGCGGCTCGCCTGCGCGGTGATGGCGCTGCCGCAAGTGATCGTGGCGCTCTTGCTGGCGCATTGGGGCCATCTCGCTTCGGCAGCAATCGTGGCAGCGCTGCTTGCAGGGCAACTCATGCTCATGGTTCGCCTGCTGCGCGATCCGCGGCGCTTCGCGCCGTGGTATAATGCCAGCGGGACGACGCTTTACGTGTTCGGAATGCTTGCGAGCGCGCTCGGCCTTGGGGGCGTGCTTTGAACTGGCTCGCGATCGTGCGGCTCGGCGGCGTGCAGGCCGCAATCGGCGCGATGGTGATGCTGGCGACGTCGCTGCTCAACCGTGTGATGGTCGTCGAATATGCGCTCGCTGCGGCGCTCCCCGCAGGGCTCGTCGCCTGGCATTATGCCGTGCAGCTGTCGCGTCCGCTGTGGGGCCATGGGTCAGACCGGGGGGCCCGGCGAACGCCATGGATCATCGGCGGCATGGCGGTGCTGGGCCTCGGCACGATGCTGGCCGTGGCCGCGGCCGTAATCCTTGCGACGTCGTGGTGGCCGGGCATCGCGCTTGCGGTGCTGGCGTTCACGCTGATTGGCGGTGGCGTCGGCGCGGCGGGGACGTCGCTGCTGGCGCTGCTTGCCAGCCAGGTCGCGCCCGAGCGCCGCGCGGCGGCGGCAGCGATTACCTGGATCATGATGATCGCAGGCATTGTGATCACCGCAGGGGTGGCAGGCAGCTTGATCGATCCGTTTTCGCCGCAGCGGCTCGCACTGGTCGTGGCCGGGGTCGTGAGCGCGGCGTTTGCGGTGGCGACGCTGTCGATTTGGGGCCTCGAGCGCGCCTCAGCTTCGAACGGTGCCCGCCCCTCGACCGATTTCGGCTTCGCAGTTCGGGAAATTCTCGCCGACCGTGAGGCGCGACTGTTCACGCTGTTCGTGTTCGTGTCGATGCTCGCTTATGCGATGCAGGACATGATCCTCGAGCCATTTGCCGGGCTCCTGTTTGCCATGTCGCCAGGGCAATCGACGCAGCTCACGGGCGTTCAGCATATGGGCGTGCTCGCTGGCATGGTCCTCGTCGGGCTGGGCGCGAATGCGTTTGGTGCGCGGACCGCCGGAGGCTTGCGCCTGTGGACCGTTGCGGGGTGCATCGGCTCCGCGCTCGCGCTGACCGGGCTGGCGATGGCTGCGCAGCACGCCCCCGCCTGGCCGATCGCCGCCAATGTCGCGCTGCTCGGCTTTTTCAATGGCATGTTCGCCGTCTCGGCGATCGGCGCGATGATGGCGCTGGCAGGGGCCGCCGGGGCAGGTCGCGAGGGCGTGCGCATGGGAGTCTGGGGCGCAGCGCAGGCGATCGCCTTCGGTCTTGGCGGGCTCATCGGTGCCGTCGGCGTCGACGCCGGACGCGCGCTGATGCAGGCCGATCGCCCGGCATTCGCCCTGATCTTTGCCTGCGAGGCGGCGCTGTTTCTGATCGCCGCCGCCATCGCCACCCGCGCTGTTGCTGCGCGGTCACCCACCTTGCGCCAACCCTTGGGAGCACTCGCATGAACCGGATGATGCAATATGATTGCGTAATTGTGGGCGGCGGGCCTTCGGGCGCGACCGCCGCGACCGATCTGGCGCGCAAGGGCCGCTCGGTGCTGCTGCTGGACCGGGCCGGGCGGATCAAGCCGTGCGGCGGCGCGATACCGCCGCGGCTGATGGCCGATTTCGATATCCCCGAGAGCCTGCTGGTCGGCAAGGCGCGGTCGGCGCGGATGATCGCGCCGTCGGACAAGACCGTCGACATGCCGGTTGGCGAGGGCGGGTTCGTCGGCATGGTCGATCGCGAGCATTTCGACGAATGGCTGCGCGCCCGCGCCGCGCTTGCCGGGGCCGAACGGCGTTCGGGCACGTTCGAGACACTTGAGCGCGACACCGATGGGACGTCGGTCGTGGTCTATCGCGACAAGCGCTCGGGCGACCCGATGCGCGTGCGCGCCCGCTGTGTGCTCGGGGCCGATGGCGCGCGCTCGGGCGTCGCGCGGGCAACGCTCAAAGGCGCTGATCGCGTGCCCTGCGTTTTTGCTTATCACGAGGTGATCAAGACGCCCGAGGGCTTCGATCGCGAACGCTGCGACGTCTTCTATCAGGGCAAATTCTCGCCCGATTTTTATGCCTGGGTATTCCCGCATGGTGACACTGCGAGCGTGGGCCTGGGAAGCGCCAACAAGGGCTTTGCGCTGCGCCCCGCAACCGCTGCCCTGCGCGCCGCGATCGGGCTCGACACCGCCGAAACGATTCGCGTGGAGGGCGCACCGATCCCGCTCAAGCCGCTCAAGCGGTGGGACAATGGCCGCGACGTGCTGGTCTGCGGCGATGCAGCGGGCGTCGTTGCTCCTGCTTCGGGCGAAGGCATTTATTATGCGATGACCTGCGGCCGGGTGTCGGCCGATGCCGTCGATCGTTTTCTGGTCACCGGCAAGGCCAAGGCGCTCGCCGGGGCGCGAAAGGCGTTCATGCGCGAGCATGGCCGGGTCTTTCTCATTCTCGGGATCATGCAGTATTTCTGGTATTCATCGGACAAGCGGCGCGAGCGCTTCGTCAAGATGTGCGCCGATCCCGATGTCCAGCGGCTGACCTGGGAGGCTTACATGAACAAGCGGCTCGTGCGCCGCGATCATGCGGCGCACGCGCGCGTATTCTTCAAGGACATGGGGCATTTGCTGGGCTTGTCGCGCGCTTGAGCGAATGGTTTGCGAGCGGGCGCGCGATCGACCTCGTGATTGCGGTCATGCTGGCCGAGGCGGTGCTGCTCATCGCGCTCGGGCGCAAGCCGCTGACGGTGATCCTGACCATCCTGCCCGGTGCCGCAATTCTGCTGGCCGCGCGCGCCGCGCTCACCGGCGCATCGTGGCACTGGGTCGCGCTGTGGCTCACGGTGTCGCTGCCGCTCCACCTGGCGGACCTGCGACACCGCAAGCTGATCTGATCAGCCGATCAGGACTTTGTCTTGAGATAGGCGATCACGTCCGCCCGCTTCTGGGCATCCTTGAGGCCGGTATAGGCCATCTTCGTGCCGGGAATGATCCGCTTCGGCGCTTCGAGATACTGGAACAGCTTGTCCTCGGTCCAGACGATCCCGCTGTTCTTGTTGGCAGCCGTGTAGTTGAAGCCCGCGATCGTGCCCGAGGTCCGGCCGATCAGGCCATGCAGCGAGGGGCCGACCATGTTCTTGCCGGGCTCGACAGCATGGCAGGTCTTGCAAACCGCGAACGCCTTTTCACCGTTGGCCGCGTCGGCGGTGAAGTTGGCCAGTTTGGTGCCGTCAAGCGTGTCGACATTGTCGATCGGCGGCGGCCCCGCCGCAGTGGTTGCAGCCGGCGCCGCGGCATTCGCCGCCGCGGTTTCAGCGGGTGCCGTTTCAGTGGCTGCGGTTTCTGCTTTTTCTTCGGCCGGTTGCTGCCCGCATGCAGCAAGCGCGAGGAGGGCGGCGCTCAGCGCCAGGGACGCCCGGATCGAAACCATTCAAATCTCCTAATGTCAGTCACGGCACCGACGTAGATGCAGGCCCTGCATACAAGAATCGGATGGCCTCGCAAACGGGTTCGTGAATGCGGCGTGCCATGCTAATGCCGCGCAGCAAAAGGGGCAGGATAGATGGGTGACGCGGCGCGGACGGGCATGACTTTCCACCCCGAGCGCGACCGTCTGATGGCCGAGGCGCACGCCCGCCCATCGACACCGCTCGATGCGCCGATCACGGCGATCCGGATCGCCAGCCTGTCGGGCGAAGGCGGCGTTGCCGATCGCGAGCATCTGGCATCGCTGTGCCGGTCCTCGCTCCTGCCCGTTCCTGGCGCAGACGCAAAATGGTGGGCGGTTGATGCCGGGGTCTGGTCATTGCGCTGGGAGCGGCACACCGAGTTTTCGAGCTGGACGATCTTCATGCGATCCGGTTCGGGCGGACCGCCGACGGCGTGGCTCGCCGCGCTTCCCGGCGAAGTGCTCGTCGCGACGCAGGCTGACATTCGCACTGCGGCAAGCGAGACCGATGCCCCTGCCAGCGGCAGCAGCATGATCGGGGCGCGCGTGCTCGATGGCGCGGCATCGGTGTTTACGGACTTCAAGCCTGATGACCGCGGCACGACGCGGATGCTCGTCCTGCTGCGTTCGGCGGACCGGGCGCTTGTCGGACGGCTGGTGCAGATGCTGCTCGAAATCGAAACCTATCGACTTATGGCGCTGCTCGCGTTTCCGCTGGCGGGCCGCGCAGGGGCGGCGGTGGCGCGCTTCGAAGCCGAGGCCGGGGCGCTCGCCGCCAAGCTGGCCGAAGATGCCGGGGTCGATGCCGATCGCAAGCTGCTCCAGCGGATCGTTGCTTTGTCGGGCGAGGCCGAGGCGCTCAACACGCAGACGAGCTACCGCTTCCGTGCCGCTGCCGCCTATTACGGGATCGTCGGAGACCGCATTGCGACGCTGCGTGAGGAGCGCATTCCCGGCATGCAGACGATCGGCGAATTCATGGACCGCCGCTTGGCTCCTGCGATGCGCACGTGCGACGCCGTTGCCGAACGCGAAGCTTCCGTGATCGACCGCATCGCGCGCGCAGGTGAAATGCTGCGCACCCGGATCGAGATCGAGGCCGAGGCGACCAACGCCGCGCTGCTCGCATCGATGGACCGGCGCAGCGCGGTCCAGCTGCGTTTGCAGCGCACAGTCGAGGGGCTGTCAGTCGCCGCCATCGCATATTACGCGATCTCGCTGCTCGCCTATCCGGTCAAGGCCGTCGAGAAACAATGGGCGGGCTTCGACGCCGTGCTGGCGATCGGTTTGCTCACGCCTGTGGTGGTGGTGCTCGTCTGGCTTGCAATACGTCGGCTGCGGCGGCACGGGGACACCGACTGAAACCTGAACGCGAGGGGAAATGCCAATGTTTTCGCATGTCATGCTTGGCGCAAACGACGTTTCGGCGTCGCAGAAGTTTTACGATGCCCTGTTCGCAACGCTGGGCATGAAGCCCGGGTTTCAGGACGACAAGGGGCGCGTGTTCTGGTCCGCCGCAGGGGGCACATTTGCGATCAGCAAGCCGATTGACGGCGAACCCGCCTGCGCGGCAAACGGCGGCACGATTGGCTTTGCCGTCGAAAGCCCCGAGCAGGGCGATGCGTGGCACGCAGCGGGCGTCGCCAACGGCGGCACGGCGTGCGAAGACCCGCCCGGCATTCGCGAAGGCGGCATGGGCAAGATGTATCTCGCCTATCTCCGCGATCCGGCGGGCAACAAGATCTGTGCCTTGAAGCGCATGGGTTGAGCGCGGTGGGCGCAACGCTTGCCGAACTCGAACGCCGCCGCGAGGCCGCCAGGATGGGCGGCGGACAGAAGCGCATCGACGCGCAGCATGCCAAGGGGCGGCTGACGGCGCGCGAGCGGCTTGAGGTGCTGCTCGACGAGGGGAGCTTCGAAGAGCTCGACATGTATGTGGAGCATAACTGCACCGATTTCGGGATGGCCGAGACGGTGATCCCCGGCGACGGCGTCGTTACCGGATCGGGGACCGTCAACGGGCGGCTGGTGTTCGTCTTCTCGCAGGATTTTACCGTTTTCGGCGGCTCGCTCTCCGAGCGGCACGCGCAGAAGATCTGCAAGATCATGGACATGGCGCTGAAGGTCGGCGCGCCGGTTATCGGGCTGAACGACTCGGGTGGCGCGCGCATTCAGGAGGGCGTGGCGTCGCTCGGTGGCTATGCCGAGGTGTTCCAGCGCAATGTGCTCGCCTCGGGCGTCGTGCCGCAGCTCAGCCTCATCATGGGGCCGTGTGCGGGCGGCGCAGTGTACTCCCCCGCGATGACCGACTTCATCTTCATGGTGAAGGATTCGAGCTACATGTTCGTCACCGGCCCCGACGTCGTGAAGACCGTGACCAACGAGGTCGTGACGCAAGAGACGCTCGGCGGCGCGGTCACGCACACGACCAAATCGGGCGTGGCGGACGTTGCGTTCGAGAACGACATCGAAGCGCTGATGGCGGCGCGCGACTTTATCGATTTCCTGCCTGCGTCGAACCGCGCCGAGGTGCCCGAGCGGCCGACCGCCGACCCGTGGGACCGGATCGAGGACTCGCTCGACACGATCATCCCCGCCTCGGCGAACCAGCCGTACGACATGCACGAGGTTATCCGCAAAACGGTCGATGAGGGCGATTTCTTCGAGCTGCAACCGATGCACGCGGGCAACATCCTGATCGGATTCGCGCGGATCGAGGGTCGCACCGTCGGCGTGGTCGCGAACCAGCCGATGGTGCTCGCCGGCTGCCTCGACATCAACTCGTCAAAAAAGGCCGCGCGCTTCGTCCGCTTCTGCGACGCGTTCGAGATTCCGATCATCACCTTCGTCGACGGCCCCGGCTTCCTCCCCGGCGTGGCGCAGGAGCATTCGGGCATCATCAAGCACGGCGCCAAACTGCTCTTCGCCTATGCCGAGGCGACCGTGCCCAAAATTACCGTCATCACCCGCAAGGCCTATGGCGGCGCCTATGATGTGATGGCGTCCAAGCATTTGCGCGGCGATTTGAACTATGCGTGGCCCACTGCGGAAATCGCGGTGATGGGCGCGAAGGGTGCGGTGGAAATCATCTTCCGCGGGCTTTCGGCAGAGGAGCAGGCCGTTAAGACGGCGGAATATGAAGACCGCTTCGCAAATCCGTTCGTAGCCGCGAGCAAGGGCTTTATCGACGAGGTAATCTACCCGCATTCAACGCGGAAACGGATAGCTTTGGGGTTACGGAAGTTGCGGAACAAGGCGTTGGAAAACCCTTGGAAGAAGCACGATAATATTCCGCTATGAATGGGGAATCTTTATTTTATCTGTTGTTTCTATTTGCGATAATCGCAGTTTTTGTTCTGTCGCTTAAAAGTGTTCGCAATGCTCTCAAACACGGTAGCTATGTAGACTTGAACTTGCTTGAGGTGGAGAAAGTGAAGCAGCCGGTAAAGTTTTGGACGGTAGTATCAGTGAAGCTAGGTGTCGGTCTTGTGTGCTTAATGATCTGTCCTTTCGTCCTTCTTGTTTTTTTGCTCTCCGCTAGGATCGTTCCGTTATGAAACTAGGCCGTCTCAACCATATTGGCGTCGCGACGCCTTCAATCGCAGACAGCATCGTCTTTTACCGCGAGGTGATGGGCGCGACGAAAATTCATGATCCGTTCGATCTGCCCGATCAGGGGGTGAAGGTCTGCTTTGTCGATACGCCTTCTACCAACGGCGCGATGGATGGAACTCAGATCGAGCTGATCGAGCCGCTGCCGGGCAATGCCTCAATCGCCGCTTTT